>JBMFHB010000059.1:0-21486 GCA_049977045.1 Occallatibacter sp.
ATCAGTCGCGCTATGGCCGCCGTGGCTCAACTGTTTTTTGGCAGCTGATTTAGGTTTCGGTTCAGTTTGAGCTCACGAATTTTGATGCCGATCGGTGTCTTGATGCCGGTCATCTCCATGTCGAGGCGGTTCTCGACCGGCATGGTCCAGGTGTTGGTGAGGCCCGGGAATTGCAACTTCTCGTCCATCTGTTGAATCAGCTTTTCATAGGTCATGCCATCGCGCCACTGGCTGCGCGGCTTGAGCATGATGGTGGTGTCAAACATGTCGAGCGGCGCGTTGTCGGTGGCGCTGTCGGACCGGCCGACGGTGCCAAAGACGGAGGTCACTTCAGGAAAGGTATGGATGATGCGGTCCTGCTGCTGCATGAGGGCGACGGCCTGAGTAATGGAGATGCCGGGCAGCGCGCTGGGCATATACAGAGCCGAACCTTCATAAAGCGCCGGCATGAACTGACTGCCGAGACGGAAGTAGAGCGGCACGGTAGCCGCAAGAAAGACGAGATTGAGCGCGATCACCAGCTTCCAATGGCGCAGGGACCACCGCAGCACCGGAAGGTACAGCGCCTGGGTGATGCGTGCTATGGGGTTCGCCGACTCGGGCCGCAGCCTGCCGCGAAGAAAGAAGGGCATCAGCGCAGGCACCAGCGTAATCGAGAGCAGGGAAGAGAAGACGAGCGCAAGAGTTTTCGTCCATGCAAGCGGCCGGAACATGCGGCCCTCCTGCGCCTCCAGCAGGAAAACAGGAAGGAACGACACGACGATGATCATGAGCGAGAAGAAGAGTGCAGGCCCTACCTGCTGTGCTGCCTTGACCAGGGTATTCCTGCGTTCTGTTGCGTCGAGTTCATCCGTTCGCTCGGCCAGATGGCGATAGCCGTTCTCCACGATGACAATGGCCGCGTCAATGAGCACACCGATGGCGAGCGCCAGGCCGCCTAGCGACATGATGTTGGAACTGACGTGCAGGAAATACATGGGAATGAATGCAGACAGCACGGCGATGGGCACCGTGATGATGGGTACCAGCGCCGACCGGAAGTGAAACAGAAACACGATGCTGACGAAGCTGACGATGATGGCTTCGAGGATCAGGTCGCGCTTGAGTGTGTGGATGGATTGATCGATGAGCCATGATCGATCGTAGCCGGTGGCGATTTCGACGCCCGCCGGCAGCGATGGCGCAATCTCGCGCAGTTTTGTCTTTACGCCGTTGATCACGTCGAGTGCATTCATGCCGTAGCGCATTACGACGATGCCGCCCACGGTTTCGCCTTCGCCCTGCCAGTCGGCGGCGCCGCGGCGCACGTCCGGCCCGAAGGTGACGGTGCCTAGATCCTTCACCAGTACGGGCGTGCCGTTTTTGGCGGCGACGGGAATATTCTCGAGATCCGAGAGCGTTTTGAAGTAGCCAAGACCGCGAACCATGTATTCGGCGCCGCTCATCTCCAGCACGTCGCCGCCAACCTCATTCGTGCTTTCGCGCACGCGTTCAGTGACCGTCGCCGCCGAGATGCCGTACGAGAAGAGCTTGCCGGGATCGAGATTCACCTCGTACTGACGCACGAAGCCGCCGATGCTTGCTACCTCCGCAACACCGGGCACGGTTTCAAGCTGGTAGCGGAGATACCAATCCTGAAGGGCGCGCAGGCCGGCCAGGCTGTGCGCGTGCGTGCGGTCGACGATCGCGTATTCGTAAACCCAACCGGCTCCGGTCGCGTCGGGGCCGATGGCGGGATGCACGCCGGCAGGCAGTTTGCCAGCGATCTGCTGAAGATACTCAATGACGCGTGAGCGCGCCCAGTAAAGGTCGGTGCCGTCCTCAAAGACAACAAAAACGTAGGAGTCGCCAAACATGGTCTGCGCGCGCACGCTCTTGACGTGCGGCGCGGAGAGCAGCGCCGTGACAATCGGGTACGTCACCTGATCCTCGATGACGTTAGGCGGTTCGCCGGCCCAGGGTGTGTGAATGATCACCTGCACATCGCTGATGTCGGGCAGAGCGTCCAGCGGTATATGACGGAGCGACCAAATCCCCGCCGCCACCAGAAGAATGGCTGCTGCAAACACCAGGAATGGATTGCGCGCGCACCATGCGATGATTTTTGAGATCATCACATGCCTCCCGCGACTTCAAGGCTGAGCTGCCTTGTGCCCAATGTTTGCGCGTCTTGCTTCACCGTGACGGTCGCTTGCCATGTTCCTCCGGAAGGTAGATCCAGCGATCCACGATAGGTTCCATCGCCCGCCTGCGCAAGGCTGGTTACGGCGTGCTGTGCAGCCATTCCCATGGCCGGCATGGCGGGTATGAAGAATTCGATCGTCACCTGTGCTCCTGTGACTGGCTTGCCGTCCGCGTCCGTCACTGTGACGCGCAGCGTGTTTGCACCCTTGTGGGGAGGATCGGGTTGCGTGCTCAGATTGATCCGTACCTGCGCGGAGGGAGTGTTGCCTGTGCCTTGCGATGCTGGCGGAGGCTGTGGTGCAAATTCGTTCAGCGCCGCCTGAAGCTGAGCTTCAGAGTCCACAAGGAAATTGGCGGAGCTGACCACCTTGTCACCGGCCTTCAGACCATTCAGAACAACAACGGAGTCGTCGATCTGCGGCCCGACCTGGATATTCCGCGGCTCAAGATAGCCCTGCCCGCGATCGATAAACGCGATTGCCTGTTGCCCGGCCTGGAGTACGGCAGAGGCGGGAATCACCAGGCGCCGTCCGAGCGGTACGCGGATGTTGACGTTGACATACATTCCCGGTTTCAACACCACGCCGGGGTTGCGAAAGACGAGCCTGACGCGCACGGTTCGCGTGGTGGGATCGACCTGAGGAAGAATCTGGTCGATGTGGCCGTGGAAGTTGCGTCCCGGATAAGCATCGACCGAAACCTGAGCGGGATCGCCCGGCCGCAACTGACCCACGGCATCCTGAAACACGTTGGCGTACACCCAGACCGTAGAGAGATCGGCGATGGTGTAGAGCTTCGTCTCCGGTTGCGCATAGGCGTTCGGCAGCGCATTGCGCTCGGTGATGTAACCAGAGGCTGGAGAATCGATGGCAATGTTACGTTCGACTTTGCCGGTCTTTTCAAGATTGGCGATCGCCGCCTCAGGCACGCCGAACTGGCGCAAGCGATCCTCGGCGGCCTGAAGCAGCCATCCACCTTCCTGCGCCGCCAGGTTCTCCGTTCCGGCGGGTTTGCTCGACGTTTGCCCTCCATGCATTTGCAGCGAAAATGTCTGTTGATTCTTGCGCGCCAGCAGATACTCCTGTTCGCTGCTCACCAGATCGGGGCTGTAAATCGTGAAGAGCCGCTCACCCTTATGCACGTACCGGTAAGTGGCGTTCGCGTAGACATCCTGAATCCAGCCCGGAAAGCGTGTCTGGACATAGGTCAGCTTTTCTTCGTCGATGTCCACGTTGCCGGGAACATTGAGGTTGTCCTGAACATCTTTCAAGGCCACGGTGGCCATGGTGACGCCGATCTCCTGAAGCCGCCGCGGCGAAAGCTGGATCTGCGCAAGTGGCGCTGTGGCGCCGGCTCCGCTAGCCGGAGCACTGGAAGGAGCGGCTTGAGCAGTTGCCGCTGGACCGCGAGCGACCACGGGATTTTCCGCCGCGGTGGGCTCTGTGAACCGCAGTCCGCGATGCATGAGGACGTAGACAAGCATGCCGCTGAGCGTAACGCAAACGGCAATCGCCGCAATGAGAGCAATTTGATACTGACGCGTCTTCACGGTTTCACCTCCGGCGCGGGTTGCTGAAACTGGTCGAGCGTAGAGCCGGCGGCCAGTTCAAGATCCGCCAGGCGCGCGTCAAAGTCTTCCATTGCCTGCGCCCACGCCAGATCGATATCGATCACGGTCATCTGGCTGTCCAGCAGATCGAGAAAATCTGTTTTGTCGTTTTCGTAGGCGATCACGCTCGATTGCAGCGTTGCCTCTGCCTGCGGCAGCAGGCGATCCTGATAGAGACGCGCGAACCTCTGTGAGGCCTGTGCCTCAGCCAGCGCATCGCCAATTTGTCCGAATGCCGCGTTGCGCGCCTCAGCCAACTCCTCGTCCTGCTCAGTGGCTGCCGCGGTTGCCTCGGCGATCTCCGCATCGTGTTTGCGGCGATTGAGCCAGGGCAGATTCATCGAGCCCTCAACCATGTAGTTGTTGCGCATACTGACGCTGGGCGGCATCAACATGTATCCGCCTGTGACTGTGATGTCTGGCAGGTACGTCTTCTTTGCCAGTGCCCGCTGCTTGTGACTGCGCTCGGCGGCATCGCGCGCCGCGGCTAGATCCGGGCGCGATTGCAGGGCCAAAGCTTCAAGCGCAGCCATCGCGGGCAGCTCCGCGGTTACTGCGAATTCACCGTGCGCGCTGAGCGGCGCCGCAGGATCGCGGCCGAGCAAGGTGTTGAGCCGGGCCCGCGCAACGCCCTCATCGCGGTCAAAGCGGATCATGTGTTCGCCAAGCGATGTGAGCGCGACCTGTGCCTTGAGGATGTCCTGCTGCGAGACCTTGCCCACGGCGTACTTGATGCGCGCCGCTTCGATGGCCTGGCGCGCAATGCTCACGTGCCCCTCGTGAATTTTCATCTCCTGGCCGGAGAGCAGCAGGTCGTCGAATGCCTTGCGCACCTGCACCCGAACTTCCAGACGGACCTCGGCGAGTTGCGCCTTAGCCACGTCGACATCCGACTGCGCCACACTGGTGCGCAGTGCGCGCTTGCCGGCTCCGGGAAAGGTCTGGCTCAGGCTGAACATGTTCTGCGCCTGATTGAAGTTCCACGGCTGGCTCAGCGGGACACCCCATCCGCGGTACATGGCTGCTGGGTCGTCGAGCGCACCGGCGGCGGGAATTTGCGCCTCGGCCACGGCTACACGCCGCGCGGCGACTGCAATCTCGGGATTCTCAGCAAGAGCAATCCGCTCCGCCTCTTCAAGCGTGATCGCCGGTCCGGGGATCTCTACGCTGGCTTGCGCGGGAATGAGAACTTCAAATGCTGCAAGGCCTGGCGATTGGTCAGGCGTCTGCGCCGCAGCAGAACAAAGATGCAGTGCGCTCCAAATCGTAAAGGTGAGCGCGGTCAGTAGAAATTTCATTGTTTCCTCCAACGAATTCATATCGTCGTGGACCCATGACGCGTTGCGTGCGCAATGTTGCGCACCGGGACGCGCAAAGGCCCCGATTCAAGCTGTGAAGGAAGAAGTTTTAGATGCGACGGATGGAAAATTTGCCCGGCGACGGATCGAAGTGCGGCACGGCGAGATCAGGCCGGCTCTTGGATGTAGCCGCGTTCGAAATCAAGGAATCCGTAGAGCAAGGCAGAAAGGCAAGGGGTTGCGTGGCAGGCGCTGGAGCCTCGGGAGCGACTGCGGCGTTGTCCTCATGCGTTGGGCAGCACATGCAGCTGATGCCTGTGCTCTGCATGGGGCAATTCGACTCCATGCCGCGGCAGCAGGCGGGTGACGCCATCGAGCGTGCTGTGAGCAGGCGAGCCGATGCCGGCAGTACTGACCAAAGCACGGCAACCAGCAGCATCAACCATGCGCCTTTTCTGCTCATAGACAGGATCATATACCTTTCTCTCGTAGCATCCTATTTTTGACTTCCACCGTCTGTGACTTAAATCACCGTCCCATCGTCCTTATCAGACCTACAATAAGATCAACTGAGCAGTAAGGCGTGGCGCATTTCAGTTGCCGGGCGGGAGCCTCTGCAAGATGAATGAGCCTGGACCCATGCTTCCCCTGCTCCCCCTACAGGAGTGTGCCATGGATAAAAGAAACTCTGCATCGTCTTTCTGCCATAGAACGTTTCACATCACAATTGCCTGTCTCGCCATCGCTATGATTCCATCTCTGAGCGGATGCGGCGGAGGATCAAGTGCAGGCATGACAGGCACAAACCCACCTCCACCCAGCACCACGGCTGTTCAGGTGAACATGGGAGACTCGCCTGCTGATTGGATGCTCGGGTTTTCCATGAATATCAGCTCCATGACGCTTACCGGCAGCAATGGCAATGCGGCGGTGGTCTCCACATCAACGCCGATGGAGATGACGCACCTGATGGGCTCCATGCAGCCGCTTGCCATGGTGAATGCGCCGCAGGGCAGCTACACCGGGGCCACGGTGACGATCGGGTCGGCAACCGTAACCTACATCAAGCCGGGGACGACGACCGTTACGCAGCAGACGATTCAGGGGCCGATGACCGGCACTGTGACGTTTTCCTCTCCCGTTACTGTCGGTTCCACGCCCATGGCCATGAACTTCGATCTCAATCTCGCGAGTTCCGTCACGGGCACTGCTGGCAGCCTGGTGATGAATCCGGTCTTTGCGATGACGTTTGGGCAGCAGGGTTCCGGCAATGCCGCCGATTATTCGGATGGTGGCATCGATGAAATGATGGGATCGATCTCCGGGGTCAGTGGCAATTCGTTTACGATGACCTCGCCGCAGTCGGCCGGAACCTTTACCTTCGCGACGAACTCTTCCACGGCTTTCAGCGGCGCGGCCACAACCATGAGCGGCATGAGCAGCGGCATGCTGGTGCTGGTCGATGCTACGCTCCAATCCGACGGCTCGCTGATGGCCACAAATGTGCAGTCGATGATTGGTTCCGGCGGCATGATGGGCAGCGGCATGATTACGGCGATATCGTCAAACTCGCTTTCGCTTGTGATGCAGAACGGTGTCGGCAACGGCATGATGTCCTCGTATTTCGGCGATGGCGCGACCGTGAATCTGAGCGCGAACACAATCTATGCGATGAATAAAGACGGCATCGACATGTCCGGTTTGCCGTTTACGCCAGCCTTTGATGCGAACCACATTTATCCGGGACAGAGCGTGATGCCGATCAGTTCTGGCGGCATGATGAGCGGCTCGGGTGGCATGATGGGCGGCGGCATGATGAGCGGTATGTCGCTGGCGGGTACGATTACCGCGTCCGAGTTGTTGCTGATGCCTCAGGGCCTCAGCGGAACTTCGTCGACGGCGCTGACGAGCGGTGCGGCCGCAACATTCACCCTGACTCTGCCTTCGGATTCGGCCTTCACTTCGCTGACGACTGCGACCAGTGTCACCGTCTATCAGCAGGCTGGCACGATCATGGAAGGTGGATCGACGATCGCGAGCGGCACTGCGATCGATGCCTTCGGGTTGCTCTTCAACGATGGCGGCCAGTGGAAGATGGTGGCCATGCGCATTGGCGCCAATTGAGCCAAATGGGTGCGGATTGTCCAACTGGCTGATGAAGGGCGAGACCAGCCAGTTGCTCAACGTCCCCGATCCCGTGACATTCAAAGGCAAACGCAACTGCGCCACCTGACCCTGCTCCTTGGCTGCGGACTGCGCAGGGCAGAGCGGCTGCGGTTCAACGTGGCCGACCCCGAATCGGCCCAGGCGGCGGGACTGGGCCATCTCGCCGCTCACGGCCTGCGCCGCACCTGCACCAACCTCTGCCGCAAGGCTGACGGCGACCTCGAACAGATCTACTGGATGGTACGCCCCGGTGACGGACTTTGCTCTTGCGACAAAGGCCGGGGAGCGACACCCGTTTTGCACAATCGGTTCCTTTCGCCTCCGTTTAGGATGGAACCTGGACCATGACGGAAAACAAGAATCTCCCCACTACACTTCTTCTTCATATCTCCAATCTCCTGAACGTTCCGTTGCGCGGGCTCAGCGCGGTCATCGAACTGCTGGATGACGGCGGCACCGTGCCGTTTATCGCGCGCTACCGCAAGGAAGCCACCGGCAATCTCGACGAGGTGCAGATCCGCGCCATCGAGGAGAAACTGGCCTATTTCAGGGAGTTGGAGGAGCGGCGCGAGAGCATCCTGGCCTCGATCGCCGAGCAGGGCAAGCTTACCGGCGAGCTGAAGGCGCGCATTGAAGCCGCGCTCGACAAGAGCGAACTCGAAGACCTCTACCTGCCCTACAAGCCGAAGCGCCGCACGAAGGCAACCATCGCGCGGGAAAAGGGACTGGAACCGCTGGCCGCTTACCTGTGGGCCCAAAAAGCGCAAGAAGATCCGCTCGAAGCTTTGGCGCCGAGGTTCGTGAACGCCGATCTTGGCGTCGCCACGGTGGACGAGGCCCTGGAAGGCGCGCGGCACATTGTGGCGGAGTGGGTGAGCGAGGACGCCGATCTGCGCAGGGCGCTGCGCGCGCTGGTCTTTGACGAGGGCGTGGTCGTCAGCCGCAAGACGCTGGACGCGGTCGACGAGCGCGAAAAGTTCAAGATGTACTACGAGTACAAGGAGCCGGTGAAGACCATCCCGTCGCACCGGATGCTGGCGATCCGCCGCGGCGAGTCGGAGAAGGTTCTTTACTTCCTGATCGACATCGAAGAGGAGCGCGCTCTGGCCGTTCTGCGGAAGCACGTACATCGCGCGCCGGGCGACTGGACGCCGCAGATCGATCTGGCCATCGAAGACGCCTGGAAGCGGCTGCTGAACTCTTCGATTCAGGCCGAGGTGAGGCTCGAACTCAAGCACCGCTCCGACACTGAGGCGATTCAGGTGTTCCGCGACAACCTCTACCACCTGCTGCTGGCGCCGCCGGCCGGACCAATCTCCGTTCTCGGCATCGATCCCGGCCTGCGCACCGGCTGCAAGGTCGCGGTTGTGGACCAGACGGGAAAGCTGCTCGACCACGACGTGCTTTACCTGCATACCTCGAAGCACAGCAACGCCGAAGCCAGCCACAAGCTCGAAGCCTTGCTGCGCAAGCATCATGTGCGTGCCATCGCGATTGGCAACGGCACGGCCTCGCGCGAGACCGACGCCTTTGTGCGCGAGTTCCTGCGCGAAAAGAGCATTCAGGAGATTTTCTCGGTCACAGTCAGCGAGGCAGGAGCAAGCGTCTACTCGGCGTCGGACGTGGCGCGGCAGGAGTTTCCCGATCTCGACCTGACGGTGCGCGGCGCAATCTCCATCGCGCGGCGGCTGCAGGACCCGCTTTCAGAACTGGTCAAAGTCGATCCCAAATCGATCGGCGTGGGGCAGTACCAGCACGACGTCGATCAGCGTCTGCTCGCCGGCTCGCTCGAAAAGGCGGTCGAGAGCTGCGTGAACCGCGTCGGTGTGGATTTGAACACCTCGTCCTGGACGCTCTTGCGCTACGTCTCCGGCGTCACGGAACGCGCGGCGATGAACATTGTCACCTACCGCAACGAGCACGGCAGATTCCGCTCGCGCACGCAGGTTCTCGATGTGCCCGGCATCGGCCCCAAAACCTTCGAACAGGCAGCCGGATTTCTTCGCATCCGCAACGGTGACAACCCGCTCGACATGACCGCCGTGCATCCGGAGTCGTATGCCGTCGTCGAGCAGATTGCGGCGATGCTGAACACGAGCGTGGCCGAGCTGATCCGCCAGCCGGAGCTGCTCGAAAAGGTCGACCGCAGCCGCCTCTCGGCCGGCGCATACACGCTTGAAGACATCCTCGCCGAGTTGCGCAAGCCTGGCCGCGATCCGCGCGACAAGTTCGTTGCCCCGCAGTTTCGCGAAGAGGTGCGCGAGATGAGCGACGTCGAGGTGGGCATGATTCTCGAAGGCGTGGTGACGAACGTGACCAGGTTCGGCGCATTTGTCGACATTGGCGTGCACCAGGACGGCCTTGTGCATATCAGTGAGCTGTCGAACAAGTTCATCAAAGATCCGGCGGAAGCGGTGAAGACCGGGCAGATCGTCAAGGTGAAGGTGCTCAGCGTGGATGCGAAGGCGATGCGTATCGGCCTTTCGATCAAGGCGCTCATGGCTCCCGCGGGCCGCCCGCAGCCTAAGAAACAGGCGCCTGCTCCGCCGGCAACCTTCGATCAAAAGCTGGCCGCGCTTTCCGCCAAGTGGACGGGCAGATCGTGAACTTCTGGGGGTAAGCCTGTTCATCCCATCCATGTGTTGATGGATGATCGAGGCAAAGAAAGAGAGAAAATGGCGTAAATGTGGGATTTCATACTTATTTCCGGGTATGGCAAAATACGATGGACGTGAAAGGACCAGGAATCCAGATGGTCGATTACTACGATTTTCTGCAGATAAGTCCCAACGCGGAAGCGGAGACAATCCATCGCGTATTTCACTTTCTTGCCGCGCGGTATCACCCAGACAACCAAAGGTCCGGCGATGCGGATAAGTTCCAGCTACTGAAGAAAGCCCACGATGTGCTCGCGAATCCAGCGAGCCGCGCAGAGTACGATACGCTGCGCAAGCAGGAGACATCCGCTCCGTATTCGATGACCATCGACTTTCTGGACAGCATGGAAGGCGAACTGAACCGGCGCCTGGCGGTGCTGGCGGTGCTTTACTACCAACGCCGCAGATGCCCGCACGCGGCCGAAGTCTCTCTCAAGGAGATCGAGGAGCGGATGGGATTTCCGCGCGATTACCTGGACTTCACGCTCTGGTATCTGAAACAGAAGAATTACATTACGAAAGCCGACAACGCGGAGTATACGCTGACAGCCATGGGCGTGGACTTCGTGGAAACAGAGCGGGCGAAATTCCCACTCCTCAACAAGCTGTTGACCAGCAACGCGGAATCGTCGGGCGAAGCAGCGAAAGATGCGCGGGCTGAAGGGCGAAGCAATCAACGGGAGGAAGTTAGCGCAGCCTTTTGGAAAAATGCGCAGGTATCGAGCCATTCCGATTCGGCGATATGGATGGAATACATGCAGGAACGGCGAAAAGGTCTGGTAGATCGGCGCGTTGGCGCTCCGGACTTGCGGGAGAATAAGGTGGAAAGGCGCAAGAATAGCAGGGATCGGCGAGCTAGCGCGAAGGAACGGAAGAAGCCGAATTAGGCAGTACACAAAAATAACTGCTTCACCTGCGTGGCGCTGTGTCAGTCCCACACGGTGATGCAGGTCAACTGTGGATGAGGTCCGTTGTTCGATTCTTCGCGAATTGGCGTCGCTTCGCGACTTCGCAAGTTGGCGAGTTCGCGCGGTAGGTCTTTTCAGGGCACATTCCGAGTGAAGCCATTATTGATGCACGAAGCCTTAGCCTATTTTGAAGCCGATCCGGAGATCGGCGCTGAAGATCCGATGGTTCGCTTGGCTCCGGCTGCGGGAAATGGAAGGCGCTGCGACGAGACGCCAAGCCACAGAACTCCGGCGGCGCAGGCGGAGCGGATTGCCGGTTGCATGTGAAGCGCGCGCTCGGCTTCATCTACGGCGGCTTCCGGTTCATGCGGCGCGCAAAGACGCACCAGCAACTGTCGCGGAGATCCCGGCGCGAGCGCCGCGGTGAAGTCATGCACGGCGGGAATCGCGAATAAGATTTCGTCGAGATCGGCAATGGTGATGGCGCCAGATGGCCCGAGCCGGACTGCATTGCCGGTTCGGCCGCGCACGCGCTCCAGGCGGCGCAGTGGCGATCCGCAGTCGCATGGGCCAGGCACAAAGCGGGAAAGATCGCCGGTGCGATAGCGGATGAGCGGCATGCCGGTGCGGTTAAGAGTCGTAAAGACCACCTCGCCCGGTTCACCCTCAGGCAGCGGCAGGCCGGTTTGCGGCGAGCCGATCTCGAAGTAGAGATCGGCTTCGCGCAGATGGTAGCCAGTGTGCGCGAGGCAATCGATACCGCCGCCGAGTCCCATTTCGGTCGAGCCGTAGTGTTCGTAAATCCTGCAGCCGGTGGAGCAGCGAATTCGCTCCGCCAGACTTTGTGGGATGTGATCGCTGCATAGCACGATGGTGTGGAGACGGCGAAAGACTCGTCGCGCAAGGTCGCCACGTTCGAGTGTAAGGGCGAGCACCTGCGTGGGAAGGCCAATGAGAAGCGTGGCGCGCTCTTCGTCCATCCGGCGAAGCGCAGCGGCTGGATCGACAACCAGTCCGTGCGGAATGGGCACGACTCCGGCGCGGGCGATGCCGCGAGCAAGCTGGAAGCCAACGCTGCCCTCGCGCTCTCCGGGTAGCGCAATGAACATGCGGTCGCCGGCCGCGGCCATTGCGGCGACGCCACCGGCAAAGAAGTCGAGCGCAAGTCCCTGATCTTCGGCGGTGAAGAAGATGCGTTTGCGCAGGCCCGAGGTTCCACTCGACTCGATGGAGACGATGCGGCTGATTTCGCTTTGCGGCACACAAAGGAACTGATGCCCGCGCTCGGCGACGTCCGCTTGGTTTGTCAGAGGAGCCGCGGCGAAATCATCGAGCGAATGTGGCCAGCTTTCAGGAAGCGCCGCAAGATGCCTCGCATAGAACAGGCTTCCGCGGCGAGCCCACGCCACCGTTTGCTGGAGCGCGCGAAGCTGACAGGCAACAATGGCATCGTGTGTCAACCCCGCTGCTTCGATGCCGAGTCGGCGCGAAGCCCACAAATCGAGCGGATTGGGATCGAGGGACGAGGCTGCCGCTATCACGCAAGAACCTCTGTGGCGGAGGCTGCGCCGCACGTGCGATAGAGTGTATGACCGGAGACACTGGTGAGATTGTAGGCGCAAAGAGGAACCAGCTTGCGATCGGGGCTCATCACGTGGAGAAAGCATTCGCGCAGGCGATCGAGGTCGAGGTTCCATGCGTCCTGAAAGGCCATTCCGGAGATGCAGAACGAAGTTTTCTTGCCGGCGAGAAAGCGGTCGAAGCTGGAAACGTCGATGCCGCCGTGCAGCGCGTTGGATTCAGGCGGCGCGGGATACGACCAGTTCTGCGCGACAAACCGCTGCGCCCGGCGTACGCTTTCGCCCGGCGCCGGTTGCGGAGCGCCGAACTGAACGAGTGTCGATTGCGAAATCGCTTCCACCGCGGGACCGCAGCACGAGGAGACTTGCGGGCGCGGGGCCGCGGAGACGCGCTTTTCAGCATCGAGCCAGAACTTGCCATGAAACGAGCAGTAGGGATTCTCGCCCGATGGAGGGTAGAAATCTGCCGCTCGCAACGCGCCCTCTGTCTGCTGTTCGATGAGGCGAAGGACTTCGGGAATGGTGATGCGATCCGCATCGGTGCGGCCGGCAGGGTAGCGCCCGAAGTAACTGACAGGCTGGAAGTGAACCGCGCGAACCGCGGGCGCCAGGCGAATGGCCTCGCGCAGGATGCCGCCGATCTGGCCGGTGTTGACGCCGGGCACGAGAGTGGGCGTCAGCACGACTCCCAACTCGTGGCGGCCGCAGTTGGCAATGGCCTGAAGTTTGGCCTCAAGCAGAGATTTGCCGCGGATGACGCGGAAGACTCCGTCGTCGATACCGTCAAACTGCAGAAAGACGCAGGCGAGACCGGCCTCCTTCAACTCCTGCGCGTAGTCGCGATCGATGGCCAGGCGCACGCCGTTGGTATTGAGTTGGAAGTAGGTGAAGCCAAGAGCGCGAACACGGCGGATGATTTCAGGAAGATCTTTGCGCACGGTGGGCTCGCCGCCGGAGAGGTGCAGATTGAATGGGCCTCCGAGTTCGAGAAGCCGGCGGCAGCGGGCGACAATCTCATCGGCGGTGGGATCGGGTTTGGCCACCGCGGTTCCGGCGGATGCGAAACAGACAGGACACTCGAGGTTGCAGCGTTCCGTAACGTCAAGAACCACGCAGCAGGTGTGCTGCCGGTGGTCGGGACAAAGGCCGCAGTCGAAGGGGCAGCCGCGATCGGCATTGGAGCCGCAGACCGGTGGACGCGCCACGGTGCGGCCGCCCGCGCCCCATGCGGCGTAGGAGTCGAGGCCGCGCCAAATGATCGTCTTGAATGTGCCGTGCGCAGCGCAGGTTTTTCGCAGGTAGACAGCGTCGCCCTCGGCTACTCGCTCTGCGCCGATGCGCTGGAGACAGACGGGGCAAAGACTCTCGGTGGCGCCGAGGACTTGGGCGGCGACAGAAGTTTTTTCGGCGATCATCGGCGGCCCTCCTTGAGGATTTCGGCGTCAGATCCGTTGCGGAGAATTCGGACGAGCGGTTTGCCGAGTTTCGCTTCGATGGCGGCTGCGATCTGTTGCGCAACGGCTTTGCGCTGTTCGGCTGCCTTGCGCGCTTCGGCGTTGTTCTGAAAGCGGACCTCCGCGGCGGCGAATCGTTCGTCGAGCGTGACAAGCCGGTCGCCCGCGGTCAGTTTGTCGGCGAGGTAGACGATGGTTCGCTCGTCGAGGACGTCGGCAAACTCCATCGTCGTATGCGCGGCGACAATTTCGGCGACGGGCGCGAGGCCGTCGGCACGTAATGCGGCTGCGCCCATTTCCGCATGATTCGCCTGTCCTTTGGCTACGTCGTGCAACAGCGCGCCGGCGCGGACCAGTTCGGGATCGATGGCAAGGCCTTTCGCGGCGAGCGCATCGGCAATCTTGCCGGCGATTTCGGCGACCTTGCGCGCGTGACGAACGACGGGCTCCGCGACACGCTCGCGGACGAGGATGGCCTCGCACTCGGCATGTGTGGGAATCTCGCGCCGCGCAGCCAGCGCCTGCAGGCGGTCGAAGTCGGTGGGCGTATCCATGTCGAGGTGGATCGCCTCGTCGGCGACGGCAATGTCGATTGCGGCAGATTCGTGGCTCGCAAGCAGCACATTGAGCGGTCCCGCCGCGCCGTTGGCGGCCTGATCGAGAATCGAGCGAGCAATCAGCGGCGGATGTCCGCGCCGATTGCCGAAGACGGGATAGACGATTCTGCCCGGGCGATTGAGAAACGCGGCGGCGATTCGACGGATCGTGGCGGGCCGCACAAGAGGCACGTCGGCAGGCAGAACAAAAACTCCGCGCACGGACGAAGCCAGCGACTGTGCGCCGGCGACGACGGAAGAGTACATTCCATCGTCGGGATGCGGGTTCTCGATCCAGCGGGCTCCGCACTGCTCCACAAGAGGACGCAGTTCTGCCGCGCGATGGCCAAGCACCACCAGCACGTCGTCGATGCCGGCCTCGCGGAATTGACCGAGAGCGCGCTCGATCGCAGTGATTCCGGCGAGGCGCAGCAACGGTTTCAATGTGCCCATGCGCGAGGAAGCGCCCGCGGCAAGGACCATCGCCGCGAGCGATGCCGCCGCGGGATTATTCAGATCTGGATGTCTCGAAATCATCGTTGTGATTGGCAAGGATCTGCCTCAATTTGGCCAAGCTCTCCATCACAATACCGGGGCAGCGTGACCCCTTATTGCGCACGTCGTTCTCAAGGATCTCCGCGCATTCAATGCTGCCATAACGCTGTTTGAATTCGGATTCGAACCACGCGACAAACTCGGCGAGCATCGGCGCCAACCGGTCGTCCGGCGCGCTGTTCGGCTTTCCCCATCCGGCGTAGAGGCCTAGCACGCAACAGCCGCCGGTGAGGGCCCCGCAGGTTTTGCCGGCTCCCATACCGGCCAGCAGGCCCGCCATGGCGCGTAATAGTTCCTCGTTTTCCGTGCCCTGCGCTTCGAGAGCGATCGCCATCAGGATCTGACTGCACTGATAGCCCTTCGCCGCGAGATCCATTACGTGGAATGCATCATCGTTCATGGCTGTTTCATCCTTTCTGGCGGCTACGCCGTCAACTCCAGCCCGCCGGGGCGAATCGATCGGCTATCTCCTGGCGCAAGGCGGCCGGTTTCGTAGAGCGATGGAGCGCAGCTTGTGCCGGCGCGGGTCATTTGTCCTCCAGCGCCTGCTCCACCTGTAACATGCGGCCGATGGCAAGCTCTTTGGGGACCAGGACTTTGCCGCACTCCGGACACTTCCACAACTCGATGGGAAACTCGCTGCCGAGATAAGAGGCGATGACCTTGCCAGACACGAGCGGCTTGTTACACCTGGCGCACATGTAGGCAGGTTCGGGAGATGCGCCGGCAGAGGGATTCATTGGGGGCGAACCTCCATACGGTGCGAGTAGGCGTCGTGCACGGTGCGGGCATCGCCCTCAACAGAGTACTCCACCCAATAGGTCACGGAGGCCTGGCGCAGCGACGCAAGACGGCGGCCGGTGGATTGATCTTCGATCCAGTCCAAGCACTCTTCGGCATGATCGATGGTGCGGCGCACATCCTGTTCAAGGATCATGCGCGCTTCGAGCAGCGGCCGCAGCTCATCGGCGATCAGCACAGGACGCGAAGGTTCCATTGGTTTCTCCGTTTCTCCCCATACCTCGTGCAGGAGCCTGTTCTTTAGACGCGCGCGATTGTCCTGGCGGCGCGAGAAGCCGGGGTCGGGCCGCGCCGCGGGATCGATGACATCCGCGCCGAAGACAAGGTCGAGAATGTGGGTGGCCCGCTTGCCTTCGTGCGCAAAGCGGTCGCGGCACATGGCGCAGTAGGTGACATAGTCGGCATCGTTCTCGGCGGCGCGCCGCGCCGCGGTCTTTGCGGCGACCGCGGGGTTTGCAAACAGCATCAGGCCGCCGTAGCCGCAGCAGGTGGTAAGCCCCGGGGCGTTCAGTTCCTCGGCTTCGATGCCGAGCCTGTTTAGCAGGCCGCGCGCGCTCTGCTCCACATCGCAGACGCCGCGGGTCGAGCAGGGATCGTGGATGGCGAGCTTTTTGCCTGCGTTGTCCTGTGGCGCGGGGAGTCGCGACAGATCGATGCGCGGCCAGAGCGGTTCGACGGGTATCCGTGGCAGTGCGTCGCGCAGTGACTTGAAGCAGGAGGAGCAGGCCGTGACGATGCGGGGCCGGTCGAGCGACTCCCAGGCGGACTCGATTGCGGCGACGGCCTCCTGGAATTTTGCTTCATTACCCGCCCAGCGGGCGGGCGCTCCGCAACAGCCGAGGATGAGTCCGACGCCGCCGGGCAGCGTGCCGCAAAGGTGCTGGTAGGTGGAAACGACGTGAGAGGGAGATGAGGCGGAAAGCTGGCAGCCGGGAAGAAACGCCGTCCGGCTGGTAGCGAATCCCGGCTGGTGGCGCACGAGGTGAAAGGCGTCGCTCTGGCTGAAGGCCATATCGCGCAGCGCGAAGTCGTGCGTTGAAGGCGGCATCTTGCCCTTGAGCACCATGCTCTGGCGAGCGTCGAGGCAGACGTCGGCCATGTTGAGCTTTTCCGGGCAGACGGCAGCGCACAGGCCGCAGAGCGCGCAGGAGTTGATCATGCGGTTGGCGCTGCGCACGCCCATCACGATGCTTTCGTTGTTGTAGATCCGGCGCACGTAATCCCTTGGATAAGATCCGTACTCCTCCAGATAGGGGCAGACTTTTACGCATTCGAGGCAATGGCAAGGGAAGCAGCGCGCGGCTTCCTTGATAGCCTCTTCGCGCGTGTAGCCGCAGGCTCCCGGCGAGAGCGGAACAGCCGGCAAGGGCGCGAAGCCGCTGGTGTTGACGTAGAGCCGCGAAGAGTGTGGGCCTTGATTTTCGCGGCTCGCCGTCAGCGAAGCGCCTTGAAGGAATCGGTCGATCGAGACAGCGGCGTAGTTTCCGTCGGCCACGGAGAGAACCGGTGAGTATCCGGCCGGAGCGTAACGTTGCGTGCCTCCGGCGAAGATCTTCGGGTGGCTGGTGGACAGTGTGAGAGGGGCGATGCGCAGCCGGCCCTCTGGCGTTCGCTCCAGGCCCAGGCTTTCGTTGTCGAAGAGTGCGGGGCCGATGGCCAGGTACACGGCATCGAAGCCATCAACGAGTGCATCGAGAGCGAAGGGGCCGTCGCGATGACCGATGGGGGTATTGCAGTGCACCGCGACGCCCAGCCTGGCGAGCGCGGCCAGATCGTCTTCGATCGCCGACGCGGGCAAAACCGCCTCGGGGAACGCGCGCAGCCGCTCCAGAAGCCGATATCCTGCCTGAAAGAGCGAAACCGCATAGCCGCGCTGCGCGAGGCGAATCGCCGCGGCGACACCACTCATGCCTCCGCCGGCAATGGCGACTTTCTGGTTTTTGGAGGGTTGGATCTGGATCGGCGGAGCGGGGCCGCCAAACTCGGCAGAGGCGCGTTCGAGAAGCCCGATGGCAACGGCGTCACCTGCATCGCATCGGCGGCACTCGGACTGGCAGGGATGGTCGCAGACGTGGGCGAGGACGCGCGGGAGCGGGGTGGCGCCGGCCAGCAGCGCCAATCCTTTATGGAAATCTCCGGCGGCAACCGCGACCGCGAGGCCGCGGGCATCGACGTGCAGAGGGCAGGCGGCAGAACAGGCGGGAGCCTGATCTTCAATGCACTGGCTCTCCCATCGTCTGACCTGTTCCCGGTCCATGCAGCACTCTCTGGCGCGCGGGGAGTTCCGCCTCGCGTGCATTGTCGATTTGTTCGTACCCGAGCCCGGTCTCGATCCTGCCGCGCCAGGGCTTCTGCTGTTTCACTGGTCACATGTGGGCCAGCAGCGGTTTTTCTTTCTCCTTCAGAGCATTTTTCATGACCTTGGCCAGTGCGGGCACGCGGGTAATGCGCACGCCGCAGGCGTTGTAGATGGCGTTCAGGATCGCCGGATGCGGAGCGGTCAGTGGCGCTTCGCCCACACCCGCTGCGCCGAACGGTCCGAGATCGCGCGGCGTTTCCTGGAAGAGGATCTCGATGTCGTCGGGAATATCGCTGATGTAAGGGATTCCGCACGCTTTCAGGCTGGTATGCACCTTCAGATCCTCGAAGTCCTCGCTGAGCGCTAGGCCGATGCCTTGCGCCAGCCCGCCGTAGATCTGGCCCTCGACGGTGGCGCGGTTGATAATGGTTCCCACGTCGACCGCCGTGGTGAATTTCACCACCTTCACTTTGCCGGTTTCGAGATCCACCTCCACTTCGGGCATGAAGACTTCGTACATATAGACAGGGAACGGCTTGCCCTGGCCGGTCACCGAATCGCAGGCCGTGCAGTCAGACGCCACCCACGTGCCGTCGTAGCGCAGTGGAATCTTCTCCGCAACCATCTCGTCGTAAGTGCGATAGCTGCCGTCTGGTTTGCGCATGGCATTCAGCAGCATCTCGCAGCCAACTTTGGTGGAGTTGCCGGTAAACACGTTGGAACGGCTGCCGCCCGCGGGACCGCTGTTTGGCAGCAACGTGTCATTCATCCTGAGACTGATCTGGTCCGGCTTCAGGCCCAGTGGGCGCAGTGTCTCATGCGCGATCGTTAGTGCGGCCAGATCGGAGCCCTGACCGTGGTCCTCCCAGCAGTTGAACAGGGTGACACCGGCGGCGGTGAGTTCTACCGAGGTTGCCGAGCTGTCCGGACCGTCGAGGCCGCAGCCATACATGCCGATGGCAAGGCCCACTCCGCGCTTTTTGCCTGGAACGTTGAATTCCTTGCACCGCTGTTTTGCCTCCGCGTACTTCGGCTTGATCAGGTTCATCAAGCCCTCGATGCAGTAGACATCGAGATGCTGGCCGCAGGGCAGAGTGGAGCCGGGCCGATTGATGTTCTTGTAGCGGAAGTCGAAGGGATCCATCCCCATCTTTTCCGCCAGCATGTCGACTAATTGCTCAGAGGCAAGGAACGATTGCGGAGAACCGTAGGCGCGAAACGCAGAACCCCATGCATGGTTGGTACAGACGGTGCGGCCCTTGCCGCGAATGTTGGGGATATCGTAGCCGGAGCCGATAAACTGCGCCTGACGAACGGTGAGCAGATCGCCGAACTCGGAGTACGGACCGTGGTCGATCCACCAGTCGGTTTCCATGGCGAGAATCTTACCGTCCTTATCGGCGCCCATCTTGCACTTTACGTTGCCGGGCGAGCGCTTGCCCGTGTAAATGATGTTCTGATACTGGCTGTATACCAGAGAAACCGGCCGCTGGGTGGCCAGGCAGGCAACGCCCAGCAGAGCTTCCATGGTGGGCGAGAACTTGTAGCCGAAGGTGCCGCCGGCGCCGTTCTGGATGATCCGCAGCTTATCGGGTTCGACGCCGAGACCGGGGCCGATCATGGCTGCGTGCAGTTGCAATCCGATGCTCTTGGATTGGATCGTCAGCCGGCCATTGTCTTCGAGATAGGCGCACCCGCAGTCGGGCTCGATGTGCAGGTGAGGCTGACGGCTGCAGTAGGTTTCGATCTCTTCGGTGAATGCGGCCTGCTCCATCAACGGCGCGGTCTCTTCGCCCTTCACGATGCCTTGCTCATAGTAGATGTTTGGCACACCGGGATGAATCTCGATGGCGTCGGGAGCCATGGCTGCCCAGCCGGACATATAGGCCGGAAGAACCTCAAGGTCAACCTTGACTTTGGCCGCCGCTGCGCGGGCATGCTCCTCGGTGTCCGCGGCGACAATGGCGATGGCGTCGCCAAACTGGAAGACTTTCTCTTTGCAAAGGATCGGACGGTCCCAGCCGTCGCCCTTGTTTGTCGGAAAAGTGATTAGGCCGGTGATGGCGTTTTTGCCTTTCACGTCCTTCCATGTGATCACCTTGGCCACGCCGGGCATTTTTTCCGCTTCGGAGGTGTCGATGCCAAGGATGTTGGCATGGGAAACCTCGGCCTGCACCAGAGCCAGCCGCAGCGTGCCGGGCGGCATGTGCAGCGCCACATCGGCGCCGAAATCCCATGTGCCGGTTACCTTGGCCAGCGCGGAAGGGCGACGGTACTTCGATCCCATGATGGATTCATGCGCGGCGGGCTTAAAGAGCAGGTCGTCCTTCTTCTTTTCGCCGCGCACCACGGCAGCAGCGTCCATGACGGCATCCACCAGTTGCTTATAGCCCGTGCACCGGCAGAGGTTGCGGTTACTGTCGAACCACTTGCGAACGTCTTCGCGGGCCGGGCGGGAGTTTTTATCGAGCAGAACCTTGGCGGACATGATGAATCCCGGCGTACACACCCCGCACTGCGCGCCGCCATGCGCCATCCAGGCCACTTGCAGGGGATCAAGATTGTCTGGTGTGCCAATCCCTTCGATAGTGGTGATTCGGGCGCCGTCTTCCACCCTGCCCATCGGAATGAGGCAGGAGCGCTTCGCTTTGCCGTCAACCAGGACGGTGCACGAGCCGCAGTGGCCCTCGTCGCAGCAAACCTTGCAGCCGGTCAGCAGCAACTGCTCGCGCAGCACGTCGGCCAGCGACTTCTTTGGATTGACGACCACCGAGCGATCGACGCCATTCACGTTGAGGAGCATTCGTTGCATGATTCCACCTTGTCCTTTCGTGGCAAATGCCGAACCGGTTTTACGCGATGGACACCGGACATTACGTGGCGATGAAAGCAAGAATCATGCCGGCTGTGAGCGATGTCCAGGCGTGCGAGATTGTCCGGGAGGCGCAGGGAAATGACGAGCAGGCGCTCAATGTCAAGGCAGAGCTCTTTGGACCGCTGCTCTTCCCGTTCGTGGTCGCCCGCCAAAGCAATCGGGGGGACGTTCAGGCGATGGCGGCGCTGACGGGAAGCGGCCGTTGAGCCGCACGCCGGCGGCCGATCGGTCATTCCCTTTTCGCAATGTTGTTCTCGCGCTCTTCGGCCAGCGGAGAGAGGTAGAGCAGACATGCAGCACCTGCTATTCAGGCCAGTGCTCCATTGTAGAGCGCGCATTGCGACTCTGAAACACCGGCTGACCAATTACAGAGCATCTTCAAGGAATGGAAATCGAGAAGACTGTGATCTATATCACTGGATAGTGTGCGGCGCCGGCATTCTCGGCAGCGACATTGCCGGCGCACTCGCCAGTTGCGGCGCACAGGTGGCGATTATTGACGTG
>JBMFHB010000060.1:0-21446 GCA_049977045.1 Occallatibacter sp.
GGTTGCGCAGATGGTAGGGGATCGCCACGTGGATGCGCGCGGCGCCTGCGTTATCGGATTCGTTTGCGATGCTTGTCACACGCGTCTCTTGTTCGGGGTGTGTTGGGTTTTGTGCTCTCCCATCCCTTCGCCCAAAAAGCGGACGAAAGGAGGATGCGCTGCCTTATCTGTATCCAGACCAGAGCGATCGGGCCGGAGTTCCTGGGGCGCCCGGCAAATGGGGATCGTGCAAGTCCCTCAGTCCCTCAGTCCCTTAGTCCCTTAGTCCCTAGCTCAGCGTCTGCACTTCAACCGACAGCACCGCGGGCAGATCGCGCACAATCGGAGCCCAGGTGTCGCCCGAGTCGGGTGAGGCGTAGACCTGGCCGCCGGTGGTGCCGAAGTAGATGCCACACTGGTCGAGCCGGTCGACGGCCATGGCGTCGCGCAGCACGTTGACATAGCAATCGCGTTCGGGAAGCCCTTTGGCGAGCGGCTCCCACTCATTGCCACCCGTGCGGCTGCGATAGACGCGCAGCTTGCCCTCGATGGGAAAGTGCTCCGAGTCGCTCTTGATGGGCACGACGTAAATGGTCTCCGGCTCGTGGGCGTGCACGTCGATGGCAAAGCCGAAGTCAGTGGGCAGATTGCCACTGACCTCATGCCAGCTTTCGCCGGCATCGTCGGTACGCATCACGTCCCAGTGCTTCTGCATAAAGAGCACCTCGGGACGGGAGCGGTGCATGGCCACGTGATGCACACAGTGGCCAATCTCGGCCTTCGGGTCCGGAATGTACTGCGAACGCAGCCCCTGGTTGATCGGCTTCCACGTGGAGCCGCCATCGTCGGTGCGAAAGGCGCCCGCGGCGGAGATGGCGATGTACATGCGCCTGGGGTTGGTGGCGTCGAGGAGGATGGTGTGCACACCCATACCGCCCGCGCCCGGCGCCCATTGGGAGCCGGTGCCGTGGCCGCGCAGGCCGGAGAGCTCGAGCCAGCTTTCACCGCCATCGGTGGAACGAAACAGCGCCGCGTCTTCGACACCCGCATAGACCGTGTCGGGATCGGTGAGCGAGGGCTCGATGTGCCAGACGCGCTTGAACTCCCATGGGTGCTGCGTGCCGTCGTACCACTGATGCGTGGTGAGCGGCTTGCCGGTTTCGCTGGAGGTGTCGTAGAGGAAACGGTTCGGCGCCTTGTCGGGGAAGGCCGGCATGTCGGGCTCGCCGGGCTTGAGGCCGGGCTGGCGCCAGGTTTTGCCGCCATCGTCGGATCGCTGGATGAGCTGGCCAAACCAGCCGCTGGTTTGCGAGACGTAGATGCGGTTCGGATCGGCCTCGGAACCTTTCATGTGGTAGATCTCCCAGCCCGCGAAGAACGGCCCGTCGACCTTCCAGTCTCTTCGTTTGCCGTCCGAAGTGAGGATAAACGCGCCTTTGCGCGTTCATGCCAGCACACGCACAGTGCTCATCGTGACCTCCTGCGAATTGGTTGTACCGTTGCGGCGAGTTGGCAAGTTGGGGGGCGCCGCAGTGAAATTGTTGCCGATTTCCCTTGCAAAATGCAAGTGGTTTTTTGGAGGGCGCGGAAGGTTCGGAAATCGGCAGGACGTGCAGTCCCACGTTAACCAATTCGCGGAGAACGCAATTCGGCGAGCTTAACGTGCGGAAACGGACAACAGATGCACGGGACCGAGCAAGCCGGAGGGCAGGAGCGGCGAGTCGGCTTTGTACGGCGTGAAGTCTGCGAAGGCGTATTTCCTGAGCGCCCAAGGCTGCTGGTCGCCAATCAAGCGGTTGACCCAGAGATTTGTCACCTGAACCGCGATCCGGTTGCCGCCGGGTTTGAGAGCCTGCGTCGCATCGACGCGGAAGGGCGACTTCCACACGATTCCCAGTTGCTTGCCGTTGACGGTGACCGAGGCAAGGTTCTCCACATCGCCCAGATCAAGCCAGAGTTGTGTCCCCGGCGTGAAGGCGCTCGCGGGAACGTCGATGGTCTTCGCGTAGGTGGCCGAGCCGGAGAAGTATTTGACGCCTGCATCGGTCGAATCGCTCCACGAGATGAGGCTGTTGAACGCGGCAGTTTCCGGAGCGCCGCGGTCGGGCTGGAAGTGGACGGTCCAGTCGTTGTTGAGCGATGCGTCCACCTCGGCGATTGCGGTTTCCTTCGGTGCAGGCAGAGCGCGCGAACCTGCTTTGGCGGGATCGCGGAAGACGACAAAGATTGTGCCCCAGGGATCGAGATGCAGGGGAAGGGTGGTGAGGCCGTTGGCGATGGAGTACGAGGCCGGGCGCGTCTCGCCGCTGGCCGCATCCCACAGCTCGGGAGCCTTGCCGTCGACGTGGAAGGTGGCGCTGAGATTTTCGGCGCGGCCGTTGCGATTGTCGACAAAGTAGAGGTCTCCGTCAGTCAGCTTGCGGTGCAGAAACATCAGGTCCGCGCCGGGCTCGGGCTTTGTGTAATCGAAGTCGCGCGGGACGTGGAGCGCGGCGAGCGCCTCATCTGCCGAATAGCCGATGTAGAGCCGGCCTTTGCCGATTTTGCGCACGGTATGGGCCGTCGATTCCCTGCTCCACAAGGCATCGGCAACCTTCTTCCAATCTGCAGGATTGTCGGCGAGGCTTGGCGAATCCGTGGGCCGCTTGCCCACCACGACCGCGCCCTGCCGTAGCAGTTCACCCAACTGGCGCAGCACGGGAAGCGTCATGCGCTGGCTGCGTCCGCCAAGGTAGAGAATGCGATAGCTCGTGCCGCCTGGCGTCGTGAGGCGACCGTCTTTGAAGCTGAGTTCGTGGAGGATCGCATCGCTGTTCACGAAGTCGAAGGCGTAGCCGGATGGCGCGTCGGCAATGCCCTTCCAGCCGAAGACCGCGGTGAGCGGGCCTTCTTCGCCGTAGAAGTAGGCTACGTCGGCCGCGTAGTGGCCCTGTTGCAGCATCCAGGAGCAGCGCGCGAGATACGTGATCCACGGCCCCGCCTCGTCGGCCCATGTGTCATTGCGATTGAACCAGAGGCCGTAGGGCCCCAGCGTAAGGCCGGGTTTCATGTCGGCGACGGGCTGGTGCGCAGACTCATGAATCTCGAAGCGATTGACGCCGAGCGCGAATTCGAGATCGGCGACTTTCTTGAGATTGCCAGGCGAGAAGGACCATGCTGGACCGCGCGAGGTCATCGATTCGGCGCCGACGATGTTCTGGCCGTAGATGTGCGCGACAGAGGCTGCGCCGCGTAGGTCGGAGAGATAGTCAACATCGGGACCGGGACGGCCCGCCCAGGTCCACATCGCGCCCATGGGAACATCGGTCTTCGAGCGCATCTCCATGTCGTCGCCGAGCGAGGGACGGTGGTATTCGAGCGCCTCGCCGTAGTACTTCATGCCATGCGCGTGCAGATCCGCGGCGATCTCGCCATAGTGATTCCCGGCGAGCAACTGGCCGATGGTGCGGCGGAAGTCCCAGAGAAAGCGGTCGGTGTCCGCGGTGCTTTGGATGACGACACCGGTAAGCGCGGGGAGCCACGGGCGCGGGTCGTAGCCGCGAAGACGCGTAAAGTCGTCGATCATGTGGTCGGTCCAGTTCTGCGGGCCGACTTCGATGCTGTCGGAGAGCATCCACGAGATGCCGTTCGGGCCCATCCTTTGAGGGCCGACGGTGTTGGCGTACATCTTCAGATAGCCGTCGACGTAATTCCTTACATAGTCGCGGTTCAGCTTGTCGACTTCAAGGCCGGTGGCTTCGGCGGGAGCGGGACCGTTTTCGTGGCCGGTGAGCGAGGAGCCGATGCGAAGAATCATCCACGCGCCGGCGGGCGGCGTCCAGTCGAGCGTGCCGTCGGGGAGCATTTTGCCGGTCAGGTCGATCACGCCGGACTGGGGCACGATGAATCCGGGCGCGACTTTAGGGTCGGAGATCGCGTAGAAGTTGCGCGCGTTGGCGTAGCCTGCGCGCTTCTCAAACTCGTTGACGCGCGCGCCGCTTGCCAGCACCAGTTCGGTGATCTTGTGGTCGTGCTCGCGGACACTTGCCGGCTGCGCGGGATAGACGACGCGGAAGTAGCGGGCGGTAACGGCATCAAACGAGGCAGTGCTCTCGACGATGCTGCTGAAGGGAATGTCGGCGACCTTGCGGAAGATGCGGCCGTCTTCGCTTGCCTCAAGACACGGAGGAATTGCGGGACTCTCGTGATCGAAGACGCTGATGAAGTCGTTGCGGCTGGCGAGAGTGACGGCCTGGATGGTCCGCGGATGGCCGTAGTCGAACTCGATCCAGGATTCGCGGCCGGGATTGCTGGCCGGAAGATCGAGCGCGACGGTGGCCACATCGCCGTCAGAGAGCGCGGGAACATTGGGCGTGCCGCTGCTTGCGGTGACAGCGGGATTCAGCTCCGATTGCGGTTCGTCGCCGTCGGGAATCCTGTATGCGATCACGGCCACGCCGGTATAGAACTCGGGCGGGGTGGTGACTTTGCCGTCGGGCGCACGGCGGCCGGGAACCTGGAAGTTCTGGAATGTGCCGTCGACTTGCGGCGGATGCGCAAGTTTGCCGGTAAACGGCTTGCCGCCTTCGACACGCGTGGCCGACCAGACCATCTTCTTCATGCCCTGAGACGCAGGCACCCACGGGCCGCCTGTCTCGCTCCAGCCGGGCGAGCTGGCGATGGCGACCTCCATGTTCATGGAACGCGCGGTGGTGACGGCGTAGTTGAAGGCTTGCTTCCAGTCGGGCGTCATGTAGATGAGGCGATGCGGAACCACCTGCGGTGTGTTGATGGCGCCTTCAAAGATCGTGACGCCGCCGACGCCCACGCGATGCATCCAGTCGAGGTCGAGTTTGATGCCATCGGTGGAGATGTTGCCGTTCATCCAGTGCCACCAGACGCGGGGACGAGCTCCGTTGGGCGGATTGAGGAAACTGCGCAACAGTGCGTCGGGTTGTGAAGACGCGGGGGCCTGGGCGCGCGCGGAGAAGCCGGTTGCGCAAACAAGACAAAGAAGTGCGGCAAGAGACGCGCGGTCAAGTTTCATCGAACCCATCCTTCGTTTGGGCCAACGCAGTCTGCTGAAAGACAGCCGCGGACACTCATGCTTTCCGCGCAGGGACTGCGGCTATGGCTTCGGCGCGACGGTGGCGCGCGTGGAGCCGGTGGTCATGCCGCCATCGACCAGAAGCGTCTGGCCGGTAATGTAGCGGCTTGCCTCCGCGGCGAGAAAGACAACGGCGCCATCGAGATCGTGCGGCTGCCCCGGGCGTTTTACGGGAATGCGATCGCTGATGTATTCGACCCACTCCTTGTTTTCGTAGAGAACCTTGTTCTGCTCGGTGCGAAACCATCCCGGCGCGAGGCAATTGACGGTGACGCCGAACTTTCCCCAATCGTCGGCGAGGCTCATCGTCAACTGGCGGACGCCGCCGCGGCTGGCGCCGTAGGGCGCAAGGCCCGCGAAGCCGAAGACGCTGGTGACGGAACCAACGTTGACGATGCGGCCGTAGCCGTGCGCGATCATGCCGCGCACCACGGCCTGAGAGACAAAAAACATACCGCGTAGATTGGTGTCGAGAATCTGGTTCCAGTCGTCCCAGGTAACTTCGAGCGCGGGCTTGCGAATGTTGCAGCCTGCGTTGTTGACGAGAATGTGAATCTGCCCGAAGGCGGCCTGGGCCTCGGCGGCCATGCGTTCAATGCTTGCCTGGTCGCGCACGTCGAGTTCGAGCGAGAGGGTTTTGCGGCCCATGGCTTCGATTTCGGCAGCAAAGTCCGCGAGGGCTTCGCGCTTGCGACTGGTGAGCACCAGATCGGCGCCGGCCCTTGCCAGGGCGCGGGCGAAGTATTGCCCGAGGCCGCGGCTCGTGCCGGTAACGATGGCCACCTGGCCGGTGAGATCGAAGAGTTTGTCGCTGGCTGGGTTCATGGCGTGAGAATCACTTTCATCAGGTTGGGCTCGCGCGCATGAAGACGCTCAAACCAGCGCGGGCCTTCTTCGAGTGGAGCCATGGCGGTGATGAGGGGAGCGACTTCGATTTTACCGCCCGCAATAAGATCGATGGCCTGCGGATACTCGCCGGCCGAGGCGCAGGAACCTTGCAGACGCAACTGCCGGGTGACGACTTTTTGCAGCGGCAGTGAGACCTCGGGCTGAATGTTGCCGATGAGCGTCACCGTGCCTCCCTTTTGCGTGCAATCGATGGCAGCGTTGACGGTTTCACTGCGGCCTACGGCCTCATAGGCGAGATCCACGCCGCGGCCTTCGGTGAGCTTGAGGACTTGAGCGGCGAGATCCTCTCCAGTTGCGTGCAGGACTTCGCCGGTGCCGATGCTTTTGGCGAGGCTGAGGCGCGAGGCATCCACGTCCGAGACCAGGACGCGCGCACATCCGAGCGCCTTCGCGGCCTGCATCGTCAGCAGGCCAATCATTCCGGCGCCGACGACGAGCGCGGTCTCGCCGCCTTTCACCTGCGAGACGCGCACGGCATGAAGTGCAACGGAGGCCGCTTCAAGCATTGCGGCTTCGGCGAAAGAGAGATTGCCGGGCAGATGGTAAAGGATGCGCTGCGGCACAACGACGTATTCAGCGAAGGCGCCGTAGCGGCGGTAGTCGCCGCAGGAAACGCCGATGACCTGGCGATTGTCGCAGAGATTGATGTCGCCGCGCAGACAATAGACGCATTGGCCGCAGTAGACCGTGGAATCGAAGGTGACGCGATCGCCTGCGGAGTAGCCTTCGACGCCAGCGCCCAAGGCAGCCACGGTTCCGGCAGCCTCGTGACCCATCACGATGGGCGGAATGCGGCGGCCTGAGGAGCCATCGTAGCCGTGCACATCGCTGCCGCAGATGCCGCAGGCCGCGACGCGGATCAGCACTTCGCCTGGGCTCGGTTCGGGCACGGGAAGGTCGACGATTTCGAGATGGTTATAGGCGGGGAGGAGAAGAGATTTCATCGCAAGTCAGCCAGTCAGCATGTTAGCGAGTCAGCGAAGTTACACGTCGCAGAGATCCACGGCGGCGCGGAGGCTGGCGAACGGGTCGCGCACGGGAATAAACTCGTGCGCCACGTAGCCCTTGAAGCCCGCGCCGGCAATGGCCCTCATGACTCCATCCCATTGTACTTCCTGCGTATTGTCGAGTTCGTGACGGCCGGGGACGCCGCCGGTGTGGAAGTGGCCAATCCACTGGAGGTTGGCGCGGATGGTCGAGATGAGATCGCCCTCCATGATCTGCATATGGTAGATGTCGTAGAGCAGCTTCACGCTGGGCGAGTTGACTTGCTCGACGACGCGTGCGCCCCAGGCGGTGTGGTCGCACATGTAGTCGGGATGGTTGACCTTGCTGTTGAGCAGTTCCATGCAGATGGTGACGCCGTTGTCTTCGGCGATCTTCTTGACGCGGTTGAGGCCGGCGACGGTGTTGCGCGCGCCCTCTTCGTCGCTCATGCCGCGGCGATTGCCGGAGAAAGTGATGACGTTGGGCACTTGGGCTTTGGCGGCGAGAGGAATGTTCGCGCGAAAGGCAGCTTCGATGGCGGCGTGGTTTTCGGGGCGGTTGAGAGCGTCGGCAATGGTGCCGCCGCCTGCATAGCCCATGGTGCAGATGAGGCCGTAGCGCTGCGGAACCTCCCACTCGTCAGGCTCCAGCAGGTCGATGCCTTTCATGCCGATCGAGGCTGCGAAGGCGCAAAGCTGGTCGAGGGGAATGTCTTGATAACACCAGCGGCAAGCCGACTGATGAATGCGGCCGTTGCGCCTGGGCGGCGCGGATTCGCCGTGGATCGGCGCAGGTAACGAGGCCAGGGCCGTGGCGGCAAGGCTTGATTTGAGAGCGTCACGGCGGGTGAGATTTCTGCGCGGCATTGCGGTAACTCCATTCTCAATGAGGAATTGTACGAGAATGGGCTGTCCGAGAACGAAGATCAGAACGTGAAGGCCAGGCCGGCGCAGAGAGCGCGCTGGCTCTGCGCGAAGAAGAGCAGCGAGCCATCGCTGAGGATGAAGGGACGGTAGCCCTGGGCAAGGAGGTTTCTCATGTCGACCAGGGCTTCAAGACCAACCGAATTGTCGTGGGCAATGCGGATGGGCTGGCGGAAGTAGAGATTGAGATACGGATCGACGGCATCCTGCGCGAAAGGCGTGACGGGAGTGACGGAATTGTCTGGCTGCCAGCTATAGCTGGCGCGCCAGCGGGTTCCGGTCCCGTCGAGGGTGCCGGTGAGCGAGATGGCATAGGTCTCGGCGCGGCGGGAACGCGGGGATGCGAGCACATCGGCCAGTGCGGAAGCTTGCGGCAGGGCCGGCATTACCAGCGAGTTTCCGCTCGCGTAGCTGAGGCGCACGCGGCGATTGCCGGGAAGACTGTGCTCAAAGCTGGCTTCGATGCCCGTGGAACCGTAAGAGGGGCCGGCGGCGCGCATCAGGCTGCTGGCCCGATCGAAGAGAACAGCGGTGGGTGCGGCGCCCGAGGCAAATTGCCCCTGCGCCTCAAGAACCGGATTGTCGACGCGATCGGAGAAGACGACCAGCGACATGCCGGAAGCGCCGGATTCGCGCGCCCATGAGATTTCCTGATGAAAGCCGTGTGCGATGGTGAGACCGCCATCGCGCTCGGCAACCGCAGGCATCCAGGCGGTAGCTTCGTTGATGGAGCCATCCGGATCGGGCACCATGGTGGCCAGCCGGTATTGAATTGTCGAAGCGCCATTGCGCCACGCGACGGTGGCAAAGGGCAGCATGGCAGACACCGTCCGGAGCGACGACCCAGCAAGGCGGCCAGCAACAGTATCGGAGCCTACGTTGGCTTTCAGCGAATCGCCAAAGTACATGGTCTCGGAGCTGCGGATCGAAGCCTCACCGAGGCCCGCGCCAGCGCCGCCCACCACTTGGGGAGCGACGGAGACGGCAGCGACCGACTCGACGGAGCCGGCCATTCCCAGATCCTGGCGGAAACCCAGCATCGATTCCATGCCAGCGTTGGTGCCGGGAGCAAAGTCCACACGGGCCAGGAGCTCACGGCTGGTGGATGGCGTGTTTTCGACCGCCGCGGAGAAACGCTCGCCGTTTTCGCCAAAGGTACCGGCCTGTCCGGTGGCCAGGATACGCGCCTTGAGTTTTGGCTTGGCGCCGGCGCCATCCGAGTCGACGATGAGGGGGCCGTCTTCAAGCCAGCGCAGCAGCGGGCGATTGGCTGCAGAGCGGAGGGTCCAGGCCCAATCGTCCTTGGGGGCTTTACCGGAGCGAGGCTGTGCCGGCAGCCATTGAATGACCTCGTAAAGGGTGTAGAGGGTAAGGTTGACAACGGTGCTGCCGTGCACGCGAACGTTCTCGCGCTGCGATGGCAGGAACGAGGGCCCTGTGGCCTTCAGCGCGTAATGGCCGGGTTTCAACGCAGAGATAAGAAAGCGGCCTTGAGCGTTGGTGTAGACGCTGGCAATGACGGTAAGGTTGGGACCGAGCAACTGGACTTCAGTGCCGATCTGCGGCACGCCCGAGGAGTCGCGCACCACTCCGGACACGGAGGGTGCCGCCGCTCCAAGGCACGGATATGCGCCCAGTGCCACTAGCACGGCGAAACCGGCGAGATAGGTTCTGCACTTCATCCGCAGATCTGAGTCACTCCGCCGCGTCTCTGGCAATTCTCCCCGAAACGGCACCGCGCAACTGACCGGATTCTCTGGTCCGGTTCAGGGTTGCACGGAATACTTACTATTCGACGATAAAAGGCGCCGATTGCGCAACCTCTTGTTTCGTGATTGCGTCGTTCACCTTGATCGTTACCTTGTACTTGCCCGGGCTCAGGCCAGCAATAGGCAGAGTTTTGTCCACCGTCAGCTGGTCGCTATGTGGGCCTAAGTCCTTTGATGTGAGTTGATTTTGAAGGATAACATTTCCAGACGCATCGGCGATCTGATAAGTAACCGTTGCCGAATTACTCTTGGTGGCTTCGTCAATGCCGAGGTTGTAAAACTGCATCCAGAAGTTCAGATCCTGGCCGCGTTTGAAAGTGACCGGGGCGGCCGGGCTGTTCGCAACCCGCGGCCGGACGAACATATTACTAATGATAAAGTTGCCGCTGCCGATCTGCTGGGAAGAGACGGTTCTCATCTGGTCGGCAAGGATCAGAGACGAGGTGCCCAGCTTCTCATCCGCATAAATTGGAGCGTCGAGGCTGCGTCCGTAAATACCGATGTGATCCGGGTTGTTCACGTCCTTGATGGCAATATCGAGGCGGTAAAGGCCGGGCGGGACCGGCAGCGCCTTCCAATAAAGAGACTCGCGATCAAGCGCCTTCTGCAGAAGCTCGGAAGGCTCGTTCACCTCGACCGTATCCTCGAAGGTCTGCACCGTTTTGTGCATAATGGTGCTCACGCGGCCCTCAATATTGACCACGGCCTTGGAGACGCCGTCCTTGGTCACAAAGGTAAGATCTCGGTTGTGAATCTGGATCGTGATGGGGATCATGTCCATGTTGTCAGTGACCTTGACGTAGTCAGTGCGCACGTCGAAGGGCAGCACCGGCCCCTGCAACAGTTTGTGCGAGGTGTTGAATTCGTCGAGGTCCGCCTGCAGATCCTTGAACTTCACCGTCGGAGGCGCGAAGAGCTTGGCCGCCATTTCGATGCGATCGAACTCCTTGCCCTGATTGGCATCGCCCATAGGGCCGGTGCCGAGCTGTTCAAGGCCACCGCCCTTGAAACGGTCGGTCTTGTCCTTGTGATTCATCGTCTCCCACTGAGTAAGGCCGGCGCCGGGAACATACTTAAGGGCATCCTTTTCGCTGCGATCGATGGTGAAGTGGTAGTCGCCGCACTGGCAGGTATCGACAAACTCGATGTCGATGTTCTCGCCAAGGTCAGGGATATAGCGGTAGTGCCACACCTCGAACGGAAAAGTCGAGGTTTCGCCGCCACCCTCATCCATGGGCCGCTCGTAGAGACCACCTGAGGGGTGGGAATCGATGCTGTCCGGCGGTCCCCAGGTTATATAAATGTGGCCGCGATCGGTCTTCCAGCCGGGCTTGCCTGCGGCATAGTGGTCGTTCGCATATTGAATGCGCCGGTAGTATTCGTCGCGAAATTCGTTGTCGGGGGAATCGGGGTTGGGATTGCGGCGGCGCCAGAAATTCTCAATGAAGGCCTCACGCTCCTCGTCGTTGCTCAGGCTCAGAAAAGCCTTGCGCTCGTCGTCGGTGATGATGTAGGCCACATCTTCGTTGAGCCACTTTTTATAGGGCCCCTTCAACTCCTGCCGCAAGGCCTTCTGCGCCTTGTACCGCTCCTTATCGGAGAGCTGGCGATGGAGCGGATTCTGGTTCTGGTCCTGAGCAGAGGCGGGATCCGTCTGCTGCGGCGAAGCAGCATCTGCCTGCTGATGACGGGCGCAAAAACCGCTTACAGGGAACAAAATGAAGCCGAGACCGAGTGTTGCGATGAATAGGCGGCTTTTGAACATCATTGCCTTGGATACTCCTGCGATGCCTTATTTTACGGCTCCCGGCAGCGCCGGGCAAGGTTCCGTAGGCAGTTGGTTCCGCTGGTATGACGCACGAGTCGCGTTAAGGTCAACCATAAGGTAACTTTGTAGGGACAAAAATGCATGTTTTGCCTGATTTTGTGCGCGCCGGGGACCAGCTTGCGTCACAATGGGTAGACCTATTCCGCTCGTCTGCCAGGGCCCCGGTCTCACAACTTTAGTGCGAGCCAGGAAAACCGCGAAGGCCTCCTTCGGCGGTTTGTTTGGCTGCGGAAGGCGGCCGAACCGGCGACAATGGTCGCAAGCAACGTGGAAGCTGGGGTTAATGCCTCACTCCCGCTGGCTTTCTCAGCGCAGAAGAAGTGGCGCTCGTCTTGCGGAATTCTTCAACAGGCGCGAGGCGGGAGTGTTGCAGAACAAGGCAAAATTTAACGGAACCAGGCGTCTCCGGGGCGCGTACACTGAATGGAAGTAAAAGCAGAGAACGTACATCCCATGAAGAAAATCCTCCTCATTGCTCTTGCTGTGCTTGTGGCCGCCGGACTGGTGACATTCATGGTCATCAAGCAGCAATCGGGCTATACGAAGGTGTACACCGCAAACCTTGCACGCCAGGATTTGACCTCGGTGGTGAGCGGCACGGGCCAGATCAAGCCCAAGACTTATATGAATGTGGGCGCCACGTCCTTTGGGCGCATTACGCACTTCTACGTAAAGGAAGGCGACCATGTAGAGGCGGGCGAGACTCTGGCCACGATCGAGGACGTGCAGCAGAAGTCGGCGGTGAACGCACAGCAGGCCACCATCGCTGCCGCCAAAACCGATATTGCCTCCTCGATTGCCAACGAGAAGACGCAGCAGGCCAACGTGGAGCACGCGCAGGCCGACCTGGAGCAGAAGAAGCTCGACTGGCAACGCGCCCAGGCGCTCTATAAAGACGGCATCATGGCCAAGCAGGACTACGACGCCAAGAAGGCCGCCTACGATCTGGACGTGGCGACGCTGGCGCAGGCAGCGGCCGGGCTTAACCAGGCCAGAGCGCAAACCGCCTCCGCGCGCGGCCATCTGCAGAGTGACGTTGCCACCCTCCGCGCCGATCAGGACCAGTTGGACAAGACCGTGGCGACAGCGCCCTTTGACGGCATCGTAACAAACATGCCCTTGCGCGAAGGCGAGACCGTCGTCACAGGAATTCAGAACGCCGAAGGCTCGACGCTGATGACTCTGGCCGACATGAGCGTCATCACGGCCGAAGTCAAAGTGGATGAGACCGACATTGTGAGCGTGCAAACGGGCCAGGAGGCTGACGTGACCGTGGACGCGCTGCCCAACAAGGTTTTCAAGGGCCGTGTCACGCTGGTTGGAGATCAGGCACTTTTGCGGTCCACGGGCGTGGCTACATCGCAGTCGACGACCGGCTCCGAGGAAGCCAAAGACTTCAAGGTCGTGGTGACGCTCAGCGGCAATCAGAACGACATGAAAAAATTGCGGCCTGGACTCTCCTGCACGGCCAAAATCATCACCGCGCGCAAGACCAACGTGCTTGCGCTGCCCATTCAGGCGTTGACCATGCACGATCCGGCGGCGGACACGGCGAAATCCGGCAGTACCGTGCACGCGGCTTCGGACCCGGCCGCAATTGGGGCAAAATCGAACCCGGTGCAGGGAGTTTTTGTGGCGCAAAAGGATGCGCACGGACGGCTGCGGGCCAAATTCGTTCCCGTCACGACCGGCATTACGGGCACGACGAACATAGAGGTACTCTCGGGGCTTAACGCGGGCGAGGAGGTTGTGACTGGACCGTATAAGACACTGCGCGACCTGAAGAACGGCTCCCTGCTCAAGCGCGACACCGAGAAGCCGGTAACGCTGACGAGCGACGGCAGCTAAGGACCAGGGACTAAAAATCCTGTCTGTTATTCACTCACCACTGAGGAGACCATGGCACTAAACGGCATCGGCGTCGAGGAGTTACCCAGCACCACGGTTGTGGACGCGAACGACGTGATTGTCGTCGAGGATCTGTGGCGGACCTACGACATGGGCTCGGAGCAGCAGGTGCAGGCCCTGCGCGGTATATCGCTCAAGATCCGCCACAACGAATACGTCGCCATCATGGGGCCGTCGGGCTCCGGCAAATCCACGCTGATGAATCTGATCGGGTGCCTCGATACGCCGTCGAAGGGACAGTACTGGCTGAATGGGCAGTTGGTAAGCGACCTGGACGACGATCAACTGGCGCGCATTCGCAACAAGGAGATCGGATTCGTCTTTCAGACCTTCAATCTGCTGGCGAGGGCCACCTCGCTGCATAACGTGGAGCTGCCGTTAATTTACAACGGCACGCCCGCGGCGGAGCGGCTGGAACGAGCGCGAAAGGCGCTGGCCGATGTAGGCCTGGAATCGCGCATGATGCACAAGCCCAACGAACTCTCCGGCGGGCAGCGGCAGCGCGTGGCCATTGCCCGCGCCCTGGTCAACAAGCCGTCCATCATTCTGGCCGATGAGCCGACGGGTAATCTCGACTCGAAGACTGGCCAGGAGATCATGGCTCTCTTCGATCATCTTCACGCCAGTGGCAACACTATTGTGCTGGTCACGCACGAGGCCGATATCGCTGAGTTTGCACATCGCGTGGTGCATATTCGTGACGGCCAGATCTTCTCTGACCAACCTTCATCACGGCGGCTCTGAACGCCGAAAGCAGATCTCCCTCGAACTTCTCTGGAGCGCGGCGACTTTTCGCGACTGGCCAGCAGATTTTCAATGAAGATTCATCCAAACCGGTTGACATGGGGAATAAATAGGGGCATGATTTGCACAGAACATCAGGGAATGGACGCAGGCGGTCAGATCGCCCGCTTGGCGCGACGAACATCATTCTGACCCACCTGTTTCCCCAAGTTCAAAAGAGCGTTTGAGCGCTGACTGATTTGGCTGGATGTGTCTTTCATTCCACGGTATTGGCCCGTGAGCACAGGGGACACCCTCAACCGGCGCTCTGTGAGTGTCTCTGAGTGAGCTGAACAACACGTCGGGCCTGAAAGCCGCAAGCTTCCGCCATCTCTGACGCAGTGGCGCCGGGTGACGCTTTACAACATGGCGTCGTCCAAGACATAGAAAACGAGTTTGCCGCCACAGCGAACCCCCAATGAGCGCCGGTTGAATGGAGGGAACTCATGGTCGTCACATCCCAATGCAACGGTCATAAAGTGACCGGAATCCTGGTCGGGGAAAGTAACGCGCGGCGCTACTTTTCCCGGGACATCACCGAAATCGAGCTTCAGCTCGATCACCTGCGTATCGAATGCGGGTTGGGACCGCAGTTCTGGAACGGCAAGCCAGTGATCTCCGACCCACGCCTCAGCCTATGGCTGGAGTCGAAGGACCACAAGGGCTATGGCCGGCGCAATCCCGTTTCGATGGCGCTGATTCCATCGGGCGAAAACTCGTTCATCCTGAGTCCAGCCCATATCGAGAACGTTCAGGAACAGACTCAGTAAAAAAGGAGGCGCCGATGAGAACCGATCGGAAAGCCACCGAACTGGAACAACGCGCCGCATCTGCCCTGAAAGCGCTGCTGGAACAGGTCTCCGCGGTGAAGGTCAGGGAGATGAAGAGCGAGCCTCCCATGCATGGCCACTGCGTAAAGATCGTGGCAAGCATCGATGTCTACGGCCACAATCATACGCTGGCCTGCGAGGTGAACGCGGACGCACGCCCCTGCAAGGTTCTGGCTGCGCTCAGGAAATTGCAGGAACTGGCCGCACAACAGGCGGGCCAGACAACTCCGGTGTTGATCGCGCCTTATCTCTCACCGGAGGCGCAGGCGCTATGCAAGGAGAACCACGCCGGGTTCCTCGACCTGGAAGGCAACGCGCGCCTAAACATGGGTGAAGTCTTTATTGGCAAGCGTTCGGTGCGCAACGAATCGGCGATTGAGCGCGCTGCCTGAGCGCCACGCGCAGGATTTTTCGGCCCTCCCAGATACCCACCGCACGGCGCAGAGGGATTTCGCGCGCGATTCTTGACGGACTCCGAGCCACCCATTCGCCACATTCGCGCATCCCAAAAGTTGGGCCACAACGGAAGTTCTTGCGCTGGAACCTGTACCGGCCTGGCCTTCCAGTCTCACTGGAGGGCCACTGGGTCAGCTTCCCTCTAACGCGGGGTGAGCCATGCTGGTGCGAACGCTGTCGGATGGGCGGCTTGTGGCCGGACTCTACGTTGGGCCGCGCAACGCAAGACGGAATTTCTCCAGGCACAATACATACATTGAATTGCAGATAGGCCATCTCCAGATAGGCTGCGCACTGCCGCCGGAGTTTTGGCGAGGCCAGTCGGAGATTCGCGACCGGCGGCTCTGCTGCTGGCTGGAATCGACGTTCTTCGACGGGCGATCATGCCGCATGCCAGTTCCACTGGTCATGCAGCATACAGGCGGAAACGCCTACAGGCTGCTGCCATTGCGCACTCTGTCTTCTGTCCATGGGAACGGAAAAACCTTGCACGCAACAACTCTGGCAACAACGTCGGAGAAGCCTCCTACGTGCGGAGGCTGCGTGTGCCGCGTGCGGAACTTCATCCGCTGTACGGTGAATTCCGCACCACCCTCTATATCTCCAGAATCACCGGCATAATCATCGGCCGCCGGCCCGTGGTCTTCTGGATCAGGCGCTTGAGATCGACGCGCACGCGCTCGTTCACCATGCCGTAGTCGGATTTCTGCTCGGCATTCAATCCATCGAGCGTCTTGAGGACGGTTTCGCGCGCCTGATCGGTGATGTCGGCGCCGCCGAAGCCGCGCATCAGCACCTCCGGCTCGCGCTCTACCTTGCCGGTCTTTTTGTTGATGGCGAGCACAGCCAGAACGACGCCGTCTTCGGACAGTATGCGCCGGTCGCGGATCACCAGGTCTTCCACCACATCGATCGAAGAGCCGGAGTCGATGAGAATGCGCCCGGCAGTCACCTTGTCCCGTTTGCGCGCGTCGTCGCGATCGAGTTCCAGCACGTCGCCGTCTTCGATCACGATGGCGTGATCGACAGCGCCGGTCTCCATGGCGATCTGCGCATGACGGCGCAAGTAGCGATAATCGCCGTGGATGGGAACGAAAAACTTGGGCCGCACCAGATTGATGAGCAGCCGCATCTCCTCCTGGCTGCCGTGGCCGCTGACATGGATGAGGCCGTGCTGGCCGTCGTCGTAGATCACGTTAGCCTCGCGGCGGCTCAGGTGGTCGATCACGCGGAAGATGCCCTTCTCGTTGCCGGGAATGATGCGCGAGCTCAGAACCACCGTATCGCCGGGATCGATGCGCGCGTGTTTGTGGTTGTCAACAGCGGCGCGGCTCAGCGCGCTCATCGGCTCGCCTTGGGTTCCGCTGATCAGGATCATCATCTGCTCGGGCGGAAAGTCGCGGATCTGCGAGGGATTGACGACCAGGCCCGGCGGAATGTCGATGTAGCCAAGATCCTGAGCAATCTCGGCGCTCTCGACCATGGAGCGGCCCACCACAGCCACCCGGCGTCCATGCCGGCGCGCAAGATCCATGGCGATGCGGATGCGGTAGATCGACGACGAGAAGCAGCTGAAGAAAAGTTTTTTGCGAGTCTGGGTGAAGATCTCGTCGAGGCGCGGAATCACCGAGCGCTCGCTCGGTGTGTAACCGGGACGCTCCACGTTGGTGGAGTCCTGCAGGAGCGCCAGAACGCCGCGCTTGCCGTACTCGGCGAAGGTGTGCAGGTCGAATGCCTTCTCGTCGAGAGGCGAGAGATCGATCTTGAAGTCGCCGGTGTGAATGATCACGCCGACCGGAGTTTCAAGCGCCAGGGCAACGCAGTCGACCAGTGAGTGCGTAACGCGAATCGGCTCGATGGTGAAGGGCCCGAGCGTGAACTTTTCCTTGGGCGCGATCTCGATCAACTCGGTCTCGTCGAGCAGATGGTGTTCTTCGAGCTTGCCTTCCACGTAGGCGAGCGTGAACTCGGTGCCGTAAACGGGAACCTTGAGCTCGTTCAGAATCCAGGGCAGGCCGCCGATGTGGTCTTCGTGGCCGTGCGTGAGCACGATACCGCGCACGTGTTTCTTGTTTTCGATGAGATAGGTGATGTCGGGAACGACGATGTCGACGCCGAGCAGCTCCGACTCGGGGAACATCAGGCCCGCGTCAATCACGATAATGTCGTCTTCCCAGCGTACCGCGAGGCAGTTCATGCCGAACTCACCCAGGCCGCCAAGAGGAATAATTTGCAGTTTTTTGGAGTTCATGGGACAACTTGATGCTAACACCGCGACCGGCCTTTCGATTGAAGGCGGGAGACTGAATTCATCGCGGGCTTGCGAGATCGCCGCGAGCCTGTTCTGGCGGCGTCGCAGACAGCACAGCGAATCATTGCATTTGCCGGCGTGATCGCCGTCACGCTTGTAATGACGCGCCAATCATTCTGATTGATCGAGTTATCCAAGCTATCCTCCCTAGGTATCGTATTCATTCTGCATCGGATTTCGTGAATCCGGCGCGTGTGCGATACGCTCATGCAGCAGCGATGGAACAGGCCTGCGAGCACGATCTGCGATTGATCGAGGATTACGCTTGTGCTACATTCAACGCAATTCAATTTCCGTAGCAGGTGCACTGTTCTGCGCGACACGCGATGTGAGCGGAACGGGCCACTGTGAGGGCTGCTCAAATCTTGACCAGATAGTCTGCAATGATCGGCGGGTTTGAGTTGGCGCACGGAGTCTTATGTTGACCGTTGCGGTTTATCTTGCAATCTACGCTGGCTTGCTTATTTTTTTCGCCGGATGTCTGAAGCGCATCATTCAATACGCAAATACTCCTCTCCACCTGCGATGGGAACTCTATCCTCTGCCGCATGAGCACCCGTATCGCGCCGCGTACGGTGGATCGTACTTCGAGACCCTGGACTGGTGGCGCAAGCCGCAGGTGGCTTTCCACCGCGGGGATGTGCTCTTCCTGGCCGAGGAAGTGATCTTCCTCAAAAGTCTGCGCGATTACAACCGCAAGCTCTGGCTGCCCTCGCTGATGTTTCACTTCGGACTGTATCTGGCGATCGTGGCGACCGTGTGCGCGGCCTTGATCTCCGCAGCCGGCCTGTTCTTTACAGGCTCGGCAGTTGTGGGCATCGTTGCTGTCGCGGCTCCGCTGGTGAAGTTTATCGGAGTGGCGGCGGCGGCATTCATTGTCGCCGGCGCTCTCTGGCTCCTGGTGCACCGAATGGTCGACTCCGGCATGAAGAACTCCACTCATGCGGGAGACATCTTCAATCTGCTCTTCTTCATTGCTGCCTTTTCTCTTCTCATCGGTGGATATCTCATGCGCGCGCCCGGCACAGCATCGCTGGGTGAATTCGCGCGCGGCGTCGTGGACTTCGATCGCAGCCTGAGGCTCGGGCCGATCTTTGCCGCGGGAGCAATTCTGAGCGCGGTGCTTGTCGCCTACATTCCTTTCACGCATATGGCGCACTTTATCGCCAAGTACTTTACATGGCATGCGGTGCGGTGGGACGACCTTCGCAACGACCGTGGAAGCGCGATCGAAGGAAAGATCGCGGCGGCTTTGAACTACAAGCCAACCTGGTCGGCGCCGCACATGGGCTCTGACGGGAAGCGCACGTGGGGCGAGATTGCCGCCATCAATCCTACCGCCGTCAATCCTACCGAGGAGAAGCAGAAATGAGCGGTCCGATCGAATTGCGCGACGTCTCACGGCCTGACAGCGAGCCGCTGATTCACCTTGAGGACGAAGAGTTGATGCCGCTGCCGGCGCCGTTCGACAGTCCGGAAAAGTGCCCTTCATCAGCCGCGCTGTCAGCACAGGTAAGAGATCTGTACGAGTGCGGTCTCGACGACACCTGCGCGGTCAGCATTCCCAAGCCGAAGACGCGCGAGGAAGAGGACCATCTGGTCGCGCAATTCCTGTCGGGCCTGGACAAACTCTTCGACAAGGAAAACAACTGGACGTTTTTGCAGCCGCTACTGCTGACCATGGAGCACTGCACCGGATGCCAGACCTGCGCGGAAGCCTGTCATGTCTTTGAGGGCAGCGGCCGCAACGAGCTTTACCGGCCGACCTTCCGCACGGAGATTCTGCGCCGCCTGTATTTCAAATACGTCAAGCGCGGCGGGCTTCTTTCGGCGTGGCAACACGGAGCGATCCAACTCAACTGGCCGCTGGTGGCGCGGTTGATCGAGTTGTCCTACCGCTGCAATCTCTGCCGGCGCTGCGCGCAGGTTTGCCCCATCGGCTGCGACAACGGCCTGGTGGCGCACGAACTGCGCAAGCTGTTCAGCCAGGAGATGGGCATCTCCGCCAAGGAGTTGCACGATCAGGGATCGATGCTGCAACTCAAGGCTGGCTCCTCGACGGGCATGACGGCCGAGATTGTGAGAGACAACGTCGACTTCATCGACGAGGACATCAGCGAGCGGACCGGCATCGAAGTGCATACGCCGTGGGACGTGAAGGGCGCTGACATTCTGCTGATTCACAATGCGGGCGAGATTCTGGCCTGGCCCGAGAACCCCGGAGCATTCTCGCTGCTTCTGAACCAGGCGGGCGTGAGCTGGACCATGTCGTCGGAGCTGGCCGGCTACGACTCGATCAACTACGGCGTCTGGTACGACGACGCCCAGTTTGCGCGCGTGGCGCTGAAGCACGTGGAAGCTGCGAAGAAGCTGGGCGTGAAGCGCATCGTGCTGGGCGAGTGCGGCCATGCGCACAAGGCGCTGACCGTGGTTGCCGACCGCGTCTTGACGGGCGACCTCAACATCCCGCGCGAGAGCTGCCTCCCGCTGCTGCGCGAGATCGTCTTCAGCGGTAAGTTCAAATTCGACCCTTCGCGCAACGACTTCCCGGTCACGCTCCACGACCCTTGCAACATGGTGCGCCTGATGGGCGTGGTCGAACCGCAGCGCGAGATTCTCCGCGCGCTGGCGCCGAAGTTCCGCGAGATGACGCCGCACGGCGTCGACAACTATTGCTGCGGCGGCGGCAGCGGCTTCGCCATCATGGGCGGCAACAACTTCCCCGACTGGCGCTTTCAAGTGGCGGGACGCAAGAAGATGGAGCAGGTGCTGAACGCCTTCTCCGATTGCATCGGCCCGGAGACGCCGAAATACCTTTGCGCTCCATGCAGCAATTGCAAGGGACAGTTCCGCGACATGCTCGCGTACTACGACCTCTGGGAAAAGAACCACATCATGTACGGCGGGCTTGTGGAACTGATTGTGAACGCAATGACCGACGTGAAGCCCGGCTTCATCGATTGGGAGTGGCGCTGAGCGATTCACGTTGAGGGGTTGATTCAGGCGCATTTCATCTGCGCGGGCGCCATGCGGCAATTGCGTGGAAAGTCATTGAATGCCTTCGGCGCTGGCATGTTACAGGCGTTGCCGGCAGTCCTCCCACTGATTTTCCGGCAATCGAATGAACCTTCTCGCCGTTCGCTGTTGAATCTTGCCTCGGCTGCGCGGGTTGATGATAACGGCTTCGACAAACAATGCAACAGGTCTTCGAGTGCGCGACCGCAATCCCTCCAACTGGCGCCGCCAGATGGATTCCCATGCTTTATCAAGATGGGGAAGAGCGCGGCATCAGGGTCTATCGACGCTGTCTTCGCTGCGCCCGATGCAACTTGTCTGTAATTCCCACGCGCAATCGCAGCTTGATGTGACACGCATCACGGCAAAAGATATTTCGCGAGTATTCAATCGGTGACAATAGATTTTTCATATTTCTGGAGAATAGTACGCGCCCGCCGCATGTGATCAGCGCGATTTTACGACTCTCCGGCGCGCTTTTTTAACTGAGCAGTTTCTTGCTCGATCGAATCCGGTTCTCATCAGCCGGAGCCTTGTGGCGAAAGGAGTCAAGCAATGGCAGATGCTGAAGAAGGCAAGAAGCCGGCCAACGGCCATGCGGAGACGAAGCTTCTGGACGAACTGGAAAAGGGTCCGTGGCCGAGTTTTGTGACGGAGATCCG
>JBMFHB010000061.1:0-21428 GCA_049977045.1 Occallatibacter sp.
GTGCTCCAGATCGAACGGCAGACCTGCAAACCGCTGCATCTTCCTTGGCAAAACGCTATGCCCGACATACACCTAGGGATAAGTCTCGTTACCTGCTTGCGGCAGAGGGCCTGAGGATGTGATTTGCATCTCCGGACCGTGGCCCTTGTTATTTGCCCAGACTGCGGCGCAAGAAGGGATTTTGCGGAGGTCGAGGTTTTTTGAGGGCGAATGGAAGCTGAGTTATTCTCGCGATGTCTCTGAGAGTATTGCAGATAAGATTAGCCATCCGCGCTTTGTCACCGTGCATTTACACTGGAACGTTAACGAATCGCTTTCAGATCCTGCTGCAATGGGCGACTGATCCCGCGCACAGATTGGAGTGGGAAGCCAGGAGTCAGAAGCTGCTTATTTATGGATAAATTCATCATTCGCGGCGGCAATCCGCTGGTGGGCACGGTGCATGTTTCGGGCGCCAAGAATTCGGCGTTGCCGTGCATGGCCGCTGCCATCCTCACCGAAGAGGAGGTTACGCTCGAGAACATTCCCCAGGTGCGCGACATTGCGACCGAGCGGCGTTTGCTGGCCTCCATGGGCGCGGCCGTCGAACTGCATGAGCCCATCATGCCGGAGGATGGATTTTCGTCCGCGCCGCGGAATCACACGACGATCAGTTGCCGGTCGCTCTCCGATCCCGTGGCGCGCTATGAGATTGTGAAGACCATGCGCGCCAGTTCGCTGGTTCTCGGCGCCCTCATCGCGCGCACGGGTGCGGCTCGCGTGGCGATGCCAGGCGGCTGCGCCATCGGCGGCCGTCCCATTGACCAGCACATCAAGGGTCTCGAAAAGATGGGCGCCGCGATTGCCCAGCAGCATGGTTATCTTGAGGCCAGCGCTCCCCGGCTGCGCGGCGCGCACATTGTCTTCGACCGCATCACCGTCACGGGCACGGAGGATCTGCTGATGGCCGCGGTGCTGGCCGAAGGCGAGACGCTGCTCGAAAATTGCGCACGCGAGCCGGAGGTCGTCGATCTGGCCGGGCTGCTTGCGGCCATGGGCGCGAAGATTCAGGGCGCGGGCACGTCGATGATTCGCGTGCAAGGCGTCGCCAGGCTGCACGGCGCGCGTTACCGCATCAATCCAGACCGCATTGAAGCCGGCACTTTTTTGATTGCCGGCGCCATGACAGGCGGCGACCTGATCGTCGCCGACTGCAACACGGAGCACCTTGGCGCAGTCATCGCCAAGCTGAGCGAGGCGGGCGCGCGGATCGATGTGCTTGGCCCCGATTCGGTCCGCGTGCGCGGCGCCGCGCGACTGCGCGCCGCGGATATTTCGACCGAGGAGTATCCCGGCTTTCCTACGGACATGCAGGCGCAGTACATGGCTCTGGCCACGCAGGCCGAAGGCGTGAGCCTGGTGCGCGAGAACATCTTTGAAAACCGCTTTATGCACGTGCAGGAACTGGTGCGCATGGGCGCCAACATCAAGGTCGACGGGAACACGGCAACGGTGCGCGGCCCGGCGCGGCTCTCATCGGCTGCCGTCATGTGCTCTGACCTGCGGGCATCGGCCTCGCTGGTGCTGGCCGCGCTGGTCGCTGACGGCGAGTCGGTCATCGATCGCGTCTACCACATGGATCGCGGCTATGAGCGTATCGAAGAGAAGCTGCGCGGAGTGGGTGCGCAAATCCAGCGGATGGGAAACGTCTTTGCGCCGCGGCCGGAGAAGTCTATCAACCAGCCCGCCTAGGATCTGTCCACGGCGCGTACGCAGGCGCGCACGCAACGGAATCGCCAAACAAAGAGCGGGGCCAAAGCCCCGCTCTTTGTTTCAACGCTGCACATTGGCTTACTGGATCTCAATCACATCGGTCGCCGCCGCGGCAGAAGCTTCGGCCTGTTGCATCAGTTTCTCCGCTGCTGCATAGAACGGCGCTGCTTGCGGGCTCTTGGGGCCGGCCAGCGCCACGGGCATTCCACGATCGCCGCCCTCACGAATCGCGGGAACCAGCTCGATCGATCCCAGAAACGGCACGCCAAACTGCTTTGCCGTGCGCTCCGCGCCACCACGCGAGAAGATGTCGATCTCCTGGTGGCAGTGCGGGCAGGTAAAGTGGCTCATGTTTTCGATGACGCCTAGCACGTCCACGTTCACCTGGGCAAACATCTCCAGCGCCTTGCGCGCATCTTCGAGGCTCACGTCGCTCGGCGTGGAGACAACCACCGCGCCTGTCAGCGGAACGGTCTGCACCAGCGAAATCGCCACGTCGCCTGTGCCCGGCGGCAGATCAACCACGAGATAGTCCAGTTCGCCCCAGTTCACCTGCTGCAGAAACTGCCTGACGATCTGATGCAGCATCGGCCCCCGCATCATCATCGGCTTGTCGCCAGGCGAGATGTAGCCGATCGAGATGGTCTTGATGCCATGCGTCAGGTTGGGCTCGATCATGTTGTTCGGGCCCACCCTCGGCTGCGCGGAGGATCCCATCATCAGCGGCACATTCGGGCCGTAGACGTCGGCGTCGATCAGGCCCACGCGCTGGCCGAGCTTTGAGAGTGCAATGGCCAGATTCACAGCCACTGTGGTTTTACCCACGCCGCCCTTGCCCGATCCCACGGCAATAATTTTTGATACGCCGGGCAAAGCTACTGGCTCCGGCATGGCATGTCCATGCGCCATATCGTAAAACTCCTTCCTGATTCGTGCGGGAACTCGCAGCTTACTGCGGGAACTGGTCCGCTTGCATCCATCCCGCCCAGCGGCGTTCGCGATCGCTCGGTCAAAGCGGCCTTCTTGAATTTTACAGGAGCGCGGCCGCGCACGATTTCACAGCGTGCGACGGGCAGTTCTACGGATTGATTGCGCCGGCATCCTTCAGCGTTGCCGTCACCAGCTTGGCCTCGCTGCGCCGAGTCTTCTCCCGTTCGCGGTGTTCGCGCCGCCGCAGTGCGTCCTCATGACGCCGGATCTCGTCCGGAGTCTCAGGCTGGAGTTGCGGAACCTTCTGCACGCGCCCGTGTTCGTCGACGGCGACAAAGACCATGTAGGCGCTGGCCACGTGCGACACTGAACCCGTGCGTGTATTCTCCGCCCATACCTTCACGCCCACTTCCATCGAGCTCGTGAAGGCACGGTTCACGCTTGACTTGAGCGTCACGAGGTCACCCAACCGAACCGGCTGGATGAAATCGATGTGATCCATGGCCGCCGTGACGACGTGAGTTCGCGCGTGCCGGTAGGCCGCCATGGCGCCCGTCAAGTCGATAAAGTGCATCAGCCGTCCGCCCAGCAGGTTGCCCAGCATATTCGTGTCGTTAGGGAGAATGATCTCGGTCATCTCCGATTGCGTGCTGTGGACTGTTCGCACCGTGGGTTGATTCTGTTGTTTACTCATGCCGTTTCCGCTGCTCTCCTGTTTGTCAGGCATTTCTCGCCGTTTGCATCTCCGGCCAGCTACAATAGAGCCAGAAGCAGAAATCAGCGGATCGCCGGTTTGCCATATCCAGTTCCAGTTTCGGCAATCCTCGCCATTTACGCAAATCCCCCATGGCCGATCCATTGTGATTGCGCCGGATAAAAATACGATGGATAAGATTGCAGGACTGAGGGAAATTCTTGGTCTGGACCCCGGAAACAGCTTTGCCCGTTACGGTATCGCAATGGAACTTAAGAATCGCGGTGAAGTCGCGGCTGCGCTCGAAGAGTTCGACGTGCTGCTGGCCAACGATCCGGACTACACGGCTGGCTATTTCATGTCCGCTCAGACCCTTGCCGGCGCCGGCCGAAAGGCTGAGGCGATCGAGCGGCTCAAGGCTGGGATCGGCTGCGCCGAGCGCACAGGGAACAGCCATGCCCTCAGTGAGATGCAGGCCATGCTGGAAGAGTTGGATCGGTAGGAGCCAAGGGGGGCCTGGTGGGCTGACTTTCGATTGGCGCGTCCTTTTCTGTCTGCACCGCATCCAAGTTGCGGGAGGCTTTTGAAGAGCGCAATGTAAGCCTTATCGGGGCATTCGGCGTCTAAGGAATCAATCATGGCGAAATATTCGATTGTCGTGCCGTTTCACAACGAAGAAGAAAATGTAACAGTCCTCTATGCGCGCCTGAAGCAGGTGATGGAGCAGGTGGGCGAGTCGTTTGAGCTGGTTTTCGTTGATGACGGCTCCGTTGACCGCACGTATAAGCTTCTCGAAGAGATCGCCGCCGTTGACAGCCGTGTGCTGATCGTCAAGCTGCGCCGCAACTTCGGTCAGACCTCGGCTCTGGCAGCGGGCTTCGACCATGCATCGGGCGAATTTGTCCTTGCCATGGATGGCGACCTCCAGCATGATCCCAACGATATTCCCGCATTTATCGAAAAGCTCGACGAGGGTTACGACGTTGTCTCCGGATGGCGCAAAGTCCGCATCGATAACTTCATCTTGCGGCGTGTCCCTTCAGCCTGCGCTAACTGGCTCATGGCGAAGCTTTCCGGCGTGAACATCCACGACTTCGGCACCACGTTCAAGGCTTATCGCCGCGAGGTCATCCAAAATATTCCTCTCTACGGCGAGATGCACCGGTTCATTCCCGCGCTTGCCAGTTGGTATGGCGCGTCGATCTGCGAGATTCCCATCCGCAACGTGAATCGCGAGCGCGGCAAGAGCCATTACGGCATCGGACGCACCTTCCGCGTCTTCTTTGATCTGCTGACCATTCGCTTCCTGCTCCGCTACATGGGAAGACCGCTGCACTTCTTTGGAGGCTTTGGAGTGCTGGGCATGCTGACGGGTGGCGGAATGGCCTCGACGCTCCTGGTCATGAAGCTCCTCAATCCCCAGATGGACGTGATGGATCTTCACGGTCCCATGCTGGTTTTCGCTTCAGTGCTCCTCGTGGCGGGCATTCAACTGCTGGCCATCGGCCTGCTCGGCGAACTGCAAGTGCGCCACTACTACACCAGCCAACACCCTGCATCCTACACCGTGGATCGACTGGTCCGCCTGGCCTCTTCCGACGAGCAGAGCTTGCTGTCCGATCGCCGGAACAGAATGATGTAGAGGCAGGGAACAGGAGAGCAAGATAACAGCAAGCATCTGGCGGTTAGCCGGCAGTCGCGCAGCTTCTGTGCCCCCGTCGTCCATCTCTTTTGCTCCTTGCTTTTGGCTCCCCTCTGGGTTCATTCTTATCGCAGCCATGAAAGCCATTCAAATTCACTCGACGGGCGGGCCTGAAGTTCTCAGGCTGGTCGATTTGCCCATTCCCGAGCCGGGTCCGGGGCAGGTGTTGATTCGCGTCGAGGCCATCGGCGTCAACTTCATCGAGATTTACTTCCGCAAAGGGGTCTACAAGACCGCGCTGCCCACGATCCCCGGCAGCGAGGCCGCGGGGACGGTGGAAGAGCTTGGTCCCGGCGTCACCGGCTTTGCCGCCGGCGATGCGGTTGCCTCCACGAGCGTCATCGGCAGCTATGCCGAGTACGCGCTGGTTCCCGCCGCGCAGCTCGTCAAAATTCCGCAGGGTCTGAGCATGGAGAAGGCCGCGGCCGCCATGCTGCAGGGCATGACGGCGCACTATCTTGCCTATTCGACCTGGCCGCTCAAGGCCGGCGAAACCGCGCTGGTGCACGCCGGAGCCGGCGGGGTGGGCCTGCTGCTGACGCAGATCGCCGTGGCGCGAGGCGCTCGCGTGATCGCCACCGTCTCGACCGAGGCCAAGGCGGAGCTTGCTCGCGAGGCTGGTGCATCCGAAGTGATTCTTTACACCGAAAGAGACTTTGAGGCCGAGGTCAAGCGCCTAACCGGCGGTAAGGGCGTTGACGTGGTTTACGATTCGGTGGGCAAGACCACCTTTGAGAAAAGTCTCAACTGCCTGCGCCCACGCGGTCTGCTGGCGCTGTTCGGCGCGGCCAGTGGCCCCGTTCCACCCTTCGATCTCATCCAGCTCAGCAGCAAAGGCTCGCTCTTCATAACGCGCCCTACGCTCTGGCATTACATCGCCACGCGCGCGGAACTCGAATGGCGCGCCAGTGAGGTACTCAACTGGGCAGCCAAGGGTGAACTCAAGCTTCGCACTGAGTTCAGCTACCCGCTTGCCGAAGCTGCTCATGCGCAGATCGACCTTGAAGGACGCAGGACTACAGGGAAGATTTTGCTCGTGCCGTAAACCAGTTGTCAGTGATCGGCTTTCAGTTTTCGTCCCAGGAAGCGGGTCCAATTTGAAACGGGATTTTCGCGGGCTCTTGCTCTTCCCAATCCCGGATCAAAAATCATTAACCACTAACCATTAACCACTGCAATGTCCATTTCCATCGCCGCCACCGACCGCGTCTTCGTCCTTACTGGCGCAGGCATCAGCGCCGAGAGCGGTCTGCCCACCTTCCGCGCGTCGGACGGTTTGTGGGCTGGCTACAACGTGGAAGAGGTTTGCACGCCCGAGGCGCTGCGGCGCAATCCGGCCCTGGTCTGGGAGTTCTATGCGAAGCGCCGCGCCGACTGCCAGAAGGCCGCGCCCAATCCCGCGCACATCGCACTGGCCGAACTTGAAGCCAGGCTCCCCGGAAGCTTTTTTCTTTGCACACAGAATGTCGACGACCTGCACGAGCGTGCAGGCTCGCACAATCTCGTGCACATGCACGGCGAGCTTGCGAAGTCCCGCTGTGAGCGCGAGTGCGGCCGCCCGCCGGTTGAGGACCACGTCATCTACGCGAACCTCGATCAGGTTCCGCGCTGCCCCTGTGGCGGACGACTGCGCCCACATATTGTTTTCTTCGGGGAGATTCCGCTAGAGATGCCGCGTATCGAGCGCGAAATCGCTGCATGTACGCTGATGCTTGTCGTTGGCACCTCCGGTTCGGTGTACCCGGCGGCGAACTTCGTCCACTGGGCGCGACAGGCTGGCGCACGCACGGTCTACATCGGACCGGAGGCGCCGCTCAACGCGGGAGCGTTTACGCACATCGTCGAGGGCAAGGCTGGCGAGGTTCTTCCTGGGCTATTCACCGTGGCATGATGCGCGCTGGTCCCTCTGCGCCGTCACGCGCATGGTGAGTCCGAGAGTTCGCTGCAGAACAACCGCTGATCCTACGACTCCGCAGGCTGCACAACACGCGGGGCCCCGTGCTCAGGATGACATTGCTCTTCATGCCGCGAGTTTAAGACTCGGGACGTTCGCTGGCTTGCCCGTCTCTGCTCTCAGAAGTGGAATCTGTACCTGACTTCGGCCGCAAGCATTCGTGGATCGTTGAAGTGGAATCCTCCGACTGTGATCGAGTTGTCCATCAGCACGCGATGATTGGTCACATTCACGGCCGTCAGCGATAATTTCCATCGTTCGCCGAGGGTGCGTCCCAGCGACGAATCGAAGGTCGTGTGCACCGGTAGATAGTTTCCGTTGTATGGCCCCTGGTTTGCTCCAGCCAGACCGTTGTGGAAGCCTGATCCGTAGTACACATTTGTCGCGAACCATGTGTGCGCCGGAAGGTTGGCCGTGAACCCGGCGTTGAGCGTGTCGCGCTGGTCGTGGTCCACGGGGAAGTAGTCCGGGCCCAGGTAGCACGCGGGATCGGTCGCGATGCTGCATGTAAATCCGCCAATCACATTCCCGCGCTGCTCGGCGATCTGATTCGAGTAGGTCACATAGAACTGTCCTCTTTGCCACAGCTCCGGCGAGTGCAGGGTCATCTCCCAGGCGCGTACCAACGCCCCATCGACCGCGATCGGGAAGTACATGTTCGATTCGCCCAGGTTAGAGTGATCGAGGAAGTTATTTACCCGGGTCTTGAAAGTGTCCACATTCAGCATCCATCCTTTGTAGGGAATCTCGATGCCGAACTGGTGTTCCTCGTCGCGCTCGGAGGGGATTGGCGTAAAGGTATTTTCGCCTCCCGGCAGACTGCTCGCGTAGTTCAGCACCGAACTGGAAACCGTCAGAATCGGCGCCGGTTGGAAAAAGTGCCCATAGAATCCGCGCAGCACCCAGTTCAGCCGGGGAATCCGCACCGTGGCGCCGATGCGCGGATAGATCGCGGTTTCGTTGAGCCATGCGCGGTAGACAGAAAATCGTTCGCCACCCAGCAGCGTGATATACGGTCCCAGCCGGAGATGGTCGCCAAGATAGAACTCGGCCAGTCCCGCATTGGCGCTGGCGGGTGTGTTGGGCTGCGAAGGCGCGCTGCCGTTGTTGATGCGCACGCCGAAGAGATCATTCTCCTTCTGGAAGAACGAGTAGAGACCGCCCGAAAAGCTGTTCCACCCCGCGTCCAGGCGGGCGTCTGCCTGCGCGCCGACGTAATTCGAGCGCTGATGCCAGGTGGTCGAGACTGGATTGTCCGTCGGCTTCGAGTCGTAGCTGGACTGGTTGAAGTGGAAGAACGGCGCCATCGTGACCAGCGTCTTCGGCGAAAAGGTGTGCACCCAGTTGACAATAGTGAACGCATCACGCTCCGTTTGTCCATCGCGCAATCCCCATGAGCAGTAGTAGCCCGAGGTGCATTCGTAGTCTGTCTGGCTGGGATCGTACGGAATCTGGAAGAAGTCCTCGCGGTACTGTCCATCCACGCGCAGTTGATCTTTCGCCGTCTGGTTGCGCAGGAGAGAAACGAAGCCGCTCTCGGAATTTGTCGCGTCGTGGTAGATCGCCGTGACCGGCGTCTCCAGCCCGTAATTCGCGCGCGAACCCGTGGCGCTCGTGTACCAGGCTGTTCTCTCCGAATGGTTGCCCAGCGATAGCTGCGCCTCACCCGTGTACAGGTTGCCCGCATAGAGCATCAACTCACCTTCGCGGTTGAACTCGAAGCCATTGCGCGGCAGCACGTTGAACATTCCGTAGGTGCGATCGCCGAGGTCTGCGTCGTAACTGCCGCTCATCGTCTCCAGCGAATCGATGTCTTTGGGGTCGATCTGTGGCCCCACGTTCGCGTCGATCTTGGTGTTTGGAATGGCCACGCCGTCGATCAGCCAGCTCGTCTGGTGGCCTCCGCGCATATGCAGCATGTCGTGCGCCATGTAGGCGCCGGGAACGTAGTCGGTGATCATTTCCGTACCTAGCGTACGGTCCGCGCCCGGCGTTTGCTCGATGATCTTGCGCGTAATCAGCGTGGTTGGTGTTACTGTGTCGGACGCGCCGGGCGAGATGCTCTCAACCACCACGGACTGCGTTGCACCAGCCACACGCAGCGGAAGATGCAGCACCGGATTGGTTCCTGACGCAATACTGACCGCTTCTGTCTCTGTCTCGAATCCATTTGCCTCGACGGTCAAACGATACACGCCGATCGGTGTCTTCGGTAGATCGAATTCTCCGTTATTGTTGGTTGTGCCGTGCAGTACAAATGCCGAATCAGCGGCTTGCAGGGTGATTGTCGCCCCGGGGATGGGCCGGTGCTGGGGATCGTGCACAACGCCGTGCACCGTGGCAAACACAGTGGCAAACGCGGGAAGAGAAGTGGCCAGCATCGCTGCTGTGGCCAGCATTGTTTTCAACATCAACGAAGACTCCTGTAACTTGCTTACTCAGATACTGGCGGTCACTGCACACATACCAGCGTGCGCAAATGAGGAATGCTCAGCACCGTTTGCGAAAAAGAGGGAGTCATATCACTCTTTTTTCCGGAACAATAGAAATGTTTTGCGCAGCCGCATGATGCGTATTGCGGAGACGCCGGCATGAATACATGCTGCTGCCTCCCGCGCACCGTCTGCACACGTCATCTCGGCCTTTGACGCCGAAACCGTTCCTGGACTTGTTTTCAGATGAGCGTGGCGGCTGGAGGTCCGCGTCCGGCATGGATGCGCGTTGGAGTCTGTGCGGGCGTAGCATGATCCCCGGCCGCAATGCGGCTCTGCTCCTGCGCCACCTGCGACCCATTGGCCGAGGCCGTCAGCGCAGGCGCTGGCGAGGCAAACATCGCCGCCAGACCCGGATACCGCGGGCACGTCGTGGGCGCGCCGATTGCCGGCGCCTTGCCCGACACAGCATTGCGCATCATCGCGGCCATCTGCATGGCCATAGCGCAGTGGTGCGCTCCGTGACGCCGGCAGCAAGGCGGCAGATTGGCCTCCTCGCTGTCGATCAACACCGACAGCGGCCCAAGCCCAAAGAGCAGGATCAGGAAAATGGAGGAAGCGCGGCGCATCTGCTTCGATGCTAGCAGACAGTGAACCGTGCACAGTGGTCAGTTTCCTGGCTGGCGACCGCCTTCATCGATGCCTCCTGTCCACGATCCCCTGTCACTATTGACTGGTCACTGCCGCCGGCTTCGCTCATTTATCATTGAATTATCGCGGGTTTCGCCGCGTACCCCAACCCCAGGAAAGTCCCCGTGTCCGAAGCGAACAAATCCGCATCGCAGCTCGACGCATCTGCCGCCCGCAATGCCATCTCCCAGCGTCCCTTACGCATTGCACTCTTTGGCTTTGGCACGGTGGGCAGCTCCGTAGCGCACATTCTGGCTGAGTCCAGGCCGCAGGGTCTGGAGCTGACCCACATCTTCAATCGCCGCGTGGCGCGCAAGCGCGTCGGCTGGGTGCCTTCGAGCGTGGTGTGGAGCGAGGACGCCGATGCGGTGCTGGCCTCGAATGCAGACGTCGTGGTTGAGCTTGCCGGCGGTCTCGATCCAGCAGGAGGCTGGGTGCGCCGCGCCCTCGCATCTGGCAAGAGCGTCGTGACCGCCAACAAAAAGCTTATTGCGTTTCACGGCATCGATCTCGAACGTCTCGCCGCATCCAAAGGCGGACATCTGAAATATGGCGCAGCCGTCGCAGGCGGCATTCCCGTCATTCCCGGCCTGGAGCAGGGTTTGGCGGGCGATCGCATCGAGCGCATTCAGGGCATTCTCAACGGTACCTGTAACTTTATCCTGAGCAAGATGGACACCGGCGCGGAATTCGCCACGGTGCTTGCCGAGGCGCAGGCCAGGGGCTACGCTGAGGCAGACCCGACGGAAGATGTTGGCGGCTTCGATGCCCGCGCCAAGCTGGCGATTCTCATGCGCCTTGCCCTGCGTGTCCAGATCGATCCCGAGGAGATAGTGCCCCGGCCCATCACCGCCATCACCGCTGTCGATTTTAGTTACGCGCGCGATTTAGGCTGCACGATTCGTCAGATCGCCCGGGCCGAGCAGACTGAAGGGTGTCTGGCTGCGGCAGTCGGACCGATGCTGGTCTCCTTGCGCTCGCCGCTCGCCTGGTCGCAGAGCACAGAAAATACGATCATCGTCAGAGGACACTACGGAGGCGATGTGGTCTTCTCCGGACATGGCGCGGGAGGTCATCCTACGGCGGTCGCCGTGGTGAGCGATCTGCTCGCTCTTGCACACGGTTCGCGCCGTGTTGAAATTCCCTCCGCGCCGGCCCACGTAGGCGCCGAGTTCGAGGTTCCGCATTACATCCGCTTCCTCGTCAAAGACCGCCCTGGCATCGTGGCCGCCATTACCACTTCACTGGCCAACGAGCGGATCAACATTCGCGCCATCGTCCAGAAGCCAGGCTACCCGGCGGACGCGCTGCCTTTCGTGGTCACGGTCGAGCCCTGCAGGAGCTCCGCGCTCCAGCGCGCTCTTGCCCCCATTCGCGCCATGGACTGCATGTTGGTTGAGCCTCTCGATCTCCAGATGCTGGAGTAAAAGCAAGGGGCGGGCTTCAGTGAAGAACGGTTCACCCGATTCAGCGTAGAATAGAGAAGCGCAGTACGAGCCATTCGGCTCCGTATGCATCTGCTTGCGGCCGCCACGCATCCAATATGTGGCCGCAGAACGTGGGGGCGTCACGGTTTCGACGGGATTGATTGCGGCAAGGGAGACATGTCGGGGGGTGGGCACCCGTAATCGCCTGCAAAACAAAAGTTGCCAACCAAGAACTGGCACTTGCTGCTTAATTAACTAAGCAGCCGTCTTTCGCGGCCTTGCCTGCGGGCTGCGAGCCAGACGTCATTCAGCAGGCTGGCGGAAGCGGCTCGGTCCGGGCGGCTGAAGCGAGATCAATCGGACTAGTTCTCGGCGCATCTTGTCCGTTCTTAAGCGCCGCGGAGCGAAACCAATCGAAGCGGACACAGCATGGACTCTCCCGGCTGACAGCGATTTCGGACGCGGGTTCGACTCCCGCCGCCTCCACCATAACTAACTCGTTTATAATGAGTTGCTTCACAATCCGGGGCTAAAAACGGGGTAGTTTTTTGTACGCGATTTGTACGTGATTTGTACGCCGTACACGCCGCCTCCCCTTTTTTTGACCCATTTCAGCGTTCGAGCAACACTCCGGCTGAAGTGGGAGGCTCCGATGGTTTTTTCCGTTTTTACCCGTCACTCGTCCGGCTGCAAATTCAAACGAGACCGCCTCTGCCGCCGCTGCAGCTGCCCCAAATGGGTCGGCGGCCAGGTCAACAAAGAGTACTTCCGCCAGAGCGCCTCCACCCGTATCTGGGATGAGGCCGAACAACTCCGGGATAAGCTCGAAGAGGCCCTGCTCAGGGGACTCCCGCCGTTTGGCCCGCAGCCGAAGAGCACACTTCTGCCGGCTCCAGCCGAATCCGGGCTCCTCCCGACGGCGCTTTCACTAGCCACCGTCTCAACCGCCCAGCCGGAGCGGAACACCGACGAGGATGCCTCTAAGCTTCCGCCACCACCCGCCCCCGCGCCTGCGGTCAATGCCCCATCCGCCCCACCAGCCGAGTTCCTTCCCCCCAACCGGCAGAAGGCGAGGGTCACGGTTCAGAAGGCCGTCGCTGCCTACATGACCGACGCCCGCAGCCGCGGGCTCAAGTCGGACACGATCAAGAAGCTCGAGAGAATCTTCGAGAAGCAGTTCCTCCCCTGGACAAGGGCGCAAGGTCTCGAATATCTCGATGAGATCGACCTTGACGCGCTGCTCTCGTTCCGCAGCATTTGGACCGAGGGGGCCATCGTTCGTGCGAAAAAACAGGACCGCGTCATCGGTTTCTTCTGGGATTGTTTCCGCCGCAATTTCATCACACAAAATCCCGCTCTGTCGCTCAGCAAGATCAAGACCACCCCGGTTCCCACTGACTACTTTCCCCGCGATGAGTTCGATAGGATCATCGCCGCCATCGGAGTTTATGGCGACGCTCGCGGCGGCTTTATTCCGATCGAGGACACCCGAACCAGGCTGCGTACTTTGACACTGCTGATGCGCTGGAGCGGGCTCCGCATCCGCGACGCGGTGACGCTTGAACGCCACCGTCTGCATGGCGACAGCCTCCTGCTCTATCAGGCCAAGACCGGGCAGGCGGTCTATGTGCCGCTTCCCGACCACGTGATCGATGCGCTGGTCAACATCCCTGATGGCCCCAGGCCGAACCCACGCTACTTCTTTTGGAGCGGCAATGGCAACGCCAAGTCTGTCGTGGCTGACTGGCAACGGGCCTATCGACGCTTGTTCGAATTGGCCGACATCCGAAAGCTCGATGGCGAGAAAAAGCGATGCCATCCCCACATGTTCCGCGACACGTTTGCGGTCGAAATGCTCCTCGCCGGGGTTCCCATCGATCAGGTGTCGACACTACTCGGTCATTCTTCGGTAAAGATCACCGAGAGACACTACGCGCCATTTGTGAAGGCTAGACAACTGCAGTTGCAGGCGAGCGTGCGCGAGGCGTGGAAGGTCGGCGATTTCTCAGACAAGGGTCCGGATAACCAACCGCCCAAAACAGCACATCCCTTGCAGCCGAAACAGCGAGGCTGGGAGTTGATCAAGACCAAGAAAAAACTGCGGACAGCTTGATCGCTATTGCACGCGAAGGCCGGAATATCTCGCCATTCGAATCTGAAAGGTAGCGTGAACCTGTTCCCAGTACTTGTCGAGGATGTGGAAAAAACGTTCGTCCTCGTGTTCGTTGAAGACCAGCATGCGAATCCAGGAGCGCAGCAGCATCGATTCGATCACGTCCTCAGGTACGCCTTCCTGCTCGCAGTGAAAAATGGCGTGATGAATCTCGTCGATAACGACGGCCTTCTCGCGTTCTCCTTCCTGGCCTGGAGCGGGCGGTTTGCCGAACCAGCTTCCGTCGATCGCCCGAGCCGCTTCGATCTTCACAATCCGCTTCTCGATCACCGCGCTCATCGAAACACCAGGGTCCCGCTCAGGCAGATCGTCGCGGATCTGGTTGAGCACGTTCCTGACCGAAGCCGCATCGATATAGTCGAAGCGATGGTGATCGGTCGGGTCCCATTCACTGTCCGTGGCTCTGCTGCGTCTTACGGCGGCGTCTAGCCATGACTCACGGAAGATCTCCTCCACCGCAAACGAACTGATTCCCTGCTCGTGGGCGGAGAGCACAGCAATCCCAAACTCCGACGCGGCGAATTGTCTCTGCCTACCGATCGTGGATCGGCCGGACTCGAGAGGCAGGCGGAAGCAGAGATCGATGATGATACCCCCGCCGAACGCGCCGCGGGGTAGAAGGGCCTCTTTCGCTACGCTCCAGAGGCCCTTCTACCCCGCATACCCACAACAACCGAACAGCAATCTACTGGCCTACTTTTACTCCGCCCCAGTGGCCTGGTTTTACTCCGCCCTTGACAGCAACGCACTATCACGTACCGTCGAAGTTCATCGCGGCATTGATCGATGTGGAATCGGGATGGAATCCGCGAGCGGTCTCCAACAAAGGAGCAATGGGGTTAATGCAGCTTATGCCGGCGACGGCGCGGCGCTTCGGAGCCTTCGACCCGTTCGACGCCGAACAGAACATTGCGGCCGGTACGCGTTACGTCACGACTTTGATGTGGGAGTTCCACGGGGACCTGCGCCTTGTGGCCGCCGCTTACTATGCCGGCGACCGCGGGATCGCGCGCAAGCAACTGGCCTACAACGACCCGGAGGTTGTGGCCTACGTGCTAGCTGTCCGAAAGCATTACATGCTTCGCAAATTCCCGGTTTTCAGACCGGCGAGGAGGTCTACGCCATGAAGTTTCGCTGGATCATGCCCATCGCATTCCTTCTCCCACTGCACGCTCGTGCGACGGACACGCCGGTGGGCGCGCGAGTCGCGACGATTACGATCAACCCGAGGGCGGTTACCGTACTGCACCTGAGGCCCGAATTTGAGTCGGCGATCCGCATGCCGGAAGAGGTGACGTCCGTCATTCTGGGCAGTCCGAGCGAATTCAAGGCTGAGCACAGCGAGGGCGAGCCCGACTACGTCTACGTCAAGCCCATTACCAACGAGGCTGCGCAGTCGAACCTGTTGATCGCGACCAAATCCGGCCAACACGTGACGATCGAACTGGTCACCGACGGCGCGGACTTTTCGAATCCGGCAGAGCCGGTGGATTTCCTGATCAATTACCGGACGGCGCGGAGCTTCCTCATCCCCGCCGATTCCGGGGTTGTCGAAATGGCGAGCGCGCCAGCGAAAGTGCCGGAACGTGGCGTGAGCGGCTCGGATGCTGGCACGAATTCGGCGCCGCTTTCGAGCCTCGACGAGGAGTTCATCGAGCAGGAGAGCGTGAACGCTCCCAAGTGGACCAAATGGGAAGGCAAACAAATCGAGACATCGATCGGGGACATGCGGCAGTGGAGCAATGAAACTACAATCTCATACTCCATCTTGAATGGCTCGAATCAGCCTGTTGAGATTGTTCCGCCGCAGATCCAGATCACCGGACGCAAGGCCACGAAGAAGAAAAGGAAGGAAGGCAAGGGCATCATCTCGGACCAGCTTGAAATCCGGAATTACAGGCTGAGTGCGACGCGTCTGGAGCCGGGGGGACGCGCCGATGGCGTGGTCGTTTTCGACCGGCCCAACTTCAAGGAATCGACGGAGAAGCTCTTTCTCCAGATCGCCCAGGCAGACCAGGTGGATCGTCCGATCCTGATCCCGTTGCCATTCACTCCGCCCATTTCGGGCGATAGCCGATAGAAAGGAGCACCGAGTCTATGAGCTTCAGTGACAACAGCAGGAACGGAAGCGGGACTCCGCCCGCCGCAATCGCAGAGCCTTCTGAGCCGCACGCTTCGCAGGGAACGGGCGAGCCAACTCAATCCGTCATCTCCGATGTCGATGAGAAGTCCGCCACTCGATTTGCGACACGAGCCGACGCCAAATCGTCAACGGACGGGATCGACAAGGGCAAACTCATGCTCCTCGGTGGCGGGTTGGCGGTGGCGGTCCTCTTCTTTGTGTTCACCGCAATCGTCGGCAAATCTCCCAGAAAACATACGGTGACGAAGCCGCCTGCGCAGCCGCACGCCAAGCAGGAACAGCAGACACCGCCAAAATGGAGCGTAACGCCTGTGATGGACACAGTTCACACTCCAGCGCCGGACAATACCAGTGGGCAGCTTGAGCCTAGCGACATCCGGCGCACAGGTTCGAAGGATACCGGCGCGCCAACCAAACCAGCCGCAGGCAGGTCCGCCGTTGCCAGTTCCCTGGGAAATGTCCCTTCTTTTGCGGAAACGCAGCAAAAGTGGCAGGATCCTGCACCCTACAGCGAAGCACCAGCAGAGGAGACGCCACCGCAGCAACAAAACAGCCTCAAGGAACCATCTCTGATCTTCGTACGGAGTGCAGTCCAGCCTCAGATGGCAACACCGCCAAAGGTCATCTCGGATGACAGCGGCACTCCGCGCTTGGATCTGACTCCGGGGACGCGCATAGCCGCAAAGCTCGAGACCCAAATATCTAGTGCTCTGCTCGCACCGGTCGTCGCCCAAGTCGAATACACTTACGCAATTGGGGACCGCATCATTGTTCCGGCCGGCGCGCGTGTGTACGGCCAACTCCAACGGGCCGATCGAAGCGGCCTGGTGAGCGTGAAATTCGACGAGATCGAGCTTCTCGACGGCGCACGGGAGAAGATCGACGCCGTCGGCACCGGACTCGATCTCGGCCCAATCAAGGGAAACGTCTACGGAAAGAACACGGGCAAGAACTTTATCGTGCGGGCAGCGTCGGGACTCGGCTCTGTGCTTGCTGAAGTGGCCGGAAACAACACCAGCGCCGCGTTTTCCGAGGACGACATGCTACGGGAGCGGCTGGCTGAGAACATCGGCACAGCAGGGGATTCCGAGGTCATGAACCTCAACGCCAACAGCCGCGTGGTCGTTTCGGTCCCCGCCGACACCAAAATCTACGTGGTGTTCACCAAGCGCGAGCAAAGTCCGACTGAGCTTCACAAAGTAGCGCCCACAGCCCAGTAGATGCCGCACGCCTCGCGCTTCTTCTGTTTTCCCAGGCGCCGCTGTCAGGGCTTCTTGTTGAGAGGTTGTATGGTACTTGCCAGCCGCAGGCGCCGAATAAACTTTCTGCTGCCTGACGTCTTGAATACCGCAGGCATGTACGAGTTCTATGAGTTAATGCAACTCCTGCTCGGGCAAAGATCGGTCCGCGTGCACCAGTGCGCCGTTGAGCAATCTTCGTTCCCGCTGCCCCAAAGTGCGGATGAACAAAGATCGTTCTCGTTGACTCAATTCGCGATTGAACAAAGAACGGTCCGAATGCCTCAGTGCGCGTTTGAGGCATCTTCGGTCCCGATTGTTCAATTCGGAATTGCGCAAACATCGGTCCCGGTGCCCCAAAGTGCAGATGAGCAAAGATCCGTCCCGTTAACTCAATTCGCAAATTGAACAAAGAACGGCCCGAATGCTTCGGCGCGCGTTTGAGGCATCTTCGGTCCCGATTGTTCAATTCGGAATTGAGCAAAGATCGCTCCCGATGCCCCAAAGTGCAGATTGAGCAAAGATCGTTCCGGTTGACCCAGTGTGTAGTTAAGTCATCAACGATTGCAGCTGGCGAGCGTTGTCGAGGGGTCATGAAGCTCTTTGCAGTGTCTCGGCAAGCTCGACGACACTGATTGCATCCGTCATCTTGTCCAGTGGAAAGCGTTCGATTCCCGAATAGACGACGAAACGCTTGTGAGGCTTGAGATCGGCGCAAGCCGAGTAGAAACCGCGCTCGATCTTGGGAGCCGAACTGCGTTTTACTTCAATAGCCCAGAGTTCACCGTTGGGAAGCGTAAGGAGAAGATCCACCTCTGTACCGTTAGAGGTCCGGTAATAGTGCACTTCGGAGCCGTCCGGGGACGTGGCGATCAAGGTCTCGATGACGAAGCTCTCCCACGTCTGTCCGACAACTGGATGCCCAAGCAGAGCCTCCTTATCGCGAATTCCGAGCAAGGCGTGCGCGATGCCGGTGTCGCGGACATACACTTTGGGAGATTTCACCAGCCTTTTGCCGATGTTCTTATGCCAGGCCGGCAGCCGGCGAACGACGAGAAGGTCAACGAGAAGGTCGAGATAACCGGCCACCGTCTTACCGTCGACAGCCAGGCCTCGCGCCAGACTGGCGGCATTGAGAATCTGCGCCTGGTTGTGGGCCAGCATCGTCCAAAAACGCCGGAGCGTCTCGGCCGGGATGCGCACTCCGAATTGAGGAATGTCGCGCTCCAGGTAAGTCCGAATAAAATCGCGCCGCCACTGCAGGCTTACATCCTCGCTTGGCGCGAGAAAGCTGCGGGGAAAACCGCCCCGCACCCAAAGTGCGTCGATTGCCGCAGCGCCTGTCTCAAGGACATCGAAAGGACCGAGTTCCAGATAGGAGACACGGCCCGCTAAGGTCTCACCGGATTGCCTGAGCAAGTCCATTGCGGCCGATCCAAGGAGAAGAAATCGTCCGTTTGCTTTTCCGCTGCGGCGTCCCCGGTCAATGATGCCGCGGAGCGGCTGGAATATCTCCGGTGCGCGGTGCACCTCATCCAGGATCACCAGTTGGTCTTCATGATCTCGCAGGTATTGACCGGGATCCGAGAGCTTCACCCGATCGCTCTCGTCCTCGAGATCGAGGTAAACGGATTTCCGCTGCTTGGCAATCTCCAGCGCCAGCGTGGTTTTTCCAGATTGGCGTGGGCCCAGAAGGGCCACCGCTGGATTGTGCTGCAATAAAGTATTCAGCTTCGACTGGACACGGCGGTCGATCATGTATGCAATTATAGAAGTTAACTCCATATCTGCATACATCAATAGCAAGGCTAAGATTTTCAGTTAGTTACACTCATGCAATGTTTTGGAGATCTGGTCGATCATTGGCGGAAAACAGTTGGAAGAGATGGTGGCTCGATAGCCCAAGGTATGACCATAGTTCCGCCCGGGCTGCGCGCTATGAAGGAATGAGACGAGACTTCCCGCAGCGCCTGCAGACGTAGGTGTGCTCCCAGTTCCAATAGAGGCGAGAGTAGACGTCCCGGTTATAGCGGGCAATTCTACGAAAATCCAGAAGCAACCCTCCAACGCACGCCACCCCCATGAACAGCAAAACGGCGACGATGTTTCCCGAGGTTGCAATGGAACTCGGATGTTTGAATATCGACATAATGCCCACCGAACCCCAAAAGAAGGTGAAGCATATGGGTATTCCCCAGAGCAGGAGAGGCCGTCCGTACCCACGGGGGGCGGGCGGCGCCGCGGATTGTGCAGAGAAGGACTGGCTCGTTCCTGAATGGAAGGGCCCAGAATAGGTGCGCGTTCCCTGTTCGTAGAGGAGTGGAGCAGCCACGATGTTCGCGGTCCCACACTGGTCGCATTGATAGGGAGTCTGCTGCGATACGGATGCCATGCCGTTGTCCTTGACCTGGCGACAGCTTGCGACACCGGGCTCCTCGATTGAAATTCTAGCTCGATTTATCCAAATCCGGTCAATTGACCGGCTGGGCGTAAGTCCGCATCAACGCGCATCTGGCCACCGAACCTGCTCACGTGACGAGAGATAGCACTGTTTCCCATCTCGGTCCTCGCCCACCAATTTGACCGAGTTTTGATTCCAACGCATTCTCTCGTTCGACACGGATGCCGTGAGAGCAACCGGGTCCAGGAGAGAAAACCCTATGAGAACCGCACTCACCTTCTGGCGGCGCTCCCCAGTGTCCGCTCCAACGCCCACCCGCACTTTTCACCGTCCCGCCGAGGTCAACTGGATGCACATCGCACTGAAGTTTGCATTGGGACTGATCCTCATTGGCAATCTGGCTGCGCCGCTCGTGGCGAGGGCACAGAACCTGGGCACTTCCCCTCAATTCGGCCAGGCTGTGCAGGGCCAGCAGGCGACGACTGTCGAGGGCACCGTCCTCAACATCGTGAACTGGGGCTGCAACGTCATCGCGCCGGTCATTGCGGTTGCCTGTCTGGGCATCGCCGGCTGGCACTTCAAGAGCGGCCGTGGCTATCTCGGCTGGGGCGTCACCGGAATATCGCTGATGGTCATCTCAGGCCTGGGCCGGATGGCCGAAGGCTTCATCACCCAGGCGCAAGGCATTCAGTAGTAATGGCAGAGAGCGATGCAGACGCCACAGTTTCTCCTCGACCTTCTCCAGTTGCTGCTTGATCTCGCGGCGCCTGCGGCCTTCTGCACGCTGGCCGCCGCGGGAGTCAGCCTGCGGCACGAAGGCGGGATCAACTTCCACATGAACGGCCGGACGGCCAAGTGGATTATGTGGACCGTGGTGCTTCTGACATTGCCGGAACTGCTCAAGTGGATTGCGGCACAAGGAATCAATATTCCCTCCGGCAGCGGGTCGGTAGACACGAGTTGGCTCGCCAGCATGGAGACAGTCTTCAAAAACTTCGTCAGCCAGATCGTCGTCGCCAAGCTGGTCCCAGTCTTGGCAGCCTATTTCGTCCTGAAGGCAACCCTGGATGGAGCCACGGGCGAGAATCCACTGGGCTCGATCGTTGCGGCGTTGTTTCTGATGTCACTCTCGGCGACGATGCAGCTCTTTCAGGGATGGAACTCGGGAGGCGAGTACGCAATGACCGACATGCTTACCTCCCTCTGGAATTACATCGTCGGTCAAATCATGCCGGCCGCGGCGGGACTGGCGTGTGTCGGAGCGGTAATCAACTTCGTCCGGCACAGACCTTGGACCAGGCTGGTCTTCGCCGCGATCGCATTCCTAAGTGTTAGCGGACTGCTTTCGCTCTTTCGAGCGATGGCTGCATGAGGGGCGAACAATGAGTTTCGATGGAGCGATCACAAATCTTGCGTCCTGGGCCGGCAACACCATGATGCCCACGATGGCGGGATTGTTCTTTGCTGGAGCGGTCTACCGCTACAGCAAAGGCGGTCCCTTCGAGCAGTTTCTCTACGGCGGCTTCGCCTCGCTGATGTGTTCGAGGATGTTGCGGGCGCTCGAAGGTTTTGTCGAGCACGCGGGCGCCACGAACGCTGACGCCTTCTGGTTGGCGACGATGAGCCTGGTGAACTGGACAGCCAATGTGATCCTGCCCATATTTGCACTCACGCAGTTGGCGGCGATGGCTTTGCACATGGGCGGCGTGGTTTCGGAGATCTATCCGGGCTCGACGTGGATCAGGAAGTTTATAGCCGCATTCGGCGCCCTGATGGTTTCCGGCATGGTGAGGCTGGCTGAGGCAATGGTGACGCGTGAGCTCAAACTGAACCGAAACCTAAATCAGCTGCCAAAAAACAGTTGAGCCACGGCGGCCATAGCGCGACTGATT
>JBMFHB010000062.1:0-21289 GCA_049977045.1 Occallatibacter sp.
CCTCCATATCAACTTCTACCCCTCGCCTTACCCACAAATTCTGCCGAAGAGCCAAAAAACTCAATCTCGCGCTGGCGCAAATGCTGGGCCACTCGCTTTTCGTGCCGTGACGCCGTATAGAGGGCATACCACCGGCACGGCTGGGGCGGATCGGAACAGAGATCCGGCAGGGTTTTGTGCGCAACCCGAACCGGCGAATGTCCGACTTCTCGCATGGCTTCGCCCTCCTCACTTGGGTGAGGTGTTTTCCACAGCCATTTCAGCAGAACAAAAATCGCACGGTCCGTAAGCCGAATGGTCCAACGCTGAAAACAGTTGAAAGCGCCTGCGAGCGGCCACTTCCGACAGGCATAAAAAGAGACATTTTTTGAACTAGCTCTCCCGGTTTCCGCCGTCTCGAGTCGACGGTAAACCAGTGATTCAACTATACCAGTCCCTCTCTTTGAAGGGATGCAGAATGAGGCTCTTCACCCTCTGGCGCATTCCCGATCACGGTGGCATCGTTCCCATTGCGTCATCCTTCCCGGTCTTTTCGAGCGTCAGCCCCCAAACCGGGGCCCCGACGAGCTATCTTTGTTCGACGGGTGCTTTGTGACAGGTGGTATACCGGCTGTCGTGCAGAAGTCCAGGCCCGCCCGCCTACTGTTCCGGGTGCAGGTGCATCTTCATGAACTCGATGTAGATGTCCCAGTCCGTTGGCACCATTCCATGCCCACCGTCGTGCATATAGTAGCCCAGATCATGCAGAATCGGCGTCTTGGCCGCCGGCCACGCGTCCGTATCGAGCGGATCTTTGCCGAGTAGTTTGTAGACCGGGGCTGCCGCAACCTCAGCCAGGAACTCGCCCTTGGGGTCGGACCAGTAATCCTTGTTGCCGGTCTGCAGCAGCAGAGGCCGCGGCGCAATCAGCGCCACCAGCATATGCGCATCCATCGGCGCCTTGTCGGGAAAGCCCGCCCACTTCGCATAATTCGCCGCGAACTGGTAGGGATAGCGCGTGGGCGCGGTCAGATGCGCAATCGTCTCGCCGTAGTCGCGATGGCTCAGCGCCGCGCCGCCCTCGCCTGAGCAGCTTGCGATCACCAGAGCGAAGCGCCGATCGTGCGCGCCGGCCCACATCACCGTCTTCCCCAACCGCGACACGCCATGAATGGCCACGCGCTTCGCGTCGATCGCCTTGTCAATCTCGAAGTAATCCTCCACGCGGCTCATGCCCCACGCCCACGCAGCGATCGCGCCCCAGTCATCGGGAGCGCGCTCGGTCTGGCCCGGTTTCAGGTATTTCGCGCGAATCCCGTTCGAGAACCCCTTGAGAAAATCCGGATCCACATCGCCGTAGTAATACGTTGCAACGCCAAACCCCGCATCGAGCAGCGGTTCCACATCGATGCGCCCAAATCCACGCCCCGGCGGCGGCATCATCTTCTCGCCCGTCCGCGGATTCCACACCTCGATGGGCGTGATGCCGGGATCGTCCACAGCGTTCTGGATCGCCCCAAAGTTGATGGTGAAAAACATCGGTACCGGCTTCTTCGCCGCCGTAGGCAGATAAATCAGCAGGTGAATCTTCGGACACGCAGGATCTTTCGAGAACGAGATCGTCACCTGCTTGCGGATCGCCTTGCCGCCCAGCGCCGGCGTGCCCTTGTCGGTCACGTCGAAGCTCTCCTCGGCGGGCCGGCCCGGATCGCGTCCGAACTGCTGCGTTTCGAAAATCTCTTCAATCTCCGGCCGCCGCTTTGTCCACCACGTCTTCGCATCCTTCACCCGCTTGCCGTTCGCCAGCACCAGCGGATCGGGCAGCGTATACGTGCCCACCTTCGCCTCATCGTAGTTCACGGGAATCCCGGCCACGACAGCCGGCGGCGGCGGCGGAGTTCGCTGCGCGCCATGCGGACCAGGAGTCACAGGCACGGCCGGCGTGAGCGGCGCCGTCTGCGCCTGCGAATGGAGCGTAGCCAGCATCTGGGCATGGAGGCCAAAAGCCGCAAACAGCCCGCTAACGAGCAGAATTTTCTTCCCTTGCATGGGATTGCCTCCCGTGACCGCGTATGCACGCAGCCATTTGCTGATGAACTTAATTGCAGGATGAAACGCTAGAAGGCCCCCATCGCCGCTGTCAAGCTGTCAAGCGCCGGATTCCGTGCGGTCCCCCCACCGTGTACACTGAACCGTTCGGTATTTCTTAGCGATTCGAAGGAATGCGCGGAGGCGTTCGACAGATGGTGGCGCGGCTGAAAGACATCGCACAGGATCTGGGCCTCTCGGTGGTGACCATCTCCAAGGTTCTGCGCAATCATCCTGACATCGGCGAAGCGACCCGCAATCGCGTGCTCAAGCGCATGAAGGAGCTGAACTACCAGCCCAACTTCGCCGCGCGCTCGCTCATCACCGGCCGCACCTGGACCATCGGTCTCGTCGTGCCCGACCTGCTTCATCCCTTCTTCGCGCAAATCGCCAAAGCCATCTCTCTCGAAGCGCGCAAGAGGGGCTACAGCCTGTTCATCTCCTCGTCCGACGAAGATCCTGCTCTGGAGCAACAGGAGATTGCGCAACTGACGGCGCGGCGCGTGGACGCGCTGCTGATCGCTTCCTCTCAGTTGACCGCGGAAAGCCTCCGGCAAATCGACGAGCACAAGATCCCCTGCATTCTGCTCGACCGGCAGTTCCGCGACTTCGAATCGAACTTCGTAGGCGTGGACGATCAGGCAGTCGGGGAGCTGGCCACCACGCACCTCGTCGAACAGGGCTGCCGGCGCATCGCCCACATCCGCGGCCCGGAGGTCAGCACGGCCCTCGGGCGTCTCAACGGATACAAGACGGCCTTAGCCGCACGCCGGTTGGCGCCGCTGGCCGGCCATATTATCTCCATCGGTCCCTCGGGCGATCACACGGGCGACAAGGCCGGCTACGCCGCCGCCGTCAAACTGCTGGCCAACAAGACACGCCCCGACGGCATCTTCTGCTTCAACGATCCAGTCGCGCTCGGCGCCATGCGCGCCATCTTCGATGCCGGCCTGCGCGTTCCCGAGGATATCGCCGTGGTGGGCTGCGGCAACCTTTCCTATTCCGATTTTCTCCGCGTGCCGCTCACGTCGGTCGACCAGAACAGCAAGATGATCGGCAAAATCGCCGCCACGCAGGCGATGAAGCTGGCCGAGAGCAAAACACCGGTCCCTCTCAAGAAAGCGCTGGTGGCGCCTCACCTCGTCGTCCGCGCATCGAGCCTGCGTTCCGGGAGATCGTAGCCGCCTTGGAGCGCCTGGCCCACGATCAGGTATAGTCCAGATCAGGAAGCTCTCATCTTCCCACTCAAGGAGTCCCCATCATGTCAGAGCCATTTGTTGCCCAGAAGAGCCCTTATCCCGTTGCCGTCGAAGCAGGCAAGGCGTACTACTGGTGCGCCTGCGGACGCAGCGCCAACCAGCCCTTCTGCGACGGAAGCCACAAGGGAACCGAATTCACGCCCCTGAAATACGAGCCTGCGGAATCGAAGACCGTCTATCTCTGCGGGTGCAAGCACACAGCCAACGCACCTCTTTGCGACGGCTCCCACAAAAAACTGTAACGTCCGCCATCAGGCCGCATCGCAACTGCATCACCCTTTTGAACGAAGACCGCCCGCCGCGGCGGGCGGTCGAAGTTGCAGAACCTGCGTTCGCGTCTACCGAGCTTCGAATTCACCGCACCGGCAGGGATGAAGGTGCGCCGTCACTGCTCGCCCGTTCAATCGCCAAATTCCATCTCGTCAAACCTTCGCCATTTGTAGATGACGATCGAGAGAATCCAGCTCAACGCAAAGATCCCAACGATGCAGTAGCCCAAAACTCCGAAGTTGCCGTTCAGCTTCAGCACCGCGTCCCAGAAGACGCCGCTTAAGTGAAACTCGCCGGCCAGTAACCCCAGCGCCTCAATGCCGCCCACCACCAGCGCCACCACCACTGAGACAAACGTGATCGTCAGGTTGTAGTAGAGCTTGCGTACCGGCTTGACGAAGGCCCAGCCATAAGCTCCCAGCATGAGAATGTTGTCCGTGGTGTCGATCAGCGACATGCCCGCGGCGAACAGCGCCGGAAACACCATGATCGACACAAGCGGCAGTCCCTTCGATGCTTCAGCCGCGGAAATGCCCAGCAGCCCGATCTCGGTCGCCGTGTCGAAGCCTAGCCCGAAGAGCACGCCCAGCGGATACATGTGCCAACTGCGCCGGATCATCGCGAACATGGGCCGGAATAGCCGCGCCAGAAAACCGCGGCTCGCCAGCAGCATGTCAAAGTCCTCGTCGACATACGGCGCGCCGTTGCGCACGCGCACAAACGCGCGATAGATCGAGACCATCACCGCCAGGTTGACGGCAGCGATCCCGAACAGAAACAGCGCCGAAACCAGCGTGCCCACCACGCCGCCTACCGCGCGCGCTCCATCCATGCGGTGCTGCAGGGCAAGAGCGGTCGCGGCAATGGCCGCCGAGCCCACGACCACCACCGTCGAGTGGCCAAGCGAAAACAGGAAACCGACACTAACCGGGCGCTTGCCCTCCTGCATCAGCTTGCGCGTCACGTTGTCGATGGCGGCGATGTGATCGGCGTCAACGGCGTGACGCAAACCGAAGCTGTAAGCGAGCAGCGCCGTCCCCAACAGCAGCGGAAAATGACGAAACGCCACAATCGCCCACAGCCAGGCCGCCGCGCTCAATACAAAAAGAATGCTGTAGACACCAACCACTTTACTGCGCAGATTGGCAGGAGCGTCGTCGAACAGCCGCCACAAAACAGCCGTCACCCGGGAGTCTTTGCGCTCCCGGTCAGCCTTCGTGCGGGATTGGACGAGATGAGGAATGAGCCAATATTACCATTCTGAAAATCGTGCTATCAAATCATCGACGACCCGGAAGGACAGCGCGAGGTCACTTCTTCGCAACTCATCCCCGCATCCGCCGCAAAGCCGCTCCCATCACGGGGCGCAGACAAGGGATCTGCCCTGAAAATTCGCCGCCTGACTCTGTCATCCTGAGGAGCGCCGCGACGAGGGATCTGCGGTTGTTCCTGGCCGAATTCTCATGTTCTTCGGGTGGCCCAACAGGGCCATGCGTGACTGCGGCTGCTTTTCGAAATCTTCCCGATTGCAGGCCATCCAGGCTCGCGTGACGCGGCAAGCGTCTCGAACCGGACACCACCTGTTTGCGATGCGTCCGCAAACCGCGGAATCCAGCTCTGACAGGGAACGGCTACGCCTGCGCCTGCACCGTCTGCGCCGGCTTCGGCTTCGGCGCTTCCTTCTTGCCGGGAGCCAGAATAGCATGCAGAATCGTGCCTTCCATGCGCGGCATGAACTCCACGACGCCGGAGTCGCCAATATCCATGATGAGCCGGTTGATGATGTTGTAGCCCAGATCGCGGTGCGACATCTGGCGGCCACGGAAGCGCAGGCTCGCCTTCACCTTGTCTCCCTCGTCGAGGAAGCGAACCACCTGATTCTTCTTGGTCTGGTAGTCATGCTCATCCACCGTCACGGAGAACTTGACCTCCTTGATGGTGAACACCTTCTGGCGCTTGCGCGCGGCCCGCTCGCTCTTTTCCTTCTCGTAGAGAAAGCGGCCGTAATCCTGAATGCGGCACACAGGCGGGACGGCGTTGGGCGAAACCTCTACCAGATCGAGGCCGCGCTCGCGGGCCATGCGGATCGCCTCGTAGGGCGGGAAGATTCCTAATTGTTCACCGGCTTCGTCGATCACGCGGACTTCGCGCGCGCGGATCCGGTCGTTGATTCGAATAAAAGACTTGGTCGAACGTTTATCGAATGCGATGGTACTCCTCCGTGCCTGCGCCGCACAGGCCGGGGCAGGGCGCCCATGGTCCGGAACGGCGCAAGTGCAAGTTGAGTATAGCATTGGCTTGGCGCGAGTGAACAAAGGAGTTAGGGTTCGATTTTGCTCCGGAGCCGCCTCCCGGTGCAGTTTTCACCCTCGTTGGCCTCAGCCCGGCTTCGCCCCCGCGCTCACCCGGAAACGATTCGATACACTGAATATACGGTCGCTAACGCACACGCCCGAAAGAGTGCTGCCCCTGGCGCCTGAGCCCTGACACCTGTGTTTATCGATGAAGCTAAAATTCGCGTGAAGGCCGGCGACGGCGGCAACGGCTGCATGGCCTTCCGGCGGGAGAAGTTTATTCCCCGCGGCGGTCCGTCCGGCGGCGATGGCGGCCGTGGCGGCGACGTCTTCATGGAGTCCACCCAGCGCCACAACACGCTCATCCACTTCCGCTACAACCCCGAGCACAAGGCGCAGCGCGGCGAGCACGGCATGGGCTCGAACTGCACCGGCCAGGACGGCCGCTCCATCGTTCTGCAGGTTCCCGTCGGTACCGCGCTCTACGACGCCGAGACTGGCGAGCTGGTCCACGACTTCAAGGAGCCGGACGAGCGCATCGTCGTCGCTCGCGGCGGGCGCGGCGGACGCGGCAACCAGCACTTCGCCACCAGCACGCACCAGGCTCCGCGCGAGCACGAGCTGGGACGGCCCGGCGAAGAGCGCGCCTACCGCCTCGAACTCAAACTCCTGGCCGATGTGGGTCTGGTCGGCTACCCCAACGCCGGCAAGTCCACACTGATTTCGCGCATCTCGGCGGCACGGCCCAAGATTGCCGACTATCCCTTCACAACGCTCGAGCCAAATCTCGGCGTGGTCACCGTCGGCGAGGAGCCGGAACAGCAGTCATTCGTCGTCGCCGACGTTCCGGGACTGATTGAAGGCGCGCATCTGGGCGCGGGGCTCGGCGTGCAGTTTCTGCGCCACATCGAGCGCACGCGCGTACTGGCCCATCTCGTCGATGTCTCCGACGCGTCGGGCCGTCCCGATCCCGTCGAGGATTTCCGCGTCATCAACAACGAGCTGGCGAATTTCACTGCCGGCAGCGAATCTCCGCTGGCCCAAAAGCCCATGATCGTGGTCGCCACCAAGATCGACTCCGCCAACCCCGAGAAGCTCAAGAAGCTCGCCGCGCACGCCAAGCGCCGCAAGCTGGAGTTCTACACCGTCTCCGCCGTCACCGGCGAAGGCATCGACGAGCTGAAGTGGGCGCTCGCGCGGCGCGTGCAACCAGAGAAGAGCTAGCGAACAGCAAGCAGCAAACAGTTGCATCTGTCTACTGTTTGCTCTCTGCTGTTCGCTGTCTACTGTCTACTGTCTACTGTCTACTGTCTACTGTCTGCCCTCTACAAGAGGGTCTGGCTTGGCCGGCGGACTCTTCAACGCTTGTGGTGCGGATTCTTGAAGTCGAGTTCGATGGGTGTCCAGTCGGACAGACGCTTGGCGTCGATCTGGTCCGTGCTGGGGTTCATCTCCAGCGACGAACGGGTGAGCGCCACCGAAATCTTGACCTTGCCGTTGACGTTGTAAGCCTCAAGCACCTTGCCGAGGTCGGTGCTGGCTCTTTCCACGTAATCGTCCGGCAGCGCGCCCTTGGGGCCGGTAATCGTCACCGCAGCCATGGCCATCTGGTTCATTACCGTGCCCTTGACCTTGGCAGCCGCGGAATCGAATTGAACAACCAGGTCGACTCGGTTTTCAAACTGTTCCGGATCGGCATCGTACTTGATCTGCGGAATCGTCAGGCCAGACGGGTTCGCCTTGGCCGGCGCCGGGCCAAAAGAAAGGTGATAGGCTGCTCCCTGCCACTTGGGCGGGATCTGAATCTCAGCAGACTTGTTTTGGCAGCCGGCAACGAGCAGCAGCGCCGCAGACAAGGCAATGATGGCAGTTTTCATGGAATCCTCCTGGTGTATTTGCGATGACGCGACAGGATAGCACTTTCATGCGCCGTTGAGCAGTGGCTTGCAGGCGAGCGAATACACGGAGCTACGAGGCCTTTAGAGAAACAGGAAGCCGATAGCGCCATCCTGCACCTGAGTAGCCGTTCACTCGTGAAATCCTTGACGAATTGATCGGATAGGGTACCCGGGGAGAAACCGCAGACGATTAGACGGCACGTGCCGCTTCGCGTTCTCCAGAATCCTCTCGGCGGCCGACTGCGGGGCGAAATCGTAGTGGTCCATTTCCGTGCGGCAACTGCCTTTGCTCGAAGAATTCAATCGATCAAGTCTTCCGGGCGCGGCGGCTCGCCACCTTTGCGATTCAAAATGCGGAGAAATGCTTCTTCGTCGGCGCGCGCGCCGCTCAGCAAAGAATCGCTCCGTCTCCATGGCCGAGATCTTCTCTGCCGCTGCGATCACCAGAAGCACCAGCTCGTCCCCCGGATCATGTAGCTGCGGTCTCCAGCGAAAATACAGCTCTATTGTCTCCGCCAATGAGATCAGCCGATCAACAAACGCGTGCGCTTCCAACTCACTGAGTCCGGAGGCGAGGCGGTGTTCCGCCAGCAAACATTGCGATTCGTACTCCAGAGCCAGCGCAACTGTCAGCTGCATCGGCACCCGGCCCAGCCGAATCAGCCTCAATAATTCCGCGGAGCCACCCGTCGGACTGCGCATCGCTGCAACCACGACGCCTGTATCGAGAACAAGCCTCACGTTAGTTCTGATATCACATCGCATGCGATGTGATGGAAAACAAACCCCGACATCCAGACTCACGGCCGAATGTCGGGGATCTGAAAATCAACCTGCCGCAACCTACTCTTCCTCCTCCTCCACCGGCCGCTTGGCGTTGGCCAGAATCTTCTCGGCGACTGGCTGCGGCACGAAGTCGTAGTGGTCCATCTCCATGCGGTAGCTGCCCTTGCCTTGCGTCATCGAGGTAAGCTGCGTGCCGTAGGTGAGCATCTCGGCCATGGGGACTTCTGCGTTCACGATCGAGACCTTGCCCTTGCTCTCCATACCTTGCGGGCGGCCGCGGCGGCCGCTCAGGTCGCCCATGATCGCGCCGGCGAACTCCTCGGGAGCCTCGATTTCGACCTTCATGATGGGCTCAAGCAGCGCGGGCTTGCAGACCTCCATAGCCTTCTTGAAGGCAAGGCGGCCGGCGGTCTTGAAGCTGAGCTCGTTCGAATCGACGTCGTGATAGCTGCCGTCGTAAACGACGACCTTGAAGTCGACGACTGGGTAGCCGGCCAGGTAGCCGCGGGCGGCCGCCTCCACGATGCCTTTCTCGATGGCGGGAATAAAGTTTTTCGGGATGGCGCCGCCGAAGATTTCGCTGGCAAACTCGAAGCCTGCGCCACGAGCCTGGGGCTCCATGCGGATCTTGCAGTCGCCAAACTGGCCGTGGCCGCCTGACTGCTTCTTGTGGCGGCCGTGGGCCTCGCCCTTGGCGCGGATGGTTTCAAGGTAGGGAACTTTGGGCGACTTGAGCGTAACCTCGGCGTGATAGCGCTTTTTCAGGCGGCTCACAATGGCCTCGATGTGCGGCTGGCCCGCGCCGGCGATCAGGAATTCGTTGGTCTGCGGATCGCGGAAGAAGCGGATGAGCAGATCCTCTTCCATCAGCTTGTGGATGGCCGGTGCGAGCTTGTCCTCGTCGGCGCGCGACTTGGGCTCGATGGCGTAGGTCATGGCGGGCTCGGGCAGCCTGGGCAGCGCGATCTGGAATTCCGCGCCCTTCACGCCCAGCGTGTCGCCGGTGAGCGTGTCGCGCAGCTTGGCCACGGCTCCAAGGTCGCCCGCGTGCAGTTCGGAAACCTCGACCGCCTTGCGGCCCTGCATGATGCTCAGGTGCGCAAATTTCTCCGAACCGCGGCGGGTAAAGTTCTCAAGCGATGCGTCGTTTTTGACCACGCCGCCGATCACCTTGAAGAAGCTGATGCGGCCCGCGAACGGATCGCTCATGGTTTTGAAGATCACCGCGGTCGGGGGCTCGGCATCGTCAACCTTGCGTGTAGCATCTGCCTGTCCAACGATGGGCGCGCGTTCGGTCGGCGCGGGCGCGTAAGTCTTGATGAAGTCGAGAAGATGATCGAGGGCCATGTTGGCCAAGCCGCTCGAAAAGAGCACCGGGAAGATGCGGTCATCGCGGATGGCCTCGTGCAGCGCGGCGATCAGGTGTTCTTCGGGGATGGTGCCCTTCTCAAAGAACTCTTCCATCAGCTCGTCTTTGCCTTCGGCCACCAGCTCGACGAGAGCCTCGTGGCGGGCCTTGGCGTCGGCCGCGATGGCGGCGGGAATCTCCGCGGAAACTTTGCCGCGACCGTCGCCGCCGACCGTGTAGGTATAAGCCTGCATGGTGACCAGATCGACCACGCCGTGGAAACCATTGGCGTCGGCGATGGGCAACTGGACGGGAACACAGTTGCGGCCCCAGCGCTCGGTCAGGTCGTCGAGCAGCGCGCTCAGGCCGCCTTCGCCGCCCGCCTTGGGGTTGTCCATCTGGTTGACGAGGACGATGCGCGGCACGTTGGCCTCTTCGGCAAACTTCCACACGCGCTCGGTGACCGGCTCAACGCCGTTCTGGGCATTGACGACCACGACGGCGGACTCGACCGGAAACAGCGCGCTGCGGGCTTCGTGCGTGAACATATGGAAGCCGGGCGTATCCACAAAATTGATCTTCGCGCCCTGCCACTCGGCAAAGGCCACGGCGTTCTGCATGGTAATGCCGCGCGCCACTTCTTCTTCGTCATAAGCGGTTACGGCCGAGCCGTCTTCGACGCGGCCCTGCGTGGGGGTCATCCTGGCGGCATGCAGCAGAGCGGCGATGAGGGTGGTCTTGCCGCTGTGTGCATGCCCCACTACAGCTACGTTGCGAATCTCACTTCCCTGGTAGGTTTTCATGGAGTTCTCCTTGGTGCGATCGATGAGCTGCGAAGGTGGTCTCCCGAGTCCCTCAATGCGAGGAACCCGGAGCGCCCGCAAACCACAGACAGCCCGCTGCTGTCCGCGGCTTGCGGTTTGCTGACTGCGGTGAACTGTCGTTGGAGCAGGGACTTTGCGTGGACGCCGGTGGCGGCGTCCGTGGGGCCGAGTTGCCGGGATCGGGCTCCCGGTCTGCCTTCTTCCTCGTCCATGCTGAGCTCTCAGGCGGAGGTCTCGGACTTGAATCTCAGGCGGCGCGCGGCGGACGAAAAGGAGGGATCTCCACCGGGCGCATCATCAAAAACCGGATGCTATCACACGCGGAGTATGCACGTCCTGTGATTTGACGCACATGAAGCAAGGGCGAGAGACCAAAGGAGCGAGGGAGATCCATGCACCGGCAAGTCGTCCTTGCAGCGGCGCGGGGATGAAAAAACGTGCGGCTTGTGGGAAGGGCTCAACCGTGCACTTCATATCGGTCGAATTGGCGAAAACGACGACCTGAGGCGCAACGGAAATGTCGAATCGACGACCTGAACATGAAAAAATCGTGGCTCAAGTTGCCAATCGGCCGGTTGAGGCGGATGAGGGCGGAATCCCGGGAGCCTGGCCCGTTTGCGGGGACGGATCGGGATCAAGGGGATAGGTATCGGCCTTTCGAGGTCTATACGCGATCCCCGGTCCCCAAAAGCGAGGGACCGGGGGCACCCTCATCCGTGGTTGAAGTAGATCACCTGGGACCGGGGGCACCCTCATCCGTGGTTGAAGTAGATCACCTGGGACCGGGGGCACCCGCGAACTCAACAAGGTTGCGCCCGGGAGCAACTGCCGGTACGTGACCGTCCCTGACAGCCTGCCGACAGAGTCGACCTACAATCAAAACGCCGCGCCGTTGCCCCTATCTCTCGCGGGAGCCTCGTACCCGACCTACCATCAGGACGACTCGACGACAATCACGGAGACGCTCGGAGGAAGCAACACCTACAGCGCCGGCTTGAACCTAAGCCTTAGCTTTGGGTCCGGTTTGATTGGCCTGAAAGACTCGGCCACCTGGTCATGGACGGATTCGGAGTCTGTGGGAAGCTTCATCGGACAGGCAAATATGCTGTTTGTCACGCTTCAATCGAGCGATGACGGCTGCGCGACATCGGTCAGCCTCTTTGAGGACACACTCTTTCATACTTTTGCCTTCCAATACCCGCAAGGCGGCATGGACAATTGCAACTAGGCACGGACAACCGAACGATAAACGACGCGCGGTAGGGCCAGAAAGAGCGCCCAGCCGCGCGATTCGAGGAAAAATCAATCTTCCCATGAATATCCGATCATTGACGACATCATGTCTAAGGCTGCCCGGAAGCATCGCAGGCTGCGCGCTATTCATCCCGCGAGGAGCAGCGTCTCTGCTCTGCGCCTTTGCGTTGCTGGCGGGCTGCGGCTCGGGGCCTGCGCAGGGATCCGGCTCGAACCCCCCGCCTACCCAGGCACCCGCGATCACGACGCAGCCGGCCAGCCAGATTGTGCCTATCGACCGCGCGGCCACGTTCTCCGTGGCCGCGACGGGAAGCTGGCCGCTCAGCTACCAATGGAGCCGGAACGGGCAGGCGATTCCAGGTGCGACAAGCTCCTCGTATACGACGCCTCAGGTTGCGCTCGCCGACAGCGGGTCCACCTTCCAGGTGACGGTGAGCAACTCCCGAGGCTCTGTCACCAGCAGCGCCGTCACACTGACTGCGGGCGCGCGCGCCCCGGCTATCGGCGACGTGCGCTATCTGCTCTGGCAGCAGGTGACGATTCCCTGGCCTCCGAGCGACGGATTCGATGGCGGCGAGATGCCACCCAGCCAATACATCTTCGCGCACGCCTTGGGCGCCCCCCTGACATTGGGCATGGCATGCGATTGGGTCTTCAGTGTACTGGATCTGCCGCCAACCATGAACGGCTTCGCGATGTATTACCAGGAAGATGCCAACACGCTCGATACTCCGTGGGCATCATGGCTGCAGTCGGTTGTCGCGCCGAACGATGTGATCATTTCGATCGACATGGGCGAGGATCAGCTCTGTCCCCAAATGGCCGCCGCATGGGTTGCCACAACGCCGCCGGGCCAGTTCGACTTCCGGCTCGAAGAGGTTACCCCGAACCAGGTGCAGGCGACCGTAGCCGCCGATGGCGCGGAGGGCCGGATTGTGACCGCGACGGTCTTCGACGACGCCGCGGGAAAGGTTGTTCTGATCTCGTACGGATGGCAGGGAGACACCACGACCGTTTACGAGGCCCAGACGGTCATTGCCAAGCCGCAGGACGTCGTGAGCCAGGCATACAATCTGGGCAACATGGGGTACTTCATCAGCGCCTTTGGGGGGAACACCAATGACGGCTACGTGCTCGTCGGCATGCGCGTCAAAGGCGACACATTGCCCCGGGAGATCACGAACGACAGCCAGAGCTTCGGGATCGCGCCGAAGGATACGGCCTACGGGACTGTTGTAGCAAATTTCGGGGACGCGAATGGTGGGAGTGGCGCGACGATTTACGAACAGTAAACTGTGCGCCGGGTTGATCTTCAACGACAACGGCTGGTGGCCACGATCCTTTGACAGGAATGATTCAACTGAGGGTGCCGCCGGTCCCTCGCTTTTGGGGACCGGGGAGGTAGAGCGCATCCACTCGGGAAGTTGCCCGACTTTCTGGCGCGCTGTCCATTCCGACTCGATCTCCGCGGTTGCGCGCACGCCCGATTGATCATGCCGAAAGCTCGACCATTTTCAGTCCACCGGCTTTTCGGCCAGTCCGCGCCGCACCGGATTGCGGTGGCTATAACGCAACTTCTCTTGAAACTTCTCGTGTCCTGAGAGGTTGAACCGAAGAAGTGGGTTCTTCCTCCCCGGTCCCCAAGTGCGAGGGACCGGGGGCACCCTCATTCGTGTTTGTAATAGACCCCTGGGACCGGGGGCACCCGCGGTGGATATAACGCAACTTCTCTTGAAACTTCTCGTATTCTGAGAGGTTGAACCGAAGAAGTGGGTTCTTCCTCCCCGGCCAATGCAGCGCCTTGGTTATTGATCCGGCCCTTAAGTAATTGCACAGATTCCGCGAAAGGCAACCGCAGATCCTTCGACTCCGCTGCGCTCGGCTCAGGATGACAGTTTCGGGTGGATGTAAATCTTTTGGGCCGAATCAATAGTATGGTTTCATATGGCGACGCCTGCCGAGAAGGCCGGAGCTATCCCCACCACGCTGGCGAGTCCGGGCGCCTCGCGATTTTGGCTGGCAGTTTGCTTGATTGGCGTGACCACGGGTCTGGCAGCGGCGGCGCTGACTCGATTGCTTGAAATAGTCCAGCATGTCGCGTGGCATGGGTCCAGCACAAACATACTTGCCGCAGCGCGTCAGGCAAGCTTCGTGAGACACGTCACCGTTCTGCTCGCCGCAGCCATTCTCACCGGGGCCGGGCAACTTCTTCTCAAACATCTCTCGAGCGGCAACGGCATCGATACCACTGCGGCCATCTGGTTTCACGCCGGACGCATGCCGGCCTGGCGAACTCTGGGCAGCGCCGTGCTGTCCATCTTCGCCGTCGCCATGGGCGCCTCCATGGGCCGCGAGGGCGCCCCCAAACAAGCTGGCGCTGTCTTCGCGAATCTGTTTGCCGATACCGGAAAACTCTCCGATGAGCAGCGAAGCTTGCTGGTGGCTTGCGGCGCTGGAGCCGGCATGGGAGCGGCTTATGGGGTTCCATTGGGGGGTGCGCTTTTCTCGTTGGAAGTGATGCGCGGGAAGCTGGCTTTGCGCTTTGTCTTGCCGGCACTTCTGGCTTCGCTGATCGCGACTGGAGTTTCCTGGGTAGCTCTGCCGGATGCGCCCACCTACATCATTCCCTCCTTCCCGCTTTCGGCTTCAGGGATTGTGTGGACGATTGCCGCAGCTCCCATCTTGGCGTTCGCTGCCATCCTTTATGTGCGGCTCGTTCGTTGGGCCGACAGGGGCAAGCCGCGCGGATGGCAGCGATTCATAGCTCCTGTGATCGTCCTTGGTCTGCTGGGAGTAGCCTCGGTGCGGTTTCCTGAGATACTCGGCAACGGCAAAGACCTTTCGCAGTTGCTCTTTACGGATCAGGTTGGACTGCGGCTGCTGCTGGCCCTGCTGCTGTTGAAACCGCTGGCCACGATCCTGTGCATGCGCAGTGGCGTGCCTGGCGGCCTATTTACGCCCTCGCTCACCTTCGGGGCCCTGCTCGGCGCTGCACTCGGGTATGCCTGGAGTGCGCTGTGGCCGGGCGTACCTCTGGGATTTTTCGCGTTGCTCGGCGCAGGGGCTGTTCTGTCGGCAACCACTCAGGGGCCAATCTCCGCCGTTGTCCTGATGTTGGAGCTTACCGGCAGAGATCGATCATTCATTTTGCCGCTGATTCTCATCGCCGCCCTCTCGACACTCATCGCTCGTTCCATTGAGCCTCGTTCGATTTACGACGCGCGCCTAAGCGACAAGCAAATCGAGTCAAGGCAAAAAATGCGCGAACAGGAACCAAACGAAATCGGCATTCCTCAATAGACCTCTGTGGGAAAAGAGCGAACGAGGGCTGCCTCACTGGAACAAACGGTATCTCCTTATACTGGCTTCTCTCGGCGGGTGGCCACGGGTTGGAGGGGCGGCGGCGTGGCGGGTTCGGGAGTATGGTCGGCAATCCGTCAGTAACACGTTGGTAAACATTTGGCTGGTGGAATTTCATGGCGCCGTCAACCGGGCAGCAGGCGGCCACAGCGCCGAGCCGGTGGGGGCACTCTGTTCTCCGGGGCGCTGCTCTATTCCGTCCAGCGGCGCATGATGAGGGTGGCGTTGATGCCGCCGAAGCCGAAGGAGTTCGAGAGGGCGACGTCGAACGAGTGCGCGATGGCCTTATTGGGCACGTAGTCGAGACGGCACTCGGGGTCGGGGGTGTCGAGGTTGATCGTTGGCGGAATCATTTGATTGACCAGCGCCAGCACGGAGATGCCGGCTTCAAGTCCGCCGGCGCCGCCGAGCAGGTGGCCGGTCATCGACTTGGTGCCGCTGACCTTGAGCGTGTGGCTGAGCGCGTGCTCGCCGAAGACTTTCTCGATGGCTACCGACTCGTTGCCGTCGCCGGCTTGCGTCGAGGTGGCGTGGGCGTTGATGTAGCCCACTTCCTCGGGCCGGATGCCGGCATCCTTGAGCGCGGCTCTCATGCTGCGCTGCGCGCCGGCGCCTTCGGGGGCCAGCGAGGTCATGTGATAGGCATCGGCGCTCATGCCGTAGCCGATCACCTCGGCGAGGATCTTCGCGCCGCGGGCTTTGGCAAACTCCAACTCTTCGAGGATCAGGATGCCGGCGCCCTCGCCGATGACAAAGCCGTCGCGATCCTTGTCGAAGGGGCGGCTGGCGTGCGTGGGATCGTCATTGCGCGTGGAGAGCGCGCGCATGGCGGCAAACCCACCGACCGACATGGGCGTGACCGCGGCCTCGGCGCCGCCGGCGATCATGGCGTCCGCATCGCCGTGCAGGATCATGCGCACGGAGTCGCCGATGGAGTTGGCGCTGGTGGCGCAGGCGGTTGCGGTGGCGGAGATGGGACCGCGCGCGCCGTAGCGGATGCTGATCTGGCCCGCGGCCATGTTGACGATGGCGGCGGGAATGAAAAAGGGCGACATCTTGCGCGGCCCGCCGTTCAGCAGGTTCGAGTGCTCGCGCTCGATGACCTCGAATCCGCCGATTCCCGAGCCGATGAAGACGCCGACGCGATCGGCGATGGACTCGGTGACCTGCAAACCCGACTGCGCCATGGCCTCCTGTGTGGCGGCAAAGGCGTAGTGAATGAAGCGCCCCATCTTGCGCGCTTCCTTCTTGTCGACAAATTGCAGGGGGTCGAAGTTCTTGACTTCAGCGGCAAAGGTAACCGGAAAGCCGGAGGCGTCGAAGCCCTGAATGGGCCCGACGCCGCTGGCGCCGGACAGCAGTTGTTGCCACACCTCGGCCGCAGTGTTGCCAATACCGCAGAGCAGTCCCACTCCGGTGATGACAACTCTGCGCGCCGATGTTGGGGACGATGCCTGGGTTGCTGCCTGGCTCAAGGGCTACTTGCCGCCTTTCGCGTTCTTCTCGATATAGTCGATTGCGTCTTTCACGGTCTTGATCTTCTCGGCGTCTTCGTCGGGAATCTCCATGTCGAAGGCTTCTTCGAACTGCATCACCAACTCGACCACGTCCAGCGAGTCAGCGCCTAGATCTTCCTGAAAACTGGCGCCGGGGGTGACTTCGGCTTCATCCACTTGTAACTGCTCGACGATGATCTGTTTAACCTTTTCTTCAACGGCCATGCGTGCTTCTCCTCGTTTGATTAGGAACTCAAGAAAAACTCTTCGGGACTCTCTGCTGTTTTGCCCCGCGTGCCTACGATACCGGCCCGTGGCAGGGCGTGACAACCACCGCGCCAAGAAAATCCGCGCATAGCCCCGAAATTTCAAGTTTACCGGTCGGGACGTTGGGTGTAAAGGTGGGAAAAACAGAGACTAAAGCTCTGTGAGGCCGCGGGACCGCTGAGCCACGGGGCTACGGAACCGTCTGCCTGGGTGGAGCAAAGATTGGCAGGCATGACGCGGTGGGAAATACACAGGCGATGGGCGTAGATTAAGCGAAGAGGAAAATGCAGATGCAGATCGCGGCCGTGGGATTGGTGGCGCTGGCTCTTGGCGTCTTGATTGGCTTTCTGTTTCGCGCCACTTCGGCGAAGTCGGCGCAGGCGCAGCTTGAGGCACTGGCTAGCGAAAGAGACCGCCAACTAGCCGAGACGCGCGACGAACTTGGCCGAATGAAGACCGAGTCCGCGGCCCGCGCCGGATTCGAGTCTCTGGCGGCTGAGCGCGAAAAGAGAATTGGCGAGCTGGCCGCCGAGATTGACGCGCTTCGCGCCGAGTTGGCCGCTAAGACGCATGAGGCTGCGAACCAGGCTTCGACCGTCGCCGAACTGAACGCGAAACTTGAGAACGAACAGAAGAATCTGGCGGAGAAGCTGGCGCTGCTGGAGACGGCAAAGAAGGCACTGGCCGACCAGTTCCAGGCGCTTGCCGGCGAGGTGCTCGATCAGAAATCGAAGAGCTTCTCGGAAGGAAGTCAGAAGGAGATCGGAGGCCTTCTCAATCCGCTGAAGGCGCAGATCGAAGAGTTCAGAAAAAAGGTGGAAGAGGCGCAGAGCGATTCAAAGGTCGGCGTGGCCCGGCTTGAGGGTCTGATTGGCAACCTCGGCAGTCTCAACCAGAAGCTGGCCGAGGACGCGCGCAACCTGACCACGGCGCTGCGCGGCTCGGCCAAGGCGCAGGGCGACTGGGGCGAGTTCATTCTGCGCGATCTGCTGGAGAAGGCCGGACTGCGCGAGGGCGAGCAGTACAGCTTTCAGCAGAGCTTCACGGGCCTTGAGAGCGACGACGGCGAAAAAGCGCGGACGGCGCGCACGGACGTGATTCTCTTGCTGCCCGGCGGACGCAATCTGGTCATCGATTCGAAGGTCTCGCTCACCGCCTACACCGATTATGCAAACGCCGCCGATGATGACAGCCGCTCCGGCGCGCTCAAACAGCATCTGGCGAGCGTGCGCGGCCACGTGACGGGATTGGCCAGGGCTGGCTACCAGCGGCTGCCGGGGCTGGAGACGCCGGACTTCGTGGTGATGTTTGTGCCTGTCGAACCGGCGTTTCTGCTGGCGCTGCAAAATGACGGCGAGTTATGGGCCGATGCCTACCGGCAGGGAATTTTACTCGTCGGTCCGACGACGCTGCTCTACATCATCCGCATCGTGAATGTGCTGTGGCAGCAGGAGGCGCAGGCGCGCAACGTGAAAGAGGTGATGGACCGCGGCGCGGCGCTCTACGACAAGTTCGTCAACTTCGTGGCCGATCTTGAAGCCGTGGGCAAGAGCCTGCGTTCGGCTGACGCGAGCTACGATGCGGCGATGAAGAAGCTCTCGACCGGCAGCGGCAACCTGGTGCGGCAGGTGGAGATGCTGAGGGATCTGGGTGTGCGATCGAAGAAGGCCCTTCCGCGGGCGATGCTCGATGCTGCGGGAGTGGAAGAGCCGGCGCTCGCGCTGACGCCCGAAGCGGAGGGCGAGTAACCTTCAGAGGCAAACCCGATGACAGTGTACACGAACATCGTGTACACTGTTCCCATATGGCTTTGAGAAATGTCACCTTCAGCGCCGACGACGACCTCATCGATCAGGCCCGCTATGCCGCCCAGGCTGAGCGCAAGACCCTGAACGATGTCTTCCGCGAATGGCTGGCGCAATACGCGTCCTCGAGATCGGGTACGGCGCGTTTCGATGAGCTGATGCGCCGGATGAAGCCGATGCGGGCGGGCCGCCGCTTTACGCGGGACGAGATGAATGAGCGATAGCTTCTTTCTCGACACCAATATTTTTGTCTATTCGGTGACGAACGACGATCCGGGAAAGTCGCGAACGGCGACGGAGTTGATCCGCATGGCTCTCAAGACGCACAAAGGTGCTGTCAGCTACCAAGTGGTGCAGGAGTTTTTCAATCTTGCGCTGAAGCGATTCGCCGCGCGGATGAGCCGCCAGGATTGCGAAGAGTACCTGGACTGTGTCTTCCGTTCCCTGCTCAAGGTACATTCGTCGTCGGCGCTCTACGAGGAGGCGCTGCGGCTGCATGCCGGGAGCAAACTGCAATGGTACGACGCGCTGATCGTCGGCGCGGCGCGCGAGGCTGGCTGCGGGATTCTCTACTCGGAGGATTTGCAGCACGGACAGCGGTTTGGCAGTTTGCGGGTAGTGAATCCGTTTCTTTAGAGCCTCTTGCAGAATTCGGGAATGTTAGATGGAGCCTGCGTCAGGGGCTAAAGCCTCTCTCATTTTGTTGGCTTAAATGGCACGACTGAAGTCGTGCCCTTTCAAAACCGCGACTTAGCAATGAATTTTACAAGAGGCTCTTTATTGATCCGGCCCTTAAGTCATTGCACAGATTCCGCGAAAGGCAACCGCAGATCCTTCGACTCCGCTGCGCTCCGCTCAGGATGACAGTTTCGAGTTGATGCAAATCTTTTGGGCCGGATCAATAGTTCGCCGATGCGCGGCGCTACTGGCTTGACCCCTTGCTCCCCTGTTCGCTTGTTCCCTGCTCTTCCGCGAAGGCATTGCGCAGCCGCCGCCAGGTGGTTTCCAGATCTTCAGGCAGGGTGCGGGTTTCGGCCACGGTGGTCATGAAGCTGCTGTCGCCCACCCAGCGGGGCATGGCGTGCAGATGCAGGTGGCCGGCGACGCCCGCGCCCGCGGCCCGGCCGATGTTCATGCCGAAGTTGAAGCCGTGCGGCGAGTAGATCCGGTCGAGAGCGCGCTCGGTGCGTTGCGCCAGATCCATGAGTTCCTGCGCGATCTGGCGAGGCAGCGCGGCCAGCCGGTCAAGGTGCGCATAGGGCATCACCATGACGTGGCCCGAGGTGTAAGGAAAGGCGTTGAGGCAGATAAAGCAACGCTCGCCGCGCCACACGACGCCGCCCGCGGCTTCGGCCTGCGCGCGGTCCATGCCGTTCGCGATGGCGTGATCGATCGCGGCGATGAGATTGCAGAAGACGCAGCCCAGGTCGCCCGGCCAGGCGTCAAGCGCCTTGGGAACGCCAGCGCGCACGGCCTTGTCGGCAGTGGTTACGTAGGTATAACGCCAGGGAGTCCAGAGATAGTCCATGGAGTGGCTCTTTACTGGTAACGATAGCGCAAGGAACAGGGACTAGGGAACAGGGAACAGGGAATAGGGAATAGGGACGGAGGGGTTGCAAACGGAGGCCGACTTGCCGATTTTGTCTCCGCGTTCTCTTGATCCCCGCTTTGTGTTCATCCTGAATTCCGAAGTTGAGGCTCGTTTCTGATCTGTTGCGGGATGGCCGCGGGATCGGTAAGGGGTCAAGTTGCATGGGCGCATTCCAACTTCGGCGAAGTTGGAAATTCCCACTTGAAGATGCTGTCGATCAGTGGGTTACGTGTTTTTGCTCCGCCCCAGCTTTCAGACAGATGCAGGACGATTCGCCTTCCGGCGCGGCCCAGGATGGCGCCGCAAGTAAAGACCAGGGTGCGCAGCGTGGCTGGCTCCCGGTATCCCGGCAGGCCGGCGGCGCGCTGAAACTCGGCGAGCAGGTTGAAGAGCAACAAAATGCATTGGAAAGCGGCCTCGGTGGCGAAGAACTGCTTCAGACAGAAGCGGTCGGCCGCCAGGTCGTGCTTAAGCTCGGCAATGCGGTTCTCCATATCGGCGCGGCGGTTGTAATCGCGCCAGATTTCTTCCTCGGCGTCGCTGCGCGTGGTGACGAAGACGCGAAAAGTGTAGCCAGGCACATCAATCAGCTTGCGTCCTTTCGTACCGCGGCGCTCGCGCTCGCGTTCGCGCACCACCACGAAACGCCGCGCCAGCTCCCAGCCGCACAGCTGGAGCCGGAACTGGCCGACGGAAAAGTTTTCATCCAGCGACCGCCAGTGGGCCACGCGTTGCGCTTCGCGCTGGATGAAGCGGGTCATGCGCGCCAC
>JBMFHB010000063.1:0-20770 GCA_049977045.1 Occallatibacter sp.
GAGGAATCTCCACCGCCATCGCTTCCAGTCGCATCGTCATTCGCTCCGTTCGCTAGGGTTCAGGGACAAGGCTTCAGGGATCTGGGTTTGCCCCCGGTGTTCAACTGACCCCTGCTCCCCGATCCCTGCCTCCATCGGCGCCAGCCCCCGCATGGCCCGCACTTCGTTCACCGTCAGCACGCCTGCCTGAAGCAGTTGCACCTGCACCTGCAGTTCCGTCATCTCGTCGCGTGCGCTCAGTTCGTTGAAGACAAACTCGAACTCGCGCCAGCCGACACACTTTGCAAACAGGTCCCGCGTAATGTGTTGCGCCAGCAGCAGCGCCAGCGGAGAAATCGCCCCTCGAAACGCCTCATCCGCCATCTCCGAGGCTGTCGATTGATTCACATCGGCCTCGAGCCCCAGCATCAACGGCGGCAATCCAAAAGCGTTCGCCACCATCCGGATCAGGAACTCCTGCCAGGCCAGTCGCAAGTCCGCGTCCGTACCCTGCGCAAACCGCAGCACCTCCGGCTTTTGCTCGGTCGAGAGCAGCGGCACCCTTCCCGTGCCCTCGATCTCGTCCTGCCACCAGCGGATCAGCCGGTCGTGCTGCGCTGGCGTGGCCTCGTTCAGCCACAGCGCATACTGCGCCACCGAGTTTGCCGCCAACTTCCCTGCAAAGCGGTGCGCGCTCAAAAACTGATTCACCGTCTCGAACGCTACCTCCAGCGGTCCCAGTCCGAATGGCGTAAAACTCCGCGGGTTCATCCGGATGTACATCAACTGCCTGTCGAGCAGTTCCACCGCGCTCGACTCTAGTTGCCCCGGCATGGCCTGCGCGTAACGCGGCATGTCTTCCTGCCCGTCCCACTTGGCGTTGATGCGGATCGAAGCTCCATCCACGGGCCATAGCATCGCCGGCCGTTCCGGATCGCCCGTCGGCTCCATCTCGATTGCCCCATAGCCGCCCGTCAACGCATCCTCAATCGCCTGCTCAATCAATGTCCTGAAACTGTCCGTCGGATTCGGCTCCTCCAACACCCGCCGCAGCGACCGCAACTTCCGCGCCTGAAACGACACATCTCCAGGCTCCACACCGCGCCGCACCCGCACCTGCCAGTCCATCGCCACAATGCGATCCTTGATCACGTTGATCGCTCGCCGCACCACGGGCGTCTCCGCAAACCGCCGCAGATTCATCGGCGTCGGCTTCGGCAGGTGCCGCCCCGGAAACTGCACAGGACTCAGGATCGCGGGCATAGCCAGCGTCTTGCGCTCCGCCTCGGCTGCCGCCGCCAGCTCCGCGGCCCGCGTATCCGCGCCGCGACCGTATCGTCCGCCGCCACGCGCCTGCCGCCACATCTCCCGCAACTGCTCCCCTACACTCACGCGCACCTTCCTTGCTCAAAAACAAGCTTTCCACAAACAAAAAGGCACAGCCCTTGAGCCATGCCTTTTTGAATCGCCAAAACTTTCCGCCGCAGGTTCTTCGCCGCGAGCTCAAAGCTCAATCGGCGCCATCGAACCGCCCGCAATCTCTTAACAAAAACGATCCTACCGCGAAGCGGAGAAATTATCTGCAAACCCAAACATCTTTTTTGGAACCACGCTCAAAGGGCTTGAAAGATTCCCTGCCCGCGGCTTCGCCTTATCGGTACGATTCGTCGCGGTGAATCACAAACTCGGGATAGGCGCCGCCGCCCAGCTCGTGCAGATCCATGCCAATTCGTTCGCCGTCGGGATCGACGCGGAAGGCGACTACGCGGTTGAGCAGCGCGAAGAGGAGATAAATGAGCGGCAGCAAAACGCCGACCTGCGCCGCCACACTCACCAGTTGCGCCGCGAGCTGCCCGCTCGGGGCGGCAAAGAAGCCGGCGGCGACCAGTCCCCACAGTCCCGCGGCGCCATGCACCGCGATTGCGCCCGAGGGATCGTCGATCGAGAGGGCAAGCTCCAGCAACTCCACCAGCAGCGGCGTCGCAGTTCCCGCCACGGCCCCTGCGAAGATCGCTTCAAACGGCGTCGCCACGGCGGCGCACGCGGTCGAGGTCACCAGGCCCGCAAGCCATCCGTTGGCGCAGAGACTCGCGTCCGGCTTGCCGAAGCGCACGCGCGTGATGGCAAAGGTCATCAGCAGCGCGGCCGCGGCCGAGAGCCATGTATTCATCACCGTTCCCGGCAGCTCCGCCAGCGGCTCATGCAGCCAGATGACCGCTCCGGCTGCGTTCCACGCAAGCCAGCCAACGAGCGCCAGCAGGCAGCCGAACAAAACATAAATGGCATTATGGCCCGGCATCGCCGTCGACAGGCCTTCTTTGGGGAACTTGCCTCTGCGCGGCCCCGCGATCCAAGCCAGCGCCAGCGCAGCCAGCCCGCCCAGCGCGTGCACCGTGGCCGCGCCTCCGCCATCGAGGACTCCCGCTCCCAGTCCGAAGTTGCCACCCAGCGCAGCCAGAAACCCGCCGCCCCAGATCCAGTGCGCCGCCAAAGGAAACACAAGGCCCGCGATCACCGCAGCCGCCGAGCATCCAGCCGCGAGCCGCCAGCGGTCAGCGCCCGATCCCCACGGAATCATCACCGCCATCGCAACGGCCAGGAACTCGAAGAGCAGCGCGAGCTGCCTCTGCGGAGCGGCCGATCCAAGCCCGCGCAGCAGCAACGGCCCAAGTCCCAGGACGCCCCAACTCTTTCCCGCGGCGTGAAGCGCAACCTCCCGCGCTCCGGGCGCGCCCGCCAGCGACGCGCCCCAGAAGGCAAAGACAACCGCGGCCACAGCCACGACCGCAAGATTGCCCAGCATCGTCTGCGCCGCCGAGCGCGACCGTCCAAGTCCGGTATTGATCAGGGCCACGCCGGCCAGCGCCAGCGGCGCAATCAGCAACAGGGCAAACGTGAGGGCAAAGGCGGCCTCGCTCATCGCCGCCGCTGGGGCCTGCGGGATGGCAGCAGCGGCGCTCATCGGCTCGCTCCACGCACCGGCATGTGGCCGCGCACCACGACCCCGAGGCCCAGCGCCACAACCGCAAGACCGCACAGCACAAACGCCATCCGCCGTGTGGCATCGGCAAACAGCACGAGGGCGGCGAGGGTAAGAAAGAATCCCGCTGGCATCACCAGCAATCCTGCGTACTTCATGCGCTTCTTCTCCCAGTTGCGCCTGGTAAGGAAACCGTGTCCCGCAGAGTTGAGGCAGACTCATCCGGCGCGGCCGAAACGCGAGCTTCGCGCAGTGCGTGGGCCGCGTGCCGCGAGTGGCAGAAAATCGACGGGGGCTTTAGGGGCTGCTGAAAACAAGCCTTCCGTCCTTACGAATTCTAAACGATTGATGGGTTAGCATCGGAATCACGTTGGGCTGCGCCATCTGTTTCAGGAGCCTCAGGGCTGCAAGACAGGGACCATCCGCGGCAGGGAAAAACGTGCGGTTTTTGTGCAGATGCGAAACCGTACACCTGAGGTCGCACGGTTTGGCGATTTACTCCACCTGAGGCGCCACGGAAACTGCGATTCGACGACCTTGACTTGCGTTTTGCGGATCAGCGCCGAGGTTCTGGCGTGCCAGCCTAGCCACCGCGCGATGATACTGCGCGGAGGATGTGGCACCCATCGGCGTTATCGGGAAGAGGCTGGGTGAGGGCCGAGGTTTCCCGGGTGCCCAAAGGCGAGGCACCCGGGGCACCCATCGTTTGTGGATGAACTCAGATTCCTTACGCTGGCACCCGGGGCACCCGGCAGATCGCTCACTCCGTTCGGGATGACACTGCTCGATGATGACACTGCTCGATGAGTGGAGCCGGGATGCAAGGAAAGCAGGACTGCTCTCCAAAAGCAGGATTCCTCTCCAAAAGCAGAACTGCTCTCCGAATGGGTTTGCCCTGTGGGGCATCCCCATCGCGCCCCCATCGGCGGGAACTGGAGCCTCCAGAAAAAGCTTGGCTGGGGCACCCGCCGCGTGATAGCTTTTCTGTCAACCCTTCAACTCCTGCGCGGAGAGCGCCAGGAGAACGGTAGTTGTTTGCCAAAATCGGCTCCCATCACAACTCCTTTTGGTTTCAGCGGGTTGTCTTCCGGCATCCCGAAAAAAATATTTCACTTTTTTGCTCGAAGGGCGTGCAGCGGACCCCCAATCTGCGTTATATTATTTTTTCAGGCTTCCCCGCCTGCCGTTGGTGTTTATCCAAGTTCGACTCTTGTACATTAACCATGTGACCGCCATCACTCGCGGCGCATGTACAACGCAAGTCAGACCGGGATTCTTTCATGGCGCAAATCTTCGACCGCAGCTCCAATGCTCTGGCTCGCATGGGACTGGTATTGACGGGACTCATCGTCATTGCTTTAGGGGTCACGCTTGACCAACTGCAGCGCTCACCGTGGGTCACGCGGCAGGGACAGCGCGCGGAACAGCCTGTTCCCTTCAGCCACAGACACCATGTTCAGGGTCTCGGCCTCCAGTGCCAGTACTGTCACACCACCGTGGAGAAGTCCAGCTACGCAGGCATTCCGCCCACGCGCACCTGCATGAACTGCCACGCGCAGATCTGGACCAACGCCGCGCTGCTCGAACCGGTCCGCCACAGTTGGGCCACGGGCGAGTCGATTCCCTGGGTCAAAGTCCACGATCTGCCGGACTTTGTTTATTTCAGCCATGAGATCCACGTCAACAAGGGCATTGGGTGCGCAAGCTGCCACGGCCGCGTCGACCAGATGCCTCTGATGTACGCCCAAAACACACTGCAGATGGAGTGGTGCCTCGACTGCCATCGCAATCCCGCCAAAAACCTGCGGCCCACGAGCCAGATCTATAACATGGCATGGGAAAGCCCAACGGAGGATCATCCCGTATGGTGCGCGGCGTCCGATGGCAAGGCGGGGATGCCCACGGCGCAGAGCGTCGACTGCACCACCAGAAAGCCCGGTCCGGCCGGCTCCGCGATGGCTTCGCTCGAACTGCCCGCTACGGGCGCAAACGATCTGTTGAGTAACGTTGGCGCTGTCGTGCCTGTTGCGGCGCCGGCCTTCCAGAAGTTCACCAGCCAGGAAGATCTCGGCAAATTCCTACTCGTTCATTACAAGATCCGTTCCCCGAGGGATCTGACCAGTTGCGAGGTGTGCCACCGATGAGCAGCGGGATGAATGCAACCATGCGCAATACGACGGGGAGATCGCCGGAGGGCGTGGCGTTGAATAAAGACGGCGAGTTGGCGTCCGCCGCGGCGGACGGGGCGAGTTCGCGGGTTGGCATGAATGATGGCGAGCCGATGACGCTGGAGCAGGTGCGCCGCGAGCTGAAAGGCGCGAAGGGGAAAAGGTACTGGCGATCCCTCGACGAGCTTGCCAACACGCCCGAGTTTCAGGCCGCGGTGGAACAGGAGTTTCCGTCGGCGGCGCAGGAGTGGATCGATCCCGTTTCGCGCCGCGGCTTCCTCAGATTGATGGGCGCTTCGATGGCGCTGGCCGGGCTGGCCGGCTGCACCAAGCAGCCCGATGAGCCGATCTATCCCTACGTCAAGGCGCCCGAGGATCTGATTCTGGGCAAGCCCATGTATTTTGCTACGGCGCATCCGTTCACGACCGGAGCTGTGCCGCTGCTGGTCAAGAGTGACGAGTTCCGGCCCATCAAGATCGACGGCAATCCCGAGCACGCCTACAATCGCGGGGGGTCCGATCCGTTTTCGCAGGGATCGCTGCTCGATCTTTACGATCCCGACCGCTCGCAGCACGTCACCTATAAAGGGGAGAGCCGGGAGTGGGAGGAGTTCGCGGAGTCGTTCCGCGACAAAGTGGTTTCGACCAAGGACGGAACCGGCATCTACTTTCTGAGCTCGACGATCACCTCGCCCACGCTGGCGCGGCAGTGGCAGGCGGTCCAGAAGGCGTGGCCCAAGGCGCGGCTTGTACAGTACGATCCGGCCATCGCGGGAACCTTTCTTGAAAAAGGCCTGAACGTTCAATATGACCTGAGCAAGAGCGACGCGATCGTCTCGCTCGACGCGGATTTTCTATCAAGCGCCAGCTATCCGGGTTTTCACAAGCTGGTGCGCGACTACGCCGCCCGCCGCAAGCAGCCGGAAAGGGGCATGAATCGGCTCTACACCATTGAGAGCACGACAACCACCACCGGCATGAAAGCGGAGCACCGGCTTGGCTTGCGCGCGAGCGAGGTTCCGGCGTTTGCGGCCGCGCTGGCCGAGGCGGTGGGCGTCGCGGGCGTGAATCCGCCGACCTATGCGTGGACGGCCGATCAGCAGAAGTTTCTCGCCGCGGTTGCAAAAGACCTGAAAGGCAGCGCCGGCAGGTGCGCGGTGCTTCCGGGGCTCTATCAGCCTCCGGTCGTCGCAGAACTGGCGCTTGCGATCAACAATGCGCTCGGCAACGTGGGCAAGACGGTTTTTGTCAGCTCGGAGCCGGCGATTCCGCTCGCCAGCGACCAGCTCGGCGATTTCAAGTCGCTCGTTGCGGATCTCAACGCGGGCAAGGTCGATTGGCTGGTCATTCTCAATGCGAACCCGATCTACAACGCGCCGGCGGATCTAAACTTTGCCAGCGCATTCAACAAGGCCAACATCGTCGCGCATCTCGGCTCGCACTACGACGAGACCAGTCAGTTATCGCACTGGTATATTCCCGCCGCGCATTATCTGGAGTCGTGGTCGGACGCTCGCGCCTATGACGGCACGGTCTCGATCGTGCAGCCGATGATCGATCCGCTCTATGGCGGGCGCTCCGCGCACCACGTCTTTCAGGCGCTGCTCGACGATCCGCTGGTCAGTCCGTACGACGCAGTGCGCGAGACGTGGAAGTCAGCCATCAAGGGCGATTTCGAATCTGGCTGGCGCAAGGCGCTGCACGATGGCTGGATCGCCGACACGGTTCCGGGCGCGCAGGCCGCGGCCAGTTCCGCGAAGACGGGCGCCCAAGCCTTTCACGGCGAGATTCCCGCGCCCACGCCGAAGGATACTGTCGAGATCATCTTCCGGCCCGATCCGAATGTCTACGATGGCCGCTGGGCCAACGTGGGATGGCTGCAGGAGTTGCCCAAGCCAGTCACGAATCTGAGCTGGGACAACGCCGCCATCGTCTCTGGCGACACGCTGACACGGTGGAATCTCGAAGAGGACGACATTGTCGAGATCAGCGTTGGCAACGGCCGCGTCAAAGCGCCCGTCATCGTGGCTCCGGGGCATCCCGATAACGCCGTCACCGTCTATCTTGGCTACGGCCGCCAAGTGGGGCGCGTGGGCGGCGGCGCGGGATTCAACGCCTATCTGATTCGCAGCACGTGGGCGCCGCTTTACGCCACAGGCGCGGTGCGCAAGATGGAGGGTAAGTGGGGCGTGGCGATCACCAAGAGCCACTACCAGGATCATCGCGCGAAGTCCTTGCAGGGCAAGGGGGCTGGCGATAACTCCCTAGAGGCCGACGAGGCGCTCGGCCCGCGCGGCATCATCCGCTACGCCACGCTCGACGAGTTCAAAGCCAACCCGAACTTCGCGCACGAAGGCGACGCGCACGAGACGCCGAGCCTGGACACGTCGCTGTTCCCCAACTGGTCCTATAACGAAGCCAACGCATGGGCCATGTCGATCGACATGAACAGTTGCACGGGCTGCAATGCGTGCATCGTGAGCTGTTATGCCGAAAACAACATCGCGGTTGTGGGCAAGCAGCAGGTGCGCATCGGGCGCAACATGCAGTGGCTCCGCATCGACACCTACTTCGAGGGCGATCTGGCGGCGCCGCGCGCGCACTTCCAGCCCATGGCGTGCCAGCACTGCGAAAACGCGCCCTGCGAGCAGGTTTGCCCGGTGGGCGCGACCGTGCACTCGCCGGAAGGCCTGAACGTGATGGTCTACAACCGCTGCGTGGGTACGCGCTACTGCTCCAACAACTGCCCCTACAAGGTGCGGCGGTTCAACTTCCTGCTCTTCTCCGACTACGAGACGGAAAGCCTGAAGTTGATGCGCAACCCCGACGTTACGGTCCGCTCACGGGGCGTGATGGAGAAGTGCAGCTATTGCATCCAGCGCATCTCGGCGGTCAAGATCGCCGCCGACAAGGAAAATCGCAACATTCGCGACGGCGAAATCGTCACCGCGTGCCAGCAGGCCTGCCCCGCCAGCGCCATTACCTTCGGCAACAAGAACGACAAGAACAGCCGCGTCTCGAAGCTGCGTGAGCAGCCGCGCAGCTACCAGGTGATTGCCGACATCAACACGCGGCCACGCACCACCTATGTGGCGGAAGTTTTGAATTTGAACCGGGAGTTGCAGGAGGCGCCGGTGGAACACGATCCGGCGTAAGAGCGAGGGAGCGAGAAGGCATGGATGAGCGATTCAGGGGCGAAGGCATTGAACGAGCGGCAGGGGTGAATGTGAAGCCCGCGAAAAGCAGCCGCAGATCCTTCGACTCGTTCGCTTGTGGCGAACTCGCTCAGGATGACATGACATTTGATAACTAACCACCGATCACGGAAAACCATGGCGACCAAAGAAGTAAAACCCGCTGACCATTGGATCGATCCCGCGACGGGCGAATACCGCGTGATCGCGCCCGGGCAAACCTTCCGCTCCATTACCGAGAAGATTGTCCGAATCGTGCTGACGCCGCACACGCCCATGGGGTGGTTTGCGCTTTTCACCATCGCCGGCGGCGGCGCTACGGTGCTCATGGTCGCCCTGGTGTGGCTCTTCCTGAAGGGCGTCGGCATCTGGGGCATCACGCAGCCGGTTGCGTGGGGCTTCGCGATCATCAACTTTGTGTGGTGGATCGGCATTGGGCATGCCGGCACGCTGATCTCGGCGATTCTGCTGCTTTTCAAGCAGGGCTGGCGCAACGCGATCAGCCGCTTCGCGGAGGCCATGACCATCTTCGCCGTGGCCTGCGCCGGCCTGTTCCCGGTGATTCACGTAGGCCGCCCGTGGCTTGGCTACTGGCTGCTGCCGCTGCCATACACCATGACGGTCTGGCCGCAGTTCCGCTCGCCGCTCATGTGGGACGTCTTCGCGGTCTCGACCTACGCGACCATCTCCGTAGTCTTCTGGTACATCGGCATGGTGCCCGATCTGGCGACCTTCCGCGATCGCTCCCAATCCAAGTTCGCACAGTATTGTTACGGCCTGGTATCGCTTGGCTGGCGCGGCTCGGTGCGCCACTGGGCGCGCTACGAGACAGCCTCGCTGCTGCTGGCCGGCCTGGCCACGCCGCTGGTGCTTTCGGTGCACACCGTTATCAGCTTCGACTTCGCCGTCGCCGTTTTGCCCGGCTGGCACACCACCATCTTCCCGCCCTACTTTGTCGCCGGAGCGATCTACTCCGGCTTTGCGATGGTTCTCACCCTGGCGATTCCGCTGCGCAAGTTCTATCACCTGGAGTCGCTGGTCACGGATCGCCACATCGACAACTGCGGCAAGGTGATGCTGGTAACCGGCTTCATTGTCGCCTACGGCTACGGCATGGAAGCCTTCATGGCCTGGTACTCGGCCGATCACTGGGAGGCGTTCACCTTCTGGAATCGAGCCTTCGGCCCCATGGGCTGGTCTTACTGGGTGCTGATCACCTGCAATCTCGCCATCCCGCTGACCACGCTGTGGTCGCGCAAGCTGCGCACCAACATGGCGTTCATGTTCTTCATCTCCATCGTGGTCAACACCGGGATGTGGTTTGAGCGCTTCGTCATTGTGGTCACCAGCCTGACGCGCGACTTTCTGCCTTCGGCGTGGGGAACCTATCGCGCGACGAAGTGGGACTACATGACCTTCGTGGGCACGCTCGGATTTTTCACAGTGCTGTTCCTGCTGTTTGTGCGTTTCCTGCCCATGATTCCCATGAACGAAATCCGCATGTTACTGCCGCAGGCGAAGATCAAGCCCAAAGCGGCAGTGGAGGCTGGTGACTGATGCCCCCACGCGAAGGAACCTACGGCCTGCTGGCCGAATTCGAAACCCCGAGCGATCTAGTGAGGGCCGCGCGGCAGGCGCACCAGGACGGCTGGCGCCGCATGGACTGCTATACGCCTTATCCCGTGGAAGAGGCTGCCGAAGCCATCGGCTTCCATCGCAACAAGGTGCCGCTCCTGACGCTTATTGGCGGCCTGATGGGCGGCGCGGCCATGTTTCTGCTGGAGACCTGGATTTCGACGCTCGCTTATCCGCTCAACATCGCGGGCCGCCCCATGTACTCGTGGCCGGCCTTTGTCGTGCCCGCCTACGAGTGGACCATTCTCTGGGCCGGACTCTCGGCGGCCTTCGGCATGGTGGCTCTGTGCGGGCTGCCCTCGCTGTATCATCCGCTTTTCAACGCGCCCAACTTCCGGGACGGCGCCACGACCGACAAGTTCTTTCTCTGCCTTGAATCGCTCGATCCCAAGTTCGATCGCGCCCAGACCAAGGCGTACCTTGAAGCATTCCAGCCGACGTCGGTGGTGGAGGTGGACTACTGATGAACAGCAGGGATCAGGTATCAGAGGTCAGGGGTCAGGCCGAGACGTGCCGCAGCAAAAGCACTGCCATCCTGAGCGAAGCGAAGGCTCTGTGGTTGCCGTGCCCTACCCTTTCGCGTTTTGTGCGAAAGGGTGGGAGATCGCTCCTGTTCGCCGGAGTCACCTGCCTGTTGCTAATCGCGGGCTGCCGCCAGGACATGCAGAACCAGCCGAAGATGATTCCGCAGCGCGGCTCGAGCTTCTTCGCCGATCATCGCGGCGCGCGCCCGCAGGTTCTGGACACCGTTGCGCGCGGCCAGCTTCATGAAGACACTTACTTCTACACGGGCGTCGTGCAGGGCCCCGACGGCCGCCGCCATGAAGTCGATGCCCTGCCCAGTGAGATTCCGCTCAGCATGACGGTGCTGGAGCGCGGCCAGGAGCGATTCAACATCTACTGCACGCCGTGCCACTCGCGCGTGGGCAACGGCCTGGGCGAGATCGTGCAGCGCGGCTATAAGCCGGCGGCCAACTTCCACGATCAGGTCCGCATGGCGCAGCCGCTCTCGCACTACTTTTTTGTGATGACACACGGCTACGGCGCCATGCCTGACTACTCGGCGCAGTTGACGCCGACCGATCGCTGGGCGGTGGCAGCCTACATCCGGGCCTTGCAGCTCAGCGAGGCGGCTACGGTCAAGGACGTGCCAGCGGGAGTCCAGGTCAGGAGCCTCAAAGACCTGGCGGCAGCCGAAGGCCATCCGGAGTTTGCCGGCCCGTGGCCCATGCCGGCGACGGCGATCCAGGCCTACAAGCCCATCGCCAGCGAAGGCACTCCCGGCATGGCTCCGGCCTATCCCGCCGATCCAAGGATTTCGATTCCCCGAACGGCGCTACCGGCGGCGGGGAAGAAGTGACAGGGACTGAGGGAGGTTGGTGGTCGATGCAAAGTTGGCGAAGGACAACCGCAGTCAGGCATGGCCCTGTTGGGCCACCCGAAGAACATGAGAATTCGGCCAGGAACAACCGCAGATCCCTCGTCGCGGCGCTCCTCGGGATGACAGAGTCAGGCGGGCGGCGAATTTTCAGGGCAGATCCTTCGACTTCGCTCAGGATGACATGGAGCTTTTGATGTCAAAGAACCACTGGCCGCCAATCACTAACCGCTAACCACTGAGGTAAGCATGGCTCACGATACCAACCCGGCTTCCCACGACCAGGCGCTGCCCGCCGGGCTTCCATCGAGTTTGGGCGCGCCGGCGTTCGTCGATGGCTGGAAGACGCGCGCGCTCGCCGCCGGCGCCGTCTTCGCCGCCATCGCCGTGATCCTCGCGTTTCTGGGCCAGTCCCAGGACGGTCTCGGCTGGGACCATTTTCTGCGCGCCTGGACGCTCGGCACCATGTTGACATGGGGCCTGGCGGTGGGCGGTCTGGCGCTGCTCATGGTGCAGTATTGCTCGGGCGGCAAGTGGGGGCTGCTGCTGCGCCGTCCGTTTGAAGCCCTCAGCCGCACCTTGCCCATCACGTTTGTGTACTGGATCGTTATCGCGATCTTCATGAAGCGGCTCTTTCTGTGGGCGGTTTACACCACCAAGGACGCAACCGACGCCGCGCTCAAGGCCGGTCTGATTACCGAGATTGAGGCGCACTGCCTCAACTTCAAGCGGCCGATGCTCAATCCCACGACTTTCGTTGGGGTCGGCGTGGCCTGTTTCGCCATCTGGGCCTTCTATGCGTGGCGCCTGAATACGCTCGCCCTGAAGCGCGAAACCGACGCTGCCGAAAACACACCCTACTGGATCAAGAAATTCGAGAACGTCAGCGGGCCTGGCCTCATTATTTACTCCATCACGATGACGGCCTGCGCCATTTACTGGGTCATGTCGATGGATGTGACGTGGTTCTCGACCGTCTATGGCTTGCTGTTCCTGGTGGAGCAGGGTTTCCAGGTGCTGGCTTTCAGCATTATTGTCGCGCTCGCGCTCTCGAAGGCCGAACCGTTCAAGACCATCCTGCGCCAGACCGAGCAGCACGATCTGGGCAAACTGACCTTCGCGTTCGTAATGCTCAATATCTACCTGACCTTCGGACAATTTCTCATCATCTGGTCGGGGAACCTGCCCAACGAAATCAACTGGTATCTCGATCGCATCCGCGGCGGCTGGGGCGTGATCATCACCCTCGATTTCATCTTTCACTGGCTGGTTCCATTCACGCTGCTGCTGTCGCGGGATCTGAAGCGCAACAAACGGCGACTGACGCTGGTGTGCCAGATCATGATTTTCGCGGTCGTGTTGAATCAGTTCTGGCTCATCGAGCCGAACTTCAAGGATGCCGCGCGCAATCTCCACTTCAGTTGGGGAATTCTCGAATACATCTTCGTGCCCGCCGCGATGTTCTGCTTCTGGCTGGCTTCGTTCTGCACCCAGCTCAAGAGGCGGCCGGTGGTGCAGGTGAATGACCCGCATCTCAAGGAGATTCTGGAGCCCGAACATGTCCATGCATGAACAACCGGGGCATAACCCACACGACGATCGCGGGCCGGAGAAGATCGACGCCTCGCTCGGCTACGAGCCGAGCGATGTGCGCGTCTCGGGCATCATCGTTTTTCTCGTGGCCATGGCCATCTTTGTCGCGGTCGCCGGGGTGCTCAGCTACGGCATCGGCAAGGCGATCAACGCCCGCATGAACAAGGAAGACGGGCCCACAAGCAAGTGGTCAAAGACGGCCGACGTGCGCCAGCTCGGCAATTTCCCGTCCAGCCCCGAGCTGCAGAACAAGATGGCCGCGATTACGCAGAACTTTCCCACGCCGCGTCTTCAGATCGACGACGGCAACCAGGATGTGTCCGATCTGCATGCGCGCGAGGATCTACTGTTGAACCACTACTCCTGGATCGATGAGTCGAAGGGCACGGTACGAATCCCCATCGGGCGCGCCATGGAACTGCTGGCGCAGCGGGGATTGCCCGTCGCGCCCAAAGTTCAGACCCAGGCGCCAATGACCGGCGACATCGTGCCCACCGTCACCATGCCGCTTACGAATGGCTTTGCCCCCACGGCGCTCGATCAGGAAGAAGCAGCGGGGAAACAGGGACCAGGGAGCAGGAATTAGCCGCCTCTGGTGAAAACAAGGTTTTGCAAGGGGCGCGACTTTCGCCGCGCCGAGAGGCAACGATCTATCCAGGGGCTGAGGCTTCTCAAAAAAATCGCCCGGCGCAATCCACCGCTTCAATGCGGGATGCGCATCAAATTTGGAGTAGCACACTCCATAACTTTCGGCCCTGGCGGCCGGGGAAAGGAGAAATTCATGAACCGCGCGAAGCAGAACACAAATTCCACGAGGCGCACGGCGTTGATCTTCGCGGCCATGCTTTTCTCGCTGTCCGCGCCGCTGGTTTCCGCGCAGGTGTCAAGCTACGGCGACAAGCAGGCGGGATCGAGCGACCGTCCGCCCTCGATCCTCAATGGCGTGGGCATCGATCAGCATCTCAACACGGAACTGCCGCTCAATCTCACCTTCACCGACGACTCTGGCAGAGTGGTACCGCTCTCGAGCTACTTCGGCAAGATCCCGGCGATTCTGGCTCTCGTTTACTACAGATGCCCGATGCTTTGCTCCGAAGAGATGAACGGCCTGACGAGCGCCCTGGAGATGGTCCGCTACAGGCCGGGCAAGGACTTCAACATCATCGTGATCAGCATCGACCCCAGCGAAACCACGGATCTGGCCGCGGCGCAGAAGCGCACCTACCTCAAGCGATACGGCTATCCCGAGACCGCCAATGGCTGGCACTTCATGACGGGCACGCAAGCCAACATTGACGCTCTGACGAAAGCCGTCGGCTTCCGCTACGTCAAGCTCAAGCTGCCGGGCACGAACATGACCGAGTTTGCGCACGCCAGCTCGATCCAGATTGTCACGCCCGAGGGCAAGCTGGCGCAGTACTACATGGGGGTCGAGTACTCGCCCAAGGATCTGCTGCTGGGACTCGACGAGGCTTCTTCCAACCGCATCGGATCGCCGGTCGACAACATTCTTACGTACTGCTATCACTACAACCCCGCGACCAACACGCACGACCTTATCATCGCGCGGGTGATCCAGCTCGGCGGCCTGCTTACGCTCTTGCTCCTGGGCGGCTTCATGTTCGTCATGTTCCGCCGCGACTACAAGCACTCCCCCGACAAGAGCGGCGCGACTCACGGGACAGCAACGAAGGTGAACGGATAACGGAATGGACCACATCAGCCCAGTACTTTGGCAATTTCTCCAGAAGTGGTTGACGCACTTCCCGCTCTTTCCGCCGGAAGCATCGAAGATCGCTCCGCAAGTGGACGCCCTGTTTTACTTCATGGTTCTGGTGAGCCTCATTGGATTGACGATCGTCATTTTGCTGATTGTGGGCTTCTCCATCCTGTATAGCCAAAAGCGGCATCCGCAGGCCGTGCAGATCGAGGGGTCCACGCTTCTTGAGGCCACCTGGACCATCATTCCCCTGGGGCTCTTCCTGGTGATGTTCGTCTGGGGCGCTCTCATCTACTTCCGCGTCTACACTCCGCCCGCCAACGCGATGAACATTTATGTGGTCGGCAAGCAGTGGATGTGGAAGGCGGAGCATCCCGGCGGGCAGCACGAAATCGACATGCTGCACATTCCCGTGGGGCAGCCCATTCAGTTGACGCTCATCTCGCAGGATGTCTTCCACAGCTTTTCCATCCCGGCGTTCCGCGTGAAGCGCGAGGCCATTCCCGGGCGCTACAACACTGTCTGGTTTGAAGCCACGCGGACGGGCACGTTTCACTTTTTCTGTACACAGTACTGCGGCACCGACCACTCGAAGATGATTGGCGAAGTGGTTGTCATGACGCCGGACGACTACAAGAAATGGCTGGCCGGCTCGACCAGCGGCGACTCGCTGGCGCAGAATGGCGAGCGGCTCTTCGCCAGTCTGAGTTGCAACGCCTGCCACAATACCAGGCCCGACGCACGCGGCCCCAATCTGGCTAATGTCTACAACGCGCGCCTCACGCTCAGCAATGGACAAACGGTCACGGCGGACGACGCTTACCTGCGCCAGGCCATTCTGAATCCCTCGCAGCACATCACGCAGGGCTACGCGCCGATCATGCCCACCTATCAGGGCCAGGTGAGCGAAGAAGGCGTCATCGCCCTGATCGAGTACATCAAGCATCTCGATTCCGATTACCGCATCGAGCAAACTCTCAACACGACCGAGTTGCTTCCTGACAGTGAAGGAGGCAAATCCGCGCCCGCGTCCCTGGCGCCCGCAGCCCAGAAGGAGACCAAGCCATGAGCGCTGCCACGATCATCAGTCTTCCCGATCAGTCCACGGCCAGAATTCCCAAAGTCAACTTCCTGACCAAAGAGAACGGTCTGCTGAGCTGGCTGCTGACCACCGACCATAAGCGGATCGCCACTCTCTACCTGATCTCGATCACGTTCTTCTTTTTCATTGGGGGCGCGCTGGCCGGCCTGATCCGGCTGGAGCTGCTCACGCCGCAGACTACCCTGATGGCCGCCGACACCTATAACAAGGTGTTCACGATGCACGGCGTCATCATGGTGTTCTTTTTCCTTGTGCCGTCGGTGCCGGCCACGATCGGGAATTTTCTCATCCCCATGATGATCGGCGCCAAGGATCTGGCGCTGCCCAGAATCAATCTGCTGAGCTGGTATCTCTACGTGATCGCGGGCTGCATGGCCATCTACACCATGGCCGCTGGAGGCGTGGATACGGGCTGGACCTTTACCACTCCGCTCTCCACGCACTACCTGAACACCCACGTCATCTCGACTGGCCTGGCCATCTTCGTGGCCGGTTTCAGCTCGATCTTTACCGGCCTCAACTTCATCGTCACCATCCACAAGATGCGCGCGCCGGGCATGACGTGGTTCCGGCTGCCGCTTTTCGTCTGGTCGAACTACGCTGCCTCGATCCTGATGGTTCTCGGCACTCCGGTCCTCGCCATCACCCTGGTGCTGGTGGTTCTCGAGCGCACCATGCACATCGGCGTCTTCGATCCCACTTACGGCGGCGACCCGATTCTCTTCCAGCACCTTTTCTGGTTCTACTCGCACCCGGCCGTCTACATCATGATTCTGCCCGGGATGGGCGTCATCAGCGAGGTGGTTTCCACCTTCAGCCGCAAGCGAGTCTTCGGCTACACCGCGGTCGCTTTCTCTTCGGTCGCCATCGCCATCTTCGGCTTCTTCGTCTGGGCGCACCACATGTTCATCATGGGCATCTCGAACTACGCCGCGCTGGTCTTCTCGCTGCTCACGATGCTGGTCGCAGTGCCCTCGGCGATCAAGATCTTCAACTGGGCCTTTACGCTCTACAAGGGCTCCATCACCTTTGAGACGCCGATGCTTTACGCCTTTGGCTTCATGGGCCTGTTCACCATCGGCGGCCTCACGGGCGTCTTCCTCGGCACCACGGGCACCGACATTCACCTCACCGAAACCTATTTCGTAGTCGCCCACTTCCACTTTGTCATGGTGGGCGGGATGTTGATGGCTTTCCTCTCGGGCATTCACTTCTGGTGGCCCAAGTGGACTGGGCGCATGTATCCGGAGAAGATCTCGCAGTTCGCCGCCGTTGTCACCTACATCGGCTTCAATTTCACCTTCTTCCCGCAATTCGTTCTCGGCATGCTGGGCATGCCCCGCCGTTACGCCGCCTATCCGCCGGAGTTCCAGTCGCTCAATGTCTTTTCCACGGCGGGCGCCACGATCCTCGGCGTCGGCTACCTGCTGCCCATGCTCTACCTCACGTGGTCGCTCAAGTACGGCGAGATCGCAGGCGACAACCCCTGGCAGGCCACCGGTCTCGAATGGCAAACCCAGTCGCCGCCGCTCACCGAGAACTTTGCTGAGATTCCCATCGTCGATCACGAGGCCTACGACTACGAGTGGCTGGAGAAGCAGACGGCAGCACGGCAGCAGCAGGAGGTGGCCTAGTGACCGATAGCGCCGCAGTTGCGAACAGCGCCATGGCGGAGACGGGCAACTCGCACCACGAGGAGCATCCGCCTTACCAGCGCCACCACTTCGAGACCGTCGACCAGCAGTTTGACGCCACCAACTTCGCCATGTGGCTCTTCCTGCTCACTGAAGTCATGTTCTTCGGCGGGCTTTTCACCGCCTATCTGATCATGCGCAACTGGTACTACCAGGCCTTTGTCGCCGGCTCGCACCAGTTGAGCATCGTCTGGGGCACGGCCAACACCGCGGTTCTCATCGCCTCCAGCTTCACCATGGCCATGAGCGTCTGGTCGGCCGAAGTGCGGCGCAAGAAGTCTCTCCTCGTCTATCTGTGCCTCACGCTCGTGTTTGGCCTGGTGTTTCTCGGCATCAAGGGCATCGAGTGGCATGAAAAATGGGAGAAGCATCACGTTCCCGGCGTGCACTTCAGCGTCGAGTCGTTCGTCAATCCGCAATCCGATCCCGCGGTTTACAACGAGTACCATGACGCGCCGCTCGCGCCCGACATGGCGCAGAAGACCGAGGAGTACTTCTTCCTTTACTTCGCCATGACCGGCATGCACGCTCTGCACATGGTGATCGGCATCGGCATCCTTGTCTTCATGATTTTTCGCGCCCGAACCGGGGCCTTCACCAACGGGCACGTCACATTCGTTGAAAATTTCGGCCTCTACTGGCACTTCGTCGACATCATCTGGATCTATCTTTTTGCCCTGCTCTATTTGATCAGCAGACATTAGTGTCTCTGACCGCATCATTTTGTGCTTTCCCACCCATGCGGCAAAAACAAGTACGCCGCATGGATGGGACACCCAGAGTTGGTACAACTTCACGCGGTCAGAGACCTAGTGTCCGCGTGAAATGAGGGGCTTTTATCGATTCGGCCCTTATGATTTGCATCGTGCTCTCCCATCCTTTCCGCAAAAAGCGCGGAAAGGATGGGGCACGGTGTGGCAGGTCTTTTGGGCCTAATCAGTAAGAGGGCACGGCTTCAAGCCGCGCCGCAGCCAGACAGGAAATTTCCAGGGCCTGAGCCTCTGTGCAACAAGCAACCCGCAGGAGAATCGCCATGAACGAACAGCACGAACTCGAACACCACGTTGTCAACCCCAAAATCTACATCGTCATTCTCCTTGCGCTGCTGGCTGGAACGGCCCTGACCGTCCTCGCCTCCTACATCGATCTCGGCGAGTGGCACATCGCTCCCGGCCTTACCCTCTTCTGGAATCCCGTTGTTGCTCTCGCCATCGCCACGGGAAAGATGCTGCTCGTCGTGCTCTTTTTCATGCACGTCAAGTACAGCACCAAACTGACCAAGCTTACCGTCGTTTCAGGGCTCTTCATGTTCCTGGTCCTCGTGGGAATGACCCTCTCCGACTACTTCACCCGCGCCTGGGGCCGCTGGTAATATGAGGCGGGGCTATGGGGAAAGATCATCCCTCGGGGGCTAAACAGGCTGCGGAAAAACTCGATAAATCGGCTTGAATCGCGCATGAAGCGAAGCAGGGGCTAAAGCCCGGCGCTTTTTTATCAGCGACTTAGCGGCCCGACTAAAGTCGTGCCCTTGTTAAAAATCGTTCTTCCTGCGAGTTTTTCAGTTGCCTGTAAAGCCCCTTCATTTTGCATGCGTTGCGGCACGGCTGAAGCCGTGCCCTTTCAAAACAGCGGCTCCAATCGAGTGCTTCGGCAGCCTGTGAAGCCGTGGCCTTTCAAAACATCTGCTCCAACAGAGCTCTTCCGCAGCCTGTGAAGACGTGGCCTTGCAAAACCAGGCAATCGTAAATCGCGAGCGAACTGCCGAATTCAGGTTGAAAATGGAATTCCGAGGCCGCCACAGGTGATGCCAGCGCAAGACACGGAAAAGATCCCCGCCGAACTCGCAGCTCTTGCCAACCAGCCCCGGGTTCTGGTGCGCCGCGACGGCGCGCCGCGCCAGGACGGTCAGTGCGTCGTCTACTGGATGCAGCGCGCCCAGCGCGCCGTCGACAATCCCGCGCTCGACACCGCGATCGCCGCCGCAAATATTCTGAACCTGCCCGTCGTCATCTACTTCGGCGTCATTCCCAACTACCCCAACGCCAACCTGCGCCACTACCACTTTCTCCAGCAGGGCCTTTGCGACGCGGCCGAAGACGCGGCCGCGCGCGGCATCGGTTTCATCGTCCGCCGCGCACCCGACTCGCTCGATGGATTCCTTGCAGAAACGCGCGCGGCGCTGCTCATCGGCGACGAAAACCCCTGCCGCGAGCCGGAACGCTGGCGCCGCGTGCTCACCCGCCGCCTTCGCATCCCGTTCTGGACCGTCGACGCCGATGTCGTTGTGCCTTCGCGCGTCTTTAACCGCAGCTTTGTTCTGCTGCACCACTTTCGCCCCAGGCTGCGCGCCGAGCTGCCCCGGTTTCTCGCCGCTCCGCCGGCGATTGCGCCACTCCAGCCCTGGAAGCCGCGCAAGGCGCTGGCCAGCTACCCGCTCTCCCAGGACATCACGGCCGGATTCACCAGGCTCGACCGCACCATCCAACCCGTCGACAGCTTCACCGGCGGCACGCAGGCCGCGCTCAAGCGCCTCCGCGCGTTCATCGCCCACGATCTCGCCGCCTACGACGAGGATCGCAACCACCCCGAGACCGCAGGCACCAGCCGTCTGTCGCCCTATCTTCACTTCGGCAATATCAGTCCGCTCACCATTGCCCTCGCTGTCGAAAAAGCCGCTGCTTCCGGCAAAATCCCCAGCGGAACCAGGGAGAGATTTCTGGAGCAGTTGATCGGATGGCGCGAGCTGGCGGTTCTCTTCGTGCGCCACGAGCCCAGCTACGACACATGGGAGTGCGCCGCGCCCTGGGCGCGCAAGACGCTGCTTGAACACGCCGCCGACCCGCGACCCTGGCGTTACACGCTGGCGCAACTGGAGCGCGCCGAGACCCACGACGAGCTGTGGAACGCCGCCCAGCGCCAGATGGTCAAGACCGGCTGGATGCATAATTACATGCGCATGTACTGGGCCAAGAAAATCCTCGAATGGGCGCCCGATCCCGCCACCGCCTTCGACTGGGCCGTCATCCTCAACGACCGCTACCAGCTCGATGGGCGCGACCCCAACGGCTACGCCGGTATCGCCTGGGCGATCGTCGGCAAGCTCGATCGCCCCTGGTTCAACCGCCCGGTCTTCGGCCTGATTCGCCCCATGACCGGCGCCTCCATCGCGAAGAAATTCAACGCCGCCGCCTACATCCGCCAGCACGGCGCGCAGGCCTGAGGGCGATCGAAGCCGCAGAGCGGAGGCAAGGCTCTAGGGAAAGATCATCCCTCGGGGGCTAAAGCAGTATGCGAAATTAACTGCTTCACCTGCATAGCGCCGTGTCA
>JBMFHB010000064.1:0-20014 GCA_049977045.1 Occallatibacter sp.
GGCTGGGGGCGAGTTCCGGTTGGGGACGGATTCGACATACATGGACTTATATACACATAGGAGACAAAATATGTCAAGATAATAATCAACATTTACATGGGTGCATTTGTCCCGCTGAAACTCAATTCAATGGGACTGAAAACAAGCCGCTTAGCTACCGATTTCAAGCTGATTTTTCGTGGAACTTCGGCTTAATCTCTCAGCGTCGCCGTGCCTCAGGTCTCGATTCCGATCCATGGCAGGCACAACGCCGATGGAACAATGCATCAAATCGCCGGCCTCCGGCCATCTTCAACAGCGTTCAAGTTTCTATTTTTTGTCCCGATCCGGTCAGGTCGGCGACACTGATGCGGCGCAGCAGATCGAGAATGCTTTCGTTGACTGGCGCCAGAGGCCTCTTGATCGTGCATCGCGCTGCTATCTCGCAGCCTTTCTCGCACGAAGCGAAAAACAAGGGCCCGTCAATAGCGCGGACAATATCGAATGCCGATATCTGCTGCGGTGGCCTCGACAGCGAATACCCTCCCTTGATTCCTGCTTGTGAACGCACAATGCCTGCCTTGGCCAGCCGTTGAAGGCTCTTCGCCAGCAGTTGCGGAGGAATGTTGTACGCTTCGGCGATCTCCCGCGCGCGCAGCGACCCGCCGCCGGCATATGCAGCGATGTACTTCAGAGCCATCAGCCCATAGCCGGCTTTCTTGGTCAGCCGAAACATGAGTGCTCCGTTTCGTAAACAGGTTACGGGACGGCGCAGTGACGCGCCTTTCGTTTTAGTGGTCGCAGATATTCTGCCCCGTGACCAGCGTGCCGCCCAGATACTCGGTCACTACCTTCTCTGGCGTATCGGCTGGCGCGCCAATCAAAACCTGTATGCCCTGCTCGGCAAACAGGCCATGCGCGCGCTGCCCCATGCCTCCGGCGATCACCAGGTTGACGCCGCGCTCAGCCAGCCACGGCGGCAGCAATCCAGGTTGATGAGGCGGCGCATCGATATCCTGACGCCCGGCGATCTTCTTCTCGGCCGGATCGACGTCGACGAGGGCAAACTGCTGGCAGTGCCCAAAGTGCATGGCGAGTTTTCCGTCCGCCAGTGGTATGGCAATTCGCATAGGTGGTATCCTCCATTTTTTGTTTTTCACTTGATTCAGTCTGACTTCCCTTCATAGATGGGAAGATAAGGTTGCCGGCTGGCGCATCAACCTACGTGCCCAGTCTTTTGAACGCAATCAGCGGGCAGTTTTTGCAGATGTCTCCGCCCGGAAACCCGTCACCGGGCCGGACAATGGAGCTGCTTCCCTGGCTGGCAATACGCTCCGTCAAACGCCGGCACACTTTGCCGATTTCAGCGCCGGGGATCATCACATTCACTTCACTCCGTTCCGTCTTGCCAGCGGTGTAGCTGCCTGAGCAGGCCGGAAGCATATTGAACTTCCGATTCAGATAGGTCCACACATTGCCCCCGCACGCCGATGAGTTCATCGTGATGTTGGTCTGCAAGGGATGACTGTCAGTGGCCGCCATATAGTCAACCGCCAGATGGTAGGCCTGCATGGGGTCGCAATAGAAATGCACTGTGGAGGGACCGCCAAAAACTTCGGCTTTGGCAAGAGGCGCCACAGCAACGCCGAGCAATCCCGCAGGGAGTCGCGGTTTGGAACAGGTGAAGCGCCGGGATTGATCGAGATCCCTGGTGTATTTGGCGTGACTGGCGGCCTCCGCTTCATCGAGTTCCTTCCACCCAAAGCAATAGCGGGCATTCTTGCAACTGAGATCTTTCATCTCGCCATAAACAATCTTGCCCTGCATGCGGGCCGCTATCTCCCACTGGCAAAAGGTGAGCGGCTTGATCGGCGACTCAACCTCATCGCAGACACTCTTGAAGTGTGCGATCTCCGCCTGATCAAAGAAAAATCTGACGGCAATGGGATAGTGGTAAAGACGCAGCTCGCTCATCAACAGGGTCTGCATCTGCCCGTATGCAATTTCGGCCGGCTGGCTCCTGAAATCAACCAGGTCTCTGTCGTTTGTTGCGAAGGCTCCTTTTATCTCGCTCACCAGTGCCCCTCCACGTCCGCTCCTGTTGCGGCCTTGAGGGTTCCCGCTTTGAACTGCTCCAGCACCTCGGTTACCGTACCGCCATCGACGGGGTAGATCTTGACGCCGGCGGCCTGAAGCGTCGCAAAGGCCTTCGGGCCCACATGCCCCGTGATGAGAGCCTTCGCGCCCATCTCGACAATCTGTTTTGCCGCTTGAATGCCTGCTCCCTGCATGGCATTCAGATTGACGGCATTGTCAACGGTCTTCACCGTACCGGTCTCGGGTTCAACCAGCACAAAGGCTTTGGCCCTGCCAAAACGCGGATCGACGGAGGACGCAAGTCCCTCGCCTTGAGATGTGATTGCAAGTTTCATGTTCCCTCTCCGCACAAGTGAATGCACGCGGCGTGCCAAGGCATACGACAATGCCGCCAGAAAGACAATTCATTCAATCGAAAGGGATTATTTTTTTGAATGGGAGATGAGCGCCTGTCTGAAATGACGGCCTTATTGCAAAATGCAACACCACTGACACCGATCTGCAATCGGCGCCGCCACCCGGCAGCGCTGCGTGATCGCACATCCGCAGGGAGTTCGAAGGGGGCGAACCTGGGGAACAGGTCTGGCTTTGCTACTCCCGTTGTCTCTAATGCGATTCCTTCAACCTTCGATAGAGCGTACTGGGATTGATCCCCAGCTCCCGGGCTGCCTGTCTGCGGTTGCCGCCATTGCGCGCCAGCGCTGCTTCGATCATCTGCCGTTGCGCCGAGCGCATATCCGTTGGCGCTGCCTCCGCCGTGGTGGCTGAAGCCGGAGGGCGAAGCTCGATCGGCAGGTGTTGAACTTCGATCTGGCCCTCGCGGCAAAGAACAAATGCCTGTTCGAGAATGTTCTCCAACTCGCGTACGTTACCGGGATAGTTGTGCTCCATCAGCCGCGCCATCACTGCGCGAGAAACGCCGGTAATCTCCTTCTCCTGCAAGCGGTTGAACTTGGTGACAAGATGATCCACCAGAAGAGGGATGTCCTCGCGCCGATCCCTGAGTGGAGGGATGACCAGATGAATCACTCGAATCCGGTAAAAAAGATCTTCGCGGAACTTCTCTTCCTGAACCAGTTGCGACAGGTTTTTGTTTGTCGCGGCCACCACGCGAACATTCACCTTGACAGGCTCGGTAGCGCCCAGCGGCTCAAATGATCGCTCCTGCAATACGCGCAGCAGCCGGACCTGCATCGCCGGCGAAATGTCCCCGATCTCATCGAGAAAAATCGTGCCCCCGTCGGCCAGGGCAAAGCGTCCCGGCTTATCTTTTTTGGCGTCGGTGAACGCTCCCGCCTTGTATCCAAACAGCTCCGACTCCAGCAGAGTATCGGGCAGCGCCGCGCAGTTGACGGCGACAAAACGCCTTTTATTGCGCGGCGAAAGGTGATGAAGAGCGCGGGCAAACAGCTCCTTGCCTGTGCCGCTCTCGCCTTCGATCAGAACCGTGCTGGAACTGGCCGCAATCTGCGGCAGAACCTCGAACAGACTCTGCATCGCAGGGCTCCGCCCCACAATGTCTTCAAATGTATAGCGCGCCTCAAGCTCCTTGCGCAGTTGCTCCACGTAGCTCAAATCCTGGAAGGTCTCGACGCCGCCCGTGACCTCGCCCTGCTGATTTTGCAGCAACGCCGTCGAGATGCGGATCGGAATCCGGCTACCGTTCACGCCGATGATGTTTGCCGTTGCGCCCACAACCGGCTTGCCGCTTGAGAGCGTGCGCCGCAGCGCGCAGGACTCTTCGCAGATGTTGGCCCGGAAGACATCCGAGCACTGCCGCCCAAGGGCATCCTGACGGCGAACGCCGGTGATGCGCTCGGCGGCGCGATTGAAGGCCGTGATGCGCCACTGGTGATCGACGGTGAAGACACCTTCGTTAATGGAGTCGAGAATCGGATTGCTGGCGGGATCGGTCATTACATACAGGATATTTTCCCGTATTGCGATTTGCAGTGATTGCAATCACCGGAGTTGCATTGTGCAACACTACCGCAACGCGCGTCTTCACCAACCGCCTTTTCCCTTCGTGCATCATCAGCTCGTAGTCAAAGCCCGGTTTTGCACGGGCAAAGCTCTAGCCATGCCGTAAGAACCTTTGGAATCAACGCGGCTTTAGCGGCAAAGTGTGGGTTTTTTGCGAAATTCCGGCCTTCGCCACACGGTTCGACGAGTTTGGCGCGCCAAATGCATGAAGCTCTTGTGATGAAGATCGCGATACCGCAATGGCAAGGGCGCATTGCACCCGTGTTCGACGTCGCCGGTCACCTTTTGCTGATCGACGCAGAGGACAGCCGCGAAACTCGCCGCGAGGAGAAGCAGCTCGTCAAAACTGAGTTGTGGGCTCGCGTAGCCGAACTGCTCAGTTACGGCGCGGATGTTCTGATCTGCGGAGCCATCTCGGCGCCGCTGCAATTCAGAATTGCCGCTTCCGGCGTTCGCGTGATTGCTTTTGTCTGCGGATCGGTGGACGCGGTGCTCGCCGCCTATTTGGGGGGAGCGCTGGCCGACCCGCAGTTTGCGATGCCGGGCTGCCGCAGGTGGCGCAGGAGAGACGGAGAAGATGTTCTACCCGTCGAATTCAGCACGCCACGCAGGCGCGGCCGGTTTGGGCGAGGCTGGGGGATGACCGCAAGCCCCGTGGCAGGCGGAGGCCCTCAATCAGTCTTGGCGGTCGAGTTTTTTGTCTGCCCGGGTTGTGGCGAGAAGATTCCCCGAAGAAGGAATCAGGCGCAGAACATTTGCCCTTGGTGCGGCGCTCCGACAGGGCCATTTTGAGGTCGCAGTGATTCATCGATGTTCGACAAACAAGGAGGTAGGAAAATGCCATTTGGAGATCAAACAGGTCCCTTGGGACAGGGCCCGATGACGGGCCGTGGACAGGGATATTGCACGGGTAATACGAGGCCGGGACGCTTCAGTGCGTCGTCTGGCTTTGGCATGGGCAGAGGGGGACGCGGCGGACGCGGCTGGCAGAATCGGTTCCGCGGAGCGGCGTTCTCTGCCGGTGAGACGCCGGCTGTAGCGGTAGCCGCACCTGTGGGCCGTCAGCAGGAGGTTGACGCATTGAAGGCTGCGATCAGCGGCATAGCGAGCACGCTGAGCGAGATTCAGCGGCGGCTGGAGGCGCTTGAAGCATCGCCCAAAGCTGAATAGTGCTTGTACTGCGGGAGGCTACTGCCGTGTCTGCGTGATTCCGCAACGGTTCGAACAGTAGCGCCGATCTTCAGATCGGCTGTGGTGCGGGCCTCCAAACCCGCACTTGACTCTCGAACGATGCGGACATCACGCGGGCAGGGCAGGAGAGCGTTATCGCGCGCCGTCCATTCAGCCTAAATCGCTGGGAGTGGAGCGAACTTGATTTGGTGCTGCCAAGCACCGGGAAAGGGGAAATCCGATGAGAACAATACGCAGTCTTTCCATCCTTGTAGCGGCGATTCTCACCTGCTTAACCAGTTTGGCCTGGGCTCAGGGAGGCGCAGGCCGGTACTACAACCCGAACACAGAGATCTCCGCAAGAGGCGCCGTGGAAAAGGTCACGACCGTGACCAGCGGGCCTGGGTGGTACGGCGTTCACCTGACCTTGAAGTCGCAGGATCGCACCTACGATGTTCGCCTTGGACCATCCGCTTTCATTACGCAGAGCAACTTCACCTTTGCAGTCGGCGACCAGATCGAGGTCTGGGGTTCGCAGGTTGACCCCAGCAACGGCGTGATCGTCGCCCGCGCGGTTGAAAAGAACGGTCAAACCCTCACATTGCGCGATGCCAATGGATTTCCTGCCTGGGCAGGGATGGGAATGCGCGGTCATGGAAGGGGCTATGGCGGTGGTTGCCCCGGATGCGGTTGCCGTCACTGCGGTTGCGGCTGCCGCGGCGGATGCAACAACAACTAGTTCTCTTGCTGTCCGGACACCGGAAACTGGATGATTCAAGTCCTGCTTTCGGGAGATCGGAAAGGCGAAAGTCTGGGAGAGGAAATTATGCGCTCACAGACTTGCGCTGTCTCTTTGCACTTACAGGAGTTTGGCCGAGCAGGCGCGATGGACGGGTGCCTGCGCAATTTCCTGTATCGCCGATGGAGCGCGCGATCGATGAGCGAACGCAGAAACGAAAAGGAAGCTGATAAAAACACCATGAGAATCGCAATTGCCAGCGGCAAGGGTGGTACCGGCAAAACCACAGTCGGCACGAATCTGGCAGTTGCCGCGGCTCGGCGCGGCCTTCGCGCCGTCTACGTCGATTGCGATGTCGAAGAGCCGAACGGGCAACTGTTTCTCAAGCCGCAAATCATGTCTTCACGAACCATCGACCGCCTCTACCCGAAGGTGGATGAGACCCGGTGCACGCACTGCGGCCTCTGCGGCGAGATCTGCCAGTTCAGCGCCATCGTCTGTGTCGGCCAAAAGGTTCTTGTTTATCCCGAACTCTGCCATTCCTGTGGCGGCTGCACGCTGGTCTGCCGTCCTGGAGCCATCGCGGAAGCGGCCGAACAAATGGGTACAGTGTCGGTCGGAATGGCTGGAAATCTCCATTTTGTCGGCGGCACGCTCCGCATTGGCGAGGCGATGAGCACTCCGCTCATCCGCCAGGTCAAGGACAAGATTCACAATCAGGACGTAGCGATTCTTGATTGTCCGCCCGGCACCTCCTGCCCCGTAATTGAGAGCGTGCGCGGCGCCGATCTGGTTCTTCTGGTGACCGAGCCAACGCCCTTCGGCTTGAACGATCTGCGTCTGGCCGTCGACATGGTCAATGCCTTGCATCTGCCGCTGGCCGTCCTCGTCAACCGCGCCGGAACCGGCGACCGCAAGACCTACGAATTCTGTCAAACCAGGGGAATTCCCATCTGGGCCACGATTCCAGACGACCGCCGCGTGGCCGAAGCCTACTCGCGTGGCGAACTGGCTTACAGTGCCGTGCCGGAGTTCCGTGTAGCCATCGACAATGTCCTGGATCGCGTCTCGCAGCCCGGCCAGAAAAATCTCCTGGCGGAAAGTGGATTGGTGCGCCAATGAACTCGCTCGTCAACATTCATTCTCGTAACGACAAACCCGTCAAGGAACTGGTTGTGATCAGCGGCAAAGGCGGAACGGGCAAAACCTCGCTTGTTGCCTCGTTCGCCTCACTGGCAAACCATGCCGTGCTTGCCGATTGCGACGTCGACGCTGCCGATCTGCATCTGCTGGCCAGCCCTCACGTGATGCGCAGCAAACCGTTCACCGGGGGCAAACGCGCCACCATCAACACCAATTTTTGCTCGGTCTGCGGCCATTGCGAGGATTTGTGCCGCTTCGACGCCATTCATTTGAACGGTCCCGGAAACATGGTTTTCGCGGCAACCTATCAGGTCGACCCCATGGCTTGTGAGGGATGTGGAGTCTGCGCCTGGTTCTGCCCCAATCAGGCCATTCAACTCGATCCCGCGATCAATGGCACATGGTTTGTTTCCGAAACGCGCTTTGGCCCCATGGTCCACGCCTGTCTCGGCGCCGGCGCTGAGAACTCGGGCAAACTTGTCAGCCTGGTTCGCACAACGGCGAAACAGATCGCCGAAGAGCGCCACATGGAGCTTGTCTTGATCGATGGCTCGCCAGGCATCGGCTGTCCCGTCATTGCTTCGATAACCGGGGTGGATCTTGCCCTGATCGTGACCGAACCAACTCCGAGCGGCCTTCACGATATGCAGCGCGTGGCCGAGTTGACGCGGCACTTCGGCATCCCGGCCGCGGTTTGCGTGAACAAGTGGGATCTCAATCCCGAAATGAGCAAAACAATCGAGGCCGCCGCTCAGGAGCGAGGTCTGACGGCGGCAGGAAGAGTTCGCTACGACCCCGCCGTGACGGAAGCGCAGGTCCATGAAAAGGCAATCGTTGAATACCGACAGGATGGCAGCGCCGCCGATATTCGCAAGGTGTGGCGGCAACTGCGCCAGAGGCTATTGCAGGGCCGGCCTCCGTCTCGCGTGGGCCAGGCTCTTGCCATGAGTCCGGCGGAAGAGGTGGGAATCGTCTCGATCCAATAAGGCACCTCACTGTCTGTGACGAAAGAAGGACGCGGCGTGAGTTTTGCCGAGAGAGCAAATAGGATGACGTGGGCCTTCCATGTTCCGGGGAAACTCAATCGAATGGGCTTTGTAACCGGGACTCGACCTTGGCGTGAGCAGACCCAGTGGGTCTTCTCACGCGCGCCAAACGTCCCTCCTAAACAGGCGCGGGTTTTCGATCCCGCGCCGGCAACGAACAGACTGGAGGAAGCTTTCATGATGAGAAAACTGGCGCTCGCAGCGCTTGTCTTCGTGCTGGGTTCCGTCACTGCGCTGGCCGCCGATTTCAACGGCAAGTGGGCAGCCGACATCCCGATGCGCAATGGCAACACCATGACCATTACCTTCGACTTTCACGTCGATGGCTCAACCCTCACCGGCAAAGTCGGCATGAGGCGCGGCGACATGGACATCACCAACGGCAAAGTCGATGGCGACACGATCACCTTCGACCAGGTGATGAACTTCAACGGCAATTCGTTCACCATCCACTACAAAGGAACCGCCGACGGCGCCGATTCCATCAAGTTCACACGCACGTTCGAAGGCGGCAACGGCGGTCCTGGCGGCAATCGTGCTCCGCAGGAGTTTACAGCCAAGCGGGCACCCGCAGACACAACGGCTGCGCCGCCCACCCAATAATTCGCAACTGTCCGCACGGGGTCTTTGTTCGTACCGGTCCATCGGAATTCTGCACATGGCGCGCAGATAATCCCGGATGGTGTGCGTCACGGACCCCGTCGATCGGGTTGGCTGCGGCGTGAAAGCCCGCTGGGGGAAGGTTTGACAGCGTTTTTCTGACCTGGCTGTCAGGTAGCTGCCTCCAGAGCGACAGTTCACCAGCTCCCGGCGTGCGCCTGACGAAAGGCTACCGGGCGCACTTCACCACAATTTTGGTGCCAGCCGGGACCATCGCGCCAGGGGCAGGCGCCTGTTCGCGTGCGGTGCCGTTGCCCGCGATCTCCACTGTGAACCCGGCAATTCCTGCCTTCTCAATCACCTGCCGAACCGACAAGCCGATGAGCGAAGGCACGCGCAACTGACCGGCCTGGGAGACAACCACCGTATGTGCGGACGACTGCGGCGAAGCCTGTGCCGCTGGCGCCGTCGATTGCGAGGGAAGGGAATTGGCCTTGCCGGCGTGGGCGCCTGAGTTCGTCCCGGCCGCTGCTTGACGCGTCTGGGTTGACGCCGCTGCTGCCTGCAAGGACTCGGCCGGCGCGTTGTTCGCGTTGCGCAGCGGATCGTCGCTCGGCAGATCGTTCGCGGCTGCATAGAGCTCCTGAATGTCCTCACCCTGTGCCGTGGCTTCGTCCTCAGTGACAGGCGGCGCTTTTTTCGATGCCGTGGTCGGGGGACGCACGTCGATGTCGTGCGGCACGCCGAGATACTCCAGAACCTGCTGCGCTACCTCGGTGAAAACCGGCGCCGCCACGGCTGTGCCGTAGTATGCGCCCTTGGGTGAATCGATCACCACGGCCACCGCGATCACCGGATTGTTCACCGGCGCAAAGCCCGCGAAGGATGCGATGTGCAGGGACTTGGAATACTTGTGCGTGGCCGGATCGATCTTTTGCGCCGTGCCGGTCTTGCCCGCGGAGGAGTAGCCGTCGAGTTGCGCGCTTTTGCCCGTGCCAAACAGCACCACGCCCTCCATCATCTTGCGCATCTCGGCCGCAGCCATCGTCGAGATCACGCGATGCGCGCCGGGAGGAAGAGGATCAGGCAGCTCTTCGTCCGGCTTGACCGGCGCCCCCTGCTGCGGTGCGGCAGACTCTTGGACGGAGCTTGTGGCAGGAGCAAGCTGATTCGGCATCAGCACATGTGGCGGCAGATACACGCCACCGTTGGCGATTGTCGAAACCATTGAGACGAGTTGAATCGGTGTAACGGCCTCTTCCTGCCCAATGGCAACGTAGCCGATCGAAGCCGGCTGCCAGTACTTGACCGGACGCAGCAGACCGCGCGTTTCGCCGGGCAGCTCGATGCCCGTGCGCTGGCCGAAGCCGAAGGCGCGAATGTAGTTGTAAAGCTGATCTGGCCCCAGTTTGAGCGCCAGCTTGATGACGCCCACGTCGCTCGATCGCGCCAGCGCCGTCGCCACCGTCACCTTGCCAATGCCGCGGTCGCTCTTGTCGTCATGAATCACGCGGCCGCCAAGCGTGATCTGGCCGCCCTGGCAGTCGATGATATCGTCGGGCGTGACCAGGTGCCGATCCAGAGCCGCGGAATAGGTCGCCAGCTTGAACGTCGATCCCGGTTCGTACACGTCGCTCACCGCATGATCGCGCAGCAGGGCGGGAGTGGTGTGCCGGAAGTTGTTGGGATTGAATGTGGGCCGGATCGCGAGCGCGAGAATCTGGCCGGTGTGTACGTCCTGCACCACGACTGTGCCGTTCAGGGCCTGCGTTTTTTCCATGGCGTGGTCGAGAGCGCGCTCGGCCATGAACTGAATGTTCTCGTCGATCGTCAGCACCAGGTTGCGGCCGGGCGAAGGCTCGCGCTCGGTCGATCCCAGCACCTTGCGCCGCGCGTCCATGGCCGTGTACATCAACCCCCGCCGCCCGTGCAGTTCGCTGTCGAACTTTTTCTCCAAGCCGCCCAGTCCGTCATCGTCCACGCCCACGTAGCCCAGCACCTGCGCGGCAATCTCGTTGTCGGGATAAAAGCGCTCGAACTCTTTCTGAAAGTAGATGCCTTTCAGGTTGAGGGCCTTCACGCTCGCGGCCACTTGCGGGGTAACGCGGCGCGCGATCCAGGCAAAGTTACGCCCCGCGTTCAGACGCGCGGCGATCGCGTCCTCGGTCGTGCGCGAATCCTCGGGATCGGTGTGCACGAGCGCGGCGAGCGTATGCGCCGCGGCCTTCTTGTCGGCAATCTCCGATGGATCGGCGTAGATCGAGTCGGCCAGCACCGTCATGGCCAGCTCGCGCAGGTTGCGGTCGTAAAGAATACCCCGGCGTGGAGCGACCTCGAAGGTGCGCTGCTGCTGCCGTGCGGCTCGCTCCGTGTACTCCCGATGTTCAACGATCTGCAGCCAGAAAAGGCGCCCAGCAATGGCGCAGGCCCACAGACAAAAGAACAGACAGATGATCCAGAAGCGCGACCGCCTCAAAGGCGCAGACCTGGTGGTTCGCGTGCGGCTGCGGATGGGTTGGACGGTTGCCGCCATTGCCGCTATCAGCTCCTGGCTTCCTCCTGCATGCATGTGCCGAGCTTCTTTTGAGTCCTCACCGGCGTTGCCGGCCAGCCACGAACGAAACTGCGCATTTGCCACATCCGCCGTTCAAGGCTCGCTCGCTGTGCCTGTGGGGTTCTGTTCATGGCGGGAAAACCCGAAGCCGGAAGCTAGAAGCCGCCCTTCTGTGCCGGAGCAACCACCTGCGCCATGACAGGAGCGCCGGAATCGGGACGGGCGCTGGGGTACACCACCTGCCCCGGCGCGGGCTCGGCGAGCCCAAGCTGGTGGGCAAGTTGGTCGATACGGCCCGGCTGCGTCAGTTCGGCTTCGGTCAGACGAAGCTGCCGGTTCTCCTCGCGCAACTGCTTGAGCGTCTGCTTCTCGCTCTCCACGCGGTAGCTGCTCTCAATGGCCGAGAAGTGCTGCAAGCCATAGATCATGATCAGCGAGAACAGCACGGCAACGGCCCCGGAAAATACACGCATCTGGCGCGCCCGTACAGGGTCCGACGTCTTTACCAGGCGCGAGTTGTCGAAGTGATGGGTGAAGAAGACCTCCGGCGTGCGCATGCGGCGGCGCCGCTGGGCCTGTTGCGCCATCAGCGCGGCGTTGTGCTCGGCGATGCGACCTTCCCAGCATCCACCCGACTCAAAATAGGTTGTTGCGCATGCCGCCATTGGTGTTCTCCTTTGGAGATCGGGGAGCAGGCAATAGGGAGTAAGGAACAGGATCCCAAAACCGAGACGATTGCGGCTGACCGCAGTATCTACTCCCTATTGCCTAGTCCCTATTCCCTGTTTTTCCGCCGCTCTCATCTTCGCGCTGCGCGAGCGCGGGTTACGATCAATCTCTTCTTTGCCGGCCGTGGCGGGCTTCTTCGTTAAAACCTTCCAGATTCCCTGCTGCGCGCCTGCCCGGATGCTGTCTTTGGCGATGCGATCTTCGAGACTATGAAAACTGATGACCACGAGACGTCCTGAGGGCTTAAGCAACTGCGGTGCGGCCTCGAACAACGCCCGGATTTCCTGCAACTCCCGATTCACAAAGATGCGCAGCGCCTGAAACGTCCGCGTTGCCGGGTGTATGTATTTCATTGGCGGGACGGCCGAAGCTACAATCCGGGCCAACTGCCCCGTGCTCGTAACCGGCCGCCCCCGCACAATGGCTCTGGCGACTGTCCGCGACCTCCTTTCCTCACCGTATTCGTAAATGAGATTGGCAAGCTCGCGCTCGTCCATCTCATTCACCACTTGTTCGGCGGTGGGCCCGGAGCGCGTATCCATACGCATGTCCAGCGGCCCATTCGCCTGAAAACTGAATCCCCTGCGCGCCTCGTCAAGGTGCAAACTGCTCACGCCGAAGTCGGCCAGGATGCCATCGAGCGACGCCTGCCGAACGTGCTCGCCGATCCGGCTGAAGGGCTCGCCCACGAACTCGATCTCGGGCGCCTGACTTGCCATCTCCGCGGCGATCTTAGCCAGCCTTGCCTTCGCCAGTTCCAGCGCCTCGGGATCGCGATCGAATCCAATCAGCCGTCCCTTTGGTCCCAGCCGCCGTAAAATGCCTTCGGCGTGTCCACCCAGGCCCAGCGTGCAGTCCACATAAGTCCCTTCCGGTCTCACGTGGAGAAAATCCAACGCCTCATCGAAAAGAACCGGCTCATGGCGTGCTCTAATCCGCGTCATGGGCGCCCCCTGAGGGGCTTACGACCCGCTCTCTCCGGCCAGAATCCCGCCCACCAGCCTGCGGTCCTCGGCAGTGAGCGCCTTGGCGGGCAGTTTCTGCTCAAAGTGCGTCCGGTTCAGCACTTCCAAATGCGTGATCTTGCCCATCACGACAAGATCGCCCTCCAGCCTGGCCGCCGTGCGCAGGATCTGCGGAAGCATGATCCGTCCCTGCGCGTCCATCTTCACCTGCTGGCCGTAGTAGCTGGTCATATCCAGGTACTTCGCAACTGCATCGTTCAGGGCGCTGTGCTTTGCCAGTTGCGCCTCAATCTTTTCCCACTCCGGCAGGGGCCATATCTGCGCCCGCTCGCCATCCTCGCTCGTCACGTAGAGGTCAGCCACGTTTGCGGCATCCAGTTGCTGCTTGAAGGGCACCGGCAGCTTGAGCCGCCCGCTCTCTTCGACCTTCGCTGGATGGTTGCCGCGATACATCTGCCCGCCTCATTGCCGCCACGGCCGGTTCTTGCAGAACCGCGGCTTCAGTTCGCTATTCCCCTGGGCCGATCCGGGTTAGTCAGGCTGGTTCCCCAACCGCTTTAGCCCCCGGAATTCCGTTTTCACGGCCGGAAAGGGAGTACACTTGGTGTGGTAATTCAGTTGACTAGCTCCAAATTCTTCCAATCAACTCCAAAAATTACCAACTCCAGACGATAGTAACCCTCTTCTCTCGCTCCGCCAAGAGAAAAATTGGTGGAAAGTGTCGAAAAAGCAGGCTTTCTGTTGGAAAGTCAACTAATAGGTAGAAAAAACCATTGACCACAAGATGTGGGGTTTATCTCTTAGATTCTCCCACTAGACAGAGCATTGGGCTTGTGATAGGCGAATAAAAAGCGAATATTGTTGACCTCCGATGGACGCGCAGGTTGCAGCTTGTTCAGATGCGGCAGGGGTTTCGGCCTTCAGAGACAGCTCGGCCCCGCGCTTGAGCGCGCGGGGCCGTCTTGTCTTTCAGGAGACAGCGGCTATTTGGATTCGATTCTCATGCCGTAGAACGACTTGTGCACGAAGAACACCGAGGTCAGGAAGAAGGCAGCAGCCAAGACGGTGGTCAGCGTCCCGTGGAACTTGTCGAGGGTCACGGCGAGTTCGACGGCCAGCAGGCCGAAGAGGGTGGTGAACTTGATGACCGGGTTCAGGGCCACCGAGGAGGTGTCCTTGAACGGGTCGCCCACGGTGTCGCCAATGACGGTGGCGTCGTGCAGCGGCGTGCCTTTCTGTTTCAGGTCGACTTCGACGATCTTTTTCGCGTTGTCCCAGGCGCCGCCGGCGTTGGCCATAAAGATGGCCTGGTAGAGGCCGAAGATTGCGATCGAGATCAGGTAGCCGATGAACAGGAACGGCTCCATGAAGGCGAAGGCGAGCGTGGCGAAGAATACGGCGAGAAAGATGTTGAACATGCCCTTCTGCGCGTACTGGGTACAGATCTCGACCACCTTCTTTGAGTCGGTGACCGAGGCTTTTTCCACGCCTTCGAGCTTGATGTTGGCCTTGATGAACTCGACGGCGCGGTAGGCGCCGGTGGTGACGGCCTGGGTGGAAGCGCCTGTGAACCAGTAGATCATCGCCCCGCCGCAGATCAGCCCCAGCACGAAGGGCGCGTGCAGCAGCGAGAGGTTCTGCACGTTGTGGCTGAGGCCATCGGTCAGGGCCATGATGATCGAGAAGATCATGGTGGTGGCGCCGACGACGGCCGTGCCGATCAGCACCGGCTTGGCCGTAGCCTTGAAGGTGTTGCCGCATCCGTCGTTGGCTTCGAGCAGGTGCTTGGCCTTTTCGAACTGGACGTTGATGCCGAAGTCCTTCTTCAGTTCGGCCTCGATGCCGGGGATGGTTTCGATCAGCGACAGTTCATAGACGGACTGCGCGTTGTCGGTGACCGGGCCGTAAGAATCGACGGCGATGGTGACCGGGCCCATGCCCAGGAATCCGAAGGCGACCAGGCCGAAGGCGAAGACGGCGGGAGCCAGCATCAGTCCCGCGGGATCGGTCTGCAGGTCGGGAATGCCGAGGCTGAAGTAGTATCCGGTTCCCATGAGGGCGACCATGCAGAGGCCCAGCCAGTAGGCGGAGAAGTTGCCGGCCACGAAGCCCGAGAGGATGCCGAGCGAAGCGCCGCCCTCCTGGGCGGACTTGACGACTTCCTTGACGTGGGCGGACTTGGTGGAGGTGAAGGCCTTGACCAATTCGGGAATCAGCGCGCCGGCCAGTGTGCCGCAGGAGATGATCGACGCCATCTTCCACCAGATGGAACCGTCGCCAAGATTGGGAATGAGCAGGTAGGAGACGACATAGGTGAGCGCGATGGAGACGATCGAGGTAATCCAGACCAGCGAAGTCAGGGGCTTTTCGAAGTCCATCTCGTCGGCGTTGCGATACCTGGCCTTGGTGATGGCGCCATTGAGGAAGTAGGCGCCGGCGCTTGACAGCAGCATGGCCACGCGCAGGACGAAGATCCAGACCAGCAGTTGCACCTTGACGGCCGGGTCGTGAATGGCCAGCAGGATGAAGGTGATCAAGGCCACGCCGGTGACGCCGTAGGTTTCAAAGCCATCGGCCGAAGGCCCGACCGAGTCGCCCGCGTTGTCGCCCGTGCAGTCGGCGATCACGCCCGGGTTGCGCGCGTCGTCTTCCTTGATCTTGAAGACGATCTTCATCAGGTCCGAGCCGATGTCGGCGATCTTGGTAAAGATGCCGCCGGCGATACGCAGGGCCGCGGCTCCCAGCGACTCGCCGATGGCGAAGCCGATGAAGCATGGTCCTGCATAATCGCCCGGAATCACCAGGAAGATGCCCAGCATGATGAGCAGTTCGACGGAGATCAGCATCATGCCAATGCTCATGCCGGCCTCGAGGGGAATCGCCAGGCAGGGATACGGCTTGCCGGGCAGCCCGGCAAAGGCCGTGCGCGAGTTGGCGAAGGTGTTCACGCGGATGCCGAACCAGGCCACGCTGTAACTGCCGAGGATGCCGAGCAGCGAGAAGCCCAGAATGATGGGCAGCGTGACCGCAATGGATTTACCGGGCACCGGCGCCAGATAGCCGAAGTAGAGCGCAATGATGGCCGCAATAAAGGCCCAAAGCAAAAGGATGAATTTGCCCTGCGTGATCAGATATGTCTTGCAGGTTTCGTAGATCAGCTCGGAGATCTCGCGCATCGAGCGATGCACGGGCAGGTTCTTCAGTCTCACAAAGATCCACAGGCCGAACAGCAGGCCGCCGACGCAGAAGATCAATCCATAGGCCAGCAGGTCGTGCCCGTTAATGCCGAGAAAGGATACGCTTGTCAGATCGGGCAGCTTGAGGCTGGCCTCGCCGCCGCCCGTGGGGTCCGACTGGGCGCTGGCCCATGTGGGCACAAGAAGGCCGCAAGCTGCGACCGCCGCGGTTGCCACCACCCCCGCATGACGTTTCAACAAGATTCCCGCGCTCTGCCCAATGGCTGAAAAGCCCTTCAGAAGAGCGGGCGCAAGCAACGCGAGCGCGCCTGTTCCGAGAAAGAAATACACCCAAGCCTGTACAGTCACACACACCCTCCATACTCAGTTTTGAAGCCGAATGAACCATAGAACTGGATCAACATCGAGAGCATCTAAGGAAATCGCCACCGGAAGCCTATCATCTGGATACGAGGCTGTCGAGTGATTGCTGTCACCTCTCTTCTGCCGTCCATCGACCGCCAGCGTGCGCTTCCTGCCGCGAAGCGTGTAAGGTATTCATCGGAAAGGAGTCTGTCCCATGACTTCCGCAAATCTTCTTACCCCTCGCCAGGCCGCCGAAAAGCTTGGCATGAGCTATCCCGCCCTCAAGCACTGGATTCTCGCCGGTCGCATCAAGACCATCAAAACTCCCGGCGGCCATCATCGCATTCCCCAGGGCGAGCTCAACAAATTGTTGCCCCCATCGCAGGCGCTCGCCGCGGGCCCTCGCATCAGCGGCCGCAATCAACTGATCGGCATCGTCACCCAGGTCAAAATCGAAGGACTGCTCGCCAAGGTGGTCCTCTCCATCGGCGATCAGCGCATCACGTCCATCATCACCGCTGACGCAGCCCGCGAACTTGTCCTCAAAAAAGGCGATACCGCCGCCGCTCTCATCAAAGCCACTGAGGTCATGATTGTCCGGCCGTAAGAACAGTGATCAGTGATCAGGGAATCGTTGTCTGTGGCGAGGATCGGATTCGCAGATGAGTACGGCTATGCCCCGCATCTGCCACACGCAGATCCGCCGGCGATAGGGCAGGATTCCCTTGCAGCGCCGGTTTCCAGACCCGCGCTCCGTCCCTCCAAATCACCCCGCTCCGCGGTTGGATATCTCGACTTAGTACGAAATTCAAGATAAAATCGATCTGAATCATTCTTTTTTCGGATGGATTGATCTTGAGCTTCCCAAAGACCGTCTTTTTTCTTGCCGTGTGGGCTGTTGCTTCAACGCTGCTTGCCGCGCAGGACCAATCCGCGGCCGGCCAGTGGCTGGAGCGCGTCGCAGCCACGCAGGCCGCGCAGCCGCACTGGATGACGCCTCTCGTCACCGTCACTCCGCGTCTCGAACAGGAGTTTCGATTCGACGTTCAGCACCAGGTGACGCCCACCGGCAACGTGACCAGCGTCGATAACGGCAAAGGCATCGAGCTGATCCCCACGCGCCGCACCGAGTTGCTCATCAACGCAACGCCCTACCTGTTTCACGAAAACCTGCAGACCCCGAACGGCCCCGGCGACGCCTCGTTCATGATGAAATTCCGATTCTTCGCCCGCAGCGAGCAAAAGGGGAACGCCATCCTAACGGGCTTTCTGGCCGGGAGCATTCCCACCGGCACCTATAAGAACGGGGCGGCGAGCGCCATCGTCACGCCGACGCTCGCAGCCGGCAAGGGCTGGGGCAAATTCGATGTTCAATCCACGCTCGCCGGCGCGCTGCCGATCAACAGCCTCCGCGTTCTCGGGCGCGCCATCCTCTCCAACACCGCCTTCCAATATCACCCCCAGCGATTTCTCTGGCCTGAGGCGGAGATCAACTCGACCTTCTGGAAGGGCGGACCAAACGACGGCAAAAAGCAGACCTTCATCACCCCCGGCCTCATCTTTGGCCGCTTCCCCATTCGCCATCGCGTCGCCCTCGTTGCCGGCGCGGGCTTCCAGGTTGCAACCACCCGCTACAACCAGTACAACCACGCCGTCACGGCAACCATCCGCATACCGTTCTGAAGGGCAGCGATTCTTGATCCGGCCCTTATGATTTGCAACGTGCTCTCTCACCCTTTCCGCAAAAAGCGCGGAAAGGGTGGGGCACGGGGCACGGTGTGGCAGCACGGTGTAGCGGATCTTTTGGGCCTCCGCACTTGACTGCCGACCTGTTCCCGCGATCCTTTCCTGCTGCCCGGTTCATGTTTTTCGGCAGTCCGCCGATGAAGGGTGTGTCGGATCAGAACAGCACCCCGGCATGAGAGGCGAGGCACGTTGAGATCTATGCAAAGCTCGGCTCAGTTTCAGACGCAGACTTCCGTTTCCGGCCTCACGCTGGTGGACTCGTCCGCGTCCGCCGTTCAGGTGGTTGGCGTAAGCGCGGCGTGGCGCAAGCTTCTGATGCAGGCAGAGATGGCCGCGCCGCATCTGCAGGTAGCGGCCATTGAAGGTGAACACGGAAGCGGCAAGTACACACTTGCGCGCCATTTGTTCAGCCGATCGCCGCTGGCCTCGACGACCTTCGAGCGCCGCGACGCGCGCGAGTGGCTGGCCACCGATGCCGATCCTTCGACGCTCGCCGGGTTCATCTATCTGGATCGCGTGGATCTGCTGGCGCCTCCAGGGCAAGGGCTGCTGCTTGGAGTCCTCAAAACTTTGCAAGATCGTCCGCAGGGCCGCGCCGTTGTCCTTGCGTCTTCGCAAACCCCGCTACGCCAGATGGCCGGGCAGGGACTCTTGCTGCCGGATCTTGCCTTTCGGCTCACCGCCATTCGTTTCGCCATTCCGCCGCTGCGTCAGCGCCGCGAAGACATCGCTCCGCTGGTCCAGTTCCTGCTTGACCGGCTCTGTGCCCGCTATCAACAGCGGCCCATCGTACTGGGTCCCGGCACGCTCGCTCGTCTGCTGCAGCACTCCTGGCCGGGCAACGTGCGCGAACTGATGAATGTTCTGGAGAACGCGATGCTCGATGCTGAAAACGGGATCATCCGTCCGCACGACCTGGCTCTGCCCGACAGCGCGCAATCGTTCTTCGATCCGCAAATCGGCGTGCACCCAACCATCGCCGCGGACATGGCGTTCGGAGCCGGCTTCGACACAGGGCTCGATCGCCAACCCAGCCCTCACACCGCCAATCTAGCCCTGGATGCGGTGATCCGCCGCCACGTGCAGTATGTGCTTGAACTCAACCGCGGCAACAAGCTGCGCACCGCGCGCCAGCTCCAGATCAGCCGCTCGACCCTCTACCGCATTCTTGCCGACGAAAGCCTGCTCGCAAGCTGATCGTGGCGTTGCATGGCCTCCAATTTTATTGATCCGGCCCTTAAGTAATTGCACGGATTCCGCGAAAGGCAACCGCAGATCCTTCGACTCCACTGTGCTCTGATAAGCATGATGTTCCCGTATCCAAGCGCGCAATCGGAAGGTGCAACAGCAACCGCTGTGCAAGCCGGAGGCCGGCTTGCACCAGATCCAGCTTTGGGTCGAGCGGCACAAGATCGGAGAACTGATCCAGCTTCGCCTGGAAGGCGGCCAGATCGTGATGGAACGTCAGGAGCAGGCCATCGCCAGGCATCTGGAACTGGCCGGCTGCTATGTGATCACGACCGATGTTGCCGGCGCCGGGATGGATGCTCAGCATGTGCATGACAGCTACATGGCACTGCAAAGGGTCGAGCGGGATTTTCGCGCTATGAAGACCGGGGCACTGGAAGTACGGCCCATCTTCGTGCAGAAGGCCAGTAGGACAAGAGGCCATGTGTTCTGCTGTATGCTGGCGCTGAAGCTGGTGTGGGAGATGGAGCAAC
>JBMFHB010000065.1:0-19912 GCA_049977045.1 Occallatibacter sp.
ACTTCCGGCACTGGATCAAGATGCAGCGCCCGCTGACCACGACGCCCCGCATCTTCCACGTCAACTGGTTCCGCAAGGGCGATGACGGCAAGTTCCTGTGGCCGGGCTTCGGCGAGAACATGCGCGTGCTGAAGTGGATTGTGGACCGCTCGCACGGCCGCGCGCAGGCCAAGGAAACGCCTATCGGCTGGACGCCCTACTACGAGGAGATCGACTGGACGGGACTCGACTTCCCGCGCGACGACTTCGAGAAGATGCAGGAAGTGAATCGCTCGACGTGGCGCAAGGAAGTCCTGGGCCACGAGGAGTTGTTCATCGACCTGCACGACCACCTGCCGCCGGAGATGATCTACCAGCGCGAACTGCTGATCTGCAGGCTGTGAAGGTGAATCTTCGGACGAGTCAGTATTGAGGGAACGCAGCTAGTCCGCGCTCCGCTCCACCGTCGGCGCGAATCCGAGCCGCTGCCAGAAATCGCATACCGCAGCGGCCGTTTTTTCACTCGTCGCGCGAGCGGCGCGCAGCGTGATGCCGGGCCCCCAGCCCGCCGTCAGGTCCATGGGCGCGGCGGCGATGGCAATGCACTGTTCCGGGCGATAGGTGCAACTGGCGAGGTCCGCAATCGAGAGATTTGTGGTGGGCGTGGCGATGATCGTGCGCGGCGGCGCCATGCGATCGAGCAGCCACAGGATTTCGAGCTTCGATTCGAGCTCGTCGGGCACGCAATCGATCACCAGGTCCGCTTCGCGCACCGCATCCTCAATGCTGGAAACGAAGACGACCGAGGGCAGCGCCTCAGGACTGAGTTCCTGCCGGATCGACTCGCGAGCGTGATGCAGGTTGTCTGGCATCACATCCTCAAGCAACACGCGAAAACCGGCGCGCGCCGCGCCCAGCGCCAGCCAGCGGCCCAGCGGACCGGCTCCAATAATGGCAACGGTGGTCACTTATTTTGCGGTGAGAGCCTGGGCAACTTCTTCGGCGCTGGGACGGGAGCTTTGCAGATGCTCTGCCACCCTGGTCCGTTCATCGGCGGGCAGCGTGGGAACGGCGGCCAGCACCCGGCGCAGGGTCACGGCAACGTCGTCGATGTAGTTCATCAGCCGGATGGCTTCTCCTGAAAGCGGCATGGTTCTCCTTGAAGTTGCAAATCTTCTTTCCATTGTAGGGCGCGGAGCGGCGAGTCGCGAAATGGCGTAGCGGGTCAGGATGAAGAAAGACGTCCCTCAGGGGCTGAAGCCCCACTCATTTGGTTGGCTTATTGATCCGGCCCTTATGATTTGCATCGTGCTCTCCCACCCTTTCCGCAAAAAACGCGGAAAGGATGGGGCACGGTGTGGCAGATCTTTTGGGCCGGATCAGTAATGGCACGACTGAAGTCGTGCCCTTTCAAAGCTGCGACTGAGCAGTGAATTCTGCAAGTGGCTCAGTGGTCACTGCTTTTACTGCGCCGGCCGATAGCAAATCGTCTCGCCGTCCAGCCGGTACTCCGCCGAACACACGTCGCCTCCGCAGATCATCGTCTCGCCCCCGTAGAGCTGCCGACGGGTAATCAGCCCCAATGTGCCACACCGCGGGCACGACATTACGGCTACATAAGGATTCTGTGCCTGGCCAAGCTTCGCCTGATTCTCCAGCACAAAGATCGTCCCGGGGTCCATTCTTTCCGGGATCCACTCTTCCAGAAACTGCAAGTCGGCTGCCATCTTTCCCTCCCTAACCTTCCGATTCCTTCAGGTCTTTCCGAGGTTGACGGTTCCGAGCCGCGCGTTTGTTCCCGCCAGGCTCTGCTTCTGCTAAGAAGAACAGGCTGCGAAACACAGACCGGGCAAACTGCCTCCGGTCAAACACAGTCTCAACACACACACGCGATGAAGTCAATGCCAATCCTCAACAGGGAGTGCCCAGGAGGATTCCCCGGATTGCCCCATCCTTACCCCTACCGCGCCGCCGACGCTTCACTCGCTCCATGCTCCCGCGCAAAATTGTCGATCTCCCTGTACGTCTCCTTGTTGCGCACGATCGCCTCCACGTACTCGCGCGTCTGCGTAAACGGAATCGACTCCACAAACTCGTCGATCCCCGAATACGGTCCCGCCGCCTGCCAATCCGCCACGCGATTATCGCCCGCGTTATAGGCTGCCAGCGCGTATTCCTCGACGCTGCCAAACCGATCCAGCATCTCGCGCAGGTAGCGCGTTCCCAGCCGGATGTTCACACTGGGATCAAGCAGTTGAAAAGCCTGAAAGCGCGCAATTCCCTCCTCGCGCGCCATCTTCCGCCCCACCGACGGCAGCAGTTGCATCAGACCGTAGGCATTGGCATAGGAGATCGCCCGCGGATTGAACTCCGACTCCTGCCGGATCAGCGACGCCACAAGATACGGATCCAGATGGTTCCTTGCCGACTCGGCCTCAATCGTCTTCCACCACGGCTCAGGAAACAGAATCCGCCAGTACACCATAGGAATCGATTCGATGGGCGCGGCAGCCGCATTCGGCAGCCCCCGCTTGGCCGCGCGAATTGCTCGGAACGTCTCCCCGTACGACGAGTAAATCTGTGCCTCCGCCAGCGAGCCCATCGCCGCAAACTCCGGATCGGCCCTGATCTCATCGGCAACATATTCGTTCAATCCGGCGTTGGCCACCAGCCGCGCCTTGGCCAGATGCGGACTGTCCGCGGGAAACGCATCCACCAGATGCGGCTCCGGCAGCGGACGAATGCGATCAAGCTGCGGCTCCGCGGCCGTCTGCGCGCTGCCTAAAGCAGCCAGCCGCCGCCGCGCCAGTTGCGCATAAAAGTAGTGCTGGTAGTCGCGCACAATCGTACGGTAGTTGGCTGCGGCCAGCCTCGGCTCATGGTCTCTGGTCTCATACAAGCGTCCCCGCCAGTACAGCGCGGAAACCGTCTCCGAAGCCTCCGGATAGAGCCGGATCTGCTCATCGAAAATCCGCTCAGCCTCGGGATAATGCCCCAGACGATAGCTCAACCACCCCGACCGCCAATGCGCCGCGGCGGCGTACCGGTCGCCGGGAAAACGCGCGGCCAGTTCGCTGTAAAACTGAATCGCAGAAGGGAAATCACGATCGAGCAGATTCATGTTGCCCGCCGAATAAAGCGCCTCGGCCAGCCATGCACTGCGTGGAAATCGCGATTCCATCTCGCTGATGATCTGTTTCACATCGGTGGAATCATCCCGATTCCGAGCCAGCTCCATCAACAAATCGAGCCGATGCGCGCCGTTTTCGTCCGCCGTATCAGGCAGCGCCTGCGCCTCAGCCACAGTCAGCCGCTTTAACTTCAACTGGCAGGCGGCCTCATCGACCGCAAATCCATTGCGCGTCTCCTCGCTAAGCCCCGGCGCGCGCTCCAAAGCGCGAAACTGCTCTGCCGCCTGGCCGTAGCGCCCGGCCTTAAAATACGCCTCGGCCAGAGTGTGCAGATCGGCCATGGACAGTAGCGACTCCGCGCCCAGTTCCGTCAGCTTCGCGCGGGCCGTTTGCGCCTCACTGGTTAAAGGGTGGTCCAGCAGCAGCCGCCTGTATGCAGCCGCCGCGGCCTGCTGCTCGCCCAGCGCCAGTTCCACCTGCGCCTCAGCCAGCTCAAAGCCGGGACGGCTCGCGGATTCTGTACCCGCGGCCGCTTGCAACACCTGCTGCGCCGCAGTGTTCCTGTCCAGAGCCAGCAGAACCGTTGCCTCAAGCTCCGGCTCTCGCGCATCGAAAATGCTGTCCGGATAGCGCGCCGTGAATCCGTGCAGAATGCCCTCCGCCCCTGCATCGTCGCCCTCCGCGTGGCTCGCCTCGGCGCCCAGAAAATCCGCATAGTCGGCCAGCGATCCATCGGCGCGCCGCGCCCGCGCCAGCGATGCCTGCGCCTCCGCATAGCGCCGGTCGAGCAGGTACGCATGGCCCAGCGCCAGATATGCCGCTGCCGCCGCCTCGCCCGTGTGGCTGCGCGCATAAGCGCCCACCGTCGCATAGGCCTCCGGCGTACGCATCGTGGCCAGTTGCTGCGCCATCGGCTCCAACTCTTCTGACGCCACAAACGCCTGCCGGATGCGGTGCGTGCGCGCAATGCGGGAGGCGCGGCTGCCCCGCCGACTAAGCTTGCGCCGCGCCGTGGGTTTCTTCTTTGTCTTTGCCTGACGTTTGCTCTTTGCCCGGCCCTTGGCCGCGCTGGCAGACGTCGCGCTGGAACTCGACGTGCTCTGACCCGCCGCCTTTACGCGTTGCGACGCACCGGACCACATCACAACCAGCAATCCAAGAACAACCACAAAACTGCAAAACCTGCGCCACACCACAAGCCGAGGGGAGGAAGAACCAGACATAATTCCACTCTATGCCGATTTGCGGCATAGAGGAGACGGAGGAATCAGTCGCGTCAAGGGAGGACACCTGCATCTCAGGGCTTGATGCCTGAGACCGATTGATCCGGCCCTTATGATTTGCATCGTGCTCTCCCACCCTTTCCGCAAAAAGCGCGGAAAGGGTGGGGCACGGCGTGGCAGATCTTTGGGCCGAATCAGTAAGTGAGAAGAAACCCACACATCCGCATTTGCGCGGCCATGCATCCTTTCCATGCGATAACGGCCTTCACCGGTGGATTCCCTTGGCTCCAGTTCGCGCCATTGCCGCGCGCGCGATTTGGCCTCATGCACCTCTATTGGGTAAACTAACGGTCAGCGGCCCAATTTGAACGGGCTCAACTTTAACGTCTGCGGCAGACCCAAGTCACCCGCCAAGCAGTACATCGCGATTTTTCGCATCCATTTTCCATGTCGACCATCCAAACCGTAGCAGGACAAAACGAGCAGCACCCCGACGTAGCCCTGGTCGAGAGGGTACGCGCAGGTGATCTCTCGGCCTATGACACGCTGGTCCGCAAATACGAGCGGCAACTCTTCCGGATCTCGCAGCACATCACGCAGAACCGCGAAGACGCGGAAGATGTGATGCAGGATGCGTTCCTCAAAGCCTATGAGAAGCTCAATCAGTTTCAGGGGAACTCGAAATTCTACACATGGCTTGTACGAATCGCGGTCAACGAGAGTCTGATGCGGCTGCGCAAGCGGCGCACCGGCAAGATGGTCTCGATCGACGAGAACATCGAGACCGAAGAGGGCAGTGTACCCCGCGACTTTGCCGACTGGGCGCCCAATCCAGAACAGAATTACAACCAGTCAGAACTCGCCGACATCCTGAAAAAAACCATTCAGGGGCTGCCCGAAGGCTTCCGCGTTGTCTTTCTTCTGCGCGACGTCGAAGGCCTCTCCACCGAAGAAACAGCCGAAGCGCTGGGGCTGAGCGTTCCGGCCGTCAAGTCCCGCCTCCTGCGTGCACGTTTGCAACTGCGCGAGCGGCTCTCACGCTACTTCAAGAAATTGACGCCCACTGCGTCGCGGGGAAGCGAGGCTGAAGCATGACCTGCAAAGAGTTTCTCGCGATCCTCGACGATGTAATCGATGACTCCATCAGCCCGGACATGCGCTCCGAAATCGAAGTCCATCTGCGTAAGTGCGGTCACTGCGAAGTCGTCTTCAACACCGTGCGCAAAACCATTGAGATCTATCGCTGCCACGAACTCTACGAGTTCCCCGCCGAGGTAAGCGAAAGCCTGCACAACGCGATCATGGATCGCTGCCGCGCAGCTAAAGGAGACTCCCAGTCATCCTGAAGAGCGCAGCGACGAAGGATCTGCCCTAAGGACTCGGCTCGTGGAACGTAAAATCAACGACTTACGGAGCGGCCGAATCTTTATGCTCCTGGGTGGCGCACAAGCGCCATGTATGACTATGGTTGTCCATCCAAAGACAAGTGTGGGGAGCTGCCCTTTCAAAACCTCCCCGGTCCGCAATTCGAAATCCATATGCGATTACCCTGCATGGAGAAGATTCTCCGAGCCTCCCACCACAACTTTCCTCGCTAGATTGGCGTCTGACTGACCAGGAGCGTTTATCGCGTAAAGGCTCTCGGGAATTCGGCGCCTCCTCAAAGCTTCCCCATGTGACTTATGCCCTGCAAGCATCTGCCAGTTCGTCTTCAATCAGGAGCCTTGGCGATCGAATCGCTGCATGGCCTCGTGGCGGCCTTCCTCTGTTTCACTCTCTGCCTGCCCGCTCCCCTGCTCGCCGCGCAACAGGCGGCAGCCCCCACCTCACCACAGACGAACGACGGCTTCCGGCCGAAATATGTCTCGAATCAGTTGCAGGGAAACGAACGCATTCTGCACGCGCTCGACCGCTTCACCTTCGGGCCGCGGCCCGGCGATCTGGAGGGCGTGCGCGCAATGGGTCTCGAAAAGTGGTTTGACCAGCAGCTTCAACCGAAAGACCTCGACGAGACCGACCTCAATGCACATCTGGCCAACTTCCCCGCCATGCAGTGGAACTCGCAGGATCTGTTCTTCGCCCTGCCCAGCAATCCCATCGTTCGCCAGGTGGCCAACGGCAGATTCCAGGCTCCTCCGTCCGGCATCCTGCACGCGGTCTACGAGAACCAGATCTATCGCATTCAGTCGCGCAAATCTCCACCGCCGGAGATGAGCGCCGCAGCGGCCAGCGCCCCGCAGCCTGCCTTCGACCAGGCATCGATCCAGCACATTCTTGCTCTGCCGCCCGAGCAGCGTGTCGAGCGCCTTCAGTCCATGCAGCCGCCTCAATTTGTGAGCTTCATCAGGTCGCTGCGTCCCGTACAGCGCCAGGCATTAACAGCGGACATGAGACCCGATCTCAAAGAAGCCGTCGAGGCCCTGGAGAACCCCGAGCAGACCGTTGTGCAGGAGCTGCTCGCCGAGCGGCTGGCACGCGACATCTACTCCAACGCGCAGCTTCAGGAAGTGATGACCGATTTCTGGCTTAATCACTTCAGCGTGTACCTGAACAAGAACGAGCAGATGCCCTACTACCTGGTGAGCTACGAGCGCGATGTCATCCGTCCGAATGCTCTCGGCAACTTTGAGGATCTGCTTGAAGCTGTGGCGCACAGTCCGGCCATGCTGCTCTATCTCGACAATGCCCAAAGCATCGGGCCGCATTCCCCCGCAGCCAGGTGGGCAAAGATGGCCGCCACGCGGCGGCCCGGTCCCATGCGAAAGGCCGACGCCGGGCTCAACGAGAACTACGCGCGCGAGCTGATGGAGTTGCACACGCTCGGCGTGAATGGCGGCTACACCCAGGCCGACGTGATCCAGGTGGCGCGGATACTCACCGGATGGACCGTCGACCGGCCGCAGCTCGGCGGCGGGTTCCTCTTTGCGCCGCAGCGCCATGAGCCCGGCACAAAGAAGGTGCTGGGCAAAAAGATCAAGGAAAACGGCGAGATGGAGGGCCGCGAGCTGCTGCATCTGCTTGCCACAAGACCGGCCACGGCGCAGTTCATCTCGCGCAAGCTCGCTCTCCGTTTCGTGAGCGACGATCCGCCGCAGGCGCTCGTGGACCGCATGGCCAAGTCCTATCTGAAGAGTGGCGGCAACATTCCCACCGTGCTCAGAACCCTCTTTGATTCGCCCGAATTCTGGGAAGCGAGCGACTATCGCTCCAAAGTGAAGACGCCTCTGGAATTTGTGGTGAGCGCGGCGCGAGCCAGCAACGCTGACATCGTCAACTTTCAGCCGCTCGTCAATGCCCTGCGCCAGATGGGCATGCCGCTCTACGGATGCATCCAGCCAAACGGCTACGAATGGAATGCGGCCGATTGGGTGAGTACGGGCGCGCTGGTGGACCGCATGAACTTTGCCCTTGCCCTGGCCGCCAACCGCCTGCCTGGCATCACGGTCGAGTGGGCGCCCGATCTCGATATGAGCTCGCTCGACAGCGATGCGCCCTTGCAGCAGGTGATTCCCACGCCACAGTCTGAAGAAACCCGGCTGGTGGGCTTGCTGATGCCCGGCGGCATCAGCGCCGCCACAAAATCCGCTGCCCTCGAAGAGTTCCGCGCGCAGATCAATCGCCGGCCTGCGCTTGCCAGACCGGTAGCGGTTCAACAGCCGACGTCCGGCGCGAAAACCCCGAATAGCGCGCCCGCCGACACCTACGAACGTGAAGACCAACTCCTCGCCGGGCTGCTTTTAGGTTCGCCGGAGTTTCAGCGGCGCTGAAGCGCCGAGGGGCTGCGGGAATGCGGGAATGAGCGCAATATGCTGTTAGCTGACCACTGACCACCAAGGAGTCCCCCATGAACCGCCGCTTCTTTCTTCACAAGGGTGCGCTTGCCATAGCGGGCACGGCGGCGCTGCCGAACTTTCTCCTCCGCAGCGTGCTGGCGCAGTCGGCCGGAAATCCAAAGCGCCGTCTCGTGGTCGTCTTCCAGCGCGGCGCGGCCGACGGCCTTAACATCGTGGTCCCCTACCAGGAGAAGAACTACTACAAGTTGCGGCCCAGCATTGCCATCCCGCAGAACCGCGTTCTCGATCTCGATGGATTCTTTGGCCTGCACCCTGCGCTCGCAGAATTCAAACCGCTCTACACCCAGGGACACCTGGCGATCGTGCACGCCTGCGGCTCGCCCGATGCCACCCGCTCGCACTTTGACGCACAAGACTACATGGAGTCCGGCACGCCCGGCGTCAAAAGCACTCAGGACGGCTGGCTCAACCGCGCCCTCCAGGCTGAAGACCGGGAGCATCGCTGCGACGGCCCCTGCCAGACACCTACAGCCTTTCGCGCTCTGGCGCTCAATCCCGATGTCCCCCGCACCCTCGCCGGCAAAGTTCCCGCCATTGCCCTCAGCAACGTAAACAGCTTTGCCGTTGCGGGCGGTGGGCCCAGCCTTTCGCCGACAGCAGTTGCATTCGAAGCCATGTACGCCAACTCGAGCGATCTCGTCTTCCGCAGAGCGGGCGATGAAGCCTTTGAGGCCGTCAAGATGCTGCGCGCCACTCATCCCGCGCAGTATCGGCCGGCGCCCGGCGCCAACTATCCCAACACCGAGTTCGGCAACAACATGCGCCAGATCGCACAACTGCTCAAGGCCAACCTGGGCGTCGAAACCGCCTTCACGGATGTGACGGGATGGGACACGCACCAGGCCCAGGGCGGCATCGACGGCCAGCTCGCCGGCCGCCTTGGCGATTTTGCGGCAAGCATCGCCGCCTTTTGGCGCGACATGGGCGACGAGGCCGGAAACATCGCGCTGGTTACGATGTCGGAGTTCGGGCGCACCGCCCACGAGAATGGTACCGGAGGCACCGATCACGGCCACGCCAACGTTATGTTCGTGCTCGGCGGAAGCGTCAAAGGCGGTAAGGTCTACGGCCGCTGGCCCGGCCTCAACGACGGCCAGCTTTACGAAGACCGCGATCTGGCGCTAACCACTGACTTCCGTCAGGTGCTGGGCGAGCTCATCGCGCAAACTTTTGATGTCGAGAACCTGGATGCGGTGTTTCCCGGCGCGCCGTTGAATCGCGCAGGCTTCTTGAATCTGGCCTGATCCCGCGCCGTTGAGGCGTAAACGGCAAGGCGCTCCACCGGTCTACAGAAGATCTGCGCGCGGACGTCCAGGGCAAACGCGCTTCAAGTCGCTGGACGCTTTACGAACCATGCTCTTTGCGCTGTCATTCCGAGGAGCGCAGCGACGAAGAATCCGCGGTTGCTTTTCAGGTCTGTTTCTCACGCATACCTTCGGTTTGGCGGGCTGATTTCACCCGACGACGCCGCAAGGGGCGAAAGACAACCGCAGTCACGCATGGCCCTGTTGGGCCACCCAAGAAACATGAAAATTCAGCCAGGAACAACCGCAGATCCCTCGTCGCTGCGCTCCTCGGGATGACAGAGTCAGGCGGGCGGCGAATTTTCAGGACAGATCCCTGCGGCTGCGACCCATCTTACCCCGATTCTGAGCGATGTACGCTCTGCCTTTTCTACAACCGCTCAAACCGCGCGCGGAAGAAGCGCAGATACTTTGGCTCGTAGACCATCTTCAGCCCCTTGACCGTTTTGCGCTGCTGCCACAGATCCAACACCGACTCGGCGGTCACGTCCATGTGCGCCTGCGTGTACACGCGGCGAGGAATGGTCAAACGCACCAGTTCGAGCTTCGGGTAGCGGTTCTTGCCGGTTTCGGGGTCGCGTCCGGCCGAGACGATACCGCGCTCCATGGCGCGCACACCCGAGTTCTCATAGAGTTCCGCCGCCAGCGTCTGCGCCGGGAACTCGTCCTGCGTCAGTTGCGGATAGAAAGCGCGGGCATCGAGATACACCGCGTGCCCGCCGACAGGCCTGACGATCGGAATGCCCCAGCCGATCAGCTTCTGGCCCAGATACTCAACCTGGCCGATGCGCGCGCGGATGTGAGCGTCCTGCACGCTCTCGACGATGCCGCGCGCCATTGCCTCCATGTCGCGCCCAGCCATGCCGCCGTAGGTGTGCAGACCCTCGTAGACCACCACCAGGTTGCGAGCCTCGTCGCAAAGGTCGGCGTCATTCAGAGCCAGCCAGCCGCCGATATTGACCAGCGCGTCTTTCTTGCCCGACATCGTGCAGCCATCGCTCAGCGAGCAGAACTCCCTGAGAATCGCGGCCACCGGCTTCTGCGCATATCCCGCCTCCCGCTGCTGGATGAAATAGGTGTTCTCGACGGCGCGCGTCGCGTCGAGAATCACGAGGATGCCGTGCTTGTGCGCCAGATCGCTGACCTCACGCAGATTGGCCATCGAGATTGGTTGTCCGCCGGCCATGTTCACCGTCGCGCCGATCGTGATGTAAGGAATCTTCTTCGCGCCCACCTTCTCGATCAACCGCTCGAAGGCCGCCAGATCGACGTTGCCCTTGAAGGGATGCTCACTGGCCGGATCATGCGCTTCAGGGATGATGACATCCACGAACGTTCCGCCCGCCAACTCCTGGTGCAGACGCGTCGTGGTGAAGTACATGTTGCCGGGAACAAAATCGCCCGGCTTGATGAGAATGCGCGAGATCAGGTTCTCGGCGCCGCGTCCCTGGTGCGTCGGCACCACATAGCGATAGCCGTAATACTTTTGCACCGCCTCTTCGAGGTGGTAGAAGTTCACGCTGCCGGCGTAGGCTTCGTCGCCCATCATCATGCCGGCCCATTGCGAATCCGACATGGCATTGGTGCCGCTGTCGGTCAGCAGATCGATATACACATCTTCGGAGCGGAGCAGAAAGGTGTTGTAGCCGGCCTCGGCGATGGCTTTTTTTCGTTCGCTCAGGCTCGTCATCTTCAGCGGTTCCACAACCTTAACCTTCCATGGCTCGGCCCAGGAACGGCGGGTGAGGTTTGCGACGGCAACTTCGGGATTCATTTCTGTGGATTGCATGGCACTCCTTCTTGGCGGATTGAAACTCAGCCGATTCTTTGCTTTCCGGCCGGAAATACGCGAAAACAGCCCGTTGCTCTCAACATACCGCAAACCTATTACAATGAGAATCGGTATGATTTGAACTCAATTGTTCGGTATTTACGAACAATCGAAGACAGGACAAAATGCCGATCGATCCGGAGTGCTTGCAGTGTTTCGACGCCGTGGCCACGGCTCTGAGTTTTCGCGCCGCCGCGGAACGACTCGCCGTCTCGCCCTCGGTCGTCAGCTTCCGCATCCGCCAACTTGAGGAACAGATCGGCGAGCAACTGCTCGCGCGCAGCACACGTTCCGTCGAGCTCACACCGGCTGGCGAGCGGCTGTTGCCCCATGCGCGCAAGCTCCTCGAAGACCTTGCCGCGTGCCGCCAGATGGCAAGCGGACAGGCCGAGCAGACGCCCGTCGAACTGCTCGTCGGCACGCGGTTTGAACTGGGGCTCTCATGGCTGGTTCCGGCGCTTCCACGCCTTGAAGCGGCTGCCCCGTGGCGCAATCTGCATCTGCACTTCGGCGACGGCCCCGACCTGCTCGCGCGCCTGCGCCAGGGACGCATCGATTGCGCGCTGACCAGCTCGCGCATCGCCGAAGGCTCGCTCGACTTTCGTGTTCTGCATACCGAGCGCTACGTCTTTGTCGGTCCCGCGAAGCTGGTGCGCCACCTTCCGTTGCGCGGCCCCGCCGACGCCCGACTGCACACGCTCATCGATATCGACAACGATCTTCCGCTCTGCCGCTATTTTCTCGATCGCGCCGGAGGCAGCGCCGACTGGAAGTTCGCGCGCGTCGAACGCATGGGAACCGTGGGCGCGGTGCGCCTGCGTGTCTTGCAGGGCCGCGGCATCGCCGTGCTACCTTTGCACTCCGTGGCGACGGATCTTAAGCGCGGCCGGTTGCAACGATTGATGCCGCGCGTCGATCTGCAGTCAGAAGGCTTCCGGCTGCTCTGGCTGCGCCGCCACCCGCTGGCCCACGCCATCGCCTCCCTGGCAGCGGAGCTGGAACAAATCCCTATGCGGTGAAAAGGAATTGCCCGCACGCGGCTCGATCGCACGATCGCGGTTACCGGTCCGCCTCCTGCCAGCTCGGGTCAGGATCGTAGACTTTGATCGATTTTGCGATCTCTTCGGTTTTCTTGCCGAGATCCTTCTGGTACACGACCCCATCCTGCCCGACGAGGAAAGTCATCACCCCCGAAGACCGATACTCGGCCGGATAAGCAAGAAACGCGAAACCGCGTGTCATCTTTCCGTCGACAAGATAGCTCTCAGCCCCACCGGGCGCGTTGGCGCCCTGCGCCTTCAGAATGCGGAAGAAATAGCCGTAAAACGGAGTCTTTCGCGGCGATGAGCCCTCGGCGTAACCTTCCTGCTCTGCCGACGCGGCCAGCGGCCCCAGCGGGCTCTGCGGCGTGCCTGTCGCGGCCGGCCAATAGAGTCCGTTCTGTTTGCCGGGACTGCTCATCATTTTCTGAGCGTATTCCTTCTGCGCAGATCCATCGTGCGCAGTCGCGTGGTACTCCTTTTCTGCCGCCACCAATTCGCCGCAAACTTGAATCACGGTCAGTTCGTTGCGGCCGATGCGCCGATACAGGATCTCGCTTTTCGCGGCCACGGTGTCGAAGTACCAGGCGTTGCCCTCATGCGTCAGCGGAATCGGCATGGGCCAATTTTCCGCCCCGACATAAAGCGTTGTCAGGCCATCCAACTCCGTCACCAGGCGGTGCATCTGCTTGTATTTCTCTAGAAATTGCTCGCGATCCTGCTGGTCCTCGACCGCATCGCCTGAAGAAACGATGGTTCCCGCGTCGGCGCCGAGGACTGCGAACAAAGCCTGGGAATCGTTCTTTTGGAGAGCAGCAACAAGCGCCTGAACCGCGTCCTGGGCAGTGGCGTAGGTGTGTTGTCCCTTCTGTGGTCCGGCCTGCATCCCTGCGGCATGAACCGCGCCAGCGTGGGCATGGGTCTGCGCCACCGCCCGATAAGCGATCATCGAACCCGCTAGCAGCGCGGCACAAACGGCAACCATGCAGGCAGCTTTCATCTCCGTGCGGCAAGTTGTCAACCAACTCATCTCATTCTCCATCTATTCATCCATCTAATTGGCAGTAACGGCTCGATGGCAGAAAAACCAGGCATCGCGGCCAGCATCCGGTCTCGCTCGCGGTATGCGTCAGCGCCGTCCACCGCCAAAACCGCCACGCATCCCACCTCCGCCAAAGCCGCCACGCATGCCACCTCCACCGAACCCGCCACGCATCCCACCTCCGAAGCCTCCCCGCATGCCACCGCCGAAGCCGCCATGCATGCTTGACATGCCTCGAAATGCGTTTCCGCGCGAGATGGCCCCGCGAGAAAAGCCACCAAATGCACCGCTGCGCATGCCGGGATGCGGGTGGCCGCCGAAACCGCGCAGGTTAGGACGGTCCGCGCCGAGGCCGCGGTTCCCCGCAAAGCCGCGCCCGCCGACGAAACCGCGTCCGCCGTAGCCGCTGTAGTTTCCATGCATGAACGCCGCACGGTTATAAAACGCGAGGCTCCGCGACATGTAGGGCGCACCGCCGAACCAGAGGCCCGGGTGAGGGCCCCAGCCGCAGCCCCAATGATTCCACCCCCATCCGAAGCCAAAGAACGGGGACACACCAATTCCAATGCCAAATGAGATCCCCGGTCCTCCATAACCCCACCAGGGATCAAGCCCCGGCCACAGACCGACAGGATACCCGTAGACATCCTCGGGATCGTACATGGGCACGTAAACCACATCGGGATTCGCCGGAGCGATCGCGATATCGCCGTTGTCATCCGTCACGGACTGTTGCGGCGTATCCTGGAGATTGCCCGCCGACTGCGCCTGTTGGCGCATGTCCTGAATGGCGCGCATGACGTCCTGGGGCTGGTTGTAATTCACGTCGCCAAGCTCCGATGTCCAGGAAAGATTCTGGTCCATGTCGCTCAGCACCGAGGGAAATGCCGTAAGGGCTTTGACGCTCGGATCCCAGTCCTGCTTATCGACCTCGCGCGCCAATTTCTTGCCGTGCCATTTCGGATGCTGGGCCAGAAAACGCTCGGCCTCGACGATCTGGGTGGGATAGGTGGCGCCGGCGAGAATCTGCGCTACAAGCGAGTCGGGATAGAGGGCAATGGGAGCTACCAGTTGCTGGAGCTGCTCCGGAGAAAGCTGCGCGGGTAAGGTCTGACCCGGCGAAGGCGGCTCCGGCGGAGCCGGGGCCATGGGTGCGTCCGGAGCAGCCGGAGCTTGCTGCGCCATCGTCAGCGGAGTGGCGCAAATCACCAGTGCAGCCCCCAGCGCAATCGCTACCGCGGGCCGATGCATTGCGAATTCCAACGAAAATTTCATGCGAAGTCCGTCGATGGCGGCATTGTTCTGCCGCCGCATTGTTGTGCGCACCCGACAGTCGCGCCACCTGGTCCAGTGCGGCTGGAGTGATGTTTCGTATCGCAGCGGCAAACCGTCACCGATGCCCGATGAATCTTGATACCGAGCTAGTTCGATGCCCGCCGCCCGCGCCGGGATGCCTGACGGAACTTCAATCCTATATTGGTGTGGTACTGGAGCGAAGCCAGCCGGACGAGATTCGCGGATATCTACCGGAATTTTGGCGCACCTATTCCACTACGGATCGTTCGAACCGCAACGAACCGCTGACTGCCGTGCTTCCCAGGTTCCGTCTTTCGAAACCTGGGAAGCATCGAGCTTCAATTCCGCTTCGTGCCCGCCTTCTTGTGTTCTTGTTCCGTGCTTTACGCGTAGCTGCTGACTGCCGAACTGCGGCTGCCACGTTCATTTGCCGCGCGCTCCACATAGCCGCTTTCTTTGAGTGCGGCCAGCGGATCGGCAGGCAGGTTGCGGGCTTCGCGCCAGGCACGGACGAGCGGACGCACGTCGGTCCAGAAGGCGCCGCGGTAAAGCTCCTCTGCGGCGACCAGATCGCACGCCTGCTGCAGCGCGGCAAGTTGCTTGCGATCGACGAGCGCGGCCTTCAGATACAGTTCCTGCGCGGTCATCACCGTCTGCACCATGGCTTCCATCTTGCCCTTGAGGTTGTGGCTCTGATCGATCATGTAGGCGATCTCGGGATTCAATCCTTCGTCGGTGGCCGCGTGAATCTCATGGAAGATGCGGAAGATCTGGTAGGGATCGATCGAGCCCAGCGTCAGATCGTCGTCGGCGTAACGGCGGTCGTTGAAGTGGAAGCCGCCCAGCATTTTGGTGTGCAGGAGCCACGCGACGATCTGCTCGATGTTCTGTGCGCTATAGTGATGCCCCGTGTCGACCAGCACGCGCGCCTGTGGCCCTGCCATGCGCGCAAAGTGGCTCGACATTCCCCAGTCGGCGATGTCGGTATGGTAGAAGGCCGGCTCAAACGGCTTGTATTCCACGAGCAGACGCTGGTTGCGCGCAAGGTGCTCGTGCGAGACATGCAGCGCATGTTCAAGCCACGCGATGCGCTTGCGAATGCTCTGCGTGCCGGGATAATTCGAGCCATCGGCCATCCACAGCGAGATGTCGCGCGAGCCGAGTTGCTTCGCGATCTCGATCGAGTCCAGCATATGCTCGAGGGCATGCGCGCGAATCTCGGACGAGGGATTGCAAAGCGAGCCGTGCTTGTACTCCTGGTCCTGAAAGAGGTTGGGATTGATCGATCCCGACCGCACGCCGAAGCGATTTTCCAGCGCCTTGACCTCAGGCACGTCCTTGACGCCATTCGGCAGATCCCAAAGGACGTGCAGCGCCACGGTGGGCGTAACGCCCGTCAGCCGGTTCACCTCGCCGGCGTCGGCGAACTTCTCTTCGATGGTTGTCGCGGCGGCAGCTTGCACAAACTTGCCGAAGCGCGTGCCCGTGTTGGCGAACCCCCACGAGGGAATCTCGATCCGGAACGAATCGAGCGCCTTGAACGCAATATCTTGAACTGCAGAATGCAAAAGTGTCATCTTTATCCTCATTCCCCTAGGTAAATTCTGTCTAACTCAAACCCAATCCTTGTACTCCCTGACGGTGCAGGTAAAAGATTCTGTCATCCCGAGCAAGTCCACCAACGGTGGACCCGTCTAAGAATCTACGCTTGCCTTTCCTGATTCCGGCCACGCCAAGTCAAAAGCCCCTCGTCCACCGATGCTTTCCAGCCCCCGCGTCCCTGGTCGCTCAGTCGTTCACCAGAATCACATTCAAAAACCTCGGCCCATGCACCCCCTTGATGCGCGTCATCTCAATGTCCGCCGTCGCGCTCGGACCGGCAATCCACGTCACCAGGCGCGGCAACTCCTCTGCTTGCTGCTCCCTGCTTCCTGATCCCTGTTCCCTGCTTTTCTGCCCCCCGATTCCTGACATCTGGTGCCTGTCAAAGTACTCCGGCAGCGTCTCGACTACCTGGCTGGCTCGCACCACGCACAAATGCCAGTCGGGAAGCAGAGAGATCACGCGCCTCCCCTCGGCCGGCCCATGATGCAAAACAATAGTCCCCGACTCGGCCACACCGCAGAAACAGGCTGTGAGGACACCGTCGGCCCGCTCCACATCGCGGACTTCGAGGTTGCCGTCAATCATCCACTCGAAGCCGGGCGCAAGCCACTCGGCCGGCAACCCCGCGGGCGCGACAAAGGTTCGACGGCCGCTCGCCTTGAGCTGCGCGGCAATCGCGGCGGCAAGCCCGTCAGGCGCACATTCCACGACCTCCGCATCGTACTCGCGCAGCCGCTCGACAAATCGCGCGCAGCGCTCGGCCAACGTCATTTGCCCCTTCCGCGCATAATCGCGCGGAATCTCCAAAAGCACTTCCGTGCCTGCTCTCAGCTCCGCGGTGGAATTCCGCTTGGCGGACTCAGCAAACCTGGCCCTCGCAGCAGAACTTCCGGCTAAAGAAGCCCGGATGCGCTGCAGAACGGATTCTCGGGACGCAGACACGCTCATGGTTCCTCCACCTCCTCGATTCCTGATTCCCTTGTTCTCTTGTTCCCTGTCTTTTCCCACCACTCGTGGAAGGTCTGCTTCGGCAGTCCGCGCAGATCGCGCGTTTGCGTCCACTTCGCGCCCACGCTGGGCAGCGCGTGAATCCATCCGTCACGCCGCGTGAATACGCGCAAGCCAATCCGGGCCATCCGCTGCGCACAATGAAAGATCCACGCCCGCGAAAAAATCAGATTCGCCGCGCGCAACCCGAGATATATGGGATCGGTAAACTTGCCGGCCGTCCTTCTCTCCTGGTCCGTCACCTTGGCGCGCAGGTCGATCAGGATCTCGGGAATGTTGATCTTCACCGGACAGACCTCGTAACAGGCGCCACACAAGGACGAGGCAAAAGGCAATGACTGCGCGTGTTTGAGCTCCTGCAACTGCGGCGTGAGAATCGCGCCGATCGGTCCGGGGTAGACCGATCCATACGCGTGTCCGCCCGTCTGCCGATAGACCGGGCAGGTGTTCATGCAGGCCGCGCAACGGATACAGCGCAGCGTCTGCCGTTCGGTCTTGTTCGCGAGAATCGACGAGCGGCCGTTGTCGAGCAGCACGACATGGAACCGCTCAGGCCCGTCGCCCGGCGTCACGCCTGTCCAGAGCGACGTGTACGGGCTCATGCGCTCGCCGGTCGCCGAGCGCGCCAGCATTTGCAGCATCACTTCGAGATCGGCAAACCGCGGGACGATCTTCTCAATACCGGCCAGCGTAATCAGCGTCCGCGGCAGCGTCAGGCACATGCGCCCGTTGCCCTCGGATTCGACGACAGTCACGCCGCCCGTTTCCGCAACCAGAAAATTCGCGCCGCTGATCGCCGTCGGAACGGTGAGAAACTTCTGCCGCAGATAATTGCGCGCTGCCGCTGTCAACGCCTTAGGATCGTCTGAGAGATCCTTGATCCCCATCGTGCGCGCAAAGATCTCGCGCACCTGGCTGCGGTTCACATGCAGCGCGGGAACAACGATATGAGACGGCTCGCCCTGACCAAGCTGAAGAATAATCTCGGCAAGATCCGTCTCGTGCGCGCGGATACCCGCAGCCTCCAGAAACGGATTCATCTGGATCTCCGCCGAAGTCATCGTCTTGATCTTGATCACCTCTTCGGCTTTTTCCTCGCGCAGAATCGCCAGAACAATGCGGCGTGCCTCAGCCGCATCGGCAGCCCAGTGCACCTCGCCGCCGGCCGCCGTGCACCGCTCCTCGAACTGTTCGAGATACGCCGGCAGGTTGGCGAGCGTCTCGTCCTTGATGGCCGCTGCCGCCGTGCGCAACTCCTGCCAGTCGGTTTTTTCCGCCACCAGCCGCGCGCGCTTCGCCTGGATTACGTCGATCGCGTGGGCCACGTTCTTGCGCAGTTGCACGTTGCGCAGGACCGGCAGCGCCGCCACCGGAAATGGCGGAGCCAGCGCCGGATCGAGAATCGGGTGATCGCTCACGGCGCTCATGCTCCTACCTCTTCCTGCGTGCTGGCCAGAATCTCGGCCATGTGAATCGTCTTCATCGGCGCGTACTGCCGGTGCATGGCCCCGCCCAGGTGCATCAGGCAACTATTGTCGAGTGCGGTGCAATATTCGGCGCGCGTCGCCAGCACGTCTTCCAGCTTTTCGGTCAGCATGGCCGACGAAACCTCGCCGTTCTTCACGCTGAACGTGCCGCCGAATCCGCAGCAGCGATCGAGATTCGCAAGCGGCGCCAACTCCAGTCCGCGCACATTCTTGAGCAACCGGAACGGCCGGTCGCCCAGATGCAATCCGCGCAGCCCGTGGCAACTGGCGTGGTACGTCACGCGATGCGGAAAATACGCGCCCACGTCCTCCACGCCCAGCTTGTCGATCAAAAACTCACTCAGTTCGTAGACCCGCGGCGCCAGCGCACGAAACTGCTCGCGCAACCCCTCGTTGCCCAACTCCTCCAGCAACCCCGGATACTGATCGCGAATCATCGCCACACACGACGACGACGGCACCACCACCGCCTCGGCGCCGGCATAGAGCCGCACCAGCCGCTTGGCCTGGCTGAAGGCCTCGGCGCGAAATCCCGTGTTCGCGTGCATCTGGCCACAACAGGTCTGCGCGGAGCGGAACTCCAACTCCACTCCCAGCCGCTCCAGCAGCCGCACCACCGCGCGCCCGGTTTCGGGAAAAAGCGTGTCGTTATAACAGGTAATAAAGAGTGAAGCGCGCACCGAGCCACACTTTCAAAGTTTTAACCAGACTACCAGCCAGAAAATCGCATCATATCGCCCTCAAGTGGGGATTGTCTATTGCAACCTCATACCTATTGAATAGACGGCCCAGTCAATCCGCTCGGGGTGGAGCGTATTCGACAAGCCGGAAAGGAAGATCGGCGATCCCTGGGAGCGATTTGACCGCCGCATCCAAACCGCCCAGGGCAAACGCATTTGGACAAGGAGTCCTGCTTGCTTTGTCTCCCGGCTCCACTCATCGAGCAATGTCATCCCGAACGGAGTGAGGGATCTGCCTTGAAAATTCGCCGCCCGCCTGACTCTGTTCACCGCCCTCATGACTCTGTCATCCCGAGGAGCGCAGCGACGAGGGATCTGCGGTTGTTCCTGGCCGCATTCTCATGTTCTTCGGGTGGCCCGACAGGGCCATGC
>JBMFHB010000066.1:0-19734 GCA_049977045.1 Occallatibacter sp.
CCAGGTTCCATGCATAGGAGTCATATTCACTGGCATCGGAAGGCGGTACAGGTGGTCGACTCCATCCAGCACGGGTGGTTATCGCGATGCGCGCCGCCATGCCAAGAACGAGTAGGATCGCCAATTTTGCCAGGATGCGTCGATCGGGAGAACCGCGGTCTGTTCCGTGGTCGGACTGGTCCGGATGAGAATGGCTCATAATTGTCCTCTCTTGCGGCAGGTGCATTCATTTTCGAAGCGGTTATTGACTCGTTTAGGATAAGACAAGCGCATAACGAATTCTACTCAAAGCGGAACAGACGCTCGCGCAACCGATTTGCGGTACCTCGCCAAATACGCGATAACCTCCACGCTCCTGCTTCCGCTCGGCTACGACTGTGATCGCCTGCGTCGGATTATCTTCAGAGCACGGTGCAATGTTGGTTCTATAACGTTCCGCCTTTTTCCACGCGCATCATCGCTGTGTGTCCTGCCGCCTGGGGCCCGCGGACCACGTGCGGCGTCATCACAATCACCAACGTCGCGTAGCTTTTTTGCAGATTGTTGCCGGTGGCGTTGTTCAGTCCCGGAATCTCACTCAGTCCGGGAGTTCCGCTGATGGCTTCGCTCTGCGATTTGTCAAGCTCAGCGGCAACGACGGTGGCTTCGCCCTCTTTGAGCGTGATCACCCCGTCGTACTCGCGATTGTTAAGGATCGGGTTGCCATCCACGTAGGTTCCCGCCAGCGCGTCGAGTTTCATCTCGATGGTCAGCGCCACATCGTCATTGCGCAGCGCCCTGGGCGTGACCGACAGTGTCAAACCCAGATCCTGATACTGCACCATGGGAATCGTGAGCGACGCGCTTGAAAGGGAAGAGAACAGGGAACTCAAGCTGCTGGATGTGCCCGGAATGTTCAGTCCGGCAAGAGCCGAGGATCCCGCCATTGGATTCGAGTAGACCGCTGTCTGGATCGGGTAGCGTTCGCCCAGCTTGAGAGTCCCTTTTTCGCCATCCTGCAGGCGAAGCTGTACCTGATCGAGTTCGCGTGAGTCCGAGCTGTTCAGGCTGAGATTGAGAGTGACAGGTCCGGGCACCAGCGCCGATTGTGCGATCCCCGCGCCGAAAAGGGCGAAGCCGCCCGAAAGCAGGTTGCTGGAGACCTGGCCCGAGGCGATCAGAATTCCAAGAATCGCCAGCGGATCGTTCGGCGAGGCCAGGCCAGAGGAGATAATCTGCTGCACCAGGCTCGCGTTTGCGCTCAGAATCGACTGCTCCTCCGCATAGACGTTGAAGGCCGACATGGTTTGCGGCAACTGGACGCCGGTGTTGCGGGTGCTGGTGTGCGCCAACTGGATCAACCGCACGTCGACCATGACCTGACTGCGTCCGTCCAGAAGGTTCTGCATGGTGGCGTTGAAGGCGTTCAGGGCGGTCTCAGGCGCCCGCAGGACGATGGCGCGATCGCTGAGCGAGAGTGTCGCCTGTGAAACCAAGAAGATATTTTTTGCAAGCGTCAGCACTTCATTCAGCTCGTCGTCGCTGAGTCCATTCAGATAAACCGTCTCCTCGTCCTGGCGCTGAAGACGCCGGCGGTTTGCGCTTGTGTCTTCGGCAACCAGCGCGCGGTGCGCGTCCAGCGGCACGAAGAAGGTGTTTGTGGCCAGGTTCAGCACTTGCGCGGCCTGCTCAAAGTTCACATCATCCACATCGAATCGCATCTGGAGCGGACGCACGCCGGCGTCCAGCATCGCTGTCAGCCCGTAGGCTTTCATGACCTGCGGGATCAGTTGCCGCTCGTCCTCATGCAGATGAAAGCTGTGCAGGCCGGGCGTGGGCTCCAGTTCGACCGGCCCCGCCGGCGCATCGTTTTCTTCGTAAAGCGGTTGCGGCTGGCCGCGCAGGTTTTCGTCGGCCATCTCGTCGAGATGCAGACCGATTTCGACATTGCCGGGGTCAAGCGCGTGAGCGCGTTCGAGGGCGGCGCGCGATGCGGCATCGTTGCCCTTGAGCCGATCCTTGGCAGCCTCCTGGATCAGAGCCGTTACAGTGTGGCTGCGAGCCACGCCGGCCGCCAGCCGGTAATCCGCATTGGTGGGATCGAGCGCCGCCGCCTGCTCAAAGCCTTTCATGGCTTGTTCAAACTGGCGATTGAGAAACAACTTGCTCGCGGCAAGGTAGAACTTTGCGGCGCGTCGTTTGTCGCGTCTGGTCAAGTGCTCTGCCTGACTGGTGGAGTCTTTACCGGGTGCGGCCAGGGAAGTGGCTTTGCCGGAGGGTTTGCCCGGTCCCGCGAGTGGTGGCGTTTTCTGGCTTACAGTGGATGCCGAATTCTGGCCATCCGCCGCCGTTTGCGCCGTTTGCGCTTGCAGAGATCCGGTAGCCACGGCTAGCGCGAGCCCCGCGGCACAGCGCATCGCCACTGTTCCAGCCAGCTTCCATCGCCGCGCCCGTGCTGGCCTGCGCGGCGGCATCACGGTCAGATTGAGCTCGCAGCGCCGCCCGTAAACGCTGTTGCGCATCGCGTCAAAAGTGGCGTCCATGCGCTCTTCCGGCACCTCGTCGTCAAGGGTTCAGGCCCTCAGCCCCGGCGCTGCCCGATCCTAGCGGTAGCCCTGGCGAATGACACTGAATACAGGACGTTCGCTGCGCGGCGGACGCTTGAGCCCGGCCCGTACATCGGATAGATCCAGTCCCAGTTCAGCCATCGTGCGGCTCAGTGTATTGCGGTGCATGCCCAGCTCGTCGGCCGCCTTGCACTGGTTTCCCCGGTGCGCAATCAACACCTCGCGCAGATACTGCCTCTTGAACTCACGCACGGCTTCCTCATAGCCGATGCCGCTCGAGTGCATTTGCGTTACCAGGCTCTCCAGTTCTCGTCTCACGCTGCCCTCTTGCTCGTGTTGCTTCAATAGTGTAACCAAAGGATCCCGGGTGTGACGCCGATTTTCTCACGCCCCGCCGTTTTTTTCGTGTACCCATTTGGGCGCCTCGTGCTCCAGCGTCTTCAGGCTGCTTCGCACCCGTCCCGCGAGCTCGTCCGGGCCCATGTGCGTGCTTACGTGGCAGGCGCCGAAGAACATTTGCGGAAACTGTGCCCGCGTCAGCCACTGCGTCTGGGGGAAGAACGCCACGGTGACCAGAATGCACACCGTAACCAGCAGCACACCTTGCAGGAGGCCGACAACCGCTCCGCCCAACATGTCAAGGCAGCCGAGTCCCATCCCGTGGAATGCTTTCTTCAGTGCCGTTCCAGCCATGCTGGCCAAGGACATCACAATCACAGCGATCAGCAGAAATCCAAGCGTGTTATCCACCGCGTCAATCGGTAGAATTGGCTTGAACAGAGCAGCCATGCGCGCATAGTTCCAGCTCGCCAGCAAAACGCCCAGGACCAGACCCAGCAAGGTGCAAATGGTGCGGAAAAACCCCTGCGCCATCCCTCCCAGCACCGATCCCACCAGTACCGCGAGAATGGTCCAATCCACCCACTCCATAAAGCTCCTCGTTCTATCGCGTCCATGCTGAAGCCCGAGGCAACTGAGAAAAACTATGCAATCTCCCGGCCGGTCAAACGCCTGAAGGCTTCAAGATACTTGGCCCGCGTACGTTCTACCACTTCGGTCGGCAAACCTGGCGCCGGTTCCTGCTTGTTCCAGCGGATCTCTTCCAGGTAGTCCCTTACAAACTGCTTGTCAAACGAAGGCTGTGCTCCGCCGGGTTTCCATGCCATCCCGTCCCAGAAACGCGAGGAATCCGGCGTCAGAACCTCATCGGCAAGGATAATGCCTTGGGCCGTTTTTCCAAACTCAAATTTTGTGTCGGCCAGGATCAGGCCGCACGCCTCGGCATGGGCTGCCGCACGGCCATAGATGGCCAGCGTCAGCCTCCGCAACTCGGACGCTTCGGCGGGACCAATCAGCCTCTGAGCGGCTTCGTAGGAAATGTTCTCGTCGTGCGCTCCGTCCTGGCTCTTGGTTGCCGGTGTGAAGATTGGCTCCGGTAGCCGTGAGCCGTCCAGTAGCCCGCCGGGAAGGGAAATGCCGCAGACTGTTCCTCCATCCCGATACTCCTTCCATCCCGACCCTGCCAGATACCCGCGCGCCACGCACTCGATGGGAAACATCTCCGCCCGCTTCACCAGCATCGAGCGGCCCTGCAACTGGTCGCGATAGGGCCGGAGAGCTGCGGGAAACTCCTCGACGTCGGCTGTAATCAAATGGTTTGGAACCACATCCTTGAGAAGATCGAACCAGAAGAGCGAAATCTGCGTCAGGATCTTGCCCTTATCGGGGATTCCGCTGCCGAGCACGTGGTCGAAGGCCGAGATGCGGTCAGTGGCAACCAGAAGAAGAGCGCCGTCCACCGCGTACAAATCGCGCACCTTACCCCGGCCCAGCAGCGGGACGGGGCCCAGATCGGTCTTGAGCAAAGCTGTCATGGGGAGACTTCCTTGGAATGAACTGAATCTCCGATTCTCAGACTGCCGGCGCACTTTGTCAATCTATTGGGCAATTGTCGCATATCCCAAAGTCATCCGCTCGGGTTGGGCTATGTGAAAATCTGCTTTGATGACGGGGGGATGGACTCGGAGAGTTAATGAGCAAACTCGTGTGATGGCCGTCACAGAACGCCGGCTGAGGTTATTAGAAACTGCGTATGTCAACATGGTTCGGAGGGCAAGCAAGAATGTCCTCTTTGAGCCGGGCGACACGAGGCAGCAGTGGAAAGGGGAAGCCGCGGCTAGTCTCGTTTAGTGCAGGGATCACCAGTAGCCGCGCGCTACCGACCTCCAGCGTCGGCTACTGGGTCCCGTCTTTATCTTGTGTAATGAGCTAGACAAGCGCCTCCGAAGCGACGTAATCCTTCGGGGGCGGTTTTTTGCCTCAAATCTTGGGATTTCCGTAGCTAAATCACTGCTAGTGTCTGCGCCCACCTCAAGTGAGTACTCAACTCAGGCGGGAGTTGCCATCTCACGAAGCACAGTTGCATGCAATGGCACAAACGCCTCTTCGCGTTCCTCGGCAGTGGGCCCCGCACATGCGATTTACCGCAATGCGCGATTGGTCAACAGGTAGTTGCCGCCGCATTCGGCCACGGCATGAAGGTTGGTTGCGCCCACCAGTTCGCGCCAGTGCTTCATGTCGTCGCCATACGTGAGCAGGTAGGCTCGAGGACTGGAACTCCAAATCGACTTAAAGGTGGAGTCGTCGATAAAGACGTGCGGAGCGTCAGGCGCGTAGGATCCGTATTCCAGATTGTTGACTCGCCCATCGAGAAGAAGCGCGGTGCGGTTGGTATAGAAGAAGACCGAAGAAAACGCGTAGTATGCGTCGGCCTCGATGAGCTGCCCAGGCGGACTCTGTTCGAGCGCTACGGCCAGGGGATAGGATCCCAGATAGTTTTCAAACCGCACCAGCGCCAATCGGGAGGCCTGAAAGAAGATCGCCATGGCGCCTGCCAGCACCAGGGCAGTCGCCTTCACGTTCCTGCGCATGATCAAGAGGCCGGCGGCTCCCAGCCCAAATGCGAGAGCGGCCACGCCAAGGGGCAACTTCAGATAGGCGAAGGTTTTGAAGGTCAGGTCGGCCATATGCCCCAGCGAGAGCGTGTAGAGGGCCGGGTTCTGTGTCAGCGAAGTCCACATCTGGCCGGGAGCAGGAATGCGCCAGACGCTGATCAGCAGCGCCGAGAGAACAGCGAACACGGCCAGAAACATCGCGGTGGTCACGCGCGTCGCCCATGCGATCCATCGGCCGCCCTCGGCCATGGCTGAACCCACGAGCAGCGCCAGCGCCGGATAGATCGGCATGGAGTAGTACTCCTGGGTGGTCGAGAAGGTGAAGAACACCATGACCGCTCCGATCCAGCACAGAGCCAGCAACCGCACCCGCCCCGCGCGCGTTGCCGAACTGAAGGATTGACGCGCTGAAGCAACAAGATACGCTGTCCAGGGAAAGATCCATACCAGGTTGAGCGCCCAGAACAGCGGACGCGGCACGGTGTTATAGTCCCGCGGATAGCGCAGATTCAGGAACCGGAGCAGGTGCTCGTTGAAGAAATAGAACCAGAAGAATCCGCGATAGTCGCCGGGACCGCTGTGCATCGAAAAAACGAAATACGGTGGATTGCGCAGTGTCGCCAACACGTGCCAGGGCGCCGCAATCAGCAGGCAGAGTGGAATCGCCAGGCCAAGCCGCAGCCGTTTCCAGGCGGCCAGTGAAGCCAACTGCCGGGTCACCGCCATGTATGCCACGACGGCGAGGACGGGGAAGACAATGGCAATCAGCCCCTTGAGCAGCACGCCAAACGCAACCGCTACGCCCAGCGTTGCGGAGCACCGCCAGGGAGACGATTCGCCGGGTTCGAGCAAACGAAAGCAGGCCCAGATGGCGAGAGCGATGGTCAGCGTCAGCGTGGCGTCGGGAATCTGAATCCGTGTGAAGAGGTAGAGCCCGGCGCACGTGGCCAGCGACAGTCCGGCATACAAGCCTGCCTCTTCGCCAAAAGACCACCGGCCCATGCGAAAGGTGACCCAGCACAGGAGAACAGCGGCAAGAGCCAGCGGCAGGCGCGCAGCCCAGTCGTGTACGCCGAAGACGCGGTAGCTGGCCGCCATCATCCAGTACACGAGGGGCGACTTTTCGAGGTAGGCAACTCCGTCGAGCCGCGCCGTGACCCAGTCACCGCTTGCCAGCATGTTGCGCGCGATCTGCGCCTGCACGGCGTCTACATCGTCCATCAGCCTCGGCGGGCTTATGATGTTTGCGCAGAATACGAGACAGGCTGCCAGGACAACGAGGATTCCGCCTGCACGCCTTCCTCTGGCGATACCAGCAGAGCTTCGCTTCTCCCTGGCATTTCCACCTTCCATCGTTGTATCCAGAGCATTAGAGTGAGCAAGCCCCACAGATGGTACCCCCAGTTTGCTTTGCGATTCCGGTGTTGCTCGATCAGCGAACTGACCGCCGGCCAATCGAAGAGCCCGGTCTCTTCCAGAGACCCCTCGTTCAGAGTCTCCAAAAGCAGGGGCTGAAGGATTCCGCGGAACCACTCATGTATAGGAATATCAAGACCGACCTTGGGGCGTTTCAAAACCGCGGGCGGCAGCTTGTCTTTCATCAACTGGCGCAGTACCACCTTTGTCTGCCTGCCGGCGATCTTGAACCGCTCCGGAAGCCGCGCGGCGAACTCGACAACTCTCTCGTCCAGAAAGGGAGGCCGCGCCTCAACTGAATGGGCCATGCTCATGCGGTCGACCTTGTAGAGCAGGGCATCGGGAAGAGAGTATCGCTGATCGAAGGAGAGATACCTCTCGACGGCGCCACCCGGACGAATCTGCTTCAATAACTCGGACATTGGGCCGCCATCGGCAAAGCGGAAGAAACTTCTCTTTTCCTCGTCGTCGAAGGTTCCGTTCCAAAACAGATGAGCTCCCTCGGCCGACATGAGAGATCCCTGCAGGAACCTCCTCAGCTTGTAGTCGAAGCCGATCTTTTCATTCGAGGCCGGGATTTGCCGGGCGCAGAAAAGGGCCGCTTTTAAGAGGGGGCGTGGCAATCGGGCCGAGATGCGCCGGCTGCGGTCGGCCTGATAGGTCAGATAGCCGCCGAAGAGTTCGTCGGCGCCTTCCCCGGAGAGCACCACGGTCGCCATCGGCCGCGTGGTCCTGGCCAGGTACCATACCGGCACGGCGCCGGCATCGGCTCCAGGCTCGTCCGAGTAGTAACACATCTCCCGGATCACGTCGGCAAGATCGCCGGCCTCGCACAGATCGATCTCCGTATGCTCGGTGCCATAGTAGCCGCTCACCGAGCGAAGATATTGTGTCTCGTCGAACGACTTGCCCCTGAAGGTGATGGAAAACGTGCGCAACGGAGAGGAACTAGCCTGTGTCGCGTAATGGGCGATGGTCGAGGAATCGAGGCCGCCGCTCAGCCAGAGTCCCATTCGGACGTCCGACGGAATCTGCTCCGCAACCGCCTGTTGCAGAAGGCCGTCGAGTTCTTCCGTAGCGTCGCTCAGGGTGCGCGGCGCTTCGCCCTTATGCGCCTGTGTGACGTATCGGCGGATCGCCACCTCGCCCCGCCGCCACTCGATCAGATGTCCGGGCATGAGCTTGGCAATTCCCTCGATCAACGTGAAGGGGCCGGGGACGTAATTCAGGCTGAGGAAGTAATTCAGCCCCTTGAGATCGATCCGGCGCGGCACGTCCGGATGGGCAAAGATGCACTTCATCTCCGAGCCGAAGAAGATCTCGCCCTCGTGAATGCGGTAGTAGAGTGGCTTGATTCCCATCCGGTCCCGCGCCAGGACCAGACGCCTCTGCGATTCAGTCCAGAGCGCGGCGGCAAACATGCCTCTCAGGCGGTGGAAGCAGTCATTGCCCCATTGAAGATAGGCATGGAGCACGACCTCGGTGTCGCACCGGGTTTGAAAGCTGTGACCCAGGGATTCCAGTTGCTTACGCAGGGTGCCGTGGTTGTAGATCTCGCCATTGAAGACGATTGTGCAGTCACCATCCGGGCTGTGCAGCGGCTGATCGCCTCCGTCCAGGTCCACCACGCGCAGCCGCGTCGCCCCTATACTGACATTCCGCGTGGAAAACGCGGCCTGATCATCCGGTCCTCGATGAACCAGCCCGCAAAGGCCGGACTCGATGACACCGGGTGGCAGGGGGCGGAAGCATTGTGTGTAACCGGCAATCCCACACATCGGAAATACCTCCAACAACCCCGAAGTCAATCACTTGAAGAGCTGCACAAGGTTTGCGCTCAGCGGGTGTCAACTCTGATCGTCAAGACATAGCCGTCCTCTGATGCTGAACGCTAGAAATATAGACGCATCGTTAGAAATAGTGTAATCCCAGAAAACGTTTCGGCGTCTAATAGCGGAACAAGCGTCTCTGGATTTATCTGAGTGACCCGGGGGTATTCCGATATCTGCTGGCAGCAGGCCTGGAAAATTCAACAATGAAACGATTCAATCTGATTCTACCAATCTGAAATGAAGCGAACCTGAATGAGGTGGTCGAGTTGAAATAAGATGAATTTTTTCAATAGATTGTAGACGCATCGGCCTTGTCTGGCAGATGCAAGACTTGTCCTCAATCCCGAGCTTCTTCTGAAGCTTGGATGCAGGGTTGACTTCCAACCGCCGCACGCATAGCCTGCATCTAACCATGATGTAATGGAGCCGGGCGCACCCGCGCTATCCGGCATGGATTTCCCACACGTTGTTCTGTTCCCCGTTCCAGCCTTGGTGAAAGCAATGGTTTCATCATTCCAAGGTGAATGCGCCGCCTGTTCGGCTTGGCTGCGGCGCCACAGACGTGAGGACAGTAGAAATGACCGGTTCCCCCGACCAGCCCATCCTTGGCTTGCTGCCCCAGCCTGAAGGGCGCAGGCGTTCCTTCGTCGCCAGTTCCATTGCCAACCTGGCGATCTTCGGAGTTTGCCTTCTCATTGGCATGTCGGCCCCCAAGGTGATCGAGCAGCACTACGAGGAGACGCAGCTCATCGCTCCCATCCTGCCGCGGCACCCTAAAATCAAGCATCTACGTCTAACCGCGCCTTCCAGACAGATGCCGGAACCAAAGCCGTCTCGGGCTCAGGCCAAGCTGGCTGCCCCGCCGATACGGCATTTCAAGCCCCACATGACCCGCACGCCGCAGCCCAGACCAGCGCTGGCCGCAGCCATGCCGGCGCGGAACAGGTTTGTCCATCCCTCCGTCAAGCCCGTGCATCTTGGCGACATGTTTGGAGTAACTCCCAATCCCAACGCCAGGCGTCCGGCCAACGTCGCCGCGCTCGGCAATCCCTATGGAGACATGCAGGGGCCGGCTGTGGCGCCTCACGGTGTGGTCCGATCCGCCGGTTTCGGCGACTCTACGAGTTCCGGAGAAGGTGGCGGCGGCAGCGGTGGCGGCGGCTGGGGCTACGGAGCCGGCAGCGGCGCAGGAGACGACACAAGCGTCGAAGTCCTTTCCAGACCGGCCGCTGCATATAATACCGAGGCGCGCCGGTTGGGCATTGAGGGCGATGTTGTGCTGAGTGTCACGTTTCTTGCCAGCGGCCGTGTGGTCGTCCATGGTGTGCTTCACGGCCTGGGCCACGGACTCGACCAGGAAGCCATCCGCGTGGCGCAGCAGATCCGCTTTCGCCCGGCGACGCGCAACGGCCGGCCCGTGGACGTGACGACGCGCGTCACCATCAGCTTTCAACTTGCGTAGGCTGGCGCAGACGCAACTTTCGCACGACACGCAGATCGCGCCCTCGCAGGCTTGCCGATTTACTAATGCGGCCGTCCGGGCAGCACGAAATGCCGCTCGCAGCGCGGCTCGTAGTTGTCGCCGGCCATGATGATGGGGCTTGAGTAGTGAGCCGGCTGGCCGTCAATCAGCCGCTGCGGATAGAGCGCCTTGGCTCCGCAACTGCAATAGGCCACCAGTTCCGTCAGGTTGCCCGCATAGGTGCGCACCAGCCAGGAGAGATCGAGCATCTCTCCGAACGGCATCCCGCGAAAGTCGAGCTCCAGGCCGGAGACCATCACGTCGTGGCCGGAATCGAGCAGCCGCTTGGTGAAGAGGAACAGATCGTGGACGAACTGGCCCTCGTCGATGGCGATGCACTCGATGCGCTTGCCGATGCGCTGCTCCGTCTCTGCAATGACGGGCAGCACCGACCACGGATCGCGGGATGGGAACTCGACCGCTTCCATCTTTCCGCAGCCGTTGCGGTTGCGGCTCTCGACCAGGCCGGCGGCGGCCTTGGTGTCGGCGCTCGGCTTGAGCAGCATTACGTATTGCCGGGCGTATTCACGGCGTGTTTCGATGCGGCGCAGCAACTCGGCGGTCTTGTTGCTCCGCATGGGCCCGACGATCAGTTCGAGTTTGCCTGGCACGCTTGTCTCCGGCAGACAGCAAACAGCAGGTAACAGACAGTCGGACTGCGGAGGCTGTTTGCTACTTGGTGTCTGCTTTTAGCCGCCTTTTACGCCGTGGCCCGCCGCTGCTCCCGCTGTCCCAGCCGCACACTGACAATCTTCGACACGCCCGGCTCCTGCATGGTGACGCCATAGATCATATCGGCGGCCTGCATCATGCGCTTGGAGTGCGTGACGATCAGGAACTGCGTGTCGCGGCTGAGCGAGCCGATCAGGTCGGCGAAGCGGCCCACGTTGGTTTCGTCCAGTGGGGCATCGACTTCGTCGAGCACACAGAAGGGACTGGGCCGGAACTGGAAGATGCCCACCAGCAGCGCCAGCGCGGTGAGCGCCTTTTCGCCGCCTGAGAGCAGCAGCACGTTCTGCAGCTTTTTGCCCGGCGGCGACACCACGATGTCGAGGCCGCTCTCGTCCTGGTTCTCCGCGTCGGTTACGCGCAGGAAGGCCTGACCGCCGCGGAAGAGCTGGGCAAAGACCTTGCCGAAGTTCTCGTTGATCTGCGTAAACGCCTCGTCGAAGCGTGTACGCGAGATCTGCTCGATCTCCTTGATGGTCTCCTGCGTGTTCTCAATCGATTCGATCAGATCCTGGCGCTGCGTTTGAAGGAACTGGTGGCGTTCCGCGGTCTCCTTGTATTCGTCGAGCGCCATCATGTTTACCGGGCCCATCTGTTCCAACCGCTGTTTGAGCCCGCGGCAGGTTTCTTCTTCGGCGGCGAGTTCTTCGCCGGCGAGCCGCACAATCTCCTCATCGGCGCGCAGCACCTGCGCCTCTACGTTTACTTCTGCCAGGCAGCTTGCCTCGAGATATTCGAGGTCGGAGTGGAGCTTGGCCAACTCGCTCGAAAGTCCGGCGCGAGTTTCGCGTAACTGATCGAGCGCCGCACGCCCGGTCTTGAGTTGCGTCTCCATTTCGGCCAACTGCGCGCGCAGTGCCTGCGCCTGTTCGGCGATCGCCTGCGACCGGGCCAGCGCTTCCGCGCGAATCCCGGTCAACTCCTTCTGGCGCGCGACCAGTGCTATGTTTTCCTGGATGCGCTGCTCGCGTTCCTTCTCTGCCGCGATCCGCTGCTGTTCGATCGACTGCGCTCGCCGGGTCAGGTCGCCAAAGAGCCGGTCAATGCGCTGGAAGGCCGCTTCAGCGCCGCGGCGCCGTTCTTCGAGACCGGCCAGCTCAGCGGTCATCTGCGCGGCCTCCTGTTGCACGGCCTCGCGTTTGAGCCGCAGAGATTCCAGTTCGGTCAGCCGCGTGTTCAGGCCACTGTCGGCCTGGTTGTGCTCATTTTCGAGCCGTGCGGCTTCTTCGCGCTTTTCGGCGACTGCCCGGAGCTTCGCCTCGTGCGCTTCCTTGTTGCGCGCTGCCTGCGACTGCCACTCCTGCAAGCGCCGATCGATGCGCTGCGTCTCGGTCTCCATCTGCCTGAGCGCCGCGGCCAGCGTGGCTGTTTCGCTGGTGCTCTGCCGCCGCTCCTCGCCGCGTGCTTCAAGTTGCGCGGTCGTCTCCTCGATTTCGCGGCTGAGGGATTCGGCCTCCTGCTGCGCCTGATTAAGGTTGGCTTCGAGCTTCGCCAGCCGGTTCTCTGTCTCGCGCAGTTCGCGCTTCAGCGCCAGAGGGCCCTCGCTAGCCGGCTTGCCGCCGGTTACCGTCGAGCGGTGGAAACACTCGCCTTCCGGGGTCAGAAAATATGCGTGCCCGTAACGCAGCGCCAGCCTCTGCGCTTCGACGGCATTTTCGGTGAGATAGCCATGGCGCAGCTTGGGCAGCACTCTTTCGAGCGAGCGCCCCAGGCCGTTCAGCACTTTGACGGCATCGCGCAGTGGGATGGCGCCGGGCTCGCTCACCTGTATTTCGTCGGAGGCGAAGAGCTCTCCCTGCGCATCGGAATGGATGAGAAACGTTGCCCGGCCATCGCTGGTCTTGAGCACGCGTACGCCCTCTTCGGCAATGCCCCAGCTCTCCACCACGACGTAGTTCAACTCTTCGCGCAGGAACTCGTCTACCACGCCTTCATACTCACCGCTGACTTCGATGAAATCGGCGAGTGTGCCCACCGGTGCGACCGACGGCCCCAGCGCTCCCGGCTTCAGCAGGCGGCGCACGGATTCGGTGGCGTAGCCGTGGTTGCGAATCAGCGCCTGGAGCGAGTCACGCCGCCCGGCGACGGCGGCCTGTTCGCCGCGCAGGCGGTTGGCCTCGGCGCGGCGCGCGTTTTCTTCGCTGCGTTTGGCGGCGACCGTCTCGCGCAGCGCGGCAATCTCCTGTTCCAGCCGCCTTACTGTTGCGTCCGCCGACTCATGGCGCAGCCGCGACTCGGCAATCTGCACGCCCAGGTTTTCCTGTTCGATGCGCGCCTGACCCATCTCGCCGCTGAGCCGCTCGGCCTCGCGATCCAGCGAGGCCAGACTTTCTTCGCCCTGCGCGATGTAGTTGCGTGCGTTGGCCGAGAGCGTGAGCAGGTGCATGGCATGGCGGCGTTCGGCTTCGAGATCGCGCTCAGCCTTGAAAACCTCTTCGGCGGCTGCGCGCGCCTCGTGCTGCCGCGCCTCCACTTTGGTATGAAACTCGTGCGCCTCACCGGCCGCGGTTTCAAGAAAGCTTTTCTGCTGCGCGCGCTCTTCTTCAATGCCTGCAAGTTGCGTCCGTGTCTGCTCGAGTTCCGCGGCGGATGCCGCAATCCGCGTTTCGAGATCGCTCACGCGCTCCGTGTTACCGCGCTCGCGCGCCGCGGCTCGCTCCAGTTCGACAGCCGCGGTATTGCTGCGCGTCTGTGTTTCCTGGCCCTCGCGGTCCAACTCGTAGCCGCGCTCGGTGAGCGCGTGCTGGCTGGCCTCCTGCCGCGCAATCTCTTCGACCGCGTGATTCACCTGCCCGGTCAGTGCCGTGATCTCCGCATCGAGGCGCGCCTGGTCGGCGTCCATCGCCGCCATGCGGCTGGCCAGCACCACGCGCAGGCGTCCACGGAGCTCTTCGCGCACCGCGGCATATCGCTCGGCCTTCGCTGCCTGGCGCTTGAGGCTGTTCATCTGCCGCGTGACTTCTTCAAAAATGTCGTCCACGCGCGCCAGGTTTTGTTTGGCGCTTTCCAGACGCAACTCAGCCAGCCGCTTCTTGGTCTTGAAGCGTGTAATCCCGGCGGCCTCTTCGATAATCGCGCGGCGCTCATACGGCTTCGAACTGAGCAGTTGCCCGATGCGCTCCTGCCCGATGATGGCGTAGCTCTCGGGCCCCAGGCCGGTGCCCATGAAGATGTCCTGAATGTCGCGCAGGCGGCAGAGCTTGCCGTTGAGCAGATATTCGCTTTCGCCGGTGCGGAACAGCCGCCGCGTGATGACAACCTCGCCCCTCTGCGGCTTTGAGTGGAACTTGCGGCGGCGAATTTTAAGGACCACGCCCTGCGGCCCTTGATTGGCCTCGGCGCTCGCGCCGGGATTCTCGCCCGAGGCGGGCGTTTGAGCACTATCCGCGGCTTCGTCTTCAATCACCTGACCCGGCTGCTCGTTGGCGGCGATTTCTTCAGCCTCGGCGGCACGCTGGCGGCGCAGTTCCTCTTCATCCCAATCCGCCGGACCCTCGTGATCGACCACAACCTCTGGTTCAACCGGTACAGGCCCCTCGTAACTCTCGGGATCGATCATGGTCAGCGTAACTTCCGCCATGCCCAGAGCCTTGCGATCGCGCGTGCCGGAAAAGATCAGGTCCTGCATATGCGAGCCGCGCAGGGACTTCGCGCTCTGCTCGCCCAGCACCCAGGTCACGCCGTCGAGAATGTTCGACTTGCCGCACCCGTTCGGGCCCACCACTACGGCAATCCCCGTGCCCGCCAAGGTCACTTCAGTGCGGTCGCAGAAGCTCTTAAAGCCGAGGATATGAATCTTCTTTAGTTTCAGCATGTTTGCTCCGGGTTGGCGAGCTTGCGCTTGAGGTTTCTCCAGGCGTCTGCCAGGGGACTCTCAACGTACCGCGCAAACGCGGAAATTCTCCGCTTTATTAGAGACTTTACGGGCGCTGGATGGCAGGGTCAACGCGAATAAATGGCCCCAATGTGGATAAGAGGGGCGGAAATTGCATTTCCTGTCCGATCAAGTCCGAGTGCTAAAATCATCAAGTGCCGGGTCTTACGCGACGTAATCCCGCCAACCCCGCCAGGTCCGGAAGGAAGCAACGGTAACGGGCTCGTACGGGCGCAGTAGGTCACCCGGCACTTTTTTGCGAAAAGCAGGGACCAAGGAACCATGTGATCAAGGGAACAAGGTCCGCCGCGCAAGGAGAAATGCATTGAGCCTGACCGTTCGCCCCATAGTGGGTCGCCGTGCCAAGATTTCGGCCTTCGGAACTTATGTTCCTCCTGATGTCATTACCAATCAAGACCTCGAAAAGATTGTCGAAACCAGCGACCAGTGGATTACGGAGCGCACGGGGATCAAGACGCGCCACAAGCTCGCCCCCGGCCTGGGTGTGAGCGACATCTGCACGGCAGCCGCAAAGAAGTGCCTGGCCGCGCGCGGAATCGGTCCCAATGAAGTTGAGGTCATCATCGTGGGCACGGTAACGCCCGACATGATGTTCCCCTCGACGGCCTGCCTGGTGCAGAACAAAATTGGCGCCAGCAATTGCTGGGGATTCGATGTCTCGGGCGGCTGCTCGGGTTTCGTCTATGCGCTGCAAGCGGGCGTGAAGATGGTCGAGAGCGGGGCCTACAGTAAAGTTCTGGTCTGCGGAGCCGACGCCAACACGCGTATGACCGACTACACCGATCGCACGACCTGCGTTCTGTTCGGCGACGGTGGCGGCGCGGTGCTGCTGGAGCCGGCCGCGGAGGGCGAGATTGGCTTCATTGACGCTTTGAACGAGATCGACGGATCGGGCGGTGTGAGCCTGAACCTCAAGGGCGGCGGCAGCCTGAATCCCTCGACCCACGAGACCGTGGACAAAAAATGGCATTACATCTATCAGGATGGTCCCGCGGTCTACAAGTTTGCGGTGCGCAAGATGGCCGAGGCGACCGAGAAGCTTCTTGCGCGCAACGGCGTCAGTGGCGCCGAACTGGGTTGCTTTATTCCTCACCAGGCGAATCTGCGCATCATCACCTCCACAGCCGAACGGCTGGGTCTGGCCCCCGACCGCGTCGTGATCAACATCGAAAAGTACGGCAATACGTCGGCCGGAACGCTTCCGCTGGCCATGGAAACGGCTGTCGAAGAAGGCAAGCTGAAAAAGGGCGATCTGGTGCTGCTGGCCGCAGTCGGCGCGGGCTTTACCGTGGGCACGGTGCTGCTGCGCTGGGAGATCTGAAAGGCAGATCTCAGCACTCAGCGATTGGTAGATCCGCGAGCCGTCTCAGCCCAGCTTCGGCGAGAGACCTGAGAGAGCTTCCCCAATCGGCGGCGGCTCGCGAGAAATTGCAGCCGAATATCGAAAAGGTCAAGCCAAGAGATCTGAAAGCTGGCGACTAGAAGCTGAATCGTCATATACTGTCGAGCACCAGCGCCGATTTCGACGCGGACAAAAAACAGCCAGCGGAGGCGATCATGCAAGTAGCAATCACCGCAAGGAAGGGCAGGATCTCCAAGGCTCTGCGCACGCAGGCCGAGGAGGGAATGGAACGGATTGGGCGTATTCTGGGCCGCACCGCGCGATCCAGCATCATTTTCAGCGCTCAAAGGCATCTTCAGACCGTCGAACTGAATATACTGTCCCGCTCGCAGAAGTTTGCCGCCACGGGCAAGGGGGACTCGCCTGACGCGGCGCTGCGCGAGGCCATCGCGCACGCCGAACATCAGGCCCATCGCTATCGCGACCGTCGCATTGTGAGCAAGCGCCTTCCCAAAGAAGACAAGGTGCTCACAGCGCCACCAGTGACGCGCTCCAAGGCGCGCGTGGAGCCGGATCAGGACGTAGAAGGAGCCAAGCCGCCACGCGGCAAGGCGCGGGCGTCCATTGCTGTGCACTCATTTCCCGCGAGCACCGCGGTCGTCGAGCCGCATATCATCAAGAGCAGCGAAGCCGTTGCACTGAAGCCCCTGACGATTGAAGAGGCCGTCAAGGATGCCGAGTTTCAGGACCGCGACCTGCTCATCTTCCGTACGGCGAGCGGAGAGATGTACGCCCTCCATCGCCGCCGTGACGGTCAGATGGAACTGGTGGAAATTCCCTAACGAACCCAACCTGAAGTCCGATCGAAGACAGCATGTCAGCATGCTGATCCGTCTCTCAACACTGAAATCTGGGCGCCCCATCCTTTCCGCTCATTCTGCGGAAGGGGTGGGGCGGAGCAACTCTACCCTTCGGTGGCCGAATCAATAAGAAGAGTGCTGCTTGAAGCCTGGCTCGATGCAGTCGATCCGTGAACGGCGGCTTTTCTTATCGAGCTTCTGGTACAAAGAACAGACAATTGGCAGGCACGTGCAGGCGCCGGCTTCACAATCCGCGGAACGTGGTTGGGCCGTGTTCTTTACGCGCTGAGCGTCCCGCATATTCTTCCGTTTCTATTCAGGGAGAAACACCGGGTTCGAGCACGTGCCTATTCGGGCAGCCATTCGGACTTTGGTTGCACCTGTTGACCAGTTTTGGGGATGGTTGCCCGGGAGCGCGGCGCATACGATCGAAGGAATGGCTGCTCTTGTACTTACGGCCGGATCCGGCGGGGATCATAAGCCTTTACCAGCACTTATAGCGGCGGGGCCCGGAGAGGCCATGGAAGCGAATTCACACGGAAATACAAATCTCGAGGCCCAACGTGAGGTTCTCGACGCCCTTCCGGTCCTGGTTTTTCTGGAGCGTGGAGGAAAGATTGTCTTTGCCAACGCGGAGGCCAGGCAACTATTAGGCCTGGCTGGGGACGAATGGGTTCCGCGTCCTGTCGAGGATGTTCTTTGGGGACTTTTCCCCGGCACGGCTGAGCCGCAGACGTTGCTGACCGGCACACTGCACGGCAGTCCCTTCCATGCCACTCTTCCGGCGCCCAATAACCGTCTGGTGTCTGTCGAAGGCACCTACAGCATCTCCAATGCGCAACTGCGCGAAGCGGTCATTGTGGCCCATCCGAGCGAAAAGGAGCGGGCGCCGAAGTCGCGGCTGATGGAAGATGTGCTTTCGAGCCTTCCGGAGGCAGTAGCCATTGAGCATCAGAATCACGTGCTTTATACCAATCCGGCATTCACGGGTATGTTTGGCTACACAGCGGAAGAGGCCGGCGGCGGCAGTCTGCGCGAGTTGATCGTGCCGGAAACCCGTTTGAACGAGAATGCCATGCTGCTGCGGGCGGTCGACGAACAGAGCAGCGCAACCATGGAAACGGTGCGCGTCAATAAGGCCGGCGAGCTGGTGGATGTGAGCATGCAGGTTGCGCCGCTTCTGGTGGGTGGCGCCAAGGTGGGTTATGTCTTCACGTTTCGCGAGATTGGCGAGATGAAAGCGACTGAGGCCAAGTTGCAGCATGACGCCATGCATGACGTGCTGACCGGGCTGCCTAACCGCGCGCTCTTTCTTGACCGGTTGCACCTCACGCTCACGCGCCGCCTGCGCCATCCCGAGAATGGCTGCGGCGTGCTCTATGTCGATCTCGACCAATTTAAAGCAGTGAACGATAACCTGGGCCACGCCGCCGGCGACGTTCTGCTGATGTCCATCGCTGGCCGCCTGCGCTCCTCGCTGCGCCCCCAGGACTCGGCCGCGCGTCTGGGCGGCGACGAGTTTGCGGTTCTTGTTGAAAACATTGTCACCGCGGGCGATCTCGAAATCGTGGCCAAACGCATTCTGCGCGAATTGGACCGGCCCTTCGACATATTTGGGCACATCGTGCAGGCCGGTGCGAGCATCGGCGCGGCTATGGCCGGTCCCGAGCACACCGTTCCCGATCAACTGCTTCGCGACGCCGACTTCGCCATGTACCGCGCGAAGCAGGGCGGTCGCGGCCGTTACGAGATTTTTGACAAGCACCTCGAAGTATGTGTCACTAGCCAGCAGGAGCGTGAGCGAGAACTGCGCACGGCTCTCGACAGGCGGCAGTTCGCCTTTCGCTATCAACCCATCTACCGGCTGACCAACGGCAAGCTCGAAGGATTCGAGGCGCAGATTTGCCTGCGCCGCGACGATGGGACCGTGGAGGATTTCGACGGCGCGTTGACGGTCGCCGAAGACACCGGGCTCTCGCTAGCGCTGGGCAGGGAGACACTGAAGGCGGTCATCGCTCAGTTGCGCATCTGGAGCGAGGCCCTGCCGCAGCCGGATCTGTTTGTCTCGATCAATCTCACGCGGCGGCAACTCTTCCACGCCGAGATGATCTCGCAACTGAGGAGGGCGCTTTCGGAAAGCGGCGCCGATGCGTCGCGTCTGGTCTTCGAGGTTCCCGAAACCGCGCTCAATGAGAATCCCGATGAGGCAGTTGCTGTTCTGCAGCGGCTCGCGGATTGCCAGGTGCGCGTGGCGATTGACGACTTCGGCAGCAGCCTTGCGCCGTTGAATCTTCTTCTGCAACTGCCGGTCGCGATGGTCAAGCTTGCACCCCGGCTCACGGCTGTGGCTAGTTCAGCAGGCCGCCAGTGGGCTGTGTTGGAATCGGTCGTCCGCTTTGCCAACATCGTCGGTTTGCCCGTAGTTGCGCAGGGAATCGACGCCCGCGATCAGGTGGTATCGCTTGTTCGCATGGGATGCACGCTGGGTCAGGGGCTGCTCCTGTCGCCCGCGCTCGATCCGGATCAGGCGCTCAATCTGGCGCAGTTGAGCGCACGCGCAGGCGCCTCCCGCAGCTGAATTCCGGCGGGCGGGCGACATAGAAGTGGAGTCAAGCGGCACGCCGGTCCTCCCAATAGT
>JBMFHB010000067.1:0-19361 GCA_049977045.1 Occallatibacter sp.
CTTTCAGTCGCTCTTCCTTCAGACGGCGGTTCAGTCCGCCGGCGGAAACCCACCTACTTGAGTAGGTGGTCGTTGAGTGGCGAAAGTACGACTCGCTCTCTTGAGCAAAGGCATCCCGGTAAACGAAGTCATTCCCCGTGTTGTACGGCGGATCTATATATATGAGCTTCACCTTCCCGAGGTACGTCTCCTGCAGCAGCTTGAGCGCGTCGAGATTGTCGCCCTCAATGAACAGTGTCAAAATCCACGCTCTCTTCGCGGCAGGGGCGAAGGGTCTTGGCAATGGGCGCGTTGGCGGTCAGAATCGCCTCCCGCTTGCCCGGCCAATCGAGATGGTAGCGTTCGCGCGGCCCCTCCACGATTGTCCCGGAAAGCTCCTGGCGAAGCTGATCGAAGTCGATGGCGCGCGTCAGCTTGCCGTTCTCATCTGTCGCCTCGGTCACGCAATTCGGAAACAGCGCGGCAATCTTTTCTACGTTCTCGCCGGTGAGGTCGGGCGTGTGCATCTTGGGTTTTTCCATGCGGGCAATCCTGGGCGCGGGGTTTCTGTGAGCCGGTGGCGGTTGGCGTGTCTATTCCAGAGTTCCTTACCACTTTACATCGTTGCAGTTGCCGTCCGGCGGGGTACAGGCCGAGCATGGCGGCTGTTTGCACAAGGGGCTGCACGCAACCCGGCTGCGACGGGTGCGGAGTTGAAAAACATCCATACTATCTATATTATCTAGAGTAGCTAGTTTGGAGGCAGCCATGGTGAAGGTCACATCCGTAGAGGCGCAGAACCGCTTTGGTCAATTGATCGACATGTCGCAGCGGGAGATCGTCACCGTTACGCGGCATGGCCGAACGGCCGCCTTCATCGTCTCTCCGCGCGACATGGAGGAGCTGGTGGACGCGCGGCGCAGGCGCAGCCGCGCCCTGGCCAATCTGGAGGCGTGGAGCGCCGAAGCCAAACAGAGCCAGTCGCCTGCGCAGGCCGCCGCCGCCGCAAAGTTGACGGACGAGGAGGTCAATCGCATGGTGCATGAGCTGAGATGACCGTTCACCGCGTGGTATTCGACACGAGCACTCTGGTTTCGGCTGCCTTGCGATTGGACTCGATTCCTCACCGGGCCCTGATGCGGGCGGTAAGCACCTGCGACCTGTGCGCCAGTGAAGCAACCCTGGCCGAGTTGAAGGAAGTTTTGGCAAGAGAGAAGTTTCGCCGTTACCTGACGGACACCGCCCGCAGAAAGTTTTTGGAAACGATCGAGAACAATGCGCGCCGGTTCGTGGTGCGGGAGGAAGATTATCTTTCCCTTGATCCCGCCTGCCGGGACCCCAAAGACAATAAGTTTCTGCTCCTGGCCGCCGAAGCCGAAGCGGAAGTTCTGGTCAGCAGCGACGAGGACCTGCTGGTGCTCGATCCGTGGAAGGAAGTGCGCGTGGTGCGGCCGGCGGATTTTCTGGGTCTGGTTGAATAGGCCCGGCCCAGCCCAGTGCGGCGAGCGTGGCCCGGCTTTGGCGGAGCGCTGCGTTGATCTCCACCTTGCGGTTGAATTGGTTCTCCCGGCGCAGCGCGGCTTCAAGCCGCCGGATCTCGCGCCGCTGTGCGCGGATGGCCTTGCCTCGCTCGATGACAGTAGCGAGAGGCTCCCCGGCCCGCGGCGCGATCCCCAACGCGCTGGCCTCCATGTGCCGGAGAAGCATGTGCTCATATAAGGTAGCCAGATCAAGCGCGACTGGAAGCGCCACCCGCGGCGTCGGTGCCGGCTGCCACGGCGTGAGGTAATAGTCCTCAACCACCGGCGCGCCGGAACTGCCGTCGCTGGGGCGCTTGAACGCGGCTGCGAAACGGACCTTGCCCTGAAACGTCAGCTCAAAAAACAGCCGCCAGGGTATGGCGCGGTCGAGCGAACGCAGAACATCTTCCTTCAATTCTCCGGTTTTGAGCGCAATCTCAAAAACCTGAATCCCCTCGACGCCGTCGCGGGCAGGCAGATTGACCGTCTCGGAGATTAGAGCGTTGCGCCAGATGATCTGCTCGACTTGGGAGACAAAGTGCCGACGAACCGCACTCGATGGCTGCAGCATCCGCTGTTCTTCGATGCGCTGCAAGCACCCCTTCAAAAAATCGATCTCCACTACCTGCTGACCGATTTTGCGCTCCAACTCGGCTACCCGGCCTTCGGACCAGCGCCGCTGCCCGTTACCAGGAAATGCGTTGCCGGGCGCCTGCCGGAACTCTCGCCGCCAACGCTGCAACACGTTCGGGTTGACCTCCAACCCACGCGCCACCTCAGCTAGCGATACCCCTGCTTCCAGCCGCCGAACCGCGGCCAGCTTGAATTCCTTGGTGAACTGCCTGCGTGACAAGCCCATGACTCAATTCTCCATTCATTGGATTTTGAGTCTTAACCGTTTGTCTCAAAAATGGGGGCAAGTCCATATTGTGCCTCCGTAATCTTGCTTGTCCAATGCATATTGACGATTCTTTTCGCGATGGAAAATCTCAGGCATAGTGCCGGGAAACGCGGGGAAGATTCACTCCTCCAACTTTCAGCGCATAGTCCGATCCGCGCGGCCGGCGTAGACTCAGCCTATGTCGCGCTTTGTTTTATTTGCCACACCGTGGTGGGTGAACCTACTCGCGCTCGCACCAATCGCGCCCTATCTTCTGTCGATAAAGACGAAGTTTTCGATTGGCAGAAAGCGGCTTCTGCTCCTGGCGGTCTTCGGGATTGCCTTTGGCTTTGTTGAAGCCGCGGTGGTCGTCTATCTCAGGGCTGCTACCGGGCTGTTGCCGGTTCCGCAGGTGCACGGCACGGCCGCGCTGCCGCAAAGTCTGGCGCGGACCGAATGCTTTCGCGAAATGGCGACCATTGTGATGCTGACCGGCATCGCCTGGCTCGCCGGGCAAAATCTGAGATCAAAAATCGCGGCGTTTTTGTGGACCTTCGCCTTTTGGGATTTCTTTTATTACGTCTGGCTTCGCGCCACCATCGCCTGGCCCGGTTCGTTGCTCGACACTGATATTCTTTTTCTCATTCCCACGCTGTGGATCGCGCAAGTTTGGTTCCCGCTCCTTATCAGCGGTTCAACCGCTGCGGTTATCTGGGCTCGTTCCTGAGGTCCGGCGCCGGGCACGGCCGTGGCAGAAAGCGATCGCGCATCCACGCGCAGCCGCCGTTCGGCGATATCAGGCAATCGTTTGGCTTGCAGGCTTTGACGAAGAGGCCAGCGGCGCAGCCAGGCGCTCGCGCTTGGTGCGCATGAGCCGGTTCACAATCTTATATTTGTCACCGCGATAAACCGATCGCACGTGCTCGGCGGGCGTTCCATTCTCCAGATACGAGATGCGCTTGAACAGAAACACCGGGCTCTGCGGAGGAATCTCAAGCAGGCGCGCATCTTCCGCGATCGCGCTTCCCACCTCCACCACTTCGTCGGTTACCATCAACTGGATTCCATACTGATTGGCGAGCTCTTCATAGAGCGACGTAGTGGGATCGAAGGTTTCGATCAGCGAAGGGCACAGATGCACGGGCAAGGAACTGGACTCGATGCCCATCGGGACCGAATCGCTGCAGCGAACCCGGTGCAGGTTGAAGACACGCTCTTCATCGCTCAGTCCCAGCGCCTCTTTCACCTCCTGCGTAGGCGTCTGAATGCGGAATGAGAGCAGGATGGAACTGGGCCTGGCTCCCCGCGCCAATGTCTCCTCCGAGAACGAGAGAACCTGGCGAAAATCCCTTTCCAGCTTGATTCCCGAGATGAACGTTCCTTTGCCCTGCCGGCTGTAAATCACACCCAGTTCGCACAAGGTGCCCACCGCCTGCCTCACCGTCATCTGGCTCACGCCCATGCGCGCGGCGATCTGCTGAATGGAGGGCAGCGGCTCACCCGGCTTGAGTTCTCCGGATCGGATCTGCTCCAGAAGACGCTGCTGAATCTGGTGATAAAGCGGAATGCCGCTTCTGCGGTCCAGCGCCAATGGACGCGGCCTGCCGATGCGGTTTCTCGTCGGTTCCGATGTATCCACGCTCAAGTGAACCTCCGGATCAATAACTGCCGCAGCTTTGCAGCAGCCTGTATTCGCAAACTCCGATTGCGCCGCGCTTCATGCCGGCGTTAATCCCAGGCCCGGTCCTGAAGGCAGCAGCAGCATTCCCTCTTTGACGCGCACGCCGCGCCACGGATCGTTACTCAAAAGCAGATTGCCGTCGAGGTCCGCGTAATCGACCAGCGGCGAAAGATGCGCCGCGGCCGTCACCGAGCAGGAACTGGACACCATGCAGCCCAGCATCACCTTCATCTTCACGGCGCGCGCCACATTGATCCACCGGCACGACTCCAGAATGCCGCCGGCCTTGTCGAGCTTGACGTTGATTCCGTCGTAAGCGTCCACGAGCTTTGGAATCATCGTCACGTCCGTGCACGCCTCATCGGCAAAGATGGGCAGATGCACCTTGCCGCGCACGTAGCGCGTCTCCTCGATCATGTGCGCCGGCATGGGCTGCTCCACATACTCCACGCCCTGCGACTCGAGCCAGTTGATCTTGCGGATGGCCTCTTCCTTGTCGGTCCATCCCTCGTTGGCATCCACGCGAATGGGCTTCTTCGTCACGCTGCGCACGGCCTCGATGGTCGCCTCGTCGGTCTTCAGTCCCACCTTGACCTTCAGCACCGGAAAATCCGCGGCCTCCCGCGTCTTCTCGCGCGTAATCTCCGGCGTATCGATGCCGATGGAAAAGTCGGTGATGGGCGCATCGGCCGCATCCAGTCCGAAAAACCTGTAGAGCGGGAGATCGAGCTTCTTGCCCAGCCAGTCGAAGATCGCTATGTCTACCGCGGCCATTGCGGCGTGCTCGCCTTCGCCCAGTTCCCGGCGGATTCCGGCAAGATACTTCTGATACATCCACGGATCGCCCGCGGCGATCTCGCCGGCGATGGCCTGGATGGCCTTCATCGCCGGCGCCGGAAACTCCTGATAGCGGATGATGGGCGCGCCTTCGCCGTGGCCGATGACTCCGTCGCGCTGGTAGGCCACCTGCACCGTGTCGCGGTAGGCGCTCGACGACATCGTCGTGGTCCAGGTATGGCGCAGCATCAGGCGCTGCAATCTCACATCCACCGTGCACGGTCCCTCAGCGGCTTTTGCCCGCGCCCCGGGCGGCGTAAACGGCAGCACCGCCGCTGCGCCGGCCATCTTCAAACATGCGCGCCGATTCATGGCTTTACTCTCCTTATCGCCACCAGCAGCTTCGTCCATGGCATCTCGTCCAGCCTGCCGATCTGCACGCCGGGATGATCGTGCGTTGTATCGTGAATGAACTCGCCGGCGCCAAGATACATTCCCGTGTGCGTGATCTTGTCCGGGCTCGAACCGAAGAAGAGCAGATCGCCAGGCCGGATATTCCCGCGCTCGACCGGTTCGGCGCCGCTCCACGCGGCCTGAATGTCGGCGTCGCGCGGCATCTCGATTCCGCGCTGACGCTCCAGCATCTGCGTAAATCCGGAGCAGTCGAAGCCGAAACTGCTCACGCCGCCCCATGTGTACGTGATGCCGATAAATCGATGCGCAAGGACGAGCATCTGGTCGATGTTCAGCGGGGCGAAATCGCCGCTCACGTCGCCGCGCTGCACCCAGCCGGTCTGCCCATCCACGAGGCGCACCTCAAGCCACCGCTCACTGTTCCTGGCCGCCGCCGGCGCCAGTTCCAACAGCGACTCCCACGGCAGCTCCAGCAGCGGCGCGTGCAGCGTCACGTCCGGCTCGCGATAGACATTGGCGGCAAGCGCCGTCACGCGCACGACATTGCCCTTCGGCGCGTACGAGCCGCCGTTCAGCATCTTCAGATCCGCCGCCTCCACCCAGCCCTTATAGTCATCCGCGGTGCGGATGTACAACCATCCCTGGCTGCTCTTGAGCGTTTGCACACCCGCGCCATAGAGCGCCTGCGAAACCACGTCGCTTGTAACCGCCGCCTGCCTGTACAGGTTCACGACAGGTCTGGCTACGACAGCATCCGGACGGTCAACAGACATTTGCGCCCGCGCCGGAGATACCGCCAGAGTTGCCGCCAGCGCAGAGCAGGCCGCAATCGCAAGGCCCAGGCCGCTCCTTATTACACGCCATGGCCGCCTCGGTTCAGAACGAAAGCCCGTTCCATTCACTCAACTCCTCCTCTCAGCCCGCGCGATTCTCACCATCAATAAAGCAGATACTTCGCGCGCTCCGTTTCGAATTTGTTGTCCGCATCCTGCCAATCTTCGGCGATGCGGCGCGGATCTTCGCCGGCCACGAGCGCGTCGAGCGCAGCTTTGTTGCGCATCAGCCCATCTATCTCGGCAGCCTTGAAATCGCCCGGATAAAGATGCTCGAGCGCGGCCGCAACCTCCAAACCGAGCTCTGGCGCGTCCAGCGCCTCACGGTTGCTCACCATGATATTCACTCCACGGCAGATCTGGTCTGCATACTTGGATGCGGTGGGCGTGAAGCGGACCGGCACAAAACGCACGCCGTCGATGGCGCGCGCGTTCAGGTAGTGAGCCAGCGCCGCCGCGTGAATCCACGGCGCGCCCACCAGCTCAAATGGTGTATCGGTGCCGCGCCCGACAGAGATGTTGGCGCCCTCGATCATTCCGATGCCGGGATAGAGCTCCGCCTCGGTCAGGCTGCGCAGGTTCGGCGAGGGATTCACCCATACCCTGCCCGTCGAATCGAACCAGTCGCCGCGCTGCCAGCCCTGCATGCGCACCACGGTGAGCCTGGCGCCGATCGCTCGTTCGCTGTTGAACAGACGCGCCAACTCGCCCACCGTCATGCCGTGGCGCACCGGCGTGCGCCAGTAGCCGACGAACGATTCGCGCCCCGTATCGAGCACCGGGCCTTGTATGTACGCGCCGCCAAGCGGGTCAGGCCGGTCGAGCACCACGATCCTTTTGCCGGCCTTCGCCGCCGCCTCCAGAAAATAGCCGAGCGTGCTCTCATACGTGTAAAATCGCACGCCCACATCCTGAATGTCGTAGACAATCGTATCCACGCCCGCCAGCTCTTCCGCCGTTGGCCGCCGCCTGGCATCTGTGCCGCCGTAGACGCTGTAGATCGGCACGCCCGTCGCTGCGTCGCGGGAGTTGCCGATCGCGGTCGTATCGAGAACGCCGGCAATCCCGTGCTCCGGGCTGAAGATCGCCGCGAGCCTGATTCCCGGTGCGTGAGCCAGCACGTCGGCCGTGCGCGCGCCCGTCGCGTCGAGCGCGGTCTGGTTGGTCACGAGACCGATGCGCACCGGATGCGCGGGATTCGGATCGAGTTCGCGGAACCCATCCGCCTCCAGCACGTCGATTCCCACCTTCACATCGCCGGCGCGCGCCGTCACGCGCCGCTCGGCCATCATCGACTCGTTGTAGCCGGTGATGCGCGCCACCCGCATTTTTTCCTTCTCGTCAACCGTCAGATGCAGCGCCGCCGCCACAGCCGTCGCCAGCTTCCCGCGCAGCCCAATCACATTCCCTTTACCGTTGAGATGCACGGCATTGGTCAGCAGAATGATGTAGGTATCCGTCACCGGATCAATCCACAGCGAAGTGCCCGTGAACCCGGAATGGCCAAAAGATCCCACCGGAAGCAGTTCGCCGCGATTGCTCGCGAAAGGCGAATCGATGTCCCACCCCAGCCCGCGCAAACTGGCTGCCGTGGCCGCCTGCTCGGGCGTCGACATCTTCTCGATCGCCGCGCGCGTCAGCACCTGCGGATTGTCGCTCAGCAGATTCTGCGCGAACTTCGCCAGATCGTCGGCCGTCGAGAACAGCCCCGCGTGTCCGGCCACTCCACCCATCCTGCGCGCCGTCGGATCATGCACCACCCCGCGCAGCATCTTGCCGTTCTCGTCGTACTGCGTGGGCGCGATGCGCGGAATCCAGTCCGCCGGCGGAAGATAGGTGGTTTCCCTCATTCCCAGCGGGGCAAAGATGTGCGTGGCCGCATACTCATTGAGCGGCATCCCCGAAAGCTTTTCGACCAGAAATCCGAGAACCTCGAAGTTGATATCGCTATAGAGAAAACGCGTGCCGGGCGGATCGATGGGCCGCACCTGCATCGCCATGTTGAACGCCGTGGCCTCGCTCTTCCACGGCGTCTTCAATTCCAGATCCGGCGGCAGGCCGGAAAAGTGCGTCATCAGTTCACGGATCGTAATCTCAGACTTGCCGTTCTGCGCAAATTCCGGCAAATACACAGCCACGGGATCGTTGAGCCGGATGCGTCCCTGCTGGAACAGTTGCATTACGGCCGTGGTGGTTGCGATGCACTTGGTCAGAGAGGCGAGGTCGAAGATCGTGTCCACGGTCATCGCCTCGCGCGCCGGTTCGAGCGACCGCATACCGAAAGCCTTGCGATACACCACGCGTCCGTTGTGACCGACAAGCACCACGGCCCCGGGCATGTTGCCGTGAGCCACAGCCGCCTGCATCATCACATCGATTGCGCTCAGGTCGGGCGCAACTGCCACGTAGGATCCCGGCGCGCCGACTGCCTCCTGCGCGGCAAGATCCCGATACGTGCAAAGTACGCATGCGAAAGCCGCCAGGCAAGCCATCATGCGATGCAGCAGAACGCTTTTGAAAACACTCCTCATATCACCCCTCAATCGCCTTGCGCACATTTCCTTTGGCTCTGCGCAGGCGCCGCGCAGACTCGGCCTTGCTCGCCCCCGTCTGGAGCATCACCAGCGCCAGCGGCACGCTGCGGCCGGCCTTCTCGAGAATGGCCGCGGCCTCGTCACGGCCAGCGCCGGTCAACTCCTGAAGGATCGTGATGCCCCGCTGCATCAGTTTCCTGTTCGTCAGCCTCAGATTCACCATGAGGTTGCTGTAGACGTATCCCAGCCGTGTCATGGCCCCGGTGGTCAGCATGTTGCAGATCAGCTTTTCCGCGGTTCCGGCCTTGAGCCGCGAAGACCCGGCGAGCACCTCCGGCCCTACCTCGGTTTCGATGCTGAGGTCCGCAATCTTCCCTATGGCGGAGTTGCGATTGAACGCTATGGCAATGGTCGCCGCGCCCTTCGAGCGCGCATATTCGAGGGCGCTGATGGTATAGGGCGTGTATCCGCTGGCTGCCAGACCCACCACCACGTCGCGTTTGCCGGGCCGACGCCCCGCCATGTCTTTGCGCCCCATCGCGGTCGAGTCCTCGCTGGCCTCGGTGGCCCTCACCAGAGCCCTTTCGCCGCCTGCGATTACGAACTGCACCATCTTCGCGCTCACGCCGAAGGTTGGCGAACACTCCGACGCATCCAGCGCGCCGATGCGGCCGCTGGTGCCGCTGCCTACATAAATCAGCCGCCCACCCCGGGCCAGATGATCCGCCACCAGATCCACCGCCCGCGCAACCTCCGGCAGCACCCTGGCGACGGCGCGCGGAACCACGGCGTCTTCGCGATTCATCGCAGTCACCAGTTCCAGCGAACCCATCCGGTCCAGATTTTCCGTCGCCCGATTGCGGCGCTCCGTTGTTAATTCACGCACCTGCATCTTCATTCCCTGTCTACACCCTGCTCATCGACTCTTTGCGCACGGGCAGGCTCGCGGCGTAGCCCACGGCGAACGTCATCGCGCTGCCCAGCGCCACATACCAGGTAAACGCCACATGCGTAAACAGCCAAAGGTAAAGGTTCAGCGCCAACCCGCAGATCATGCCCGCCATGGCGCCGCCCTCCGTGGCCTTTCTGGTCAGCACGCCGAGCAGAAACACGCCCAGCATTCCACCGTAGGCAACCGAAGCGATCGTCAATCCCACTTCGATCACTCTGCCGCCGTTGCGCGCCATGAGCGCCAGACCGAACAGCACCAGAGCCCAGCCCACCATCGCCGCCCGCGAGAGCCGGATGCGCCGCTGCTCTGTCGAGTGCGGCCTGTGGCGCATGTAGAAATCGACGATCGCCGTCGAGGAGAGCGAGTTGAGCGCCGCGCTCAGATTCGACATCGCCGCCGCCAGAATGGCCGCAATCAGCAGCCCGCTGACGCCATGCGGCATGTGATTCACGATGAACACCGGAAAGATCGTATCCGTGCGCGTAAACGCGGCCCGCGGCGGAAAGATGCGATAGAACACGTAGAGCATTGCGCCAATCGCTAGAAACAGCGAAAACTGGAAAAAGATCGCCGCGCCGCTCGCGATCAGAGCCAGTTGCGCCTGTCCCTTGCTGCGCGCCGCCAGCAGCCGCTGCACAATCAACTGATCCGTTCCGTGGCTCGCCGTCGTCAGAAACGCTCCGCCAATGACGCCCGACCATACGGTGTATTTGGTGGTCCAGTTCAATGTGAAATCGAAGACGCGCAGCTTGCCCGCCTGGCCCGCCATCGTGTGCACCGTCGCCCACCCGCCCGGCACAAGATGCAAAATGGTCACCAGCCCCACAATCGTTCCGGCGACATAAACCGTCTGCTGCATCACGTCCGTCCAGATGGCCGCTTTTAACCCGCCCTTCAGCGTGTAAAGCAGCGTCAGCACCGTGACCACCGCAATCGACACCACGTCGCGCTCGAAGTCGCCGGCGCCCGCCAGCAATCCGCCCAGCGCCACGCGCACCACAATGGCCACGGCGAACACGCGCACGCCCTCGGCCGCGGCCCGCGTTAGCAGAAAAACTCCGGCCGTCAGCGCGCGCAACCGCTGGCCGAAGCGCCGCTCGATCAGTTGATAGGCCGTCACCAGTTCGCCGCGAAAATACTGCGGGATCAGTACAAAACTGACGACCACGCGGCCGATCAAATAGCCGATCGCCAGCTCAAGAAAACTGAAGTCCTTGTCGTAAGCCAAGCCCGGCACGCTGATCACCGTCAGCGTACTGGTCTCCGCCGCCACAATGGAAAGCGAAATCGCCCACCAGGGAATCGCGTTGTCGGCCAGGAAATATCCCTTCACCGTCTGCTGCCCGCCGCGAAAACGCAATCCAAAAAGCGTTACGCCGGCCAGATAGACAGCGATGACCACCAGATCGGGGAAATTCAGTCCCACGCGAACACCTTCGCCTCGAGCCACGTCCAATCGTCGAAGCCGTCCATTACACGCTGGTCTTTGATGCCGGACCAGCGCCAGGAAATACGATGCAAATGCGCGTCGACGCGAAGAGAAATCATCCTCGGAGCAAGAGATACGTCCCGATACCGGGGCCACCCTCACTCCGAGGATTAGATCAGAAGTAGACCTTGCCGCCAAGCTGAATCTCGCGGGGGTCATGCGACGAGACGGCTTGGCCGAAGGTGGATTTGGTGTCGGTGACGACGCCAATTCCGGCGAAGTTGTTGTGGTTGAAAGCATTGAAGAATTCGCCGCGCAGTTGGAAGCTGACATGTTCGCCGATCTTCGAGTTCTTCATCGCTGCGAGATCCCACAGGTTCAGACCGGGACCGAGGAAGACGCCGTATCCGGAACTCCCGAAGTGCCCCCAGGCATCCGCAAACGAATTGGTGGAGAACCAATTCTTCTGTTGCTTCGCTCTCTTGACGGGCGCAACCAGATCCGGCCGCGGGCTGATGTCGCTCGGGTCCATATTGAGGCCGCCGGGATAGAGACCGGTTGCGGGGCAGTTGCTGGTCATAATAGCGCAGTCGCCGCTGCTAAAGTTATCGAACGACTGGTGCACTCTTTGCGACTGGCCCGAGAAGAACTCGGTGATCCCGGATAACTCCCAGCCGCCGAGCAGATGCCCTGCGGGGCCGTGCTGAACCTTGAAGAATGGAAGCTCGTAGACATAGTTGGCGATAAATGTTTGCGGCTGATTGATGATCGAGGGGCCGTAGTCCAGGTGCAAATCGTAGGTATTGTACGTCTCGAAGCCGCGATCCTCGGGGTTGTCGCTCAAGTTCCTGCTCCACGTGTAAGCAATGCCATACGTGAGGCCGTGGTAATCGCGGGAGTTCAGCGATGCCTGGAGTGAATGGTAGTTGCTGGTATAACCAGTAATCCTGTCCTCAAAGGCAGCGTACCCTGGATAGGGAACGACGGCCGTGACCCATGCCGTCGGATTCGCCGCTCTGGCGGAAAGCGTAGGTTGATTGATCTCCCTTTCGCCCAACAGGTGGCGTCCCACGGTTCCGACATAGGCCACGGTCAGGACCGTGCTCGGCAACAGTTCATGCTCGATCGTGAGATTGAAGTCCATGTAGGAGGGGTTCTTCATGATCGGCGTGCCGGTGGCAGTAATTCTTTTGGGATAAGTAGGATAGCTGGCAGTTCCCGCCAGCGGGTTGTCGAACTGAGAGCTGTAGATGGTTGTTACCTGCAGTCCAGGCGACTCCGCGAATCCGTTTTGCTCCCAGATGCCGTTCAACATGCGGTCGTAGAAGATTCCATATCCGCCGCGCACGGAAGTTTTATGGTCTCCAAAAACATCGTACGCAAATCCGAACCGCGGAGCGAAGTTGTTACGCGGGTCGGGATTCACATGCGATCCATACGGCGAGCATGTGGCCTGGGCGGCATTGACTTGCTGCGCGAGGCTGCACGCCGTACCGGTCGGATAGATCAGGCCGTTCTCGTAGGTCGCGGGCAGTTGCGATCCCGTGAAGGTGCCATGGACGGGGTCGATGGTTGGAGCGTTGGCGGCCACAAAGTACTTGGGATCGAAGTTTGCCAGCGTATCGAGCAGATCCGCCGGGGACGGGAAATAGCTGTAGCGGACCCCTATGTTCAACGTAAGCCGTCTGCTGATCGTCCAGTCATCCTGGAGAAATGCTTCCAGGTTGGCGTAGTGCAGGTCGGGAACCGTGTCCCGGCTGGCCTGCGTGTAATAGTAGTCGTTGCCGAGGAGAAAGTCCTGGAAGGTATTGAACCTGAATAGCGCCGACCCGCTATCGCCGTTTTCAGTCTTGACCATCCATGAAACCGTGGCGCCGGCGCGGAGCGTGTGATTGCCCAGAGTGGCCGAAAAGTTGTCGAAGATCGTGTTGTCGAGGTTGCGCTCGAAGTAGGGTGTGCTGCCATAGCCATACCCGGTAATGCCGTTGGAGAAGCTGAAGCCGGGGATGCGGCCATATGGATCCTTGTACTCCGTGTTGTTGGTAAGCGCCCCGGAGATGGTGGGGTTGTTGGTGATAGAACCCGACATGAAAGAGGAGGAGATCGTTCCCTGGGAATATGCGTACTCCGCCTCATTCACTATGCGCGGAGAAACTGTCCATGTCAGATTCCCGACGATGTTCTGCCCAGGAGCGTTCACATTGGACCCGGCCACTCCAGGAAAGTTCGATCCTGCCCACAGGCCAAGCGGGAAGTTCTCCGGAGTCTCATCCTGCATGGCGCGGCCAAAGAAGTGCAGTTTGGGGCTGAGTTGGGCATCGGCGCGAATGATATCTTCGCGGGTATTGTTCAACTGCGAATAACTGGCGGTGTATTCGCTCGCATTGCCAGAAACGTTCGCGGTGAACTTGTCGTAGAGATTCGTCAGGTACACCTTGGCGTTCTTGCTATAGCAATTCGGATTGACCGTGCTCGTCTTGGTGGTTGCGTCGTAGGTGACGCAATTGCTGGCCACCTGCGTTGCGTTTTGGTCCTCCGTTGTGTTTCCGGTAAACGTTCCGTTCAATTGGGCCGCGGTAGGAACGACAAACGTCGACGTCTCAGGAAAGCTGACTTTGCGCCATTCCTCCGACCAGAAGAAGAAGAGTTTGTTGTTGGCCGGGTGGTAGGCCTTGGGGAACATTATCGGGCCGCCGATGGTGAAGCCATAGTCGTTATAGTGCTCGATGGACCGCGGCCGTACCGGGTTGGTCTGCTTGTTGAAGTAGCTGTTGGCGTTGAAGTCGGTATTGCGGTCGAACTCGTAGGCATCGCCATGGAATTGGTTGGTTCCGGATTTTGTCGCCATAAGAATCTGGCCGCCGCCGCTGCGTCCAAATCCGGCGTCGTAAGTGCTTCTCTCCAACGTGAACTCTTGCACTGCGTCGACGCTGGGCACGTTCAGCAGCGTAGCGTTCGAGCCGCTGTCGTTGATGTCGGCGCCGTCGACGGTCCAGTTGTTGCCAGTCGAACGAGCGCCGTTCACGGCAAGATCGCTGGTGTTGCTCAAGCCGAAGCCTACCTGGTCGGGCAGGCCGCTGACCACGCCTGGCTGCAAGGTCACGAGCTGTTCGAAGTTGCGGTTGTTCAACATCAATTCCCTGACCTGGGTTCCGCTAATGGTACCCTCGATGTCGCTGCTCGTCGTATTAACGGTTTCGGCATTCTCTTCGACCGTCACCGTCTGGCTCACAGAACCAAGTTGGAGCGTGGCATAAACAGAGCGCGTTTGCGCGACGAACAGGGTTACATTGTTTGCCTTGAATTTTTGAAATCCCGGCGCAGAGACGGTGATCGTGTACGTGCCGGCGGGAAGGTTCGTTGCTGTATAGTTCCCGCGCGCGTCACTCTCGATGACGCGCGCCGCGTTGGTGCCACCGTGTTCGACAATCGTCACGGTAGCGTTCGGCACGACCGCTCCGGTGGTGTCCTTCACCGTGCCATTGATGGTCCCCTGGAGTTCCTGGCTGTGTATTGAAAAGGGTAGGGTGATCAGAAGAACCGCGAATGCGGCTGCGAGAATACGAATCCTTTGCATACTGTGTCTCCTCACAGAAAGTCTCTGCCTTACAATCCAATTTCTTGTTTTGACCGGATGCTGCAGCATCGGACGCTCTCTCCCTGAAAGTTAGATCGTGCTAGGAACGGAGTAGGCGCTCATGTCCTTACGCATCGCGAATGCTCAAGAACCACGCAGGTCATCAGTAGCCCGATAACATACATACAGCAAATGTTTCGACCCAGGCTGCTAAACTGCGGATGCTTTTACATCCTTTTCTCCAGCGGGGCGGAATACTGAATTGACAGCGCAGCCAAATGGCGCACCGGTATGGTCGAAATCATCCATAGCCGATCGCACAAACACTCTCAACGTCGAACCGGCATTTCCGACGTCAAATTTTTTAGCAGTCCCCGCAACCTTTTACGGCTATGAGAGGGAAATCTATCACGACGACTAGATCCTGTCAACTACAAATCTAGATGACCAGCAATTATCAATCAGTGAGGGTTGTGAACCTTCACTGACAGCGAATAAGTAGCGAAAGGGTAGTCTACTTGCTCGCCAAAACTCCCCCGAACAGACGAATCTAGCCTCGAACGCAGAGACCCCGCAAATACAGCTTTTGACAACCGTTGCCTGCTTCCTTGCGGTGTTGATCTTTGTTGTTTATTCGCCTCCACTTAGAATTGCGGCTCGATGACTGAATTCTTGGCTGGCAAGCGTGGCTGCGCGTAAAATCTGCGATCAATGCGCCGAGTACCGTGCGGTACTGGGAGGCGATATAGTATCGGGAGGCGACCCCCGCGTCTGGCCGCCGGGATGCCATGACTGAGCGCCTTTTACCAGCGAAGCGAAACGCCACCATCCCAGGCAGAAAGCTGCTTTCTGTGCTCTGGGCGTTCACCTGTTGCTTCGTGATGTGCGGCCAGATGCCTGGCCAGCAGGCAGTCGCGAGCTCATCGAAAACCCGTCAGGAGTTTTTGCAATGGGTGGCGCAGGGATCGCACGCGATGCAAGTGGGAGATAACCACACAGCGGAAGATGCGTTTCGCAAGGCACTCGCGTTAGACCCGAAGTCTGTCGAACTGCTCAACAATCTCGCCATTTCCATAGCCCGTCAGGGGCGGGATGACGAGGCGATCTCGCTTTACCGGCAGGCGTTGAAGCTGAGGGAAAATGACCCGATTACGCAGCGCAATCTGGGCGTAGCGTACTTCCGCGCGCATCGCTATCAGGAGGCGCTGCCTTTGCTTCGTTCCTTCGCCGCAACCACCCCAACCTTTCAATCGCTTGACCTTACGGGACTGGATCTTTTTGCTCTGAACCGATTCAGCGCGGCGGCGGGTTACCTGGAGCGGGCCAGTCGCTTGCAACCGGATGACCTGCCTACACTCGACATCCTCGGAAAAGCCTATTGGAGAACAAAGAACTACAAGGGGGTCACACAGGTTTTCGATCGGATCATGGCGATTGACCCGAATTCGGCCGAAGCGCATTTTATGCTGGGCATGGCCTACGACATTGAGTACCAGGAGCCGAAGGCATTCAGTGAGTTTCAAGCGGCTCTGGCAGCCGATCCAAACTTTCCGGCCGTTCACTCCAGCCTGGGCCTGATCGACTACAGAGAGCATAAGGTACCCGAAGCAGTGGCGGAGTTCAAGCAGGAACTGGCTCGAAATCCTCAGGATCCCATTTCGAATTACATGATGGGCCGCATTCTGCGCGAACGTCAGCAGCCGGATCAGGCCATTCCGTATCTCACGGCGGCCGTGGAGGTGAATCCTTCGTATCGCGACGCCCTTTTCGAGCTGGGACAGTGCTACATGGAATTGAAGAAGCCGCAGGAAGCAATGGGGCCTCTCGAAAGAGCCTCGAAGACCGATCCCAATTTCATTGGGCCGCACTATGTTCTGAGCAGGGCCTACATGATGATTGGCCGCGCCAGCGACGCCAAGCGGGAGCTGAAGATTTGTCAGCAGCTCAGGACACGAAAGGGTCCGCGATACAATCCAAACGAGCCGAACGAATAAATGCCCACGGCTCGTCTTGTCCTCGAATTACTGGATGACGTTCGACTCTTAACGAGGATATGTATACTGTTCTCCTGCATTCCGCTCTAGTTTGATCTTGTGAGGTGTGCTGTGGTGATAAAGCTTAGTTCCGCGCGCTTTGGATGTTTTCTTTTTCTTGCCTGCTGTCTTCTTTATCCGCGGCAAAATCGTGCGCAAACAGCCGCTGAGTTGCCGATCATGCCGCTTCCCGCGCACGCTGTGCAGGGTCAAGGTCAATTCACGATCGACGGGAACTTCGGCATTGCCCTGCAAGGCTATACGGAGCCACGCCTGTTACGCGCGCGTCAGCGCTTTCTGGATACACTTTCGAGGGAAACAGGGATTCCGTTATGGAGCCAGGCGCAGTTCAACCAGCCGGACTTTATCATTCAGACCGCAGGGCCCAGCGATCCGGTGCAGCAGCTAGGCGAAGATGAATCCTACCACCTAGAGGTTACTCCCGCACAGGTACGGCTGAGTGCCGCGAATCCTCTGGGCGTGTTACACGGTCTGCAAACTTTTCTGCAACTGGTACGAACAACACCGCAGGGCTTCAGCGTTCCCGCAGTCACGATCGACGACCAGCCTCGATTTCCATGGCGCGGTCTGATGATCGATGTCAGCCGTCACTTTATCCCTATCTCAGTGATCGAGCACGATCTGGACGGCATGGAAGCAGTCAAGCTGAATGTCTTTCACTGGCATCTATCGGACGACCAGGGTTTCCGCGTCGAGAGTAAAGAGTTCCCTCTGTTGCAGGAAAAAGGATCGAACGGGCTTTACTATACGCAGGACCAGATTCGCCAGGTGATCGATTATGCGCGGGACCGCGGAATCCGCGTCGTTCCTGAGTTCGATATGCCCTGCCACACTACTTCCTGGTTTGTCGGCTATCCACAATTGGCGAGCGGGACGGCTCCTTACCATATCGCCATCCACATGGGCGTGTTTAGTGCCGCCATGGACCCAACGAAGGAGTCGACATACAAGTTTCTGGATACATTGATCGGCGAGATGGCCGAGCTATTCCCCGATCAGTATTTCCACATCGGCGGTGATGAGTGCAATGGCAAGGAGTGGAACGCCAATCCGCAGATCCAAAGTTTCATGAAAGCCCATGGTCTTGCCACCAACGCGGCGTTGCAAGCGTATTTCACCGCCAATGTGCAGAAGCTGGTCGCCAAGCACCACAAGATCATGGAGGGCTGGGACGAGGTACTGCAGCCTGAAACTCCCAAGGATGTTGTGATTCAATCATGGCGCGGACTGGCTTCACTGTCGCAGACTGCGCGCCAGGGTAACCGCGGCATTCTTTCCACCCCGTACTATCTGAACCTTGATTTCCCGACCTCGAGTTACTACCTGGCGGATCCGATGGGAGATGAGGCGGCGGCGCTGGATCCAGAGCAGAAGTCGCGCATTCTGGGTGGCGAGGCTGCCATGTGGAGTGAATACGTGAGTGCAGAGACGATCAACAGCCAGATCTGGCCGTATCTGGCTGCAGTCGCAGAACGATTCTGGTCTCCGCAACAGGTTCGGGATGTCGATTCCATGTATAGCAGGCTGGCGATCTTATCGCGGAGGCTGGAATATTCCGGACTCAATTCTGGTGCGGATGTCAACGTTATGTTGCAGCGGATGAGCGCAGACCCTGATCTTGTACCGCTGAAAGTCTTCGCGGCAGTAGTTGGGCCTCCCAGTGGATATGAGCGCTACAGACTGGAAGGCGTAGCGACGTATACAACGTTAACGCCGCTGAACCGGCTCGTCGACGTTGTGCCGCCGGAGAGCGAGACTGCACGGATGTTTCACAATCTCGCGCAGGATATCGCCGATGGAAAGGCAACCGCGCAACAATGGCAGCAGGCGCGGCAATGGCTAACGCTATGGCGCGATAATGATGCGCGACTCCAGCCCCTGCTGGTGCAGTCCGAGCTAACTCAGGAATTGGTCCCGCTCTCGCATGATCTGAGCCGGGTTGCAGTAATCGGCCTGCAGGCGCTGGACGATCTGGAGAACAATCGAACCGTTGCCGCGCAAGACCGTCAGCACAATCTTGAACTCCTAAAATCCGCGGAGCAGCCTCAGGCTGTCCTCCTGGACAGGATCGCGCCCTCCGTCGAATTGCTCGTAAACGCGACCAAGACAGAGTGAGAACCACCGCCTGAAGGCGGTGGCTGTTGTAACGAGCTGTAAGCCCTATTCCGGCCAGAGGCCGACACGATGATTCCCGCACCAAGCGGGCTTCATAAATGGTATTTGTTTAGCGGGGAGTGGTCGGGATCAGTTCCAGGGCCTGTGGCTTGGGTAGATGGAGCAGTTGCTGGAGGAACGCGGTTGCGGGCCGGAGTTGCTGGCGGCAGGTCTGCAAAATGCTGACCAACAGACTTTGTGTGTGCGCACCCCGCTCGGTGCGGTTGCTGCCCCATACCTTGCGCGTAACCACCATGGGGCGGATGGCTTGCTCGGCGCGGTAGTTGTCGCTTGTGGCGGCGATGATTCGTCTGGCTTTGATTCCGCCTTTTCTTCATGCGATTGCCCTGCGGGGATGGTCAGGATGCGTGTGCTGGCAAGGGAGTAGTGATACGCTGACGCGATAGAACTCCTGCGGATATCCGCAGCTGGTGCCAAAACCGGCAGTAAGCCTAGATTTTGCGAGGAGGGCGCCATGCAACTAACTCCAAGTGGATGTTGGAGTTAGTTTTTGGGGCTCTACCGCAGAATTTGTGGGTAAGGCGAGGGGTAGAAGTTGATATGGAGGCGGCTTCGC
>JBMFHB010000068.1:0-18972 GCA_049977045.1 Occallatibacter sp.
GGAAGATTGTAGGTAACAGCACCTCCACCGATGGTTCCGGAGGGGAGGGCAAAGGTCAAATCAGAGGAATTGACGCCATTGTTGAACGTCGTGTTGGCCAAGCTGCTAAAGATGTTTGCATTGCCCTTCCACGTAGCCAACGCGCCTGTAACTGTGAATGCAGATGGAAGCGTCACGCTAGTGGCTGAATCCAAATTAGAACCCGTATACGTTACTGATGAGGGCGATGAGCCGGTAGTGAACTGCCCGTAGGGTATGGTACTAGCCATTACGACAGGCACAACTGCCAGAGCTGCGGTTGCGATTGTTGCCAAGAGTAGCTTCTTCATAAGTGTATTAAACCTCCGAGATTCACCCTCACGGGCATTGAGCTGCGATTCTGCCCTGAGCGGGCCATTCTAGCTTTCACTTACGCCCGCCTCGATTTGAGCTGTTGAACCCAAATCGCGGACGTTTCGAACAATCAGCACATCTGGGCAAGGAAGCCCAAGGGTAAGGTTGCTCACAAACCAGATAGAGACAACAAGCCGAGTGCTGACAACAGCACTCATCCTCCTATTGGCACGTTGCGTGCCAAACATAGATTCAATAGAGTCAATTACTTACACAGAAGATAATTGGCGATTATGCAAAGTTTTGCAGGGATAATTGCACCAAGTTTTCCACTTTTGGGGAACTTCCACAGGAATTCCACATCGGGGAAGCGGCCGGCAGACGACCCGGGGTTGGTCGATATTCAGGATGACGAGGGGCTAACGCGAGATTGCCTCTTCCTCGACTTCCGCGGGGTTCAGGCTCGCTTCGCCGACGCTTGCTGTGCGGGCTTTCTCATCGCGCAGCGCCTTGAAGGCGCGATAGACGAAGGATCCCATATACCACCCGTCGATGAATTTGTAGGGTGTCTCGCCGGTGGTGTAGTGGCCGCAGGGCAGAACGCGGATCTCGTGCCGCACGCCGGAACGCCGGAAGGCCTCCACCACCTGGAGTGAGTATTCACGCGGGAACGTGAGGTCGTAGTCGGCGTAGACCACGAGCACATTTTTGCCCGCACCGTTCGCCTCTGGGCTGCGGAACTGCTCGAAGTAGCTGACGGGGCTGACGGCGGACCACAGAGCGCGCACGCGCTCCTGTGTGAGTCCTGCCTGCTGCACAGCCTGGCGGATGTGGCGCGTTGACTGCCCCACCCACACCACGTCGCCGAAGGCAGTCGACGCGTGATTGAAGACGTTCACCCTCAGCCGGGGGTCGTGCGCGCTGGCCAGATAGGCATAGCAGGAGCCAAGGCTGGTTCCCAGCACACCGAAGTGCTCATATCCCTGCTCTTCGAGCCAGTCAAGGCAGCAGCGAATGTCGACCACCGCCTGGCGGCAGGCCGAGATGGTGCGGCCGATATTGGCGCTGACGGCGTAGTCTGCCCGCTCCAGCTCGGCTGGCCGGCGAATGTCGTGATAGGGCTTTGAGAGACGCAGCGCGGAGATCCCCATGCGGTTGAAGATCGTACACAGCGAGTTATGGCCCAGGCCGTCTGCATTCCACTGCGGCAGCACGACGATGGCCTGCTTGGGCCGCGCCGGATCCTTGTGCGCTGGCGCGGGATACCAGCGGGCGTTCACCACGTCGTTCTCGGGATACGGCGTGTGCTCCGGCGAGGTGAAACGCAGAAACTGCGCTCGCGGAAGCTTGCCCTCGGCGGCCTGCCGCTTCATCTCCGCGTCTTTGGCCAGCGTCTCGGGCCGCACGTTTGTGGGATAGAGCTGCGGATGGCGCTCTTCGAGGCGAAAATCCGTGGGCCGCGTATAGCTGAAAAACTCCCTGCTATTGCGGATGAGCAGCTCGTTGATGCGCACCATTGCGGCTTCAGCGGCGGCATTGTCCCGCTCGACCTCAGGCCCGGGAACAACGGAGCCAAAGCCGTGCGCCTCGAGAAAGGGCACTATCCACTCGAAGCCCCACTCCAGCGGCCTCACCACGCGATTTTCATCGCGCGTTGTCAGCCGCGTCTCCCACGCATACATCCAGCGCGCATACCATTTCGTAAACATCAATCTGTTCTGATTTTATCAGCGCACGGACACTGGAACCGCGGCCCAGCGCATTGGCTGTGCTCTTGCTGACGCACGCGGATGCACCCGCTCCGAGCTTTGCACCCTGGCGCGGTACGATGTTGCCATGCGCCCGCCACGCCATGCAGAATCTCCGCGAATTGCGCACGGCTCACGCAGCGGTGGCAGCCGCGTAGCCTTTTTGGGCGGTAGCCGCGTAGCCTTCTTTGGAGGGAGTTTCGACCCGCCGCATTGGGGCCACCTGACGGTAGCGCGCGCGGCCCGCGATGCCTTTGCCCTGGATCGGGTTCTGTTCGCCCCCGTCGGCGTGCAGCCGCTCAAGCCCGCGGGCGCGGCCGCAGGCTTTGCGGACAGGCTGGCCATGACGCGCCTGGCAATCGTGGGCGAGCCGTGTTTCGAGGTCTCGGCCCTGGATGCGCCCAGGGGAGGCAGCGCGGCGTCCAATTGCACCCCTAATTACACAATCGACACGCTCGAAGGCCTGCGCTCTACCCTTGCGGCGGACAGCACCCTCTTTTGTCTCCTGGGCGCGGATTCGTTTCTCGCGCTGCGGCATTGGCGCCGCGCCGCGGAGATTCCTTTTGTTGCCCCGCTGATCGTCGCCTCGCGCCCGGGCCAGCCCCTGGATCGTCTTCAGGACGCCTTGCCCCCGGGACTCACGCTCGAGCCCGCGCCGCCAGACCAAAGGATCGCGGCCGTCGTTGAGGTGCGCAGCTTTCATTTAGCGAATCCACGCGGTGACCGCACCCCGTTTTACGTCCTGCCGGGTTTGCACGTTGAGATCAGCGCCTCCCAGATTCGGAAGGAGATTCACGCCCAACGGCAAACTGCGCCGGGCAGCGCCGCAGTCGCCGGCGATCTCGTGCCTGCCGCCGTTCACGACTATATCGCCGGGCACAACCTCTACCGCTCGTAGACCGAGCATCCCCTCCGTCCCTGTTTTGCTACGATGAAGACGGGAGAACGTAAGATCGCATGAAACTTACCCCTGCGCAGAAGCAAACGCGCGCCCTCGTACAAACCGCTGTCGCGGCGTGTGAAGACAAAAAAGGCCAGCACACTCGGATTCTCGAACTCGATCCCTCCGACTCGGGGTTGAGCGACTTTTTCCTCGTTACATCGGCTACAAACGACCGCCAGGCGGTCGCCATCGCCGACGAGATCGAGTTGCGCCTCAAGCGTCAATTCGGCATCTACCCGCGGTCGGTCGAGGGCCGTCGCAACGGCGAGTGGATTCTGCTCGATTACGTTGACTTCGTGGTCCACGTCTTTCTGGCCGAGCGCCGCGCCTTCTACGACATCGAGCGCCTGCGCAAATCCGCGCGCCCGCTCACTCCGGCCGAGTTCGACGCCGAGCTCAAGACCGCGCTCAAGGAAAAGACGCAGGCCGTGAGAGCCAAAGCGCCCGTCAATGCGCGCTCTGCTCCGGCCAAAAGCGCCGAGAAGGCCAGGGCGAAGAAGCCTGCCGCAAGAGCCGCGGCCGCGCCGAAAAAGCCCGCCAGGAAGGCAGCGCCGAAGAGCACAGTTGCGGCTTCCCGGCCAGCGGCCTCGCGCACTGGCGCAAAGAAGACAAAGCGCCCGCGCTGATCCGCGTCGGAACCTGTCGGCTTTGCGGCCTGTTATCTTCGGTCTGGCATCAGGAGGTGTGTCTCCGAGCTATCCCGAATAGAAACGGGCGCCCGCTACGAAGCGGGCGCCCGTTGTTTGTCGGAGGTCAACGAAGAGTTAGAAAGTGAACTTACCAGTTACAACCAGAATGCGCTGTGTGACCGCCGCTGACTGGAAGGAACCGTACGGGCTGGTTGGAGGCGCTACAACGGCGGAGATGTTGCCGAAGCTCGACGACGTAATCTGGTCCGAGGGGTCGCCCAGATATGCATCGCCCGGGTTGGCGAAGTTCGGATGGTTGAAGATGTTGTAGGCCTGCGCACCCAGCTCGAACGACATGCTCTCACGCTGGTAGAACTTCTTGGAGAGGCTCGCGTCAAAGTCCGCATAGTGTGGGCCATACACGGAGTTACGGCGAAGGTTGCCAAAGCCCGGTCCTGTGCTGTATTGCGTGGCATCGAGGCACGATCCGGTTACGGCGGCATGCGGATTCGATGCGCAGGTGTCGGTGAGATTGGAGGTGAGTGCCTGGGGCATCAGTTCCCCGAGGGCCATCGTCGGATAGGGACTGAGGGCGTTGGGGTTGCTTAGCGTGAATGGCGTGCCGGACCGGTAATAAACCTTGCCGCTGCCTATCCAGCCGCCTATCAGCTCGTTCAGCAGTAAGTTGTGGGCCCTGTACGGCTCTTCGTAGACGAAGTCGCCTACCAGGTCGTTGCGAATATCGTAATCGGCGTTCGAGTAGTTCAGATTCCCCGGTCCTAGCGTTGGAGTTAGCTGCCTGAGCGCCGAGCCGCTGTTGTACTGCAGGCCTACACCACCGTTTGAGATATCGTCCAGGGCGTGGCTATAGGTATACGATAGATGGCCCGTGATGCCCTGGCCGATGTGCGTATATTCGATCGTCGCGCCGTTGTAGTTCGACACTCCGTTGTTCGTGTACGAGTCCACTGAACCAAAGTTCGGGTCGGCCGGCGAAATGGGGAGTCCTGCCAGCGTACCTGCCTGCACCCACCCAGCCGTGGCGCTGGGCGCGCTAGCGCTCGTGAAAATTCCGTCGCTGGCGTTGGTGAACGGGTTCTGGATGATCTCGTGGTAGCCGCGGTTGCCGGCATAGGTGATGTCCACGCTGTCGCTTTTTGAGAACTGGTGCTGGAGCTGAACGCTGAACTCGACGTACATCGGCTCATGGAACGTGCTGGGAAAATAGGCCCCTAGACTAGGCGGGGCGAACGGCACGTTCAGGTTATAGAGCGCAGTGTTGATCGACGTGATGCTTCCCTTCGCAAATCCATTCGCGACAGCGGTGTTGGCCGCGGCTGCATTGCCATACATGCTTCCGGCACCACTTAATGCTATGTTGCCACCGTAGATCGTCTGCAGGTTATAGTTCGGGAAGTTCTGGATAGCGCCGTCGAGAAATGTTGCGGGATAGAGGTCGGCAAACATGCCGATTCCGCCACGCAAAACCGTGTGATCCTGAATCGCGTAGTTCACGCCGAAGCGCGGCTGGAAGTAAGCGGGATCGACGGGGAACGGGTGATCGTTCTTGGGGTTGATTAATGTGCTCAGCGGCGAGGTGAGGGAATCGCCGTAGTTGGGGAACCCGCCGTTGTAAAGCCCAAACGCCCCATTGTGGCCCAATGGGTCGCCGGTGCGGTCAAAACGTACGCCCATGGTCAGCTTCAGCTTTGGGGCAGCCTGCCAATCGTCCTGAGCATAGAGCCCGACGTTGTAAAGCGCCAGGTGTGCGTCATTGGCGGTGATGAAAGCCTGCTGGAAGTAATTGCTTCCGCAATATGCCGAATTGGGCGTGCAGAGTGCCCCTTGCGAGAAGTCGGCGAGGCTGTCGACATTCAGAATTGGAAAGACGGTTTGGACCTGCTGATCGTAGTCCGTGATCAGGTCGCGGCGGAAGTTGACGCCAAACTTGAGGCTGTGCTGTCCGACAACCCAACTCAGGTCATCTTCCAACTGGTACTGAGTCACGTTTCTTCCCTGTGGAAAATAATACGGAGCGCCGAGGCTGGTCAAGCCGCCCACGCTACTGGTCCCGCTACCATCATAGCCATTGACGTAGCCATTGAAAGGAAGCGCCTGCAGCGCGCCCGCCTGATTACTGACGCCGAAGAACGCGGTGTACCAGTTGGCTGCAACCACGGCTGTGTTGATCATTCTCGGGCTAAAAGTATAAGAGTCGTTGAACTGGCCCTCGTATTCCGGCTGGTTCGACACAGCGTTAAAGACGGGATCGATAAAGCTCGTATAGGTTGGCTGGCTGCCGTGATCTACCTTGAAGCGGCCGTAGATCTTATGGTTCTCGCTCACATTCCAATCGATGCGCTGCGTGTACAGCCATTCTTTATTGATGTTATTGGCGTTGCCGTAGCCACTGAGAACGCAGGGATAGGCCGTACCTGACTGGCCCTTTGGAACGGCGTCAAAATAGCCGCCCGGGACTGCCGTACCCGCCAGAGAGCCGCAGCCGCCTATAAACGGTGTCGCCGTGCTGTACGCCACCGACTTGTTGTAGAGATTGAACATGGTCTGATAGAGCGAAAGGGCGGACGGCGCGTTCGTGGCGACATTCTGGAGCGTGTAGGCCTCGAATGCCGGGCTGGGGAGCGATACAGGACCGCTGGCGGGAAGCACATAGTGCAGACCCTCCCAGTCGGAGAAGAAGAACAGTTTATTCTTGATGATTGGGCCGCCGCCATTGAGCGCCCACTCGTTTGACACGGCATGTGGACGGGCCTGGTCGTAAAAGTTATTGAACCAGCCATTGGCATTCATAATCGTGCCATTGTATTCATACATGGCTTCGCCGTGGAAGGCGTTGCCGCCGGATTTGGTGGTGTAACTGATGATGGCACCGGCCGCGCGGCCGTATTGCGAGTTGTAGGCATTCTGGATGACCGTTGCATCTGCCAGTTCGCCCTGGCCCAGGGTCAGGTTAGAACTGCCGGAGTTGTTTAGATTGAGGAAGGGATCCTGGTTGTCGAAGCCATTCAACACATAAAGGTTGGAGATGCCCGGCAGACCATCGGAGCTGAAATTGCCATAAGAGCCGCCGGCATTGACCACCACGCCCGGAGCGGTGAAGGCGACCGTGGTTACGTCGCCGCCCGGCGTGGGGAGATCCTCGATCTGCTGCGTATTCAGCGTGGTTGCCAGAGCCACGTTCTGCGTATCCACCAAAGGCAAATCACTCGCAGAAACTTCAACAACCGTTGTTGTACCCGTGGGCGTCACCATGATGTTCGCGGTCGCAGTCGTGCCTAGAAGAACCGACGCAATAATTGTGTTGGATTGAAGACTCTGGGCAGAGGCCGAAACCTTGTATTTACCCGGATTGAGCTGATTCACCGTATAACGACCAATGGCGTCGGCCACAACCACCTGTTTCGCATTGGTCGCGACGCTGGTGACCGTCACCTTGGCGCCAGGAACCACCCCTCCTGTCGCGTCCGACACAACACCGCTTAAAGCGCCCGTAGTCATGGTTTGCGTGTGTGCTATCGGGGCGACCGAAATAGTAAAAAATCCACTAAGAGTGAGCACGCTTACTACCAGCACGACATGTTGTAGACGGAAAAAACGCATCAGAACTCCTCCACAGCAAACTGCTCTGGAAAAACCCGCAAAGGTTCCTCACAGGGCAGGCTAGGCGCTTTCGGAGGCTCGTTGGGGAGGGCAAGCCCGATTTCGCAAGTTATTGAAAAAACCGTTCACAAAAACTCTATGCATTAAGAAACCGCTCAGGCGAGTGCAGGCGCGCTGAAATCAGTCTCGTGTCCCGGTGTAATGGTCCCGCCGACAGCCCGCAGAATGTGACTGGCCAGCACAGAAAGCCTCTTACCCGTGACCTGTAATCTGGATGCACGAGTCATGCCATTCTCGATTGAGGCGTTAGGAAACGGTCAAATAACAGAAAATAAACCAATTATTCATCTGGCTGTCATTTTGGCATGATTTGTAATCTGTGGTTTTTCATATAAAATAAAGCCCGTACTCCCAATTTTCGTCACGATTTCCAGATTTTGGGGACAGTTCACGGCTCACTCCTGCGCCGCTTTTCCTGGCTTTTGCTGTATCCTCCTGTTCATGCAAGTGGCTCTGGCCCATGTGGGCGCCCGCGACGCATCGAGGGATGGCTACGAGGCGCTCATCAACAGCTATCTCAAACGCTGCGCTGGATTGATCCGCTGTTCGACCGAGGTCTTCCGCACTGAAGCGGCTCTGCTGGAATGGCTCAACAGGCTGCGCGGGCGGACGGAGCCCGCAGTCGTGTTTCTCGACCCGCATGGCAAAACGATGTCCTCCGAGGCGCTGGCCGAGTGGCTCGGGGTACGCCGCGACACCGGCGTGCAGCATGTGGTGTTCGCCATCGGGCCAGCCGACGGCTGGTCGCGGGAGGCGCTGGCCGAGAGCAAGCGCCGGGGGCTTCTGCTTTCGCTGGGGCCGATGACGCTCGCGCACCAACTGGCGCGCCTTGTCGTTGCCGAACAGATCTACCGCGCCTGTACAATCCTCACAGGACACCCCTACCACAGGGGATAGGGAGCAGGTTTCAGTGGTCAGTGATTTGGATCGTGCGGCCGATGGGCGGCGATCTTTGGCAGGGGAAGGCAATGAATACAGAAGCAAGCAGCCGGCGCGGTTTGATCCTGATCAACACCGGACCGGGCAAGGGCAAAACCACGGCGGCGCTGGGTACGGCGATGCGCGCGGTTGGCTGCGGCATGAAGGTGCTCATGCTGCAGTTCATCAAGGGCTCGTGGCACTACGGCGAACTGGACGCGGCCGAGGCCTTCGGCGGAAACTTCGTCCTCAAGCAGATGGGCCGAGGCTTTGTGAAGGTCGGCGGCGCGGAAACCGATCCGGAGGACGTGCGTCTGGTGGAGCAGGCCTGGGCCGAGGCGCGCCAGGCGATCGACTCCGGCGAGTGGGACCTCGTCATCCTCGACGAGATCAATTACGCGATCAGCTACAAAATGCTGGATGTGGAGCTGGTAGCCGAGGCGCTGCGCGCAAAGCCCGAGATGGTGCACGTGATCCTGACCGGCCGCAACGCGCATCCGTTGCTCATTGAGCTGGCGGATACGGTGACCGAGATGCGCGAGGTAAAGCACGCGTACCAGAAGGGGATTTTGGCGCAGCGCGGCATCGAATACTAACTCTCTCGACTGTGAATTGTGTCCGATCTTTTCCGGATTTGTGACCAGAGTATCGGCTGATTCTCTCCGACGCTGACAATGTAACCACACGGCGTGAGCCGGATGCCTGATCGAGTGACCATACCATGGCCTTGTCACATTGTGACCGGAGATTGTGACCATGTGACAGTTTTCTGGTCACAGCGCTGTCCCGGCGTGGGGCACCCGCCATGTACAATTGGGTTCGATATGACCTGGTTCAAGCGTGAGAACGGCGACTATCCCGCTTCGGGCAACGGTTTTGAAGCGGGTGCAAAGAACGTGCGCACCGAGGGTCTGTGGGTCAAGTGCCTCGGTTGCCGTCAGCCTCTCTACAAGGGCGATCTCGAAGCCAATCTGATGGTCTGCCCCAAGTGCCAGCATCACTTCAAGATCGGCGCCAGGGCGCGCATCGATCTGCTGCTCGAGTCCGGCTATGAACTGGTCGATCGCGGCCTGCGCTCCACCGATCCGCTCAACTTTGTCGACGTGAAACCCTACAAGCAACGGCTGCGCAAGGCGCAGGAGCAGACCGGCCTCGACGACGCGATCCTGAATGCGCTCGGACGCATGGGCCCGCACGACGTGGTGCTCAGCGTGATGGAGTATAGCTTCATCGGCGGCTCGATGGGCGCCGTTGTTGGCGAGACCATCGCCCGCGCCGTCGATCGCGCCCGGACGACGCGCAAGCCGCTCATCGTCGTGGCTGCCTCGGGCGGCGCACGGATGATGGAAGGCGTCGTCAGCCTGATGCAGATGGCCAAGATCTCCACCGCGCTGGCCCAGTTGGACGACGCGCGCGTGCCCTACATCTCAGTGCTTACCGATCCCACCACCGGGGGCGTGACGGCCAGCTTTGCCATGCTCGGCGACCTGAACATTGCCGAACCGGGCGCGCTGATCGGCTTCGCCGGCCCGCGCGTCATCGAGCAGACCATCCGCCAGAAGCTCCCTGAAGGCTTTCAGCGCTCCGAATTCCTGCTTGAGAAAGGCTTCCTGGATGCCGTCGTTCCGCGCAAGGAGATGAAATCCTACATCATCCGCGCCCTGGAATTTCTGAAGGCTCCGGAAACCAAATAATCGCGACTGGGCATCCCACGTCTTTTCCCATCGTGCCCGGAAACTGGGTGAGGCACAGTCGGTTTCACTCATTAGGCCATAGACTCCGATGCCCCGCCCAGGATTGGGCGGGGCATCGGAGTCTATGGATTCGAACATCTACGATGGCCGTGCGCTAGAACTCCAGGCGCAATGCTCCCTGGAGAACGCGCGCGGTGCTGGCGGTGCCGGTGATGACGCCGAAGCGGCCGCTGGCCTCAGTGATGTCAGTGGTTGGCGTGTTGAAGCTGGGGTGGTTGAGAACGTTGAAGGCGTCGCAGCGGAACTTAAGGTTAAGTTCGCGATAGATCGGGAAGGTTTTGCCCAGACCCATGTCCATGTTGAAGTACACAGGACCGCGCAGGTTGTTGCGGCTACCGATCTGGAAACCAAGGGGACCGGAGTAGTCAGCGCGCCTTGGCGCGTCGTTGTTTGCAAAGGCCCACACGGTTCCGTTGGAGTCCTTGTGGATCTTCATGCGCATATCCGCAATGTTGCCGGTGAGCAGCGCCGGGGCGTCATTGGCGTAGCCGGCGACAAAGGCATTGGCTGCCGCAAAGAAGACATTGCCGGTATGCCAGTAGGGCAGGCCGCTCAACTGCCAGCCGCCGATCGCCTCGTTGAGCCAGTTAGGTGCGTTGGGCGCAATGGTCTGGCCCCTACCAATCGGCAGGTCGTAGATAAAGTTGCCGGTGAGGTTGCTGGTGACGTCGAAGTCGGAGCTGCCGCGGCACTCTCTGGGACGGAGAACGTCGCAGATGAATCCGTATCCGCCGATCGCCGGTGCATTGGCAATCACCGAGACGTTGTCAATGGAGTGCGACCAGGTGTAGTTGAGGTCGAATTGCAGGCCCTGGCTGACGTTCTTGTGCAGCGTGATCAACAGGCCGTTGTAGCTGGAGAAGCCCATGTTGGTGTAGTAGGTGAACTCTGAGAACTGGGAACCCATGCCGACGTTATCGGGAATCAGGCCAAAGTACGAAAGCAACTGAACGGTGTCGGCAAAGTCGCCGCGCCCGCTATAGGGTTGGAGGCCTCTGGCCACGAGATCCGTATTGCTCTGGAACCCGAAGTTGACGCCGGCGCCTGGCGTGACAACATCTTCAAACCACGGCTGAGGCGTAACAATCGGAACCGGCTGTCCGGCTCGCTGCGCCTGATAGAGTTGCTCTTCCATGTTGGTAAACGCCTGAGACATCGTTTGTCCCGAAGCCTTGTCAGGGAATTCAATCAACTGATTGGCGTCGGCCTGGCCGAGGAGACGGCGGCCGAGGCGGCCCACATAGTTAATCTTCAAGATGAGATTGGCAGGCAATTGACGCTGCATTCCAAATTCGTAGGTAATCGAATAGGGCGTGCGCAGGTGGTCGTCTACGCCTTCGTTAAAGGCCTGCCCGTTGGCGAGGCCGTAGGGCACACCGCCGCTCACAAAAGGCGTGAAGGGTGGTTTGATGGCGGTAGGGGCCGCTGGTGTGGGAGGCTGGCTGGCGTCTGAAAATCCGCCGAAACGAAGGTCGCCTGTGAGCGAAGTGCCGAAAGGCAAGTTAGCGTTGTTCTGGAAGAGATAGGAGTACTGGGAGGCCTGATACTGGATAGCATTGACGACGGTGTGGTCGTAGATAATACCGGCGCCGCCGTTAAAGACTGTCTTGTTGTCGCTGGCAGGACTCCAGGCGAAACCGATCCTGGGAGCGAAGTTATTGTACTGCGGCCCGAAATAACCGGCAGCGTTGTTTGCCTTGCCGCCCAGGACATAATCGATGCAAGGTACGCCTGACCCCAGTGTGGCGTTACAGTCGGTGCCGGAGCCGCCGATTCCGGCCGCATTTTGGGCCTCGCGGTAGCCGAAGTATTTGCTGAAGCCCATGTTGGGCAGAGACTCAATGCCATTCACCTCGTAGGGAACGCTGTAATTCTGCCAGCGCAGACCGAGGGTGAGTGTGAGCTGAGGGGTGAGCTTCCAGTCGTCGGTGAAGTAAAGTTCAGTTTCGTAGTAGCGATAGTGAGTCGACAAGCCTGAACCTTGCTTCACCACATTTCCTTTAGCGTCGTAGTTGTAAGTGCTCGAGACGCTGGCAAAGTGGCCAAGGAGATAGGTAAAGAGCGTGTCGTAGTTGTTCGTTGCGTTCGGATCGATGTCGCTGGGCTCCTGCGCCGCATTCAGGCTCGACAGGCCACCACCGAGGCCGATAGCTGGAGAGTTATAGTCCAGAATGGTGTCGCTCTGGGGATTGACGTACTTGAAGGTACCGCCAAACTGGAAGTTGTGTCTTCCCTTGGTCCAGGTAAAGTCGTCGCCGATGACAGGAATGGGATAGGTGCGCGCCTGAGCGTTAATAGCGCTGGCGTATGGACCCGATATCACCGAGCCGCCCGAGCCGTTAGTGCCCCAACCGTTCGTGTACTGGAATGCTCCGGTGGGATTGTAGGTATTGGGAAAGTTGTAGTCGGTAACAGTTTCTCCATACCACGCCTTGTTAGTCTTGTTGGCGCCAATGGCCCAGGTGTGGCTGACGACCCAGTGGTAGCTTTTGTTCTCAAAAGGAAACGTCTGTGGGTCGCCTGGAAACTGGATGGGGCTCTGTGTGGCCGTCTCCCGCGTGACGCCACCGATCGCTGAAAGCTGCTGGTTCTTCGTGAGGTTGTAGTCGATGCGAGCGACATAGTTATTCAAGACCAAAGGAAATGGAGCGTTGAAGATGTAACCGCCCGTGTTAATGCCGTCGGAGCAGATGCCGCCATCGCATGTAGATGGTGTGTTGGAATGAGGAAACCGCGCGGTGGCGATGCTCATGATGGAGGAATTTTCACCAAGACTGGACGGATCATGGCTCTTGATATCGGCAGGAGAAAAGAAGTTCGTGGCTCCCGTCGACTGGTCTGTGTAGTAGGTCAGGTCTCCGGAGCGCAGAGAGTCAAGGGGAACTACGCGGTGGGTAAGGTCCGTCAGTGTATCGCGGCGGCTGTTCCAATCGAAGAAGAAGAATGCCTTGTCTTTGCCGCTGTAAACATGGGGAATGGTGATGGGACCGCCGATTGCGCCACCAAACTGGTTGCGGATGAGCGGCGGCCGGGCAACTCCGGCGTTGTTGTTAAACCAGTCATTCGCCTCGGTATCCGTGTCGCGGTGGTATTCGTTCAGGTCGCCATGGAATTGGTTGGTGCCGCTGTGCGTCACCAGGTTGTACTGGCCGCCGCCACCTTCACCTGCGCTGGCGAGCTCACCTGCGGTTGTCCCACGAAACTCCTGAACGGAATCAACAGGAGCGCCGGAGACGATGGCGCCGAACTGGCCGGTCGCCATATCGTTCACGTCGAGGCCGTCAAGCGTGACGTTGCTCTGGTCGGTGCGCGCGCCTGTCACGGATCCGCTAAGGCTTACGCCAGGTTGCTGGGTGAAAAGGACGGCCGGGGTGTCGCGATTGGCGATCGGCAGGTCGTTGAGAAATGGAACCTGGAAGTTATTGCCCACGGTGGCGTCAGTGGTATCCAGAGTCACAGTTTCAGACGCGGCGGAGACCTGAACTGTGGAGGCCTCGGAGCCAACCGAGAGGTGCACGTCCTGGGTACGCGTGCTGTTGATGTTCATGTAGAGGCCGGTAACCGTGACGGTCTTGAATCCACTACGCGAAAACGTAACCTTATAGCCGGGGCCTGGGTTCACGTTCGCGATCAGATAGGATCCCACCGAATTGGTGGTTCCTTTGTAGATCACACCGGTGGCGGGATTCGTGAGCGTGACCGCGACACCGGGAATCACAGCTCCCGTCTGGTCGGTGACGACACCAGTAATGGATGCGACAACCTGCCCTCTCGCTGCGACACAAACGAGCAGAGCAAAGAAAAAGACCCCCAACGAACGAATGGCATTTCTCATAAAGCGCTCCCTTTGAAATGAGGTGTAGAGCCTATCTGTCCACAAGAACGAGCAGAACTGTCCCTTTGGAGACAGGACATCCTTTTCTGTGCCACGTACTATTGCAGATTTCTAACCAGTTATGTCCAGCACGGGCTGATTGAGCTCAATTTGCATCCACTGCAAATGAGCAAGGAAGAGTCAGCCTCGTGCTGTAAAAGACATAAACCGTAAAACTATGGAAAGAACATCTAAACCCTCACATACGGTAAATTTGCAATGCAGAAGAGTATGCGTCAAGTTGTCCCTTAGTGTAAAGGGTAGAAAAGTCCTCTTTCTTGACCTGAATGTTGTACAGGTTGGTTCTAGCCAGGGGTTGATGCCTGCGCATCGGGAGATTTGGGCCGTAGTCTGAGCCTGGAAGTGGATGTTACCCATTTAATTTCATGCATTTGCAATATATTTTATACCTGCCACCGGCGAGTGCGCCACTGTTTCCTGATGTTGATCGTGGCGCGGGAAGCAACTCCTCTGTGCGCCATCTCTGTCGAGACACAGTGATGTAGGTGGGCGCTTGCTGCGGACTGCCGGCGTCTTGAAGACACAAGGCTATGAATCCATGTTGCTTATAGACTCATGGAGCTTTGCTTCTCAAAGGACGCTGTGAAGGCTCCGGTCAGATGCGCATCGGCATCAAGACGTAGCGGTAGCGGTACTCAGCATCCGGGTCCTCTGGACGCATCTGGCCGGCCGCTTGGGTATCCTTGAACTCCAACCGCACCTCGCCCTGATTGTCCAGAGCCTTGAGGAAGTCGAGAATGTAGGTGGAGTTGAAGCCTACATTGATGGCTTCGCCAGAGTAGGGTGTTTCGATGGTGTCTTCGCTCTCGCCAGCCTCGCTGGAGTTTGCGCTGATCTTCAGCTCGTTGTCTTCAAGACGCAGACGGATCGCTCCGGAGCGCTCATCGGCGAACTGCGCAACGCGCTGGATGGCTGCGGCAAGCTCGCTCGAACGGACAACGGCGAACTTCGTGTTGTCGCGCGGCATGACCGCTTCAAAGTTCGGGAACTGACCCGTGAGCTTGCGGCTCGAGAGCGTGCGATGACCGACACGGAAGAACAGTGTATGCTCGTCGTCGGCGAACTCGATCTTTTCCGCCTCGGTGTTTGCCAGGAGCATTTGCAACTCCTGCAGCGCCTTGCGCGGAACCAGGACGCGCTTCTCTCCGCTGATGCCTTCGTGGTTCTCATTGGGCTTCTCGACAAACGAGAGCCGGTGGCCGTCGGTCGCAACCATCGCGAGCGACTCCGCCTTGAGAATCATCAAGGCGCCGTTGAGGGTGTAGCGCGACTCCTCGTTGGAGATGGCAAAAATGGTGCGCGAAATGAGCGTGCGCAAAGCAACCGAAGAGATGCTGGTTGCGGCGATCACCGGGAACTCTGGAATCTGCGGATAGTTGTCCCGCGCCATGCCGACCATCTTGGTCTTGGAGCGTCCGCTGCGGATCTGCACCCAGTGGTTCTCAAGCAAGGTGATCGACATGTCTCCATCAGGCAAGAGCTTGATGTAGTCGTAAAGCTTGCGTGCGGGAATGGTGCAGGCGCCCGGCTTCTTCACCTTCGCGGCGGTGCTGGTGCGAATGGCTTGGTCGAGATCTGTCGCCGTAATGTTCAGGCGATCATCCTCGGCCTCGATGAGAAAATTGGACAGAATCGGGATCGTGGTTTTCCGTTCGACCACGCTCTGTGTTGCTGTGAGTTCCTTCACCAGATCCTGGCGGCTTACGGTAATCTCCATCGCTGCCCCCTGAGCGGCCGGCTTCTCAACTTCAGTTTCCACACCTGGCATTTGATCCCCTCTGCCCTCGAAGCCACATCCTATGCCCTCACTGTACAACAGCTTGCGAGCCTCTGGAAGCAGCTTTGATTCGTCACCCCGATTGTAGCGATATCGCATGGTAAAACGCGCGTGGAAAACAGGGGCGGTTTTCTGGATTCCGGGGGAATTGCCCGGTATGGGCGACAGAGGGAAGGCTCTGCAGGGTGGCGCTCCGGGAACACCGCTGTATGATCCGGCGATCTGCCATGGTGGTGAGTTGCAGGATGCGCGGTACGGGGGGGTGGATAAGTATTTAGAAAGATTAAAAAAGCTAGTAGCCCCCGTAGTACGACTAGGAAAAGTGGGAATCAGGGTGAAATAGCATCTAGGAGCGGCTTTGAGCAGGGTGCCGATTTTCTAAATCTCGGCTGTGGAGAAGAGGACAATTGGAAAACCGGTGCGCAAGGGGTGAGATGCGACCGTGTTTTTCCATGACTCCCACAGGCAGCCGGTAAAGGGCTGTGGAATGCTGGCAGGTTGTGTGGGAGCTTCGGCCAAGATTCCTGCGATGAGCAGGTTACGGTTGACGGTTCCTCCACAGCAAGAGAAGGAATAGGGAAGCCGCCCAGCCCGATAAGATGAGGGTATGAAGGCGCACTTATACTGAGGCTTGTCGTCCGAGATGCAGAGGACGGCCGCCAGACCTTTTTATGTCCTATACAGCAGCTATCGATCAGTTAAGCGCCATGGCGCCCGAGCTCTATGCACGCGCCGGGCACCCACGGCGAAAGTTCTCGCTCGACGAGGTACGGACGCTGCTTGCCGCGCTGGGGCGTCCGCAGGATCGCTTTCCCGCCGTGCTGATTGCGGGAACAAACGGAAAAGGCTCGACCGCATCGACGCTGGCATCCATCCTGAGTGAAGCTGGGTTGCGTACCGGGCTCTATACCTCGCCGCATCTTGAAAAGCCCAATGAGCGCATCCGGGTGAATGGCCGCGAGATTGGCGACAGCGACTTTGCCCGGTTATTTTTCCTTGTTTCCGATACGGCCAGCCAAATTGTGAAAGAGCAGAAGCTCCCGCAGCGGCCGAGCTATTTTGAAGCGCTCACCGCGCTCGCGTTTCTTTACTTCGCCGAGAACAAGATTGAGATTGCTGTGCTGGAAGTGGGGATGGGTGGACGGCTCGATGCGACAAATGTTGTCGAGCCGCTGCTCTCGGTTGTCACCGACATCTCGCTCGACCACATGGAGTGGCTGGGTCCAACGATCGCGGCGATTGCGCGCGAGAAGGCCGGTATCCTGCGCCGCGGCGGAACGATGATTACACTGCCGCAGCATCCTGAGGCTAACCGCGTGTTGGGCGAGGTGGCAGTCGAGTTGGGAGTCCGTGGGGTGAGCGCGGTTCCCTACATGCCGCCGGCTGAGACAGAGGGGCCGTATAAGGTTGACGTGCTGGGAGCATCCGTGACGGTCAATTCGCCGCTGGCGGGCGCGCATCAGCATCGCAATGTGGCCCTGGCCATTGCCGCTGCGGCCGAGTTGGCGTCGCATCACGGATTCGCGGTGACGCCGGGAGCCATCGAGAGGGGAATTCGCGGAACACGCTGGCCAGGCCGGATGGAAGGGATCACGTCTGGCGGCATCGAGTGGGTGCTCGACGTGGCCCACAACCCGGCGGGCGCATGGGCGCTCCGCGCGGGACTGCGCGGCCTTCTCGAACGGCGCGCACCGCGGGTGCTCATCTTTAGCTGCCTGCGCGACAAGCCGGCAGAGGAGTTGGCGCAGATCTTGTTTCCTCTGTTTGAGCGGGTCGTCCTGGCCCCGATCCACAGCGCGCGCGCCACACCGATGGAGGATCTGCTTGCTGCGGCAAAGACAACAGGGACACGGGCCGTCGCGGCGGATTCGGTAAGCGACGCGCTGCGCGCAGCCCAGGAAGGCGCAGCGGGAGGCGTCGTGGTGGTTTCGGGATCGGTCTACCTGGTTGGCGAGGCACGCGCGATGCTTCTGGCGGGAATGCGAGGTAGATCGTGAGCCGGCGGCCCAACCCCATGCCGCGGCTTGCTCGCTGGCGGTCGAATGCGCTGCAGGCGCCCATCTTTTTTCTGGAGACAATGATCTGCGGCAGCATCGCGCTTCTGGTGTCTCTGGTAGAGAAGAGCGGCCGCGCGCAGCACAAAATTGCTCGCTTCTGGGCGCGCAATGCGGTGCGGATCACGCTCTCGCGGTTGAAGGTGGTGGGAGCCGAAAATCTGCGCAAGCATCCGGTCGCTGTCTATGCCGCGAACCACACCTCCTACATGGACATTCCGGTGATCTTTGCCGCGCTGCCTTTTCAGTTCCGCATCCTGGCCAAGAAGGAACTCTGGAAGTGGCCGTTCATCGGCTGGTATCTGGAGCGTTCCGGACAGATGCCGATCGACACCGAGAACCCGCACGCCTCGCTTACAAGTCTGGGCGGCGCGGTGAAGGCGCTCAAGCACGGGATGCCGCTGGTGGTGTTTCCTGAAGGCGGTCGCACGTTGACGGGCGAGTTAATGCCCATGCTTCCAGGCGCGGCCTACCTGGCGATTCGCGCCCAGGTTCCTTTGGTGCCCATCGCGCTCACGGGCGTTTACGACCTGCTGCCGATGCACACGCGCCATCTGTATCCGGGCGAGCTGACGGTGCATGTGGGCGAACCCATCGAGACCAGAGGAATGACGGTTCGCCAGAACGCCGAGCTCACCGACCAGTTGCGCTGCGCCATTGAGGCGATGCTCAACGAACCGGCGCGAAGCGAGGCGGAGGTTGGTCTCCGTGCATGAGCGTAGGGCAGGTTTTATAAAAGGGAATGTCAAGTAATAAACACTTTCCTCGACCGCCCGGGAAGGGATTTTTCTGACATTCCCTTTTATAGAATCCGCCAATCGCCGAACAAGGGGAAACGTCAGCGCGCGGTGCTATGCTTTATCGAAAAAGAGCAACAAGTAGGCTCAACGTCTATGAATAAGGAACGGTTCGACGAATTTGCCGAGGATCTTCTAACCGAGCGCACTGCAAGGCCGCTCGTCATAATTGGCGCGTCGAAGGTTGACGCCATGCTGCTGGAGGTTCTTCGAGGCTTCCTATTGCCGAAAACCAGCGGCCCAAAAGACGGCGATGAACTTCTTGAAAGAGATCCTGGGCCACTGGGTACCTTCAGCTCCCGAATCAAGATGTGCCGCAGACTGGGACTAATTGACCCAACGCTTCATTTAGCCCTTGAAAAACTTAGAACCTATCCGTAAATAGTGATTGGCTTGATTCCTGCCGTCGATTCTCTTGTCGGCGGAGGGCGTACTTGGGCGAA
>JBMFHB010000069.1:0-18869 GCA_049977045.1 Occallatibacter sp.
CCCCGTTCCGGGTCCATCTTATTTTCCGCTACCCCCTGAAAACCCCTGCAATCCTTCGGTGACATCAGGATGTCTGATTCTGTTGTTCCCTAATCACCGCAAAATCTGTACCATAGGCCATATAGGCTGTACGACCAGGCAAAACCAGTTCACGGCAAGCAAGGAGGCTCCATTGATCAAGCAGGACATCGTTCACAACGTAATTGAGCGCACAGGTCTGCCGCGCACCAAGGCAGAAGCGGCGGTGGACACGGTCTTCGATGGGCTGAAACAGGCTTTGGCCGCAGGCGAGCGCATCGAACTGCGCGGATTCGGCGTCTTCAGTGTCCGCGCGCGTAAAACCGGCATTGGCCGCAATCCGCGCACCGGGACCGAAGTCGACATCGCGCCCGGCAAGGCCGTCCGCTTCAAGCCCGGCAAGGAGCTCCACACCATCGAGCCCGGCGCATCAGGAAAGTAAGGGCAGCAAGCCGGCGAGCCAGTGCGCAAGCGCCACAACCGCGCCGACAGAAACCCGCGGCGCGGAACTTTTCTGACAAACATCACGAATCACCCCGGACCCCAGCTTCCTTGTCGCGGACAGGAAACCGCCGGCCCGCCGACTCGCCCACTTGTTCCCCGCCTTTTTACATCAATCGCAGCGCATCCACGTCCACAATCAGGCCTCTGCGCGGAATCCCTGCTTCATCGGCCCGCGCCAGCATCCCGCGCAGCGCAGCATTCAGCGCCTTGCGCGACGCGCTCTTCAAGATCATGTGGAAGCGGTAGACGCCCTTGATGCGCGCAATAGGCGCCGTGCATGGACCCAGCAGCCTTACGGCGTCCTGGTTTTGGGCGAGAGCCTTGCCGAGGGTCGCCGCCCACCCTGCCGCCTCTTCCAGCTTTTCCGACTGCACCAGCACATTGGCCAGCACGCCAAACGGCGGATAGTGCATCCAGCGCCGATACTTCAGCTCGCGCTCGGCAAAGGCCTTGTAGTCATGCGCCGTCGCCGCCAGAATCGCGTAGTGGTCCGGATAGTACGTCTGCACAACGACGCGCCCGGGAATCTCGCCGCGTCCGGCGCGCCCCGAGACCTGCGTCATCAACTGAAACACCCGCTCGGCCGCGCGAAAATCCGGCATCGACAGCGCATGATCGCAGCCCACCACGCCCACCAGCGTCACATTGTGAATGTCGTGCCCCTTGGCAATCATCTGCGTGCCCACCAGCAGATTGATCTCGCCCGAGTGCAATCTTGCCAGCAGCCGTTCGAGATCTCCCCGGCCCCGCACTGTGTCGCGATCCATGCGCCCGATGCGCGCGCCGGGAAAGATCTCCTGCAATCGCTCCTCGCCCTGCTGCGATCCCGCGCCGAGATAGTAAAGGTGCTCGCTCGCGCACTTGGGGCACTTCGCCGGCACCGTCCGCTTGTAGCCGCAATAGTGGCACTCCAGCCGCTGCCCCACCCGCGCTTCTCCCAAGTCCTCCGTCGACGCCTTGTGATGCGTCAGCGCAATAGCGCAGTTCTCGCACTCCAGCTTTTCCCCGCAGGCCCGGCACATCACGGCAAACGAGTAGCCCCGCCGGTTCAGCAGTATCAGCGCCTGCTCGCCACGATCGAGCGCTGCCTTCGTTTGCTCGATCAACGACCGCGAAAACAACTGATCCTTGCCCGTCTCCTGGAACTCGCGCCGCATGTCGACGAGTTTCACCTCCGGCAGCGGCCGGTTCATCACGCGTTCGCTCAGTTCAATCCGCGTATACTTGCCGCGCTCCGCGTTCTGCCAGCTCTCGAGCGAAGGCGTAGCCGATCCCATCACTACCACCGCCCCGGCAAGCTTGGCGCGCATCACGGCCACGTCGCGCGCGTTGTAGCGCGGCGTCTCCTCCTGCTTGTAGCTCTGGTCGTGCTCCTCGTCCACCAGGATCAGACCCAGATTCGGCGCCGCGCAGAAAATCGCCGATCGCGTTCCCACCACAATCGGCGCCTCGCCGCGGCGAATCCGCCGCCATTGTTCACTGCGCTCCTCGGGCGTCAGCGCCGAGTGCAGCAGCGCCACCTTCCGCCCAAACGCTACATCCAGCAGCCCCGCCGTCTGCGGCGTCAGCCCAATCTCCGGAACCAGCAGAATGGCCGACATGCCCCGGTCCAGCGCCTTCTGCATCGCCGCCAGATACACAGCCGTCTTCCCCGATCCCGTCACCCCATAGAGCAGAAAAGGCCGAAACGTTCCCAATGCAGAGCTGATCGTCTCCAGCGCATCCGTCTGCGCCGCATTCAGATCAAACGGCGCCGCAGCCGGCGTCAATCCCCCCAGGCGGAACTCTTCAGGCCGCTCGTCAATTCGCACCAACCCGCGCCGGACCAGCGTTTGCAGCGTCGAGGAAGGCAGCTCACGCTGCCGCAACTCCGCCAGCCGCGCCTCCCCGCCGCGCGCCGCAAGCTCGGCCAGAATCGTCTGCTGTTTTTCGGTCAGTCTGGGCAGGCGTGCATCGGGAATCAGTACAGCAAACCGCTCCATCCGCCGCGCATCGCGTTCGGCCGCTGCGGTCTCGCGCGCAATCCACTTCTTGCGTACCATCGTGGCCAGCGCCGGCAACGAGGCAGCCGTAGCCGTCCGCAGCGTGGATACCTTCACCGGCTCGCCGGCAGCCAGCCGCTCCAGCACCCGCCGCTCCATGTCTTGCCCCTCGCGCGAGAGCCTGCTCTTCCCCCGGCCCGCCACATGCCCCTGCGTCAGACCGCTGAAGTCCAGTGCCCGTGCCCCATCCTTTTCACGTTCTTTGCGAAAAGGATGGGTACTCTCACCGCTCGCATCTCCTTCCATCGCCGAAGCCAGCACATCCCGTCCCAGATCCGTAATCCGGTAGTACACCGTCCGCCGCACCTCGGCCGTCAGCGGCAGCATGGCTCGCAGCACCTCGCCCGGCGGCGCCAGATAGTACTGCGCGGCCCATTCGCCCAGTTCCAGCAGGTGCTCGCTCAGGAGCGGCTCCTCGTCGAGAACGGCTTCCAGAAACCGCACCGTGAAATCCGGCGCAGCCTTGGCCTCCGTCGACGTCACCACGCCGATCAGCTTCTCGTTGCGAAAGGGCACAATCACCCGCGCCCCGCGCTGCGGCGACTGTCCAGGCCGCACGCCGTAAGTAAAGGTGTGGTCCAGCGGCACCGGCAGCGCGACTTCGCAATAAGAGGCCATGGGAGACAAGATTCAGTGTAGGGGATGGAGCTGCCGGCCAGCAGAACCGGCCGAAATCCACTTCAGAATGAGCGGCCCGGCTCACTCAGCCGTTCTGCGGCATCTTTATCCCGCTCATCCATCCGCTACACCTCACACCCCCTCATTCAGTAAAATGCACTCTAATGAGATCAAAGGCTGTTACCTCTACCGCCTCTACACCGAAGGCCTCCAAACGCTCCGCATCATCTCCGATCACGCTCTCCATCGACATCGGCGGCTCTGGCATCAAAGCCATGCTGCTGAGCACGCGCGGCAAGCCCATCAGCCCTCGCGAGCGCATCCTCACGCCTGCTGTCGCCACGCCTCTGGCGGTCTTGCGCGTCCTCGATGAGATGCGCGCCCGCCTGCCCGGCTTCGATCGCGTTTCGGTCGGATTTCCCGGCGTTACCAAGCGCGGCATCACATTCATCGCCATGAACCTGCATCCAAAGTGGGCCAACTTCCCTCTCCAGCGCGAACTTGAAAGGCGATGGAAGAAGCCGGTCCGCGTAGCCAACGACGCATCGGTGCAGGGTTATGGAGCTATCGAGGGGCACGGCGTGGAACTAATCCTCACCCTCGGCACCGGCATTGGCTCGGCGCTCTTTACTGACGGCAAGTTGTGTCCCGGACTCGAATTCGGCCACCATCCCTGGCGCCGAAAAACCTACGAGGATTACCTGGGCAAGAAGGCGCTCGCCCGCTACGGCAAGCGGCTCTGGAACAAATATCTCCAGGAAGCCATCGCGCAAACCGCCGCTACCTTCAACTGGGACCACCTCTACCTCGGCGGTGGCCACACAAGTAAAATCAACTTCAAGCTGCCGAAAAACGTCTCCATCGTCTCCAACGACCAGGGCATCTACGGCGGCGTAGCGTTGTGGCGGGAATGAACATGCAGCTTTGCGCACAGACAACTACGCGCAAGCATTCGAATACTTATCAAGGATCAAAGTGAAGCAATTGCGCGCAGCGTGACCGTTCCCTCACCCCCGCTTAGGCACCTTCAGCCCCAGTTCCTTCATCGCAATCTGCAGATCCGCCCACGCTTCCTTCTTCTGCCGCGGGTCACGCAGCAGAAACGCCGGGTGATACGTCACGATGAGGCTCGTGCCGCGAAAGGCGTGCACGCGGCCGCGCAATCCAGCCAGCGGCTGCCGCGCGCCCAGGAGATACGTCACCGCGGTCGCGCCCAGCGCCACCAGCACCTGCGGCCGCACCACATCGATCTGCCGAAACAGAAACGGCGAGCAGGTATTGGCCTCATCGGGTTCCGGCGCGCGGTTGCCCGGCGGACGGCACTTGACCACATTGGCGATGTAGCACTCCTCGCGCTTGAGGCCCATCGCGGCGATCATATTGTTCAGCAGTTGCCCGGCGCGGCCCACAAACGGCAACCCCTGCGCGTCCTCGTCGGCGCCCGGCCCTTCGCCCACAAACATCAGCCGCGCCGTGGGCGCGCCGTCGCCAAACACCAGCTTGTTGCGCCCCTTGTGCAACGCGCAGCGCGTGCAATCGCCGATCTCGTCGCGAATCACCTGCAAGGCCGCAGCGCGCTCACCTGCCGGAACGACAGCGCCTATCTCCGGCGCGTGGAAAATTTTGCGGGTTTTAATGGTGGCTTCCTCTCCGAAATGATTTGGCTCCCGCGCCGGCATCTCAGCCGCAGTCCACGCCGCCGCCTGCGCGGACACCGGCTGCGCCGCCACTGCGGGCGCGACCGCAGCCTCCAAGGCCACGTCGCCGACCACGACCGGCTCCACATCCCTGTGATAGAAATCCGTCAGCCCCAGGTCGCGATAAAAGCGCAGGCGCTCTGCCAGCGCCTCACGAGCGGCAGAATCGATCAAAAGCGGCATACGCTACTCCACGATAATCTGCCGGCGTGCGCCGCCCGCCGGAAGGCTCTCGCTCCGCACGCGCTCCTGCGCGAAGTGTGTCTCCTGCTCCGCATCGAACTCAACCACCAGAGGCCGTGGCCGGCGCAGGATCAGAATCTCGTCCAGAATGCGATCCGCCAACTGCCGCTTCGGCATCTCGGGCATCTCCAGGGCCGTGGAGCGGGTCAGGAATGTCGCCGCGTTGGTATCAGCGTCAATTCCCACGCCCTCCTGGGCCACATCGTTCACCACAATCGCGTCCGCTCCCTTCGAGAGCAGCTTGGCGCGACCGTTTTCCATGCGATTTTCCGTCTCCGCGGCAAAGCCCACAATGAGCTGTCCGGGCCGCCGCCGCCGTACCACCTCGGCCAGAATGTCCTCTGTTGGCGCCAACTCCAGCGTTAACGGCCCGGTGCGCTTGAGCTTCTGTGCGGAGACCGCCACCGGCCGGTAATCGGCCACCGCCGCGGCCTTGATCACGAGCGTAGCCTCATTCATGCGCTCCAAAACCGCGCCACGCATCTCATCAGCCGTTGTCACCCTCATCAACTCGCAATGCGGTGGCACGCGCAGCGCCGAGGGCCCACTGACAAGAATCACCTTCGCTCCCCGGCCGCGCGCGGCCTCGGCCAGTGCATAACCCATCTTGCCGCTCGACCGGTTCCCGATGAATCGCACCGGATCGAGCGCCTCGCGTGTGCCTCCTGCGGTGACCAGCACGACTTCGCCGCGCAGATCGTTGCGCCGCCCGAGCGTTCTCATCACCGCATCGGCGATCGTCTCCGGCTCCGCCATGCGCCCCGCGCCCACCATGCCGCAGGCCAGATCGCCCGTCCCTGGCTCGATGATTCTCACCCCTCGCTGGCGCAAGATCTCCAGGTTCGCCTGCGTCGCCGCGTGATTCCACATGTTTACATTCATCGCCGGAGCCACAAGGACCGGCGATGTGGTGGCCAGATACATTGTGGCCAGGAAATCGTCTGCAATGCCGTGCGCAAATCTGGCCAGGGTGTTGGCCGTGGCTGGAGCCACAACGAGCGCGTCGCACCACTGCGCCTCGGCGATATGGTCAATGCCGTTTTGCTCGGCTGCGCCCTCGCCCGCGTCCGATTCGCTCCAAAGGCTGGTAATCACCTTGTGTCCCGTGAGCGCGGCGAAGGTCAGCGGCTGCACAAACCTCTGCGCTGCATCCGTCATCACCACATGAACTTCCACCGATTGCCGCTGCAGAGCGCGCACCAGTTCTGCCGCCTTGTACGCGGCTATTCCCCCCGACACGCCGACGGTGACTCTCATAGCTTCATTGTAGAGGAGGTTTCAGGTGTCAGGCTCCGGTCCGGCAACGCATTGTCCAATCTGCTGACGCACCCGCTCGACAGCAAGTGTCGCAGCTGCGGACATTCGAGGACATGCAGCCCACATACACCTGAACTCTGCACCCTGTTTTCAGCTCAGCAGGATCGGAATCGCCGGGCCTTCCACCGGCGGTTTGACCACTTCGGCATCCGCCTTCTTCACGTAGGCGATCTTCCCTGCGTCAATCTCATCCTGCGCAATCCGGCACACCTTGTTTGATCGAGCCGGAACAAGCGCATGCGAGCCGTTCTGCAGTTGCCGTGCGCGGCGGGCCGCCACCAGCACCTTGCGGTAGTTCGAATCGAAATTCGTCTCAATCGTCATCGGAGTCTGCTCCAAATAAAAGCTGTTGCTGGTCGGGGCTTCCGTCGATGCCAAATGCCTCCAGCACAGGTTTGAGCCGCTCCTGGGAGTTCGAGAGCAAACAGGCTGCGGCGACCTCCAACGTCCGGCGCGAACGGTAGGCGATAGCCTCGCCATTGCGATAGTAGCGCTCTGCCAGCACAATGGCTTCCAGTTGAGCGACCGTCCGGTCGAGAACGTCGTTGATGAGAATATAGCTGTACTCGCGAAATTTCTCAATCTCGTGGCTGGCCTCGCTCAGCCGGCGATACAGCTCACCTTCATTCATCACGCCTTCCGCGCGGCTTCGGTTGCGCAGCCGTGTGCGCAGAACCTTTGGATTCGGCGGCACAACGAAAATGCTCACCGCCTCCGGCATCTTGGCCCGCACCTGCGCCGCGCCCTGCACGTCGATGTCGAGCATCAGGTCGTGGCCCGCGGCCAGCGCCTCGTCGAGCGACTGGCGCGATGTCCCGTACATCTTGCCGAAAACCTCCGCATGCTCCAGAAACATTCCCGCATCCACCATGCGCAGGAACTCCTCGCGCGTCGTGAAGTGGTACTCGCGCCCATCTTCTTCCGACCCGCGCGGCGCGCGCGTCGTCCACGAGATGGCAAAATCGATGCCGCTCACCTGCTTGCGCAGCTCAGCCACCAGCGTGCTCTTGCCCGATCCCGACGGCGCCGAAATGATGAATAGTATGCCTGCCAAAGTTCTGTCGATGCCTCGTTTCCAAGTTGTTCGTGGTCAGTGGTCAGTGGTCATTGAAAAGGTCTGATCTGCCGGCCACCAAGTGGTCCTTCCCTAGTCCCTAGTCCCTAGTCCCTAGTCCCCGTCCTACTCCACATTCTGCACCTGTTCGCGCGCTTTTTCGATCTCTGCCTTCATCGACAGTCCCAGTTCGGTTATCCGCATTCCCTTCCCGCTTACGCCGCCCGTTTTCGAAAGCAGCGTATTGGCCTCACGGTTCATCTCCTGCAACAGGAAGTCGAGCTTCTTGCCGGCTTCGCCCCCGGCGCCGAGCAGTTCGCGGAAGTGCTCAATGTGCGCCCCCATGCGCGCCAGTTCCTCGCTGATATCGCTGCGCTCCACCAGCACCGCTACTTCCTCAAGCACACGCTGCTGGTTGAACTCCGGCCCCACAACCGCCGCCAGCCGCTGCGACAGCCGCTCACGGTATCGATCTTCAATCTCTCCTCGAAGCTCCGCCACACTGGCCGTCGCCGCCGCCAGCCGGTCCAGCGTTCCGTGCAGAATCGCCGCCAGCGATTCGCCTTCACGGGCGCGCATCGCCTTCAACTGCGCCAGCAGCGGACCCGCCTGCTCAACAACGCTGGCCACCAGCGCAGCCGTCTCTTCTTCACGGCGATCTTCTCCCTGGAGAGCTCCTTGCAACCGCAGCGCCGCATTCAGGTCGGGTTCGCCTGCGATCCCGTGCTCGCGCTGCGCCGCGTCAAATGCGGCGATATATCCCGCAATCAGCTCGCGATTGTACCCCGCCCGCGCCTGCGCGTTGCGATCCACTGCAAGCACCAGATCCACGTGACCGCGGATCAGGTTCTCCTTCAGCACGCGCCGCAGTTCCATCTCCACGGCATCCATTCCGGGCGGCAGCCTGAACTGGAGATCGAGAAACCGATGGTTGACGCTCTTTACTGTGAGTGTGTAACTGAGCTGCTCCTCACCGTTCACCGGCACGCGGACCTGCACGCGCGCAAATCCCGTCATCGAAGAAATAGCCATACTTACTCCTGCGCCCGGCCGTTTCCGCTTTCGGGCATGTCGATAAACTGCAACTGGTAAAGTTTTTGATACGTTGGCGACGTCGTCAGCAGTTCCTCGTGTGGTCCGATCGCGGTAATCCGCCCTGACTCCAGCACCGCAATACGACTGGCGCGCCGGATCGTCGAAAGCCGGTGCGCAATCACCAGCACCGTGCGATTCTGCATCAGATTGGCCAGCGCCGCCTGCACCAGCGATTCGCTCTCGGCGTCCAGAGCCGACGTCGCCTCGTCGAGAATCAGCAGCGGCGCATCCTTCAGAATCGCCCGCGCAATCGCAATCCGCTGCCGCTCTCCACCCGAAAGACGAAAGCCTTTCTCGCCGATCACCGTGTCGTAGCCCTGAGGCATCTTCATGATAAAGTCGTGCGCCAGCGCGTTGCGCGCGGCCTGTTCCACCAGCGTCCGTTTCGCGTCCGGCTGGCCGTAGGCGATGTTGTGGTGCACCGTGTCGTTAAAAAGAATCGTCTCCTGCGTCACCTGCGCCACCTGCCGCCGCAACGAAGCCAGCGTCACCTCGCGCAAATCGCGCCCATCGATCAGAATCCGTCCCGACGTCACATCGAAGAAGCGCGGGATCAGGTTCACCAGTGTTGACTTGCCCGCCCCGCTCGGCCCGACCACCGCAAGCACTTCCCCGGCACTCACCTCGAGATCCACGTTGTGCAGAATCTGGTGCTCGCCCTCCTCGGTCGAATAGGAGAATCCCACGTTTTCAAACTTGATGGACTTATGAAAGTGACCAAACGCTGCCGCATGCGGCCGTTCCTTGACGTCGTCTTCGGCATCAAAAAATTTGAAGATCGATGCCGAAGCGCCCAAAGCCGCCTGAAAGCTGTTGTAGAAGTACGCAAACCGCCGCAGCGGATCGTAGAGCTTGAAGAGCAAGAAAAGAAAGGCGCCAAAGACGCCCATCGTCATGTGGCCGTGCAGGATGGCATTTCGGCCTACCCAGAGCATTGCCGCCATGGCAACCGCGCCCGCCGTGTCCATCAGCGGTGAACTGATCGACTGCACCCGCACACTGCGCAGATTCGCCCGGAAGAGCCGCCTGGCCGCGTTCTTGAAGCGCAGAATCTCCCACAGCTCCGTATTGAATGCCTTCACAATGCGGTTGCCCGTCACGGTTTCGTGCAGAATGTTCTGCACCTCGGCCAGCTTGTCCTGGCCGGTGCGCGTGCGCTTGCGCACCTCGCGCCCGATCTTGCGCACTGAGGCAACAATCACCGGAATAAACAGGATCAGCACCCAGCTCAGATACCCCCCGAGCCGGATGACAAGCGTCAGCGACACCGCAAAGGTAAAGAACTGCTGCAGAAATTCGCCCAGCACCGAACTCAACGAGATCTGCACCCGGTCCACGTCGTTGATCAGCGTGGAAAGGATGGTCCCCGTCGGGTGCTGGTGAAAGAAACTCAGCGAGCGGCGCATCGTGGTTTCATAAAGATGGTTGCGCAGGTCCGTAATCGTTCCGAAGCTCGCGTAATTCACCAGGTAGTTCCCGGCGTAGTCGCAGAGTCCTTTCAGAACCGTAGCCACAACCAGGGCAAAAGCCACCACGGTCCAGGCGTTGTGCAGGTGGAGAAAGTGCGGAACCAGACTGCGCAGATCGAGGTGCCACCGCGAATTCGGAAGGCCAAGAAGTATCGGCCCCTCGGGCGCATTGGGCGCCAGGACCCGGTCGAAGATCGGCTGCAATAGCAGGACGCGAAAGGCATCCAGCATTCCCACCAGCGCCGACAGCACCACGCCCGGAAGCCACTCCAGAATGTAAGGCAGCCCATAGCGCACCAGGCGTAGAAAAATTTTCATGCAGCTCGGCCCGTCCTGCACGCGGCATGGCGCCGCGAAGACCCTGTCTTGCGCGCACATTCAGTGCGAAAGTCCATCCCCGTATTGTATCCGCCTCGCCCAAGCGCAAGCCTGTTGCTATGATGGCAGAGTGCTCCCGCCTGCGCGCCATAGCTCCCTCCGCACGGTCTTCCTCGACCGCGACGGCATCCTCAACGAAAAGATGCCCGAGGGCCAATACGTCACACGATGGGAAGAGTTCCACGTTCTGCCCGGCGTTCCGGAAGCCCTGCGCCGGCTCAACGAGGCCGGCCTGCGCGTCGTCGTCGTCTCCAACCAGCGGGGCATCGCCCGCGGCCTTTCGACCGCCGCCGGCGTAGACTCGATTCACGCCAAGTTCGCGCAGCTTCTCGCCCGCTCCGGCGCGCGCATTGACGCTTTTTTTATCTGCCCGCACGACAAGAACCAGTGCGACTGCCGCAAACCGCTTCCTGGCCTCTTTCACCAGGCCGCCGCACGCTTTCCCGAGATCGCCGGGTCAACCAGCGTCATGATCGGCGACTCGCTCTCCGACATCGAGTTCGGCCGCCGCCTCGGCATGAAGACCATCTTCGTCGAGGGCAACACCCAACGCCGCGCCCCCGGCGCCGAAGAGGCCGCAAAGCTGGCAGACATGCGCTGCGCCTCGCTCGCCGAGGCTGTGGATGCGCTATTGACCGCGCAATGACAGCCTCAAACGACGATCAGTACCGCTTCAGATCCACAATTGCCTTGAGCACCGTCTCCGGCTGCGGCAGGATCGCGTCTTCAAGCTTCGGCTGGTAGGCGACAAACGTGTCCATGGCGCCAATGCGCCGCACCGGAGCGTCCAGATCGTCGAAGAGCTCATCGGCGATACGCGCCGCAATCTCCGCGCCGTAACCCCAACTCAGCATGTCCTCGTGCGCCACAATCACGCGATTCGTCTTGCGCACTGAGGTCGCAATCGCCTCCCAGTCGTAGGGATTGAGCGTGCGCAGGTCGAGAATTTCCACGTCGATTCCGTGCTGCCGTTCGGCCTGCTGCGCAGCCTGGAGAGAGCGCGGCACCAGCGCGCCGTAGGTCACGAGCGTGATGTGTTCGCCCGGCCGCACAATCTTCGCCTTGCCGAACGGAATGGCGAAATCCGGCCCCGGATAAGCCGCTCGCCCATACGTCTCGCGGTAGAGCCGCTTATGTTCGAGAAACAGCACCGGATCGTCGCAACGGATCGCCGTGCGCAGCAGCCCATTGGCGTCGAGCGCGTTCGATGGAAATACCACGCGCAGCCCCGGAATGTGCGTGAAGAGGCTCTCGCCCGATTGCGAATGATAAATCGACCCGCCGGTCAGATAGCCGCCAATCGGCACGCGGATCACCGCCGGCGCGCCCCAGGTTCCGTTCGAGCGCCACCGCAACAAGGACAACTCGTTGCGAATCTGATGCATAGCAGGCCATATATAATCGAAAAATTGAACTTCTACCACCGGCTTCATGCCGCGCAACGCGTAACCTACGGCGCGGCCCACAATATTGGCCTCGGCCAGCGGCGAGTTGAAGACGCGCTCGGCGCCAAACTCGGTCTGCAAGCCGGCAGTCAGCTTAAAGACGCCGCCCTTACCCTTCACCTCGCTCAGTACTTCCTTGCGGCTGGCGTCGGCCACATCTTCGCCAAAGATCACAATGCGCTCGTCGCTCCGCATCTCATCGCGCAGGCAGTGGTTGATCAGGTCCGCCATTGTATGCGCCGCGGCCTTCTTGCCGTCCTCTGCCGCCGTCGACCCCGCCTGCTCCGTGGCAAAAACCGGGCGCCGCGCATCGAGGCTCTCCGAGTAGACGTGTTTGGGAATGCTCTCGATGGCAGGCAACTCCGCCCGCAATGCGCGTTCCGCCGCCTCGGCAACATCCTGCTCCACGCCGCGCTCCAGTTCGTCCACGTCCGCGGCCGTCAGGACTCCATCCCCAATCAACCGCGCGCGCATCCGCGCAATGGGATCGTTCAGGGCCGCGGCCTCGCGTTCAGAGGCCGGACGATAGAGCTTGTCGTCGTCCGAAAGCGAATGCGAGTAGAGCCGCACGCAATGCCCATGCACCAGCGCCGGCCCAAGTCCGGAGCGGCAGTGCGCCGCCGCCTCCTCGAACGCGCGCAGGCTGGCCAGTGGATCGTTGCCATCGATCTCGGCAAAATGAAAGTTGGGGAAGTTCGCCACCAGCCGCGAGATGTTGCCGCCCGGCGTATTCACCTCCACCGGAACGCTGATCGCATACCCGTTATCTTCCACGCAGAAGATCACCGGAAGCTTCTGGTTCGATGCCGTATTCAGCGCCTCCCAGAACTCACCCTGCGAAGTGGAGCCTTCGCCCAGGCAGGTGAGCGCCACTTCGTCGCCGTGAAACTCCACGTCGCGGAACTCCCGGTAGTCGCCGGGTGCCTTTACGGCTGCTTCAGGATGCCTGCTGAAGTAACGGCCGGCCTCGGCGCAGCCCACGGCGTGCAACAGTTGCGTTGCCGTCGAAGAGGAGCCATTGACAATGTGCAGAGAGCGGCTGCTCCAGTGGGTTGGCATCTGCCGTCCACCGCTGGCCGGATCGTCGGCCGCGCCCACTGCCTGCAGCATCATGTCATAAGGCGTGACGCCCAACGCCAGGCAGAGCGCGCGATCCCGATAGTACGGGAAGAACCAGTCGTAGCCTGGCCGCAGCGCCAACCCCGCGCCCACCTGCAGCGCTTCGTGTCCGGCGCCAGAAATCTGGAAGAAAATCTTCTGCTGGCGCTTGAGGAGAATCTCACGATCGTCTACCGCGCGGGAGAGAAACATCAGCCGGTAGATATTCACCAACGTTTGTGCGGTCGGCTCATCCGAGGCGCGAACCACCTCTGCTCGATGAGCTCTGGAAATAGCCACTTCCATTCCGGTCGACCCCCGAACCGTTCTCCAGAATCCTGCCAACTCGATTGTACCAACGCGCGCGCCACTCGGAGCATCTGCGCGCTCAGTCTAGTCTAGATAGAGGAGCTTTGGCATGTCCCTTTTTCCAATACGCGCTGCCTGCGTCCTGACGATGCGCTGGGTTCTCTTTCAACAAGGTCACTTCATGGGCAAGGTGCTCAACGAATGGATTGACGACAGTCAGGAGTTTCTCCACACCGAATTGCCCAAGCTGATTGTCATTGCCTTCATCGCCTTGATTCTCAGCCGTTTCTTGCGTCTGCTCACCGTTCACATGAACCGCGTGGCTCAGGCGAGAGGGGCCGGACCCGCTCGCCTGGCTGAGGTCAAGACCATGGCCGGAGTCATCCGCGCCACTGGTTTGGCGATCATCACCGTGATCGCGGCCTTCATGTCGCTCAGCGCCATCGGCTTCAACCTTGCTCCGCTTCTGGCCTCGGCGGGCATCGCGGGGATTGCCATCGGCCTCGCCGCTCAAACCATCGTCAAGGACATGCTCAACGGCTTCCTCATTCTGATCGAAGGCCAGTTCAGTGTCGGCGACACGGTGCGCATCGCCGGTGTTTCCGGTGTCGTTGAGGCATTGACGCTTCGCCGCACTTCGGTGCGCGGCTTCGAGGGCACGCTCTACGTCATTCCCAACTCCCAGATCACAACCGTCGCCAACCTGAACGCCGGTTTCTCCGTCGCCACCGTGAATGTGAGCGTGGACTTCTCCGCCAACCCAGACGCGGTAACCAAACTCCTTCAGCAAATCGCCATGGAAGTGTGCGCAAGCGAAACGTTCCGCGACGCAATTCTCCAGGATCCGCAGGTCTTGGGTTTGGATTCGGTGAAGGGCTCGGAGATGATCTTTCCCGTCGTCTTCAAGACGCGCGCCAACCAGCAGTACGCGCCGGTGCGTGAATTCCAGCGCCGCGTGCGAATCGCGCTCGAAGAGAACCACCTGCTCCCGGGCAACCCATATCGCGTCTATCAGCCGCATGGCGATCGAGAAGAGGCAAACGCGCCGCACAGTCCTGAACCGGCATTAGCTCAGGCGCACGATCCCACAACGATCAAGCCCGTCGAAAGCAACCCATTCACAGGCAGTTGAGACTGTGCCACCGCTGAAGCGCCTCTACACACGCTCTTCCAGAGCCCGCAGCAACTCCTCTCCGTCCACAATGGGCGGCAGACACGTGCGCCCTCGGCAAACCATCGCCCAGGCAACCGGCTCCCCAGCGGACGGCTCTTCGTCCGCGAAGCGCGCGGTTCCGGCTCCGCCCGGCGGCGGCGCCTGCAACAACGTCTCCGCCAGCGCCGCAGGGACATCGCCCGCCACAAGCTGCGCCGGATCGATGCGCAACACGGTTTTGTTTACGGCAAAGCGCGCCACCGCCAACGCCTCAAGCTGCGCCGCGCCTGGCCCGGCGCCCACAATCACCACCTGCACCGGATCGAGCAAAAGCCGCTCCGCCGCCAACCCGTAGCTGCCCGCATAGAGACCAAAGCGCCCCACAATCCCGGCGAAACATGCGAGCGTCTCTTCGGCAGCCTCGCGATATTCCTTGCGTCCGCCCAGCGCCTCAAGCCGCGCAAGAGCCGCAGCCGCCGTCGAGTTTCCCGCCGGCGTCGGTGAGTCCTGCATGGGTTTGCGCCGCGCCGACAAAGCCCCCAGCGCATTCACTCCGCTGGACGCCGAATCGAAGAATCCCCCGCCAGACGCATCGTAAAAACGCGCAATCATGGCATCGGCCAGCTTCGTGGCTGCGTGGTAATAGCGCATCTCCCCGCTTGCCACCCAGGCGTCAATCGCGGCATTCACCGTAAACGCGTAATCGTCGAGCGTTCCGGGGAGCCGTTCGGCGCCAGCCGCCTGCTCCGGTCCGTCGGCATATGCGATCACATGGTTGAGCGCAGCCTCGCCGTCCCACGCCTCTTTCAGCAACCGGTCCAGCGTGCGCAGCGCAAACTCTTTTGCCGCATCCATGCGCAGTATGCGCGCGGTCTCGAGATACGCTGTCACCGCCATTGCATTCCAGCCGGTGTAAAGCGTGCGGTCGATGTACGGCGTCGGCCGCAGGGCCCGCGCGGCCAGCATCTTCGCGCGCGCCCCGTCGCGCAGCGTCCGCAGCAACTCGTATGCCGCGCCCGTCGTCTTCACCATCTCGCCCAGCGACTGCTTCACATGCAGCACGTTCTTCGCCGGGTTGTGATGCATCTCGCCCAGTTCGCCGATGTCCCAGTGCCTCGCTGCGAACTCAAGCTCCTCGGGATCGAGAACTGCGCGCGCCTCATCGAGTGTCCACCTAAAGTAGTCGCCATCGTCGTCCAGGCCCACGTCCGCATCCTGCGAGGCAAAGAATCCTCCGCGCTCCCGGTCCGTCATCGTCGCGTCAAGCCATGCAACGATCTCACGCGCCGTCTCCGCGAAATCCTCGCGCACATAACTCTGGAATCCGTGCACATAGTTCCGCAGCAGCTCTGTATTGTCATAGAGCATCTTCTCGAAGTGTGGAACCACCCACCGTTCGTCCACACTGTAGCGATGAAAGCCGCCGGCAAGCTGGTCGTAGACGCCACCCCGCGCCATCTTTTCCAGCGTCGTGACAAAGGCTTCACGCGCGCGCTTGTCACCGCGGCTCATCGCAATCTGAAGCAGCAGATCGAGCGCCGCCGGATGGGGAAACTTGGGTTGCGACCCAAACCCACCGTTGCGCGGATCGAACTGTCCCACAATCGATTCAGCAATCTTCTCAGCCAGATCGAGAGAAATGCCCGAGCGCCCTGAAAAACTCTCATTGTGCTCAATCGCGGCCATCACGCTCGCCGCGGTATCCAGAGCCTCGTCGCGCCTCGTTCGCCACACCTCGGCCATCGCCGTCAAAACGCGCCCCATCCCTGGCCGGCCGTAGCGATCGTCCCGGGGAATGTACGTGCCGCCATAGTAGGGCCGGCCGTCCGGCGTCAGAAACGCCGTCAGCGGCCAGCCGCCCTGCCCGCTGATCGCCGAAACCGCCGCCTGGTAGCGCGCATCCACATCCGGCCGCTCGTCGCGATCCACCTTCACCGCAATAAAAAGCCGGTTGATCAGCGCCGCAATCTCCGGATCCTCGTACGACTCGCGGTCCATCACATGGCACCAGTGGCACCACACCGCGCCAATGTCCAGCAGCACAGGCTTGTCTTCAGCCTGGGCGCGCGCAAACGCAGCTTCGCCCCACGCATGCCAATGCACAGGCTGATGCCGCGCCGAACGCAGATACGCCGACGCCGAATGTTCCAGTTGATTGCCGTTGGGTGAAGAAGCAGCCTCGCTCATGCGCTGAGAATACATGGGCGGCGCACTGCACCGCCACCGATCCCGGTATCATGAATACAAAGGAAGCAATGGCACGCACAATCGACGCACCGGCAGAGAAAAACGCCGAACCTACTCATCCGATCGCCATAGGCATTCTCGCCCTGCAGGGCGATTACGAAGCGCACGCCCGCGCCTTCCTGAACGCCGGAGCGCGCACCACGCTGGTGCGCAAGCCTGAAGAGCTGGAAGGCATCGACGGCCTCGTGCTGCCGGGTGGCGAATCCACCACCATGCTCAAGTTTCTTGAGAAGAAGGGATTTTTTGAGATCCTCGGCAAATTCGTCGCGGAAACACCCTGTTTTGCCACCTGTGCCGGCTGCATTCTCGTGGCCCGCGAAGTGCTCCATCCCAGGCAGCGCAGCCTCGGCATCCTTGACGCCACCATTGAACGCAACGCCTATGGCCGCCAGAATGACTCGGCCATTCTTACGCTGCCCACGGAGATTCCCGGCGGCCCGCTTGAGATGGTCTTCATTCGCGCTCCACGCATCTCGCGCGTTGGCCCCGGCGTCCGGGTGCTCGCCCTGCGCGATGGCTCTCCGACCCTTGTGCGCCAGGGACATCTGCTCGCTGCCACCTTCCATCCCGAAATGACCTCCGACACCCGCGTGCAACAACTCTTTCTTGAGATGGTGCGCCGCCACAAGGCACGCGGCCCGCAGCGCACATAGCAACACGCCTTCCCCGCAGGCGAACCATGTGCGAGCGAATACCACCTCGTATGAGTCGTCTTCATCGATCGATTGCACCGCCCCGGCCGGATGCTGCACATCGATCTGCAACTGAGCCTGGGCAGGTCCGCACGCAGGCGCTCCGCTCATCGCGATCCCCGTCTCTTCTGCGAACTGCCCGAGCGCGCGGCCGGAGGCAAGACGACACACGAGCAGCGGCTGTACATCAGCAGCCTGGCACCGGACGCGGCCAGGATGGCGGCCACGGTGCGCGCCCATTGGTCGGTGGAGAATCGCTTGCATTGGTGCATGGATATTGCCTTCAATGACGATCCCACGCGCGCCCACGCCGCACACGCCACGCCGCGCACAATCTGGCCTCTCTGAAACAACTCACCCTGAATCTGATCCGCATGGATCCCGTGAAACGAAAAGGCGGAATCGAAGCCAGACGAATCATCGCCGCCGCAAGCGACAACTACCGCGCCCATCTACTCGGACTGGGATAATCGCAAGGCAACCTCATGCCCTTTCTACTTTCGCCTTCTCTTCATGCGATCACCCTGTAAAAATAGGCCACGGCCCGGCGCTCACGCGCGGGTTTGTGGCGGAGTAAAAGTAGACCACCCCGCCAGGTTCAGATTTCACAGACAGGCAGGTTCTGCTCGAACATCGTCTCAAGGCTCTGCGGCTGCCTACCCTGCTGCGCGAGTACGACAAGGTGGCCCGCTCCTGCGCGGTTGAGAAGGCCGCCTTCCCGCACTATCTGCTGCGGCTGACCGAACTGAAGTTATTGGATCGCGACCGACGCGCCACCGAACGCCGCATCCGGCAGGCGAAGTTCTCCAACTCGGTGACCTTTTGGTTAGTGCAATGCGAGAACCGCGCTGCCGTGGGGCGAAAGGGTGACGCCGAATCCTTTCGCATCTTGGATTGTCGAATTGTCCCAAATGTTGTGCGCGGAGTGCTTCGAGCCCTTGAGGCCCAACTGTTTCCAGGTGAGATGCACGGTCGCCGGGGCGCCGGCGAGATTGAAGATCGCTATGTATTCGGAGCCGCCGTCGGAACCTGGTTGAGTTACGGTTGCGCGCCAAACGCGGAGATTGCTGAATGCGGGGCCTAGTCGGCCAGTGGGGATCGGGCGGTCATTTGCATTCTGGTCGATTGCGAGCAGCGTCCGGTTAGTGAGGAGCGAGCGCGAGAGGGCGCTGAGACGTGTCATGTTGCCGCCGAAAAACAGCGGCGCGCGCGCGAAACACCAGAGCGCGAATTCGGTCCGCTGCTCGTCGAGGGTTTCACGAGATGCCCGCGCGAAACCCCAGCCCGGGCTTGGTCCCAGCCAACCCTCGGGAAGCATGTCGGGATCGGGCCAGTGGCTGGGACCGGCATAAGACGACCAAAGGGCCAGACGGTCAAAGGCTTCCTTGATGCCGAAGGGGAATTCTCCACCAGGTTCAGACATCCTGATGTCACCGAGGGATTGCAGGGGTTTTCAGGCGGGTAGCGGAAAATAAGATGGACCCGGAACG
>JBMFHB010000070.1:0-18592 GCA_049977045.1 Occallatibacter sp.
CAAAAATCGCTCTGCGGAAAGCGAGAACGTGAAAAACAGGGGTTTTTCCGCAGCCTCTCAAGTCGTGCCGTTTCAAAACAGGGGTAAACTCAGGCTTTGCCGCAATTCTCTTGCTTTGAACTCAAACTTTGCCAAGGATGATTGTTTTTGCTTTCTTCCCTAATCGAACCTTTAGGGCCACTTCTTCTCTCCAGGGAACGTCTGGATTGCTTGTCGCGGAATCAAACTGTTCGAGCGGTCGTATGGGCTTTGTCCAAACGGCATCGTTAATCCAAACCGCACCCTCTTTCAGTTTGCGCTGGGCTTCGGCATTTGAGCTTGTGAGCCCGGAAGCAGTCAGAAGGTGCGCTACCCTCAGGCCGCCGGCTTCAGCGATGAAGTCGGCCAGATTCAGCTTTATCTCTTCGGCGTGGACGGAAAATTCCTTTTGCTGAACCGTCCTCGCCCAGTCCCATTCGGCGCTTTGTGCGGCAGCTTCGCCGTGGAAACCGGCCGTGATGGTGCGCGCGAGTTTCTTCTTGGTCTCCATGGGGTGCAGCTTGCCGGCGGCCACATCGGCGCGCATCTGGTCGATCTCGCTCTGGCGCAGGTCGGTGAGGAAGACCCAGTACTTCCACATCAGATCGTCGGAGATCGACATGAGCTTGCCGTACATCTCGGCGGGCGGCTCGTTGATGCCGATGGCGTTGTTGAGAGACTTGCTCATCTTCTGCACGCCATCCAACCCCTCGAGGATGGGCGTCATGAGCACGATCTGCGGTTTTTTCCCGTAGTGGCGCTGCAACTCGCGCCCGCAGAGGAGATTGAACTTCTGGTCCGTGCCGCCGAGTTCGACGTCGCACTCCAGAGCCACCGAATCGTAGCCCTGCATCACGGGATAGAGCAACTCGTGCAGGCTGATGGGCTGCTCGGCCTGAAATCGCTTGGAGAAGTCGTCGCGCTCGAGCATTTGCGAGACCGTGAAGTGCGCCGTCAGCCGCACCGTGTCCTCGTAGCCGAGCTTGCCGAGCCACTCTGAGTTGTAGCGAACCTCGGTGGCTTTCTCGTCGAGGATGCGGAAGACCTGCGTCTTGTAGGTCTCTGCGTTCCTGTCGATCTCCTCGCGAGTAAGCGGCTTGCGCGTGACGTTGCGGCCGGTGGGGTCGCCGATGAGCGCGGTCGAATCGCCGATGAGGAAGATGACCGTGTGGCCGAGCTGCTGAAAGTGCCGCAGCTTGCGCATCAGCACGGTATGGCCCAGGTGCAGATCGGGCGCGGTGGGGTCGAAGCCGGCCTTGATGCGCAAGGGGCGGCCGGTTTTGCGGCTCTCTTCCAGGCGCTCGCGCAGATCGCTGACGCGAATAATCTCTGCCGCGCCTTTTTCGAGCAGATCCAGTTGTTCGTCTACAGGCAAAAATGTGCTCATGCGTGCTTTCAGTATAAATTCCGGAGCTTTTGAGCCAGTAGCCGGAAGTTGAAAGTTCATGGCAGGAGGGTCGTCGCCCCAGACAAGCCACTGGCAGTCTGGCACTGGCCGATTGCCGTTTCCGCTATAATCAACTCATGCGCCACCCCTTCCATCGCGCTCTTGCATGCGCGGCCGCGGCTGCGGCGGCTGCGGCGGCTGCGGCCGCCTAGACTCCGCCTCACCTCATCCCAAAATTCGATTCACCGTTCGTAGCTCATCGTTCTCAGTCGTCAGCTCACGTGTGTCCACTGTTCACAGCGCAGCGTCCAAGGGTGCTCGTTTCCTCGCTCCCTTGCTCCCTGTATTCTGGAGTCATCATGGAAGAGTTCTCACGCATTCAGCGCCTGCCCGCCTACGTCTTCAACATCACCGGCGAAATGAAGATGGCCGCCCGCCACCGTGGCGAAGACATCGTCGACTTTGGCATGGGCAACCCCGATGGCGCTACGCCGAAGCACATTGTCGACAAGCTGGTGGAAGCGGCCATGAAGCCGTCGGCGCACCGCTACTCGGTTTCGCGCGGTCTGCCGCGGCTGCGCAAGGCCATCTGCAACTGGTATCAGGCGCGCTACAGCGTCGAATTGAATCCCGAGACCGAGTCCATTGTCACCATCGGATCGAAGGAGGGCATCGCGCATCTTTGCCTCGCGATTCTTGACTCGCGCGACACGGTGCTTGTGCCCAATCCGTCGTATCCGATCCATATTTACGGTCCGGTCATCGCCGGCGCGCACATTGTGAGCGTCCCGGTGCACGACCAGGAGGAGTTTCTCAAGCAGCTTGAGGATCTGATTCCGCGCATGACGCCGCGGCCCAAGGCGCTGATCGTCAACTTCCCGTCGAACCCGACGACCGAGTGCGTCGAGCTGCCGTTTCTGGCTCGGCTGGTCGAGCTGGCACGCGAACACGGCTTTTATCTGATTCACGACCTGGCCTACGCCGACATCGCCTTTGACGGCTACAAGCCGCCGAGCGTGATGCAGGTTCCCGGCGCGAAAGACGTCGCCGTGGAGTTCTTCACGCTCTCAAAGAGCTACAACATGCCGGGCTGGCGGATCGGCTTCATGGTGGGCAACCAGAAGCTGGTGGCTGCGCTGTCGCGGCTGAAGAGCTACTTCGACTACGGTACCTTCACGCCGATCCAGGTGGCGGGTATCGCCGCGCTCGAAGGCCCGCAGGAGTGCGTGGCGCAGATCTGCGAGATCTACCAGAAGCGGCGCGACGTGCTGATCGAAGGTCTGAACAAGGCAGGCTGGCAGGTGGCCTCGCCGAAGGCGACGATGTTTGTGTGGGCCAAGATCCCGGAGGCATATCGCCATCTCGGCTCGCTGGAGTTCTCAAAGATTCTGCTGACCGAGGCCAAGGTGGCTGTTTCGCCGGGCATCGGTTTTGGCGACTACGGCGACCAGCACGTGCGCTTCGCGCTGATCGAAAATGAGGAGCGGACGCGACAGGCGTTGCGCGGCATCCGGCAGATGTTCGCCAAAGGCGTTGTTCCGGCTTAGGTATTGTGTCCATCCTTCCGTTTTTTGCGGGTAGGAGGGCAAACGATCGCCGAGGCGCAAGACCCGCCAGGAAAAAATCGCGGGAATGCACCGGTTCCGGTGAAATCCACAGATTTATTTGATTTTTGCACTTGCTTCCACAGATTGAACGGAAGTACTGTTCCTTTCAACTGATGACCCAGTAGGGCATCGGAGCTAGTTGCCGGAAGGCTGGGGAGGAAGACGCTCGGTGCGAGCCGGGCGTTGGTCGCCAGCAAGGAGGGCGGAGCGATCAGCCGGTGAGAGCCGGTTGGCAACCGTCAGCCCGGACAGAGCGTGAAGTCTTGGGTGCAAGCCTGAGAGGGATCGCTGGACGCGCCAGGAGTGACAAGAGACGGCGGAAGCCGGAAGTTGTTTGAACTGGGTGATTCCGGAGGATGCAAGGGCCGGTGGAAACGGAATACTCATCGACGGCTCAGCCGGCGATGCAAGGTTCGGTGGAAACAGGGAGTGCATCAGAGGTTCAACCGGAGAAGAGACTGCAAAGCGCAAGCTGAGCGGTTGACGGCCGGTGAAGCCGGAGGGTGCAAGCAGCCGGAGCGATCCGGAGGCGGAGGCCAGCCGGGGGAGTTGGGGCAGCAAACGGCGCAAGCCGAATGAAGCCGCCAACCGAGCCAAAGGACGGCATCCGATGCGAGTCGGAGGTAGGTTGTCGGCTTTGCCGGGGGAAGGACCATTCGGCGCGAGCTGGATGGAACGAGGATCGCAGGGCGCAAGCCCTATGGATCGCCGCCGGTCGGCAGGTAACGCGGAACACCGATGCGCATCGGTGGGGCGAGCTGGCCGAGCCGAAGACACGAGACCGATCCGAGCCGGAAAGTTGGCCACCGGTCGAGCTGGAGTGCAGGACACCGACGTAAAATTGGATGTCTTGTGCCGGCGCAGCCAGAGGAGACGGCGCCAGTGAAAGCTGGGGCCGACCGCTGGGGGAGCTGGAGGACGCAGCACCGGCTGTACTACGGAGTGATCAAGATTGAAGCGCCAGAGGCTCCGGCCTCTGGCGCTTTCAATTTCAGGGCATTTCTTGTGTTTCCGCGGGGTTGCGCCGGTTGAGGAGCTTGCCGCGGAAACTGTGAGACCGCCCCCGATCCCGTGCATCCCATGCCCTCCCGCATTACACTGGATGCGGAGTTTCTTTTATGCGAATTCATCGAATTCTTTGGGCTGGAGCATTTGCCGCCCTGGTGTTGTTCTGTGTTTCACAGGGCCGGATGTACGCCGCGGGCCAGTGGGCCGCGCCGTCGCCGATGAGTGCCTATGCAATTCCCACTTCCGCGCTGTTGCAGCCGGCGGATCTGAACCGCATTCTGCACACGGCGAACGCGGAAAAGCCGCTGATGTTTCAGGTAGGCTCGCGCATGTTGTTTGACGAGTCGCATATTCCAAAGTCCGAGTACATCGGGCCCGGCGCGGCGGATTACGGGACGCAGGCGCTGCGTAATCGTGTCGCCAAGCTGCCGCGCAAGACCTTTATCGTGATCTACTGCGGCTGCTGCCCGTGGAGCCATTGCCCGAACGTCGGACCCGCATATCAGGTGCTCGCCGGCATGGGATTCACGCGGGCGAAGGTTCTCTACCTGCCCAACAACTTTGGCGCCGACTGGGCCAGCAAGGGGTATCCGGTTGAGAGCACGCACTAGATCCGGCGGCCGAGCGATGCGTTTGCGCCGCGTGATTTTTGCCGTGTTTCTTGCCGCATCTGTTAGCGCGGCGGCGGCAAAATCTCCGTCTGCTTCGCGGAGCCTGCTCAACATGCAGGCGCCTGATTTCACGCGGCAGGATCTCAACGGGCACGCCGTTCATCTTGCCGGTCTGCGCGGCAAGGTTGTGCTGCTCAACTTCTGGGCCACGTGGTGCGCGCCGTGCCAGGTGGAGATGCCAACCTTCAGCGCGTGGCAGCGCCAGTATGGGCCGCGAGGATTGGAGGTCGTTGGCGTCTCGATGGACGACAGCGCAGCCTCGGCCCGCCGCGTGGTCGAGCGGCTCAAGGTCGACTATCCCGTTGCGATGGGAGATGCGCAACTCGGCATGCGTTACAACGGAGTGCTGGGTTTGCCGCTGACGTTTCTCATCGACAGAAGCGGGGTGATTCGTGCGCGCTTCCAGGGCGTGACCGATGCCAAGGTCATCGAGAAGCAGGTCCAGGCGCTTCTTGGCGAAGCCCGCTAGCGGCCTGTGCCGAAGGTTGAAGGGGTGCGGGTCTGGAGAGCCGCACCAGAGCCGGTTCAGGACGCTGAGCTTGTGTCTTTCGACAGAATGTTGATCTGGCCATTATGATTTGCATCGTGCTCTCCCATCCTTTCCGCAAAAAGCGCGGAAAGGGTGGGGCACGGTGTGGCAGATCTTTTAGGCCAAATCCGTAAAAGTGGAGGAGCGGTCGCACGGGGTCGGATTCACCAATCTTTGTACTTTGATCCCTGAAGCCTGACCCCTGACGCCTGGATGATGATTCTCGACAAATTTTCGCTCAAAGGTAAAACCGCGCTTGTCACCGGCTCGTCGCGCGGGCTGGGCACGGCCATCGCCGTGGCTCTCGCGCAGGCTGGCGCGAACGTCGCTGTGCATGGCTCCACAACGGCGCCCGAAGCGACGCGGCTCAAGGTTGAAGCCTCCGGCCAAAAGGCTCTGGCGCTGGTAGGCGACGTGGGCTCGCCGGAGGTTTGCGCAAGTCTCGTCGAAGACACTTTCAAGCACTTCGGGGCCATCGATATTCTCGTCAATAATGCCGGCACCATTCGCCGCGCGCCCGCGGCCGAGTACTCCGAAGAGGACTGGCTGACTGTCATCAATGTGAATTTGACAAGCGTTTTTCGGCTGACGCAGCACGCCGGCCGCCACATGCTTCAGCAAGGCTCGGGCAAGATCATTAATATCGCTTCGGTGCTGACGTTTCAGGGCGGCATTCTGGTGCCTGCCTATGCTGCCGCCAAGGGCGGCCTTGGCCAGCTCACAAAGGCGTTTGCGAACGAGTGGGCCGCGAAGGGCGTGAACGTGAACGCCATCGCGCCAGGCTACATGGAAACCGACAACACGGAGGCGCTGCGCAAGAATTCCGAGCGATCGCGGCAGATTCTGGATCGCATTCCCGCCGGACGCTGGGGCCAGCCCGACGATCTGGCGGGCGCGGTGGTTTTTCTTGCATCGCGGGCGAGCGACTACATGCACGGCCATGTGCTCGTAGTTGATGGCGGCTGGCTGAACCGGTAGACGGCCAGCTCGCTTCGCAAACCGCATGAGAAGCGCGGCGCCGGGCGCGGCGTACCTTTGGGCGAATTTCCGAATCGATACTTTCTCCGCCTAGCCAAGGAAGATTCCGGCAATCGATGCCGAGATCAGGTTGGCCATGGTGCCGGCGAGCATGGCGCGCACACCGAGACGCGCCAGATCGTTGCGGCGCTCGGGCACCAGCGCGCCAATGCCGCCGATCTGCATGCCGATGGAACCGAGATTCGCGAAACCGCAGAGAGCGAAGGTCGCGATGGTGAAGGAGCGCGGCATGAGCGTGGCCTTTTGCGCGCCCAGGCCAATATAGGCGATGACCTCATTGAGCGCCATGCGCGTGCCGAGTAAATTGCCGATGGCGAGGCAGTCGCGCCAAGGCACACCGATCAGCCACGCCACGGGCGCGAACAGGAAGCCGAGAATCTGGCCGAGCGTGGCCGGCATCCAGTGCATCCACGCGAGCCCATGCATCCAGCCGAGCAGCATGTCGAGCAGGGCCACGAGGGCGAGAAAACTGATGAGCATGATGCCCACGTTCATGGCCAGCTTGCCGCCGTCGATGGTGCCGCGGGCGATGGCGCCGATGAGGTTTTCTTCGGCGTGCATCTCGTCCTGAGGGATGACAACCTTGCCCTCGGTGGCCGGCGTTTCGGTTTCAGGCACGAGCATCTTGGCCATCAGGATGGTTCCAGGCGAGGTCATGATGACGGCCGAGAGCAGATGGCGGGCCTCGACGCCCTGCGCGATGTACATGGCCATGATGCCGCCGGAGACGTGCGCCATGCCGCTGGTCATGATGGTCATCAGTTCCGAACGCGTAGCTTTTGAGAGAAACGGCCGGATGGTGAGCGGCGCCTCGGTCTGCCCCATGAAGATGGAGGCCGCCACGTTCATGCTTTCAGCGCCCGAGATGCGCATGGTTTTGAGCATGATCCACGCCATCGCGCGAATGATGCGCTGCATGACGCCGATGTGATAGAGCACGGCGAAAAACGCCGAGATGAAGATGATGGTGGGCAGCACCTGGAAAGCGAAGATGGCGCCCTGGTTGGCGGTGTGTCCCGGCGCCCTGGCGAGCAAATCGCCGAAGGCCCCGGAGTTGGGCAGGCCAAGTTCGCCGAAGAGGACTTTGGTGCCGGCAAAGGTGGCCGAGAGCATCTGGGTGACTACGCCGCCGGCCCAGTTCATCGTCTCCTGCCCGAAGCTGAAGCGCAGCACCAGAAAGGCAAAGGTGACCTGCAGGCCAATTCCCCAGAAGATGGTGCGCCAGCGGATACGCCTGCGGTCGGTCGAGAACAGCCACGCGGCCCCGAGGACCGCAAGAACTCCAAGGACTCCAGTGAATCGCGCCAAGCGAAGTGCCTCCCAACAGTGATCAGTGGTCAGTGATCCGATCATAAGCGAAAGCGCCGGCTTCCATGATCTTCCCCATCATCGGCAGGTTGCCGGAAGTAAAGATGTGGACTGTTTTCTTTCCGTCAGAAACCAGCTACGCCGAATCGTAGACAATAAGACAAGCTTCGCCGCCAAATCGCTGACAACGGATCACCGACAACTATCTTTCAGATGTTTCTCCGCCGCCTCGCGCGTGAACTCGCGCCCGACCAGGGGCACTGCGCCGGGCGGAGTCTGAGAGAAGTGAATTGCCTCTTTCAAAATTGCTGCCGGCTCGGCCAGCATCTCTTCGCTGGTGGCGTAGATTGTGGCGAAAGGCTGTCCGCGCTCGACCCGCGCGCCGAGCCGCGCGTGAAAGAGAATGCCCGCGTGCGGATCGACCAGCTCCCCGGGCTTCTCGCGTCCCGCGCCGGTGCGCTGCACGGCCCAGCCGAGCGCGGTTGTGTCCATCTCGGCGACGTAGCCGCTCTCCCATGCCGCGAGTTCGAGCGTTGCGCCGGGTTTGTGAAAGGCCTTCATGTCGTCGAAGACGGAGACGTCGCCGTCCTGCGCGTCGATCATCTTGAAAAAGGCCGCCAGCGCCGCGCCGTCGGTGAGAGCCGCTTCTGCCAGCGCGCGGCCGGCCTGGGGCGTCTCGGCCTTGCCGCCCAGATGGATCATCCAGCCGGCGAGGATGAGCGCGAGTTCGCGCAGGTCGGCATTGGTTTCTCCGGGCGATGCGGGCCGCGCCCCGCGCAGCAGGTCCACGCACTCCATGAGTTCGATCCAGTTGCCGGCCGCGCGCCCGAGCGGCTGGCTCATGTCGGTCAGCAGGGCCACGGTTCTGGCGCCCGCCGACTCAGCCGTCACCACCATCAGGCTGGCGAGAAACTCCGCGTCCTCGGTCCGGCGCATGAACGCGCCCGAGCCGGTCTTCACGTCAAGCACCAGCCCGTCGAGTCCCGCGGCCAGTTTCTTGCTTAGAATCGACGCGCAGATCAGGCCGGGACTTTCGACCGTGCCGGTGCGGTCGCGCAGTGCGTAGAGCTTGCGGTCGGCAGGCGCCAGTTCGGCGGTCTGGCCGATGATGGACGCGCCGCAGCGGGCAATGACGGCCTCGAACTCGTCGAGCGAAAGCGCGGTGCGGTAGCCGGGGATCGATTCCAGCTTGTCGAGCGTGCCGCCGGTGTGGCCCAGCGCGCGCCCGCTGATCATGGGCACGGCCACGCCGCAGGCCGCGGCGAGCGGCGCGACGAGGAAACTGGTTTTATCGCCGACGCCGCCCGTTGAGTGTTTGTCGACGGTGCGCTTGCCGAGGTTCTTTGGCGCAAATCTCACGCCAGAGTCGCGCATGGCGAGGGTAAGGAAGCGGGTTTCGTCGCGCGAGAGACCGCGAATCCATGCGGCCATCAGCCACGCGGCAAGCTGGTCGTCGGCAACTGTGCCGTCGGCCGCGCCGCGCGCCACAAACTGGATCTCGCGCTCGCTCAACGCGCCGCCATCGCGTTTTTTGCGCAGGATGTCGATCATGTGCAGCGGTGCGGCCGCCGGAGATTTGTCTTGCATGGAGTCAGTCTGCGTCATGGAGATCAGTGACCTATTTTAATTTCATCTCGAAGCCCAGCGGCAGCACGTCGCGGAAGGCCATGGTGCGCGTGCCCTCGGCCGATGGGAAAACGACCTGCGCGTCGGGCAAAATAAACTCGGCCAGCATCTGGCGGCAGGCGCCGCAGGGTGGGCTGGGCTGGCTGTTCAGGTTGGCGATGGCCACCGCGTCGATGCGAATCTCGGGGCCGAATTGGGAAACAGCGCGCACCAGCGCAGCGCGCTCGGCGCAGATGGTCAGGCCGAAGCTGACGTTTTCCACGTTGGCTCCGGTCACGATCTCTCCGTTGGTCAGCCGCAGGGCTGCGCCGACCCGGAATCTGGAATAAGGCGCGTAGGAGTTTTGCGCGGCCTGCTCGGCGAACTTGAGCAGTTTGTCGAGTGTCGCCTGGGATGGGTTGGTCATAGAAGCTCCCTCGTGCGGCAAATGGGGCGAAGATTAGAGGCTAATCCATTTGCCTTGGGATGTATAGCGAGGGAGCGGGATGTTGGCCGGGTTAGGTGCCAACGAGGAAGTCGGTCAAGATGCTGCTGAGAAGGACGATGGTGGCGATGCTCTCGATGAAGGTGCCGACAAGACCAACCACCTGGAAAAATCTTCCACCATACAGGAAGAATTTACCGATGTGCGAAGTTGAGACAGAGATGCCCGCCAAAGTCGCAGTCCACACCTGGTGGCCTTCGACCGCAAGTTTTCCCAAGAGAAACAGGCATCCGAAGAGAATTGCGTCGCCAAGATGAAACATGATGTGCATATCGATCTCCTTCCCTGCGGATTCTCGTTGAACCGCAACATCTCTTAACTGCACGCAGCTAGCCAAACAGTTTACTCCTGCACGCCGGGAAAGAAAGATAAACATTTGAACACGCGAAGACACCGGGTGACGGCCGCATCGAGAGCACCTGGGGGAAGCGGGTGGGAGACAGAACGGACCCGGACAGGCTGTGGCAAAGGCTCGGAGAACCGCGCGATCGCGTTTCTGACTGTTTCCTTGTTCCCTCGTTCCTTGTCTGTCTCAAGTTACGCCTCGTCCATCCGATAAGACTTTTGAGTATCCGCCGTTCGCCGTGCGAGCGCGGCCTGGGGATAAATGGGAGCCATGGACGATCTGACGAGGGAGTTCCTGATCGAAAGCCAGGAGGGCCTGGACCGCATGGAGCGGTGCCTGACCGAACTGGAAGAGCGGCCGCAGGATAAGGGCCTGTTGGCTGAGATCTTCCGCTCCGTGCACACCATCAAAGGAACCACGGGATTCCTGGGCTACAAGCGGCTGGAGAAGCTGGCGCACGCGGGCGAGAACCTGCTGGGCCAACTGCGCGACGGCAAGGTGACGGCCACGGCCGAGGTGATTACGGCGCTGCTCAAGCTGCTCGATGGGCTGCGCGACCTGCTGAAGACGATTGAAGCCGAAGGCAGCGAGGGCACGGCAGACGATGGCGAGTTGATCGCGCGGCTCGAAGAGTTGCAGGCTCCCGCGCACCAGGCAAAGGCGAAGAGCGCCGTGCGAGCGCAGCTTGCCGGCGAAGCAGATACGGCCCTGGATACCGCCGAAGCTGCTGCTCAAGCGGCCGAGGCGGCTGTCGCGGAACCGAGGGTTGCGGCCGCGGAGCCAGCCGGGGTTCCGGTTGCGGCTGCTTCCGCGTCGGAGCCGGAGTTCACAGAGGCGCAAGCGGATGCGGCAACCCTCACGCCGGCCGAAGCCTCCCGGGCGCGCGCGCAGGGAGCAGCCGCGGAAAGCACGCTGCGCGTGGACGTGGCGCTGCTGAATCGCATGATGAACCTGGTGGGCGAGCTGGTGCTGACGCGCAACCAGGTCTTGCAGGCGACGGCCAGCGACCCGAACATGACGCTGCTCTCGCGCCGCCTCGATATGGTGACGGCGGATCTGCGCGAATCGGTGATGAAGGCGCGCATGCAGCCGGTCTCGAATGTCTTCTCGAAGATGCCGAGGCTGGTGCGCGATTTGACGCACGTGCTGGGCCGGCGCGCGCGGCTGCAGATGGAGGGCCAGGAGACGGAGCTCGACAAGAGTCTGCTGGAAGCCATCAAAGACCCGCTGACGCATGCGGTGCGCAATGCGCTCGATCACGGCATCGAACCGCCCGCGGCGCGCGAGGCCGCGGGCAAGGATCCCGAGGGCACACTCGTGCTGCGCGCGGCGCAGGAGGGCAGCCATGTCGTCATCGAGGTCTCGGACGACGGCGCCGGCATCGCGGCCGAGAAGATTCGCGCGAAGGCCATCGAGCGCGGGCTGGTTTCGGCCGAGCGCGCGGCGCAACTGGGAGAGCGCGAGCTGTTACAGATGATTTTCTTGCCTGGCTTTTCGACGGCTGCTCAGGTGACCAGCGTGAGCGGGCGCGGCGTGGGCATGGACGTGGTGCGCACGAACGTGGAAAGGATCGGCGGCAAGGTGGAGATCGATGCGCGCGTGGGCAAGGGAACGACGCTGCGCATGCGCATTCCGCTGACGCTGGCGATTATTCCGGCGCTGATTGTGCGCTCGATCGGGCAGAGCTTTGCGCTGCCGCAGGGGGCGCTGTCGGAGCTGGTGCACATTCCGCCGGAGCGAACCGCGGCGGCGATCGAATGGATGGAAGGCGCGCCGCTTTACCGGCTGCGCGGACGGCTGCTGCCGCTGGTGTTTCTTGACCGGCTGCTGATGCCTGGACACGAGTGCGGACTTTCGAGCGAGCGCGACAACTTTATCGCAGTGCTCGATGCCGACGGCCGGCGGTTTGGGCTGATTGTCGACTCGCTGGCCGATCCGGAAGAGATTGTGGTGAAGCCGCTGAGCGCGGTGCTGAAAGATATTGGATTGTTCTCGGGCGCGACCGTGCTGGGCAACGGCGATCTGGCGCTGATTCTCGATCCGGGCGCGATTGCCGTAAAAGCCGGCGTGACCATGAGCAATGAGGAAGACGCGGCGCAGACGGTCGAGGGAGAAGGCGAGAGCGATGCAGGCCGCATGCGCTATCTGCTGGTGGAAGTGGCGGACAGGCAGGCAGCGGTGCCGCTGGGCGACGTGTTGCGCATCGAGCAGTTGCCGCTTTCGCGGATTGAGTACATCGGCTACCGGCCGGTGCTCAACTTCGAGGGGCAACTGCTGCCGGTCGAGGACTCAGGCGGCATACTGGGCGCGGCCGCGGGCAATCCTGAAACGCAGATTGTGGTGGTGGTGTGCCGGGACGGCAACCGCCATGTGGGCATCGCGGCGTCGCACGTGCTCGATGTGACCGCGGGCGGCAATCTGTTCGAGGCCGGGACGGGTGCGCGCGCCGAGGGCGTCACGCTGCTCAAGGAGCGCGTGACGGGCGTCGTGGATCTGGGCGGCGTGCCGCCGCTGCCCGCGACCGGGCACACGTCTGAGAGCTGGCAACCAGCCACGGAGGCAATGGCATGAGCACGGGAGGAAACGGAGCGCATCGCAGGCAGAAGAACGAGGCGCTGGTGGAAGTCTGCTCGGTGCGTGTGGGCAAGTCGCTGTTCGGCGTGCCGATTCAGCACATTCTGGAGATTGTGGGCTCTACCCGTCCGCGGCCGATTCCGCTGGTGCCGAGGTTTGTAGGCGGACTGGTTCACTATCGCGGCGACGTGTTGACCACGGTAAGCCTGCGATCGCTGCTCGAACTTCCGGCGCTGGAGGGTGCGCAGGACATTCTGGTGCTGGAGAGCGCGACCGGATGTTTTGGGCTGCTGGTGGACGCGGTGGGCGAGGTGCTGACCGTGGCCGCGGTTGACTACGAACCCAACCCCTCGACTCTCGATGAACGCCGCAGGGCGCTGCTGGCCGGCGCTTACAAGCTTAAGGACAGCCTGCTGGTGATGCTCGATCCGGAGCGGCTGGATCCGGAGCGCTTGGGCGAGGCCAGGGCGGCATAGGCGGCCCGGAAAACGGCGCCAGGAGGAATCACATGCGAGCACTGATCGTCGACGACTCGCGCTTCGTAAGGAGCTATCTGCGCGGCATGCTTGAGGAGCACGGCATCGTCTGCGAGGAGGCCGCCGATGGCCGCGCGGGACTGGAGCGGCTGCGCGGCGAGGACCGTTTCGACCTCGCGTTGGTGGACTGGAACATGCCGGTGATGAACGGCCTGGAGATGCTCACGCAACTGCGCGGCGAGGGCTTCAACGACCTGAAGGTGATGATGGTGACCACCGAGGCGGAGAACGACTACATTGTTCGGGCCCTCGATGCCGGCGCCGATGAGTACCTGATGAAGCCCTTTGATGACGAGGCTCTGAACGAGAAGCTGGCCATGCTCGGCCTGGTGGAGGCATGACCGATGACGGCCGCGAGCCGGGCCAGAGTTCTTGTGGTGGATGATTCCGCGGTGATGCGGAGTCTGCTGCGGTCTGTCATTCTCTCCGATCCCGGCCTGGAGATGGCCGGGACCGCGGCCGACGGCCAGTCGGCGCTTGCGTTCCTGCGGCTGGAGCGCGCCGATCTGGTATTGCTCGATGTGGAGATGCCGGTGATGGATGGGCTGGCGACGCTGCGCGAGTTGCGCGCGCGCCGTTACACCATGCCGGTCATCATGTGCAGCTCGCTGACCCGGCACGGCGCCCGCGTGACGATCGAGGCGCTGGCCGGCGGAGCGAGCGACTATGTTGCCAAGCCGGCGGGCCAGAGCGGACGCGAGGCGGCGGTTCGCGCGCTGGCGCAGGAACTGCTGCCGAAGATTCGCGCGCTCACGGCGCACAGCGAGGCGCGCCACGCGGCTGCCGTTGAGCCGTGCACGGTGCTGCCCATGCCGCCGCCTCTTTCGGCGCCGCATGTTTCGGCGAGGCCGAAGGTGGTGGCGATCGGCGTTTCGACGGGCGGCCCGGCGGCGCTCGACGTTCTGCTTCCGCAGTTGCCGGCGGGATTTCCGCTGCCGGTTCTGATTGTGCAGCATATGCCCGAGATGTTTACGCGGCTGCTTGCCGAGCGGCTGGGCCGCCGCTGCGCGTTGCGGGTATGCGAAGCGGCGGAGGGCGCGCCGGCGGCGGGGGGATCGGTTTATATCGCGCGCGGCAACTGGCATATGGAGGCGATGGCCGCGGCGCGTCCCGGTGCGCCGGCTACGCTGCATCTGACGCAGAATCCGCCGGAGAATCACTGCCGGCCCGCGGTCGATACGCTCTTTCGTTCGGCGGCGCGTGTTTACGGGGCAGGGGTGCTCGCGGTGGTGCTGACGGGTATGGGGTACGACGGTCTGGCCGGCGCGCGCGCGATCCGCGAACAAGGCGGAACCGTATTGGCGCAGGATCGGGCCACGAGCGCAGTGTGGGGCATGCCAGGCGCCGTGACGCAGGCCGGGCTGGCCTGCAAGGTGCTTCCGCTGGCGGCGATTGCGCCCGAGATCCTACGTGTGGCCGGGCGCGCCAGTGCGCCGGCGGCCGAAGTTCGCAATCTTGCACGGATGGTGATTTAGCCATGGAATCAAATGACTATGTCGACTACGGCTATCTCCGCCAACTTGTTTTCAACGTGTCGTAGAACGTTCTCGACGCCTCACGCGACTATCTGTTTGAGACGCGTCTCACCAGGGTTTTGCGTAATCAGGGAATGTCTGACCTGAACGAGCTGGTGCACAAGCTGCGGGCGCGGAAGGATGCGGCGCTCGAGCACGAGGTCGCCGAGGCGATGACGATCAACGAGACCAGCTTTTTTCGCGATCGGCGTCCCTTCGAACTGCTGCGGAAGGAACTGTTGCCGAAGATCATTGAAGCGCGCCGTTCCCGGCGCATGCTGCGTCTGTGGAGCGCAGCCTGCGCCACGGGTCAGGAGGCATACAGCCTGGCCATGCTGCTGCTGGAGCATTTTCCGATGCTGGTTGGGTGGAGCATTACGATCGAAGGCACCGACATTGCGAGCGAGGTGGTCGAGCGCGCGCAGGCCGGCCGCTATCAACGCATTGAGATTAATCGCGGGCTGCCCGCGCGCCACCTGGTCCGCTACTTCGATCACGTGGGCGAGGATTGGATTGTGAAGCCGGAGGTGCGCAAGCTGTGCCGCTTCCGCCAGGCGAATCTCTGTGGGCCGTCACTGCCTTTTAAGCGCGCCGGCGATTGCTTCGACGTGATCTTTCTGCGCAATGTGATGCTCTATTTCGATCTGTCCACGCGGCGCAACCTGCTCATTGGCGTGCATCATCTGCTGGCGCCCGACGGCGTACTCTTTCTGGGCTCCAGCGAGCAACCTGTCGATGCTTCGCTCTGGACGCCGGTGCTTGCCGGTGGCACGTGCCACTTTCGCCCGCGGCAGCCGAGCTGAGAGCTGCCAACAGCAGACAGCCAACAGCAGACAGCCAACAGCAGACAGCCAACAGCAGACAGCCAACAGCAGACAGCAAACAGCAGACAGCCAACAGCAGACAGCAAACAGCAGACAGCAAACAGCAGACAGCAAACAGCAAACAGCAAACAGCAGACAGCAAACAGCAGACAGCGAAAGGGACTGTTTACTGTTCGCTGTTTACTGTTCGCTGTTTACTGTTCGCTGTTTACTGTTCGCTGTTTACTGTTCGCTGTTTACTGTTCGCTGCCGCCCAGCAGCCGCTCGACCTCGTCGTGCAGGCGCGCGGTGATCTCGGCTTCGCTTTCTTCGGGGCTGAAGTGGATGGCTTCGCCAATCCGCACTTCGAGAATGCCGGAGCGGAACCAGCGGCGGCGGCCGGTTTTCATCTCGCCCAGGCCGCGGATGGCGGTGGGCACTACCGGCACGCCGCACTGCTTTGCCAGCAATCCGATGCCGGGACGGAAGCGCGCCAACTGTCCCGCAGCCGAGCGCGCGCCCTCGGGAAAGACCATGACGTTGTAGCCGCGGTCCATGGCTTTGCCGGCATGGGCAAAGCTGGTCTGAAAGTCGCGCTGGCGCGGCAGCGGGAAGACGTTGAAGAGCGCCGTCGCGAGCCAGTAGGCCGGCGGTCCGAGCAGATAGATGCCTTTGCGCCCAGGCGGCCAGTCGGGATTGCGACCGTGGCGGAAGTCGTCGAGCATATCGCCTGCCATAGCCACGGCGAGGCGGCGGCGCAGCGCGCCCGGTAGCGCGTATTGAATCAGCGGGCCATCGTAGGCGGTTACGTGATTGCCGACGATGAGCAGCGGTCCCGGGGGCAGCGGCTTTGCGGGGCCGACCACTTGCGGCGCACCGAGCAGCCACGTGAGCGGGCGCTGGACCGCTTCAAGAAACGTCACACGCAGCCACTGGAACGGCATCCACCAGGGCCACTCGGGATAGATGTAGCGTGTGCGCGGCGTCGGTGCTGTGCCCGCCCCCCGATCTCCGATCGCTGGCCTCTGTTCCTTCGTTCCTTGTCTCCCGGTCCCTGCCTCTTCTCTTCTTTGTTCCCTCGTTCCCTCGTTCCCAACGAGCCTTCGAAGTTCGCCCAGCGTCTGCACCTCTTCGAGCAGTCCACTGCCCTCGACGATTCCCAGCCGATCTTCGATGGCCGCGGAGAGCTGCACGCGGCCCAGGCTGTCGAGGTGGAGATCTTCGGCAAGCCGCAGTTCGTCGCCGACACCGGGGTGCGCTTCGCCCGTAATTTGCGCAATGAGAGTGAGGAGCCAATCGGAGGAGGGTCCGAAGGCGTCATCCACTTTGCTCTGAGAACCGTTTGCGGGCGCGGCCGCCGCGGCCTGGATGCGAGCCAGCCACGCGGCTACGGGTTTGCGGCGCACCTTGCCGGTGGAGGTGCGCGGCAAATCCGGCTCCGGCCACAAGACCCATCGGCTGATGCGCTGGAAGTCGGCCAGGCGCGCGTTGGCCCGCGCGATAGCTGCCGCGGCCTGCTCACCCGCGCCACGGCAGGCGAGGACCGCGCACGGTTCCGGGCCGGTGGGCGTCTCCATCGCGACCACTGCGCAGGCTGCGACTTCCGGCTCCTCCTCGATGGCGGCTTCAATATCTTCGGGGTGAATGTTGAGCCCAGCCGCGGTGACAATGACTTCACTTTTTCGGCCGAGGAATCGCAACTCGCCCGACTCCTGGCGTACGGCGATGTCACCCGTCGCCAGCCACTCGGCTCGGCGCGGATGGATCTTTCCGCCTTGCCATGTGGCGCTGGAGATCACGGCGCCGCGCACCAGCACCTCGCCGTCGGGACCGAGCTTCACTTCGCGGCCCGCCATGGGTTTGCCGATGGTGCCCTTTGCGACGTGGAAGGGATGGTTGAGCGTGATGAGCGCGGTGGTCTCGGTCATGCCGTAGCCCTGAATGAGGACGAATCCGAGCGCATTCCAGAATTGCTCGAGTGGACCGGGAAGCGCGCCGCCGCCGGAGACAAAGGCCCAGAACTTGAGGCCAAAGGCGCGATGCACCTTGCGGAAGCGCCACCAGCGTTGCCACGCGTTGAGCTTCCGCGAGCTGGCGATGCGATCGCCGAGGGTGGGATGCGCGGCTTCGATGTGCGCCTTGAGCAGCGCAAGCACACGCGGCACCGCGGCCAGCACCGAGATGCGTTCGCCGCGAATGAGCTCGACGATGCGCGGCGCGGCGAGCCGGTTCTCGAAGTGCAGTTCGGCCCGCAGGATCGGCGGAATCCAGAGGCCCATCACTTGGCCGAAGACGTGACTCAACGGCAGCGTGTGCAGGATGCGCAGCGGATGGACCAGCCGCTCATAGCGCATATAAGGCTGGGCGCCGTCCTCGATCGGTTCCACATTGGCCAGCACGTTGCCGTGAGTAATCACTACGCCCTTGGGCTCGCCGGTGGTGCCGGAGGTGAAGAGAATCTCCAGCGGCGTTTCGCGATTCAGTCCAGCGACCGGGCCCATCTGCGTGCCGGGAAGGCGATCGAGCCAGTCTTCAAAAGGGAACATGGGAATTTCAGGCTGCGCGGCGGCCAGCTTGTTGAGAAGCAGTGCATCGCCCACGGCAAGTTTGGGATGAACGTCCGCGGCGACGCGCGCGGCAAAGTCTGTTGCGCCGGCGGCATCAAGCGGAACGGCGAGCACTCCGCGCAGCAGACAGCCGTGAAAGGCTGCGATCCATTCGGCGCTGTTCTCGGCCCACAGCAGCACGCGGTCGCCCTGGCCGATGCCCTGCCCGGCCAGGAATGCGGCAAAGCGGCCGGCCAATCGAGCCAGTTCGCCATAGGTTGTCGCGTGGCGGCGGTTGCCGCGGTAATGCACGACGGCGGTTTCGCGGGCAATCTTCCTGTCCGGCTGTTGAAAATCGTCGATCAGTGTCGCCAGATTGTCGCGCATGAAACCCTCGGAAAATTCAATGGTAGCAGCGTTGACGGTCCCCGGCGTTGTGCGGCAAAACGTGAGCAGGGCTCTGCCGTTCGCGGCTATTGATGGAGTGATTCAACTGCCTGTTGAGCCGCGTCTTTTTTTTGCCTCGTCAGCAAAATCTGTGGGTAGTCTCCGGTTCAGGTAATCGTCCAAGCGCGTGATATAGCGCTACTTCGATGC
>JBMFHB010000071.1:0-18554 GCA_049977045.1 Occallatibacter sp.
GTGCTCTCCCATCCTTTCCGCAAAAAGCGCGGAAAGGGTGGGGCACGGTGGGGCAGATCTTTTGGGCCGGATCAGTAATGGCGCAGCCACGTCATGAGCCGAGTAAACAGGCGCGCGATCCAGTCCCATGCGCCGTGTATCCCAGTGGAAACTTCGTTTGTCGGCAGGAGCGAGTTCCACCAGCCCTGGCGCAGGCCGAAGGAACGCACGGCCAGGAAGCCCCCCACCAACACCGCCAGCAGCAGCAGGATGGCGCCCGCCCAGCGCACACGCATCTCGATGGCTTCGCGGCGCAGCAGGCGCGCTTTACCCACGTTTGAGGCAAAGGTCGTCCAGCCGCGCTCATCGTCGGACATCTGGCCCGAGGCATCGCAGGCATGAAGAAACCGTTCGGTCCAGTCCCCGGGATCCAGTCCTAGGGCGCCCGTGTATCCGCGCACAATTCCTTTGCTCAAAATCCCGCCTGGAAGCAGACGAAACTTCTCCTGCTCCAGCGCAAGCAGATGCCGCCGGCTGATTTTGGTGACCGCCGAGATGTCCTCCAGCGCAATTCCGCGCGCCAGGCGCTCCTTGCGCAGATCCTCTCCAAAATTCCCCATCGGCGACCGAAAATGGCCAAAGGCCAGAAAAGAAATTACATTCACGATAAACCCCGTTAGGGTTGAGGTCAAAGACTGATACAGGGCGCAGGTAACTAAAGGAACCAAAAGAACAAAATGGCTCTTTCAGACAGGTAAATTCAAGCTGCCTTCGGCCCGGGCAATCGCATGAGCAAATTCTTGTTGACCGAACCGGTTCGGCGGAGGTTCATGGTTCCGAGCCTTTTCCCAATCGAACTGCGGGTGCCACCGGTCCCTCGCCTTTGGGGACCGGTGAGGGCCGCGATTCCCATCCACCTTTGCAGAGTATTTCTCCCCATCCGCTACCATGGTTCCAGGCGGAATCACGGACGCCGGGGCATGCGCCTCGGCCTTCGCGCTTCAGGCGTGGCCACGGTCCGCGTAACTCCTTTGCCATCAAGATTCTGGACGCAGGTCATTGAAACAAAGGAACTTGTCTTGGTTTTCGCCTGCCAGGCGATTGAAAATGAAGGAGTTCTTTACAGAGACCGTAGAGGGGGGCCCCCGGGGCGATCCCTTTGCGGGTTCGGAGTTCATCTTCTTGCGACTGCTCTGCGTCTACGGCCTATCGTGCGCGGATCACTGCCCGTTGTCTGTTACCCTGAAATCGGAATCTCCGGCGTCTTGTTCGTCGCACGATCCGGCCTGAAGATGAACAAACTGATACTTGCCAATCTCCTGCATCGCCCCCTGCGCTCCGTCATCAGCGTGCTCGCGGTGGCCATTGAGGTCATCATGATTCTTTCCATCGTGGCTGTCTTCATGGGCATGTTGAATGACTCGAAGCAGCGCACCAACGGTATCGGCGCCGACCTGATGCTATTGCCCTCAAACGCCAGCATGTTCAACGGCGTAAGCAGCGCATCGATGCCCGTCCGCGATGTGGAGGTTTTGGAGCGCCTGCCGCACGTCGCGCAGGTCTCGCCCGCTATCGAGCACCTATCCACCAGCGGCAGTGTGGAGATTCTGTACGGCATCGATTACGACTCGTTCAACGCGCTCAAGCCGTTTGTCTACCTGGCCGGCAGCAAATTCACCGGGCCTTACGACGTCATCATCGATGACGTTCTGGCTGGCAGCACGAACAAGGCCACGGGCAAGCCTTACGCCGTTGGCGACACACTGACCATCATGGATCACCCCTTCCGCATTGCCGGTATCGTGGAGCAAGGCAAGGGCGGGCGCAAGTTGATTCCACTTGCGACGATGCAGCATCTGATGGACGCGGGCGACAAGGCATCCGTCTTTTTCATCAAGTGCGACAGCCCAGCCAACGACGATCTGGTGATGCAGGAGATTCGCTCGACGCGTGGTTTCGGCAACAATACTCTGACCACCGTGGACAGTTGGCTCAACCAGATGACGCCGAGCAAGATTCCCGGATTTAATCTCTCGCTTGAGATCGTTACCGGCATTGCCGTCATCATCGGATTTCTGGTGATCTTCCAGTCCATGTACACGGCGGTTCTGGAGCGTACGCGCGAGATCGGCATCCTGAAGTCCATGGGCGCCTCAAAGCCGACGATTGTCGGCGTGGTGCTGCGCGAGTGCGCTGTGCTGGCGCTGGCGGGCGTGATCGTGGGGATTGCCGGCACCTACTGTATTCAGATTGTTTTTTTGCATATTCTGCCCACACATCAGTTTCAAATCACCGGCACGTGGCTGGCGCGCGCGGCAGCCATCGCCTTCGTGGGCTCGATCTGCGGCGCGCTCTACCCGGCATGGATGGCCGCGCGCAAGGATCCGATCGACGCGCTGGCTTACGAGTAATCGAGATCAGTTTTCAATTGCCAATGGGCTCTGCGTCTCAACGTCATCCGCGAGGTTTTGAGAGACACTGGCTTCAATTTGCCATCAGACCGAGCGGCCTGCTGCTGCCCCCGAGGCCCACGCCCACTGGAAGTTGAATCCGCCGAGCTGGCCCGTCACGTCCACGACCTCACCAATAAAATAGAGCCCGCGCACACTGCGGCACTCCATAGTCTGCGCCGAAAGTGCATCAGTATTCACTCCGCCTGCTGTCACTTCCGCCTTCTCGTAACCCTCGGTGCCGCAGGGCGCGAAGGTCCAGCCGTGCAATCTATGTTCCAGTTCGTCGAGCGCAGCATTTGTCCAACGCCGTGGCGCCGCGATCTCGACGAGCCGATCGGCCAGGCGCGTGGGCAGATGCAAGCGCAATGCTGTCTTCAGGGCTGCCGGATCGCGCCGTGCATTTGCCGCCCGCAGGGGAGCGAGCAAAATTTGTCCCGGCGACCAGTCGATGCGAATCGTCTGCGGCGGCTTCCAATACGAAGAAATCTGCAGGATAGCCGGGCCGCTCAAGCCGCGATGCGTGAAGAGCATCTTTTCGCGAAAGCTGTGTTTGCCGCAGGCCGCAATCACCGGCGCGGAAACGCCGGCGAGATCTGCGTAATGCGCGTGTTCCGCACTTGCGAACGTTAGCGGAACCAGCGCCGGGCGGCAGGGCTCGATGGGAACGCCAAACTGCCGGGCAATCTCGTAGCCGAATCCGGTGGCGCCGATCTTGGGGATAGACAGTCCTCCGGTAGCCACGATGAGCGCGGGCGCGGTGAAGACGCTGCTCCCGGCATCGATCGCGAAAGATCCTGAGGAGTCGTCGCGGCGCACCTCGCGAACGGCGGTCGAGAGAAGGACGCGCGCGCCCAGGTCCGCGCATTCGCGCATCAGCATGTCGACGATCTGCCGTGCCGAGCCGTCGCAGAAAAGCTGTCCCAAAGTCTTTTCGTGGTACGCGATGCCGTGCCGTTCGACGAGCCGGATGAACTCCGCCGGAGTGAAACGCGCCAATGCCGATTTGGCGAAGTGGGGATTGGCGGAGAGAAAATTCTCGGGCCGCGTGTGCAGATTGGTGAAATTCGAGCGGCCTCCGCCGGAGATGAGAATCTTCTTGCCCGGACGTTCCGCACGTTCCAGCACCGCAACGCGCCGGCCGCGGCGGGCAGCTTCCATGGCGGCCATCAGGCCAGCGGCGCCGGCTCCGAGGATGAGGACGTCGAACTGTTGCCGATTCACTTTACCAATTCTATGGATACGGAAATGAAGAACCAACGCTTCGCGCCCGCGCCTATTCCCACTCGATGGTGCCCGGCGGCTTGGACGTGATGTCGTAGACCACGCGGTTGATGCCGCGCACCTCGTTGACGATGCGGTTGGAGATGCGCTTGAGCAGTTCGTAGGGCAGCGGGGTCCAGTCGGCGGTCATTCCGTCTTCCGAATGCACGGCGCGGATGGCGCAGGTATAGGCGTAGGTGCGCTGGTCGCCCATCACGCCCACGCTCATTACCGGCAGCAGCACGGCGAAGCTCTGCCAGATTTTGGTGTAAAGCCCGGCCGCCTTGATCTCACTCACGACAATTTCGTCGGCCTCCTGCAGCAGGGCCACGCGGTCGGCAGTGACCTCGCCCAGAATGCGCACCGCAAGCCCCGGCCCTGGGAATGGCTGACGGCTCAAAAGCTCCTCAGGCATTCCCATGTCGCGCCCGATGCGGCGGACCTCATCCTTGAAGAGATCGCGCAACGGCTCGATCAGCTTGAGCTTCATGCGCTCTGGCAGGCCGCCGACGTTGTGATGGCTCTTGATCGTCTGGCTCGGTCCCTTCACGCTGGACGACTCGATGACGTCGGGATAGAGCGTGCCCTGCACGAGCCAATCCACTTTGCCGCTTTGCTGTGCGATACGGTGGGCTTCGTCGTCGAAGACGGCGATGAACTCGGCGCCGATGATCTTGCGCTTCTTCTCGGGATCGGTGACTCCGGCGAGCTTCGAAAGGAAGCGTTCTCCTGCATCGGCAGCCACAATCTTCAGCCCCAGCTTGTCGCGCAGGTTCTTCTGCACGCTCTCAAATTCGTTTTTGCGCAGGACGCCGTTGTTCACAAAGATGCAGGTCAGTTGTTCACCGATGGCCCGGTGCACCAGCATGGCGGCCACCGAAGAATCGACGCCGCCCGAGAGGCCGCAGATCACGTGTCCCGTGCCAACCTTCTCGCGGATTGCGGCGACCGTGGTCTCGATAAAGTGCGCGGGCGTCCAGTCGCCACGCGCGCCGCAGATCTTGAGGAAGTTCCCAATCAGTTGAGGCCCCAGCGGCGTGTGGTGCACCTCCGGATGAAACTGTACGGCCCAGATCTTCTTCTGATCGTTGGCAATGCCTGCCAGCGCGTTCGAGGTGACGGCCACGCGGCGAAAGCCCTCGGGCAAAGCCGCAGCCTCGTCGCCGTGGCTCATCCAGACCTGGATTGAACCCGGCAGCCCGGCAAACAGCGGTGTTCTGCCGTCTTCAATTCTGACCTCGGCGTGGCCATACTCGCGCTTGGGCGCAGAGCGCACTTTGCCGCCCATGTGGTGCACAATAAAGTGCAACCCGTAGCAGACGCCGAGCGTGGGCAAACCCAGCGAAAGCACGCGCGGATCTGCCGCCGGCGCGTCGGCGTCATACACCGACGAAGGCCCGCCGGAAAGGATGATCCCGATGGGCTTGTGCGCCTGAATATCGCTCAACGGCGCGGTGCAGGGAAGCACCACGGAGAAGACGTTCTGCTCGCGGATGCGCCGCGCGATCAACTGCGTATACTGCGAGCCGAAATCGAGGATGACGACGGTCTGAGTGTCCACGCTCCAGTTTTGCAGGGAGGTCGGCGGGATGTAAAGATTGACACCAGCCGCATCGGGAGAATTCAAGTTAAAATACCAAACAAAGGGCGGACTCCTGATGGACTCCAACCTTGCGCTGCTTTACCTGGTTGGAGGGTATGACCCCCGTCTAATTGGGGATGGCAAATACAACAAGCTCTCAAATTACAACTTGGAAGACTACCAGATACTTGTTCGGCTTAAGAACATGTTCCGAATATCGGTTACGACGCCGCACGTCCTGGCCGAGGTCAGCAACCTTGTTTGCGACCTGCCTGAGCAAACCAAGTCCGCGTGCCTTCGAAAGTTTCACGCAACATTTTCCAGCATTAACGAGCTAGCCGTCGCGAGCATGGAAGCAGCAAGATGGCAAGATTTTCATTTTTTTGGGCTGACCGACAGTGCGCTCGCTCTTATTTCACGCGAATATTTGATCGTTACCGACGATGCGCGGTTGGTGAAAAAGTTGAACGAGGCCAGCCTCGAGGCCCTCAATTTCAATCATCTGCGAATGTATTACTTAATGCGCTAGCGTCCGAGCTCTATGGCAGCCTTGCCGCCGCTGCGACCGGGTTCCAGTGGTCTTTGCCGGCCAGAAAGACCCGCGGCATGAACTGCGCCGCCTGGCTCTTCGTCAACTGATGCGACCAGGCCACGCGCGCCGCCGGATCCGCGCCGGGGCCCTTGGAATGGAACTCGGCATAGTAGGCCTGCGGTGTCTTGCTGGTTCGGCCCCAGGCGTTCCAACCTTGTGGCTTCACGTTGGCGGGCAGCTCAGTGTCAATGTAGATCACCCGCGAGAATGGCCGCCATGGCCGCCCCAGGCTGATCGTGTCGCGCGGCGAGCCAGGCGCGATGCCGCTCGTTACTTTGCTGTCGAGGATGACGTAGCCGGTTTTCTGGTCCGGCGAGGTGCGTGACTGCGCCGTCAGGTAGCCGGGGCCGTTGGCGTGGATTTCGGAATGGTCGAAGACTGCGGCGGCATTGCCGAAGATGAAGTCCACGCCGCCCTCGATGTAGGAATCAACGTAATACTGTCGGCCGTAGTCGGCGAACAGCGTGTCCTGGTGGCCGAGGAAGCGGCAGTTCTTGAAGACGGCGCGGTCGGCGCGCACGGCGGCGGCCACGGCCTGCCCGGTATTGCCCGCGGTGTTTTCAAAGGTAAGGTTGTCGGCCTCGAAGCCGTCGCCGTTGATCTCGACTGTCTCGGTGAAAAACGTACCCCCGGCCTGTTTCGCGTTGAGGCTGTTGGTAATCACTACGTCGGAGGGCGATTTGCCCATGCCGACGAGCGTGATGTTGGTGTGGTTCTGCGTGACGATCACGCGCTCGTGATAGACGCCGGGCGCGATCTCGATATAGACGCGGCCCGGCTTGCCGTCTGGTCCTTTGCCGGCAAAGGGATGGTGATCCATCGCCATTTGAATGGTGGGAAACTCGGTTGTGCCTTCGGTTCCGGTCTTCACATTCTGCGAGACGCGCACATGCACATCCTGCGCACGCGCCGCACACGCCGGCTGGAACAACCACACGGCCAATCCCAATGCCAGCATCGACACCGCAAATCCAAATCCAGTTTTCATCGCAAGTTTCCCCTTCAGAAATGGCGCAGAGAGTTTGTGATAGGCTGTTCAACGGCGCAGACCAGGGTCGGAATTTTGTTTTTACCCGCCATCGCTGGCGCAAGCGCTCGATGGACACTGCTGCCCCGAGGTAAATGATGCACTCTCTCCGCTTTATTCCTGTCGCTTTCATTCTTGCCGCGGGAACCGCATTTGCGCAAACGGCGCCTTCTGCCAAGCAACTGCCGATCTCGCAGGACGTCACGTCAAAACCCACACCACCTCAGGCGATCAAGAGTTTCGATGTCTCTGCCATGGATACAACCGCCGACCCATGCGTTGACTTCTACCAGTACGCCTGCGGAAACTGGAGAAAGAACAATCCGATTCCTTCCGACCAGACGCGCTGGATGCGCTCATTTTCAGAGTTGCAGTTGCGCAATCAGTACCTGCTCTGGAAGGATCTGGACGCGGCCGCCAGCAACCCGAAGGACGCCCTGCAGAAGCAGTACGGTGACTACTATGCCTCCTGCATGAACACGACGACCATCGAAAAGCTGGGACTTGAACCCATTCAGAGCTCCTGGAGCCAAATCGCGGGGCTCGACAGTGTGCACGGGATTCCCGCTCTACTCACCTGGCTTGAAAATCACGGCATGCCCGACGGATTCTTCGAGTTCGGCGTCACGCAGGACGCAAAAGACTCGTCCAAGCAAATAGCAGGCATCGATCAGGGCGGCATTTCGCTACCCGATCGCGACTACTACCTTGTCGATTCGCCGCACTTTGCTCAGATCCGCGCCGAATACCTGGAGCACGTCAAGAGAATGTTTGCCCTGGCCGGGGACACGCCGGACGACGCCGCCAAAGAGGCCGCATCGGTGATGGCGATCGAAACCGCCATGGCCAAGGCGTCGATGTCGCGCGTCGAGCGCCGCGACCCCGAAAAGGTCTATCACATTTACACCGTGGCCGACTTCCAGAAGTTGACGCCGGAGTTCAACTGGAAGACGTACTTCGATTCGATTGGCATCGGCCACTTCGACACCCTCGACGTATCCGCGCCGGACTACTTCAAGGGGCTGAATGAACTTCTTGCGAGCCAGCCCCTTGATGCCTGGAAGAGCTATCTGCGCTGGCATGTGCTGCACGGCGAAGCCGCGAACCTTTCGAGCCCCTTCTTTGATGAAAACTTCCGTTTTTTTGGACAGATTCTGGCGGGCCAGAAGGTGCCGCAGCCTCGCTGGAGACAGTGCACGGCGGCGACAGACCGCGCACTGGGCGAGGCCGTTGGTCAGGACTGGGTGAAGCAGAACTTCCCGCCCGCCGCCAAGGAAAGCATGGACAAACTGGTGGCCGCGCTCGAAAAGGCCCTGGCAGACGACATCCGCGGTTTGCCCTGGATGAGCGAGACGACCAAGAAGGCTGCGGAACAAAAGCTGGCCATGATCCGCAACAAGATCGGCTATCCGGAGAAATGGCGCGATTATTCAAGCGTGAAGGTCCACCGTGGCGCGTATGTGGAAAACGTGGAGCAGGCGGCTGTCTACGAGCGGAATTACAACTTTGCCAAGCTGGGCAAGCCTGTGGATGAAAAAGAGTGGGGGATGACGCCGCCTACAGTGAACGCCTACTATGACCCATCGTTTAACGATATCAATTTTCCGGCAGGCATCCTGCAGCCGCCGTTCTTCGACTTCAAAGTTGACCCCGCAGTGAACTTCGGCGGAATCGGCGTGGTCATCGGGCACGAGATGACGCACGGATTCGACGACGAGGGATCGCACTTTGACGGCAAGGGCAACATGCGCGATTGGTGGACTCCCGCCGATCACCAGGCCTTTACCGCGCGCACCGGCTGCCTGGCCCATGAATACAGCGGCTTCGAGACCGCGCCGGCCGAGGGCAGCTCGCCCTCCGTCCATCTCAACGGCCACCTCACTCTGGGTGAAAATACCGCCGACAATGGCGGCCTGCGCATCGCCTATCAGGCCCTGGAGGACGCGCTGGCCCAGGAGCATCAGAGCATCGATGAGAAGATCGATGGCTACACTGAGGCGCAGCGCTACTTTATCGGTTTCGCCCAAGTGTGGTGTGAGAACCGCACGGACGCGAGCGCCCGCTTGAGCGCGCTGGTTGACCCGCATTCGCCCGGACGCTGGCGCGTAAACGGCACAGTGCAGAACTTCGATGAGTTCGGTAAAGCCTTCGGCTGCAAGAAAGGCCAGCCGATGTATCCGGAGAATTCCTGCCGCGTGTGGTAGGGCAGGGGAAGCGCATTATTCCCGGCCGGCCATGGAAAGATTTCCTCAACCGGCCGGGATAAAAAATCCTCACTGAACTTCGCTCCCCTTCATGCTCCCGGCAACGTCTATACTGCGATTACATCCGAAGTGTGGGTTTGCGGTGCGGCGAAACGGGCCAAAGGGCCGGGGTTTAGTGTGGAGAAGTGTAGGGAATCAAGGCAATTGCCTGGTCCCACACGGAAACTATGCACAACCAGCCCTCGCCTTTTACAATGCATCAGGGACTGCATCCCAACCCAGCATTGCTCGGGAACGACCAAACTTGGCGGCATACGCCTGACCAGGATGAAGGAATAGCATGAGGTTCAAGAAATTCGGCAAGGCGCTATGCATTGGCGCTCTCTCGGCGGTCATCATTTTTGGCGTAACGTCTTGCATTGAGAGTTATACGGTCGGCTACCTGTATGTCACGGGCACCGTGACGGCCTCGACGGGCAATAACGGAATCATCAGCGGCTTCGACATCGATCACAACACCGGCCAGTTGACCAGGATCAACACCCTCCCGATCTCCTCGGGGGGCGCCAATCCTGTCCGCGCCGTTCTTACGATCGGTAGCCGATTCCTGTATGTCCTCAATCGCGGCACCAACGCAGCGGGCAACGGCGATTGCTACGGGGTGGGCAACAACGCCTGCCAGAATGCCAACATCACCCAGTTTGCGGTGGGCGGCAACGGCAGCCTGACGCCGCAGGAGACCTTTTACACGCAGGGCATCAATCCCTTCCGGCTTATCGTCGACTCGACGGGTAATTTCCTGATGGTTCTGGACCACGACGCCCCGGACAATGCGAGCCCGTCAAGCGCCGACAATTGCGCCCTCGCTCTGGGCAAGTCGGTAACCACCTGCGGCGATATCACAGTCTTCAAGATCGACCAGACCACGGGCCGTTTGTCGCTGGTCGTCAATGCGCAGGTGACGGCGGCCAATGGCACGCCAATTACCTACTTCCCCATTCCAGCCAACCCGGTTGATTTCGTTCTGAGCAGCGGTTACGTTCTTACCCTGACCGGTGCTCCGGCGCCCACATCGTACCCCTACACGGGCGGTACTTCGGTCTGGCCTTACACCTACTCCTCCTCGAACGGCCAGTTGACGTTGAGCCAGAACACCGTGCAGCCACTGGGCATTCTCCAGGGTACAGCTATTGTGAATGCCAGCAGTGTCATCTACGTGCTCGACAACGAGCCGATCACTGTCACATTCAATGGCAGCACGATCACCTCGCAGAGCCAGATTCTGCCCTATACCGTCAGTAGCGGCGCGCTGCAGGCTGAGCCCAGCGGCGTCTTCCCTGACGATCCCACACTCGGCAACCCCATTCAGATTCTGGTCGAGTCCAAGGGTAAATACGTTTACGTGGCGAACCAGGGGAACAATGTTATCGGCAATAACCCCGAGAGCGGTGTAGCCGGATACGCGCTCTTCATGTCGCCTTCGTACGAGTTGCAGTTTTTGCCTGATGAGCCGTTCCCGTCCGGATCGGGTCCGCAGTGCATCGTGGAAGATCCCTCGGATCAGTACATTTACGAAGCCAATTTGTACGATTCGACGGTTACGGGGCGCTTCCTCGATCCCAATACGGGCAACCTGAATCCCATGCGCTCCACGGCGGCAACCTATGCGCTCCAGGGGCCGGCGACATGGTGCCTGGTGGATGGGCGCACCAACTAAGGGCGGTGACTGCCGGCTTTGGGTGCATACCGAGGGCTGGCATGAGCCTCGTGAATATTTCCGGAAGTTTCGGAACTTCAAGAACCCATGATTGCTCGCATCTCGGTGCTGTGATTTTCACTTCGTGCCGGGATGCGACAGGAAAACAGATTTTTTGACGGGCCTGTGTGGCCTTGTTGACGAAAGATGCGCATGAAGTTATCGAAATCGAGCCAGCTCGTGCTCGTTACCGCGGCCAGCCTTGCGGTGGCCTCGCTGATTACGGCCTGCCAGCAGGTCACCCAGACGCTCACTGTGGATTTTGTCTATGTGGCCAGCGCACTGGCCGCAGGCGCGAATCAGTACGGAGAGATTGACGTCTTTGAGATTAACTCCGAGTCGGGAAAGATGCGCCAGATTCCTACCTCGCCGTTTCCTTCTGAAGGCCGCAACCCTATTGCCGAGGCCGTCTCAGCCGACTACCAGAATCTTTTCGTGGTCAATCACGACGACAACTCCATTGTCCAGTTCGTTATCGGTATCGATGGCAAGATCTATCCCTTTAACACCGTGAACACTCCGGGAATCTATCCCATGAGCATCGCGGTGAGTAAATCCGCTGTTTTTGTGCTCGATACCTACCAGCCGCTGCCCTTGTGTTCGCCCGTGGATCCCTGCTCTGGCTCCATTGCGGTCTATCCGCTCAGCGCCGCCACCCAGAACGCTCCGGTCGGCATGCAAAATCCAGCCACGAATCCCGCAGTGAACGGCCAGTATTGGCCGTTGACGATTCCCAGTGCCCCCAACGACGTGATTGTGCCCACGGGCGTAAATGTACTCGCTTCTGGCGCGTATGTTTACGTTACGGCATATGACTCGACGGCCTCCAGCCCGGTTGGCTATGTCTTCGCATTCTCAGTCGCCTCGAACGGCGTTCTCACAGCCGTACCCGGATCGCCCTTTGCTGCCGGCGCACAACCCTCGGCCGTCGCCAGTGACTCCAAGAACTCTTATGTGTATGTGGCCGATTCCAAGAACGGCGACGTACTGGGCTTCTCGGTTGGCTCCAACGGCTCCCTGACCGCGTTGAGCGGCAGTCCCTACCCGGCCGGCAACAGCCCCAGCGCCATCGTTGTTAATCCGACGTATCCCTATGTCTACGTGACCAATGCGCTGGACGCTACGGTTACAGCCTACTCCATCGGCAATTCAGGCGTATTGACCGAGATCGCCGACTATGCCACGGGCCTGCAGCCGGTAGCAATGGGCATCGATCCCTCAACCAATCGCTATCTGTTTACTGCCAACTTTCTCGGCAACACCGTCTCGAACTTCCAGTTGAGCCCGACTGCCGGAACGCTGCTCAATACGCAGGCGTCGCCCTATTCTTCGAATACCAACCCGACAGCTGTAGCGGCGATTCCGCACAATGGTTCAGGAGGCGGCATCCAGCCGTAGGCAGAGCAGTCCCTTGTCCGGTTCGCGGAGCCGATCCGGTAGCAATAGCCCGTTCGCGGCTTTTACAATAGCAACGGGGCAACGTAAACAAGATCTTTTGAGGGCTTTTGCAGCAGAGGGCCCCTGACGAAGGAAGCGCATGAAGTTTAATAAATTGAGCCAGCTCGCCCTGATTTCCGCGATTGGTCTTCTGGTGTCCACGCTCCTGGCGGGTTGTTATCTGATCACCGTCGACTACCTTTTTGTGGCCGCATCCGAGGGCACGGCTGCCGGCAGTCCGGGCGAGATCTATGCCTACGCAATCGATGGCCAGTCCGGCGCAATCCGGACGGTTTTGCCGTCCGTCCCTACGGGCGGGGCGCAGCCTGTTTCAATGGCCCTGACATCGGACAACGCCAATCTTTATGTTGCCAACCAGGGCAACAACTCCGTGGTGCATTTCGCGATTGCTTATCGCGGCCAATTGACGCAAAAGGACTCCGTTACGTTGCCCACCAAGCCGGTATCCGTGATGGTGAACGCCTCGAATACTTACCTCTACGTGATTTCGGGCACCAACTCCGCGACCCTTACTGAGTACTCCCTCAGCAACGGCGCCATCGGCAGCGTAGTCGCCACTCAGCAACTGACCGTCCCCGGTTACCCGTCCGACACAATCATTCCGACCGGCATCAATGTGCTCGGCGCTGGTTACAACTCCGACACAATCACTTCGAACGGCAGCGGTACGGCGCTGTACGTAACGGCTTACGATGAGTCGGCTTATAACCCAGGCGGCAGCACCACCAGCAACGCCAATCCCGGCTGGATCTTCGGCTTCGCGGTAGGTACCAACGGTACTCTCTCCCCGGTTGCGAGTAGCCCCTGGCAGGCGGGAGTCAAGCCTTCCGCCGTGACTTCCGATCCCACTGGCCGATTCGTCTACGTCACCGATTTTGCTTCCAACGATTTGATCGGCTACGGGGTGCTTTCCACCCACGTGCTGAACTTCCTGTTAAACGGGCCGTTCAAGACAGGGAATGAGCCGACCGCGATTACGATCGATCCGCGAGGCATATATATGTACGTATCGAACTCGCTGGACAACACGGTGTCGGCATACACGATCGCGCTGCCCACCGGTACGCCATCGACCGTGGTGAATTCGACATCGAGTTCCGGCAATGTCACCGATACCGATCCTGTTGCGATCGCAGTCGATCCCGCGCTGGGCAGATTTGTCTACACGGCAAATCACCTGGGCAACACGGTGTCCGGCTTTGAGCTCAATCCCAATACCGGCGCCATAGACTCCACGCTGGCAACGCCATATCCTACAGGTGTCTATCCGATGGCGATCGTCGTGGTTCCGCACGGCAACCAAGCCACGCAGTCGATTACGCCGTAGAAGCAGGTTTCAACGTTCAAGTGCCAAGGATTGGCGCATGATCAAAAGCGGGATGCAGTCAAGAGCCCAGCCGAAAGGCTGGGCTCTTTTGCCGTGTCGGGGCTGCTTGCGACTCCGTTCGAAACTCGCCTCCAAGGAAGAGAGACCGCCGCGCCGGCCGGCTGGTCCCTGAAGCCTGACCCATGTTTACGTACCTCGCAGCACATTCGTTGCGTGCATCCACTCGCGCAGCTTGCGTTGCGCCGGCTTTTCAATGAAGTGCAGCGCAAAGATCGCCAGCGCGATCAAAATCACATAGCTGAGCCAGGGATCGAATCGGCTCAGACCCAACTTTTCGAGAACATGCGAGTTGTGAATCAGGTTCCAAAGGTTGAAGTGCAGCAGATAAAGGCAGTAGCTGGCCTCGCCCACAAACACGAGCGGCCTGGCGCTCAACGCATGAGCCAGAGCATTTTCGCCTGCCAGTCCCAGGATGATGAAGCCAAACAGCGGCATCAGCAGGCCATCGTGAACGAAAGCGTAGGGGATCAGCGGCTCCGTGCTGACGATCGCATAGATGCCAGCGAAGCCCATAATGCCAAGCCAGAAGCGCGTGCGGTTCGTGCGTGGAATCAGGGCATCGAGGTTGGCCAGCATCACACCAAACACAAAACTGAAGAGATGAGCGTAGGGCGTGTACTTGAGCGCCCATAACCATTGCCCATAGCTCCAGCGGTCAGGATGCGCGATGCCGTCGGGGCTGAAGGCAACGTAGAGCGCCCCAGGCACAAGGCCCAGAATCCACACCCCCGCCATTTTAGTCAGATGTGGAGCGATGCGCTGAGGCTTCTTCCAGCGAGCCAGCCAGGGAAAAACAACGTAGTAGAACGCCTCGGCCGACATCGTCCACGCCGGCGTGTTCAGAAACGTAGCCACGGCCGGGACGAAGCCTTGCAGCAGCAGTGGCGTCAGCACGAGGCCCGTCCAGAACATCGTGTGTGTGTGTGACGCGTACTCGCCCCGCAGGTTTTCAACGCTCAGCAGCAAACTGAGAAAGTAGATCGGATAGATGCGCGTGAATCGCGCCTCCCAGAATCGCTTGCGATCGAGTTCCCCGTTGCGCGCTCGCTCGTTGTAGTTATAGCCAAGCACGAATCCCGAGAGCAGAATGAAATAGCTGACAGAGATGTAGCCGGCGTCGACTACCGGTCCCATAAATCCAAACCACTTTGGATTCGAGAAGTGAAAAAGGACGATGTTGACAGCCGCAAAACAACGCAATCCTGTCAATGCCTTCAGCGGCGCTGGCTTGCGGGTTTCCACGTGTAGTTAGACGCTCCGGAAAGACAGGGACCAGGGACTGAGGGGCGATCAGGCGAATGACGGGACTCGGAGTTCAGAGATTCTGCAATTCGCTTCCACGGCCAGTGCAGCTTCGTCCGCAGGTTTCACGGTTCGCCGGTGTTCCGGTCCCTGGTTTCTAAGTTCCTGGCCCTTAGTCTCTGCTTTTACGCCGTAACCAGCGAACCTACCTTTTCGCCCATGACAACGCGAAGAATATTGCCTGGCTGGTTCATGTTGAAAATAATCATGGGAAGGTTGTTGTCTTTGCACAGGCTCACCGCGGTCAGGTCCATCACTTTGAGCCCCTGACGCAGGATCTCCATATAGGTAATCTCGTCGTACTTCACCGCGTCCTTCACCAGCACCGGATCGGCATTGTAAATACCCTCGACTTTGGTGGCCTTCAGCAGTACATCGGCCTTGATCTCCATGGCGCGAAGGCTGGCGGCGGTGTCGGTTGAGAAAAATGGATTTCCGATGCCGGCCGCAAAGATGACCACGCGGCCTTTCTCAAGGTGGCGCACCGCGCGCCGGCGGATGTACGGCTCGGCAATCTGGTTCATGAAGACAGCAGTCATCACGCGGCACTGCACCCCGCGCTTTTCGATCGCGTCCTGCAGCGCCAGGGCGTTGATGATCGTCGAGAGCATGCCCATGTTGTCCGCGCTCACGCGGTCCATCTCCTTGGCATGCTCCTCCACGCCGCGGAAGAAGTTGCCGCCGCCTACCACGAGACCAATCTCGACGCCCAGCGCATGAATCTCTGCGATCTCGCCGGTAATTTCGGCCACCTTTTCGGCGTCCAGGCCAAATCCCCGCTCGCCCGCAAGAGCCTCGCCCGATAGCTTGAGTACGATTCTTTTGTACATGCCGTTTTGAGTATCGCATACGGGCCGTGGATCGCGCCCCCGGCAGGTGGGGCACTTTTGAGCCCCCGTGCAGATGATTCGAATTACCTGGATCTGCCCGATCTTCAGCCGCTCTGGCGCTGATTCCATCAGGCACGAAATGCCCCCTGGCAAGAGACCCGCCAATAGGAGGCCAAAGCCACGATACGCGCTTGCTCCCGCTTCCGTCTCTTGGTCCGGCCCCAATCCATCGATCCGTTGTTCCCTGCCTTGTTACACTCGGATTGAAATGACTCTTAGCCAACTGGAACAGGAAATCATCCGTCATTTTGCCGCCGGAGCCGCTGCGGCCGCCGATCCGGCAGCCATGACCGCTTTCTTAGCTTTGCGTTCAGCCCTGGAGCGCGGAGAAGCCCGTGCCGCCCAGCCCGATCCAGCCACACCTACAGGCTGGCGGGTGAATGCCTGGGTTAAGCAGGGCATTCTCCTCGGCTTCCGCCTTGGCGCCCTCGAAGAATCCTCTGCCGGAAGGCTCTCCTTCGTCGACAAGCACACCTACCCGGCTAGACTCTTTTCGACTGCTGACGGCGTACGCATTGTGCCCGGTGGCTCCTCGGTGAGATCTGGCGCTTACGTGGCGCGCGGAGTCGTCTGCATGCCGCCCATGTACATCAACACGGGCGCTTACGTCGACGAAGGCACGATGGTCGATTCGCATGCGCTGGTCGGCTCCTGCGCGCAGATCGGCAAGCGCGTGCACCTGAGCGCCGCGGCCCAGATTGGCGGAGTACTGGAGCCTGTCAACGCCAGCCCCGTCGTTATCGAAGACGATGTGCTCATCGGCGGTAACTCGGGCGTCTACGAGGGAACCCTGGTGCGCAAAGGCGCGGTGCTCGCCGCCGGAACCATCCTTACGCGCGGCACTCCGCTGTTCGATCTCGTCAAGGGCGAGGTTCTGCGCGCCAGCGCCAGTTCGCCGCTTGTGGTGCCGGAAAGCGCTGTGGTTGTTCCCGGCGCCCGCGCCGTTGGCAAGGGCAAGGGGCAGGAGTGGGGCCTGAGTCTCTACGCGCCCGCAATCGTGAAATATCGCGACGACAAAACGGACCTGAGCACCACGCTCGAAGATCTGCTCCGGTAGATGGCATGAACCGAGAGGGAGGCTCGCCTGCCCCTTGGTTTGCTCAGGCAAAAAATCGGTCAACGCCTGGCCCGGCAGGCGCGTCTAAGGGAATGAGGTGTGCTTTCGCGAGATCCTATGAAACCCAGATCTACTCTATGTCTAGCCCTCTCGTTGGCCGCAGTGTCGGTGTTCGTGTTCTACACGGTGCGTGGATCTGGCGCAACACAGAAGCTCTCCGCGGATCGATCCACCCCTGCCAGCAAGGGCCAGAAGCACGAAGTACTGTTGCCGGTGGTCGTTCTCGACAAGCATGGCGCGCTGGTGCCGAACCTCACAGCGAGCGACTTTACGCTGGCCGACGACGGCCGGTCGCAGACGATCGAGAGCCTTACGACTCAGAGCAATTTGCCGCTCCGTCTCGGTCTGCTGATCGATACGAATCGCCGCGTCTACTCGGCCATGGACAGCGAACGCGCGGCCGCAGGCAAGTTTATCGACCTGATGTTGCCGGCCGATGCCAAGGCCGGCGCCCATGGCAACGAGGCTTTCCTCATTCACTTCGACCGCGAAGTCGAACTGCTCGAAGACTTCACCAGCGCACGCGACAAGTTGCGCCGCGAACTCGGCGAGATGACGCCGACCGCTCAGGAGAACAGCAGTCAAGGCCCGGAAACCAGCGGTCAGGACAACGGCGGATCCGGTGCGGGCAGCCGCACACAGTTTGAATCGCGCAACGATACGCAGCTCTACGACGCCATTTACCTGGCTTCGGACGAGTTGATGAAGCCCAAGGACGGCCGCAAAGCCCTCGTTGTCTTCTCGGATGGCGCCGATCACGGCAGCAAGGAGACGATGAACGACGCCGTGGATGCCGCGGACCGCGCCAATGTGCAGATCTTCACGATCTACTTGAAAGGCGAGGAAAATAAGACAACGAAGGGTCTTCCCGGTAACGGGCGTCATGGCGGCATTAGCGGCGTAGGCTTTCCCGGTGGCGGCGGTTGGCCTGGCAATCAAGGTGGCAAACCTGGCAGCCCGCCGCGGAGCGAGGCTGGCGTAGACGGCAGAAAGATCATGCAGCAGATTGCATGGCGGACGGGTGGCCAGTACTTTGAAGCAAAAAAGAAGACCGATCTGGACCATATCTACAGTGAGATCGCCACGTTGTTGCAGCAGCAGTATCTGCTTACCTACACTCCCGACAAGAGCGATTTTGACGGCAGCTTCCACAAGATCGCGCTCAAAGCCAACAGGAAAGACGTGACCGTCTACACACGCGAAGGCTACTATATGCCGTCGGAGTAAGGACAGGGCGCAAGGGACATCTGCGGCAAAAAAGCCCACGGAAATCCGTGGGCCTTTTGCTCATCGTGCGCCCGGCAGGGCGCACTCACTTGGGGGTGCAAGTCCCCTACACACCCGGCAAGGGGAAGTGTTAGCTGAACGGCAAAGGTGTCCGTCGTGAGGCGGAATCTGGAGGAAGCTGTAGGCAAAGCGCTGGCTTGACGAACAGGAAGCGGATAGAGGCGGCAATGGAAGCGCGTTTATACACGGGTGAAGAATCTGATGCGGGCGGGTATAGACCGGCAGCGAGCGTGGCAATCGGCCACCCATGGGCATGGCCC
>JBMFHB010000072.1:0-17720 GCA_049977045.1 Occallatibacter sp.
ACGATTTGTAACAAGGGCACGACTTTAGTCGGGCCGCTAAGTCGCTGATAAGAAAGCTCCTGGCTTTAGCCCCTGCTTCGCTCCATGCGCGATTCAAGCCGATTTATCGAGTTTTTCAGCAGCCTGTTTAGCCGCCGAGGGACGTTTTTCGTGGCATCTCGACTTTCACCACAGGCTGTTAACCATTCACCCCACTCGTTCGTTTTCCATGTAGACGCGTCCAACCGGACTTCGTGGAGCGAGGGATTTCGACATGAAACAACGCAATCGAATGGAATCATGGATCTTGAGCGCAGCCGCCGGACTTGCTCTGGCGAGCGCCCTGGCCGTCAGCGCGCAAACCGGAGTCCCGGCGGCAAAGAGCGCCGCCCAGGCTCATCGGCAGACACAAACCGCACCCGCGCAGCCACTCACCGACCAGGATGTGGCGGCAACGCAGGATCAGTTATTGCAGTTGCTCCGGGTGAGCCCTGTTCTGACCAGCGTGGTGGCGCGTGATCCGTCTCTGCTCGCCGATCAGGCGTATGTGGCCCGCAACAACCCCGAGCTGGCCCAGTTCATCGCCAGCCACCCGGACATTGCCAAGAACCCGGAGTTTTACCTCTTCAGCCGCTTGAATAATGGCGGCGGTAGGCATCGCGACCAGGCGCTCGAACGCGCGGTCTGGCCTGATCTTGTGCCTCCACCGTCAAAGAATCAATCCACGGCGCCCGAGGTGATCGGCGTCATGATTCCCATTCTGGTCCCTCTGGGCTTTTTTGCTGCCCTGGGATGGATCATCTACATCTTTGTCCAGAACCACCACCGGAATCGCGCGCTCAAGCAACAGACCGAGTTGCACTCCCGCCTGATTGAAAAACTTGGCACCAGCCAGGAACTGGCTGCGTATCTTGAGACAGAGGCGGGGCAGCGGCTTCTCTCGGCGTCGTCTGCCGTGGCGGGATCCGAACCCGGCTCCCGCATGCCGAATGCCGTGGCGCGGGTTCTGACGCCGCTGCAAGTGGGGATCGTCATGACGCTGCTCGGCATCGGACTGTTGTTGCTGCGTCACGCCGGTTCTGGCCTGGAGACGGCGATGACGGTGCTGGGCGTGCTCGCCCTCATGCCGGGCCTCGGGTTTATCCTCTCTGCGGGAGTCACATGGGTTCTGGCTCGCCGCATGGGGCTGATGCCCACAAAGGACGAGGCCGAAAGTGCGGCCCCCGCGTCCTTCGGCCCACCGGATCGGCAGTGAACCTACGAGGAGCCGAATGTGGCCCCGATCGGTAAGCGAATGCGTATGGTGTGGGAATTCGCATGGCCGGGTGCGCCGCCGCGCACCTGGCCTGGCGGCGCGCAGAGCGCCTCCAGCGCCTACGTGTGTGACTCTGCCACGGAGAACGATGCCTTCGCCGCGTTTTATTCGCGATCTTCGCGTCCGCTCTGGGCCTATCTGGCGCGGGCCTCCGCGGATCCTGCTCTGGCCGACGATCTGATGCAGGAAAGCTACGTGCGCTTCCTCTGCGCGGAGGGCGCTCCCTCGCTCACGGCGGATGGCGAAGCGGCGGCGAGGCTCTACCTTTTCCGCATCGCCAGCAATCTGCTGCGCGACCATTGGCGCCGTCCGCGCGCCGCATCGATTGAAGAGATTCCGGAGGAGTTCTTCGCTTCGCGCGGGTCTGAGCAGCAAAGCGACAGCCAGATTCTGCTCGAGCCGGCGCTCCGGCAGATGAAGCCGCGCGAGCGCCAACTGCTCTGGCTGGCACATGCCGAGGGCTACTCGCATCGCGAGATTGCGCAGGTCATGGGCCTCGGCGCGGCCAGCATCAGGCTGCTGCTCTTCCGCGCGCGGCGCAAGATCGCCGGCTTGCTGCGCGCGCGCGGCGCGACGAATGCGGACAGGAGGATTCCATGAAGCTCGCATCGTGTGGGCATGAAAGAGAGGTGCGCGAGCTGATCGCCAGCGGCCAGTGGCCTGCCGCATGTCCGCCAGAGTTGCGTGCGCATGTGAGCCGTTGCCGCGCGTGTGGCGACCTGGTTCTGGTTTCGGAGGTCTTTCGCCAGGCGCGCGCGGAGTCGGTCGCGGCAGCGCGGCCTGTTTCGCCCGCTCTTCTGATGTGGCGCGCGCAACTGCGCCGCCGCAATGCCGCGGTGGAACGTCTCGGCCGGCCGCTGCTGGGCGCGCAGATCTTCGCTTTTGCGGTGGTTGCGGTTGCGGCCCTGGGCTTTCTTGGCTTTGAGGCGCGCGGCGGCGCCGAGTGGCTCACCCTGGGGTACTGGCGCGACTGGCTTGCGCAGCTTCCCCAGATTGCCGTGTTGCAGTGGGAAAGCCTGAACTCAGGCGCATCCGCGGGCGGCGGATGGGGCTGGATGGTGCTGGCTTCCGCGCTTGCCTCGCTCGTGTTGCTGGGCAGCGTAGCCGTTTATCTCGCAACCGACAAATCGTAAAGCTCCGTTGCCGCTCTATTGTCCCGCGGAGTCAGACCCAGGCTGCTAATAGAACAAATACTTGCGCCAGCGGTCGTCGCTGCGGCCCAGCATGCGCAGAATCTGGCGGCTGGTGTGCAGCGAAAAGGGGCGCGGCTCGCGCAGCAGGATCATGTCGTCGATCTCGCTCAGCAGGCGGTTGCCCTTCTTGCGGTTGCACTCGTGGCAGCAGGCGACGAGGTTCTCCCATGTGGAGTTGCCGCCGCGGGAGCGCGGCACCACATGGTCCAGGGTGAGTTCGCCTGGCGGGTAGGCTTCGCCGCAGTACTGGCAGGTGTTGCGATCGCGCAGCAGGATGTTTTTGCGCGAGAGGGCGCGCGTCTGGTGGGGGATGCGGCGGTATTCGAGCAGGCGAATCACGGAAGGCATGGCGATCATGGCGCGCTGCGCATGAAGCGTCAGGCCGTGTTCTTCCTCCGTGTGCGCAATGCCCTTGAGCACCAGCACCAGGGCGCGGCGTGCGCCACAGATGTTGATGGGTTCATAGGAGGCGTTCAGCACCAGCACCGGCATCTGCAGGATGTGCGTCTGCATGTGCAGTGCAGTTTCGTGGCCGCCCGCCAGGACCGTGGCCTTGGCGATGGCTTTCTGCTTGCGTGCGTGAATCATGGCTTTCCCCAACGACATCTCTTCCCCCTGGCCTAAAAAGATGGTTGTTCGTGCACGGTCGAATGATTGCTGCCGAAATCTGTTCTGCCCAAATCTGCTTTGTGTCGATCCGCGGCCAACGCGGCGGCTGTCGGATCTTCCTCCTCAATCCCCTCATGGAACTGGGCGGCGTCAGACCGCCGAAATCCATCGGCGCCGCTTTGCGCGCGTGCCAGCGTGGCTACCCAGACGGACGCCGCTCCGGCCTCGACCAGCGCCTGCGCGGCGGCGCGCGCCGTTGCGCCCGTGGTCAAAATGTCGTCGACGATCAGGATGTGCTGCGCCGCGACGCTCGCCGGATCGGAGACCTGAAAGGCCCCGCGCACATTCAGCCGCCGCTGGCGCGAAGTGAGTCCGGCCTGGCTCTCCGTGGCGCGCTGGCGCAGGAGCGTGCGGGAGGCGAGAGTGAGCCGCCATTGCGGATGGCTCTTGCGCAACGATTTGAGCGCAGCGGCGGCGAGCGCGCGCGCCTGGTTGAATCCGCGCTGCGCGTATTTGGACCGGTGCAGTGGCACGGGAATCACCAGCATCTCGGCGGGAGCTTCGCCGGCAAGTTGCGCAATGGCCTGGGCCAGCATGTGCCCCAGCCCGCTGGACGCGGCGTAGAGACGGTCGTACTTCAGCGCGTGAATGGCCTCGCGCATGCGGCCCTCGTAGACGCCAAAGGAGACGGCGCGCGCGAAAGTCGGCGGCGCCAGGCGGCAGGCGCGGCACAGGGTGGGGAATCCAGAAGCCGGCGAAACCGGCAGGACATCGCCGCAGCGCAGACAGGCGGACGCGGTTCGGGCGGGGAATTCCCTCCAGCAAACATCGCAAATTGGCGCAGAAGAGAGCCGCGGCAGGGGTGAGCCGCAAAGAGAACAGGAGGCGGGCAGTAGAGCGCAACTTAAACTATCCAAAGGACTTCGCAGCACGCGAACCACCGCGCGCCAGCGACTTGTCGCCAACGGCGCAAACTGGGAGGGCGCAAACGGGTTCGTGCGGATGCTCAAGTCCTTGTGGAAGACGCACCTCGCTCGGCGGGCGACAATGACAAACCCGCCCGTTGCGCAAAGTATAACGCAAGTTGAACCGAGAGGGGCAACAGGGGTGGGAAGATTTGCGCGCTCGCGAAATACTCCGCCTTCCGATCCTGAGCGCCCTCTTGGCGCTCAGGATCGGAAACATGCGCCCGCGGATCGTGGGGCGCGGGTGAGCTAGAAAACGCCCGCCAGATAGGCCTCGGCCGGACGCAGGTTCTCGGACTTGGAGCCGCACGCGGCGAGAACCACAGGCGAAAGCGTGATGACCGGACACTGCGCGTTGGCAAGAATCTTATAGACCACACCGTGCCGGGTAATGGCGGCAAATGCCGAGGCGCCCTGTGCCCCGAGAACAATCAGGTCGGCCTGCTGCGCGCGGCTCTGATAGAGCAGTTCTTCGGTGGGATCGCCCGGGACCACGATGGTCTGGATCGAGAGCTGGTTTTGATATTTGGCCGGGACGAGCGAGAGCAGGCCCGCTTCCACGTCGTCGAGCGAACAGCCGCCAAGAACCTCGGCGCGATCCTGCGGGCGAATGACATGCTGCAGAATCAGACGCGCGCCATGCTGCGCCGCGAGTTCTGCGGCAAAGGCGGCCACGATTGAGCTGGATTCGTGCAGGCTGATAGCGCACAGGATGGTGCGCGTCAGGAACTCCCGATAACTACCGTCAACCACCTCGGGACCAACGATGTAAACCGGCGAACTGGCGGTGCGCAACACCGCCTCGGCCACCGAGCCAACTAACAACTTGCCGATGGAACCCGGAGAGTGCGTGCCCATCACGATGCGATCGATCTCGCGCTCGTGCGTAAAGGCGAGAATCTCGTCGGCGGGTAGCCCGGGCCGCACCACAATCTGACATTGGAGACCGGCATCGCGAACACTTTGCGCAAGAGGCTCCAGATGGCACTTCTCGGTACGGGCCGCGGCACAGTAGTCGTAATAGCGGACGCCTGGGGCTTCGGCGGCAGCGACAATCAATGTGTCGAAGGCATGAAAGATGATGAGATCCGAACCGAACTCCTTGGCCTGGGCGAGCGCAAAGACAAATGCTTTGTGGTTGGTTGGGATCTCGGAGGCAAATAGGATGGTGGAGGGCTTGCTCCAACCTGGCTTGAGACCGGTGGCCATGGGGAACCTCCTTTCCGTGCGTTTAGATTGTCTCAATTCTCCTTCGGTCTGACGGTGCGCGTCTGCACAGCGCCGTGTGACCCAATTCACCCGGCTTGATCCGGGTGTCAACCGTTCGTCCTGTGGTTTCCGGCTCCGCAGGATTCGCAACTATTTAGACGCAGAATCGAGCGGATTGAATCACAGTTGAGATGATTGTGTGCCCGATTCCTCGATTTGTCCAGAGTGGCTCTTTAATACAAGATGAGCCTGCTAGACGGATTTTCATCCAGGACCGATTTGGGTATGTAGAGTGATCTGAATCACAGATCAACCTGCCAGAAAGCTGCTCTCCTAAAGGAGTATCGGGGGCGTTGGGAACGGCTTTCCAGACTTGGGCAGTGAAGGCAGGCGCCGGCGTCCAAGGCAGGTTTCGTGCGGTCATCCGTCCCATCCCCAGGCGCCGGAAAGATGGCGCACGACGCCCCAATCCCCAGGAGGCCCACCATGACGATCGAACCCATGCACAACATTCCCGCCCGCGGCGGGATCGACTACGACGAGTCGCCGTTTCTTGCCATCTGGGAGGTAACGCAGTCCTGCGACCTGGCCTGCAAGCATTGCCGCGCCGCGGCGCAGCCCATTCCCCATCCCGACGAGCTGACGCACGAGGAAGGGAAGAAGCTGATCGACCAGATTGCCGAGATGCGGATTCCCATCTTTGTCTTCACGGGCGGCGATCCGCTGAAGCGCAAGGATCTCTTCGAGTTGATTCGCTACGCCTCTGGCAAGGGCGTTCATGTCGCGGTGACCCCCAGCGCCACACCACTGCTGACCCGCGACCAGATCTTCAGGATGAAAGAAGCCGGCGTGGTGCGGCTGGGCATCTCGCTCGACGGCTCGTGCCCTGAAATTCACGACGCCTTCCGCGGGCTGCCGGGCGCCTGGGCGCGCACGATTCAGGCCATCGAGTGGGCCAATGAAGCCGGTATTCCCATCCAGGTGCACTCAACCATCAGCCGCCACAACGCGCACGATCTCGACAACCTCTGCAACCTCTTTGAGAAGCTCGCCATCGTGATGTGGAACGTGTTCTTCCTGGTTCCGGTGGGGCGCGGCCAACTGGACGACCTGCTGAGCGGCGAGGAGTTCGAGCAGGTCTTCGGCAAGATCTACGAGCTCTCGCGCCGCGCCAACTTCCAGATCAAGACCACCGAAGCGATGCACTACCGCCGCTACCTGCTGCAGCACAACCTGGAAGAACGCAAGATGGGGCACGGCCATCCCGGCGGGCATCCGCATGGGGTTGCATACGAACCCGGCGCACCCACGGCGGATGCCACAAGCCGCAACCGCGCCTGGGCCACGCGCCGCGTCAACGACGGCAAGGGCTTTGTCTTCATCTCGCACGTCGGCAACGTCTATCCGAGCGGTTTTCTCCCCATTCATGCGGGGAACATCCGCGAAACGCCGCTGGCCGAGATCTACCGCAATGCACCCATCTTCAAGGCCCTGCGCGACACCAGCCGTCTCGAAGGCAAGTGTGGCGCCTGCGAGTTCAAGGAGATCTGCGGCGGCTCGCGCGCCCGCGCCTACGCGCTCACCGGCGACCCGCTGGCGCAGGAACCATGCTGCATCTACCAGCCGAAGAACTGGGACCCCGAGCTGGAGCAGACGGCGGAAGCCTTCAAGCGCCCGCTGCCGCAAGGAACGCTCGTGACGCCGTAGGAAGAAGCTTTCAGCATTCAGCCCTTAGCTTTCCGTGCAATAGCGTGGGGTTCGGCCAGGTCTGCGATCGCATGAAGAAGAACCCTCCGTGCCCCACTCTTTCGCCCGTTCTTTGGGTGAAAGGGTGGGAAACCGCGACCTCCAAACGATCGAAATTCATGCGGTCACAGACCCAGGCGCGCAAGAAGACTCCACCGGCAACGTTGCGCTCGTCTTCCGCACAATGCGGAAACACTTACGCATTGTGCGCAATTGACCTTGCAAGCCGCTGGCTCAATGCCCGCCTTCTGCCGCGTTCACCTTGCCCTTGAAGCGCGAGTAGACGAAAACGATATAGCAGCCCGCCAGCGCCATGCCGAAGAGCCACCACGCCAGGCCCACGGCCAGGGTGTGCGGGCCCGAGATCGCTCGGCTGAGGGTGATGTCGTTGGCCGCGCCTGTCGTCGCCGGCAGCAGCACCGGATAGACTCCCCAGCAGGCGCCGGCCAGCATGAAGAAGAGATACGCGCAGGAGGCGAAAAATGCCTTCAGCGCCTGCTCCTTGCGGTTCCAGAGCCAAATGACGGCCAGCGAGACGACCACGCCCACCGGAACGATGAAGGTGACCGGATAGGTGAAATAGTTGTCGAGGCTCTCCGGGCGCACGGCGATGGTGGCAAACAGGCTGACCACGGTGAGCACAGCGAGGACGAGCAACAGCGGCGAAACCACGCTGCGGGCGCGCCGCTCCATCTCGCCGGAGGTTTTGATGGTCAGCCATAGCGCGCCATGCATAGTGAGCGCGACGAGCGCGACGAGACCACCGATGATCGTATACCAGTCGAGAATTCCGGGCGAGACGCCGGGCCGCCAATTGGTCCACAGCGGCAGGAAAAAGTAACCCTCGGCGTTCAGAGGCACTCCGCGCAGCACATTGGCCAGGGCCGCGCCAAAAAAGATGGTCAGGAGAATGCTGGCGAACCCGAAGACGCCGTCGAGCAGTGCGCGCCAGACGCCCATGTCGATGTGGCTGCGCAGTTCTACGCTCACGCCGCGCAAAATAAGCAGCCAGAGCACGATCATCAGCGGTAGATAGAAGCCGCTGAAGGCCGAGGCGTAAAGAAGCGGAAAGGCAAAGTAGAGAGTTCCGCCGCCGGCCAGCAGCCACACTTCGTTGCCGTCCCAGACGGGGCCGATGGAGGCCAGCGTAGCCTTGCGTTCGGCCTCGGTGTGCGCCAGAAACAGGTGCAGCACGCCGACGCCCAGGTCGAAGCCGTCGAGAACGACGTAGGCGACAATCATCACCGCAACCAGCCAGAACCAAAGAAGTCCCATCATGATGATCTCCCTCTATTTAGAGGCAACTGCCCGGGGCTCGGGCCCTTGTGCGATCTCGCGATAAACCAGCACCGTAAACAGCAGACCAAGCAGCGTGTAAAGTCCCATGAAGCCAAGCAGCGTAAATAGCCCGTTGCTGGCGGAGACCGTATTGGAGAAGCCCTCGTTGGTGCGCATCAGCCCGTAGATGAGCCAGGGCTGGCGGCCGAGTTCGGCCGTCATCCAGCCGGCGGTGTTGGCAATGTAAGGCAGCGGGAAACTCAGCAGCAGCGCCCACAGCACCCAGCGCGATCGATCCAGCCGCCCGCGCCAGAGCAGGAAGGCAGAGACGATCATGATCAGGACAAACCATGTTCCCAGGCCCGCCATGATGTGGTAGGCGTAATAAAGCAGCGGCAGCGTATCCGGCCACTGGTCGCGCGGGAAGCGGTCCAGCCCCTGCACTTCGGCCTTGGTGGTGCCGTAGATGAGAAAGCTCAACACATCGTTGACTGCGATTGGGTTGTCGATCTGGCCTGTCTGCTCGTTGGGCTGGCCGACCAGCACGATGGGCGCGCCAATCTCGCTGCGGAAGAGGCCCTCCATGGCCGCCATGGCCGCCGGCTGATTCTGCGCCAAATATTTGCCGGCCAGATCCCCCGTGGGAAAGATGATCGCGATCGATGAGATGACACCTGCGATGACGCCCACTTTGAGGAAGATGCGGCCATATTCGCCCTTGCGTCCGTCCAGCAGATAAAACGCGCCCACGGCGCTCATCACAAACGCCCCCGTGACCACGGCGCCGGTCATGTTGTGCATGTACTGGAGCAGCGCCCAGGGATTCAGCAGCAACTGCCAAAAACTGAGCACTTCGAAGTGTCCGTCGGGCAGACGGGCGTAGGCCACGGGATGCTGCATCCAGGCGTCCGTGACGATGATAAAGAAGCCGGAGATCCACGAGCCCAGCCAGACCATGACCGCCGAGAACCAGTGCACGCGGGGCGAAATGCGCTTTCCGCCGTAGAGGAACACGCCCAGAAATGCCGATTCGAGAAAGAAGCTGAAGACGCCTTCCATCGCCAGCGGTTGGCCAATGACGCCACCCGAAAGCCGCGAGAAACGCGCCCAGTTGGTGCCGAACTGAAACTCCATGGGAATGCCCGTGACCACTCCCATGACGAAGTTGATGCCGAAGATGCGGCCCCAGAAACGCGCCGCACGATCCCAGTCCTCGCTGCCCGTGCGGAGCGCTACCGTCTTGAGAACGACGATCAGCAGGGCCAGACCCATGGTGAGTTGTGGAAACAGGTAGTGAAATGTGACGGTGAAGGCAAAATGCAGCCGGTCAATGATCTCGGCGCTCATCGAAAGCCTCCTTGTGCGGGGCGCGAGCAGCAAATCAGCAGATGCTGTACCCGGAGGTTGAGTTCAACAATCAAATATGAGTGGTCCGCAAGACTTCTCCGAAGAAAATCGGATGGCAGAACTCCATATTCGAGATGAAATTCTAGCAATTACACTAGCGCAAGTACCCAATCGAAGCAAGCAGCTTGTTGAATTTATGACTGCTTCTGGGGAACAGTATGGCAGAAGTTGCGCAACGGCTCAGCTATGATGGCCGCCGCGTTTCTGTAAAGATGGAGTGGGGGTCAGGGAATGCGGATTGGAATCGTCGGCGGCGGCATCGCGGGATTGGCCGCCGCCTATGAGCTTGCAAGGGCGCGCAGCGGCGGCGCGGACGTCGAATACACGCTCTTTGAAGGGCGTCCGCGGCTGGGTGGTTCGCTGGCTTCGGAGATTGTGAACGGCGCGGTGCTGGAGCGCGGCCCCGATTCTTTCTTGAGCGAAAAGCCCGCGGCGGCCGAACTCTGCCGTGAATTGGGACTGGGCGGCGAGCTCATCCCCTCGAACGACGCTGCGCGCAAAACCTACATCGTCACCCGCAATCGCCTGGTAGCGCTTCCCGATGGGCTCATGTTTCTGGTGCCGACCAAGCTGGCGCCGACGGCGATGACGCGCCTGTTCAGTCTGCGCACCAAGACGCGCATGGCGCTGGAACTGCTGCATCCTCCTCGCCCGAGCGAAGGCGATGAGTCGGTTGCGGCGCTGGTGGAGCGGCACTATGGCCGCGAGGCCGTGGACCGGCTCGCCGACCCGCTCCTCAGCGGCATCTATGGCGGCGATTCCACGCAACTGAGCGCGCAAACCGTGTTGCCGCGACTGGTTGAGATGGAGGTGAAGTACGGCTCGCTCACGCGCGGCATGTTGGCGGCGCACCGCAAGATGCGCGAGTTGGCGAAAAGATCGCCGAATACGCCAAACCGCGGTGGCGCAATCTTCACTGCGCTGCGCGGCGGAATGCAGCAGATGGTGGATGTGATCGTCGCGCGCCTCGATGCGGCCAGCCTGCGCACGGCCACGCCGGTGACTGGCATCGAGAAGACCCGGCAAGGCTGGCGCATCGAGGCCGGTGGCGTCAGCGAGGATTTCGACGCGTTGATCATGGCCGCTTCCGCGTGGGCTGCCGCGGAGTTGCTCGCCCCGGTCGACGCTGCGCTCGCCCGTGAGCTGGGCGCGATTCCGTACTCGTCTTCGATCACCGTGAACCTGATCTACGACAAGTCGCGGATCGGCGCGCTGCCTGAAGGCTTTGGATTTCTGGTTCCGGCGGTTGAAGGCCGCGCCATGCTGGCCTGCACCTTCTCGCATCGCAAGTTTGTTGGGCGAACGCCTCTGGGCAAGGCGGTCTTTCGCGCGTTTCTGGGTGGAATGAGGCACACCGAACTGCTCGCCGAAAGCGATGAGGCGCTGGTGGCAACCGTGCGCCGCGAGATGCGTGAGATTCTCGGCGCAAGGACGATTGGCGCGGCGGCGGAGCCTGAGTTCGCGCAGGTGACGCGCTGGAGCCGCGCCATGGCGCAGTACGCCGTGGGCCACAAGGCGCGCATGGGGCGAGTCAGCGCCCGCCTGGCGGAGTTGCCCGGATTGCGTCTCGTGGGCAACGCCTACGACGGCATCGGCGTGCCCGATTGCATCCGTCTGGGCCGCAAGGCGGCGCGGGAACTTGCAGGCGTCGAAGCGCCGGCGCAGGCATCCAGGGTCTAGCAGGGATCGCCGGTCGAACCTGCACACCCGAGCGCCGTTTTAGCGGCGCCAGTCTGCGAAGCAGTGAGCGGCTTGTTTGAGCCGCCGTAGACCTTCATGGCCAGAAAGCACCTGATTTGGTTCCTCGTATACTTGACCTGAGAAGATGACAGCCGGCAGCGATACATTTTTGTCCACGATTCTAGCCTCGACGCGCGCTGCTTTGCACGCGTCGAAAGAAGCTGTGCCTCGGGCCGGACTGGAGCGCCGCGCCGCCGCGCACCATCCGCGCGGCTGGGCCGCGGCGTTGCGCAGCCGGGCCGCGGCGTTGCGCAGCCGGGCCGCGTTTGGTCCCGCCGTGATTGCCGAGATCAAGAAGGCATCGCCCTCGAAAGGCTTGATCCGCGCGGACTTCGATCCTGAATGGCTGGCCCGGCGTTACCGCGCCGGCGGGGCTGCGGCGCTCTCGGTGCTCACCGACGAGCCATACTTTCAGGGCAGTCTGCGCAATCTGGAACTCGCCTCGGCTGCCGCGCCGCTGCCCTGCCTGCGCAAGGACTTCATCGTCGATGAGTACCAGATCGTTGAGGCGCGCGCGCACCGAGCCGACGCGATTCTGCTCATCGCCGCCGCGCTCGGCGCCGCGGATCTGAAGCGCCTTGCCGAAGCCGCCCGCGCGCTCGCCCTCGACGTGCTGGTCGAAGTGCATACCGCGGACGAACTGGCGCAGGTGCTGGACACGCTGGGCCAGAATGGCGCCGACGCCATCGGCGTGAACAACCGCGATCTCAAGACCTTCGAGGTGCGGCAGGAGACCTCGCTCGCGCTTGTCGACCGGATTCCCGCAAGCGTGGTGCGCGTAACGGAGAGCGGCATCGCGACGCGCGAAGACATCGCGCGCCTGCGCCAGGCCGGCTTCGACGCGTTCCTCGTAGGCGAAAGCCTGATGCGCCAGCCCGATCCCGGTGAGGCGCTGGCCGCGCTGCTGAAGCCATGAACCTTTGGATCAAAATCTGCGGCAACACCTCGCTGGCCGATGCGCAACTGGCCGCCGAAGCAGGCGCCGGCGCGGCAGGCTTCGTCTTTGCGCCGAGCCCCCGGCGCGTGACGGCGGAGCAGGTCGCGGAGATCGTGCCGCATCTGCCGCCGGCGCTCGAAAAGATCGGCGTGTTTGTCGACGCGCTGTTTGAGGAGATCGCAGCCACAGTCGACAAGGCGGGGCTGACCGGCGTGCAGCTGCACTTCGATGCGCCGCCCACGCTGCCGGCGCGGTTGCGCGAGCGATTCGGGCCGGGGCTGCGCATTCTGCGCGTGGTGCACTTCGACTCTGCCGCCGGGGAGGGTGTCGCGGCCATCGTCGCCGATAGAAACCTCGATGCGCTTCTTATCGATTCGCGTACGGCTGGCGCGGTCGGCGGAACGGGATTGACCTATGACTGGAATGCCGCGCGGCGCTTGATCTTCGATTCAGCCGGACAAATGAAAGTGGTTGCTGCGGGCGGACTGACGCCTGAGAATGTGGCGGAGGCGATTGCCACGCTGCGCCCCTGGGGCGTGGACGTTGTCAGCGGCGTCGAATCCGCGCCGGGGCGCAAGGATGCAGCCAGGGTGCAGGCGTTTATCGCCGCGGCACGCGCGGCGCAGAGACCTCCGGACGGGAAGAGCTCGTCTTGAATGCGCACGGCTTGAATATGCACGGATCGTGCTGCGTCAAAAGCGATCAATAGAATCAACGGTGCATCCTTGATTTCTGCATAAGTGAGGAATGTCCCCTGCAACTCGGCCGTGTTAGAGTGAGATTCCACGGAGGCTACGATGGTGGCGGACGCTCGGCTTGCGGCGAACGGCGAAACAATCGAGCTACAGCAGCAGGTGGCGCGCCTCCAGGCGTTGCTCGAGGCCTCGCGCCAGGTACACTCCACCATCCGCGAGGAAGAAGTGATGGAGGCCGTGCTACGCATCGTGGTGCGCGAGCTGGAGATGGCCGGCGCCGTCTTCGCCGGCACGGAACTGGCTTATGGCGATGCCGCAAACGATGCCGAGGACCTGCTCGCCTTTCCGCTTGCAGACCGTGACGGCAACACCATGGCGGAGCTGCTGGTTGCTTCGCCCGGCGGGCGTGAGCTGACGCTCTATGAGGTCGATTTCCTGGAGGGTCTGGTGCTGCAGGCCGCCGTGGCGCTGGAAAACGCCCGCAATCACAAACGCAATCTTGAGTTTGCGCGCCTCCACCAGGATCTTGAAGCGGCGCGCCGCATTCAGCGCTCGCTTCTGCCGCAAAAGCTGCCCGACATTTCCGATTATTCGCTGGCCTTTCGCTCCAACACCTGCTATGAAGTGGGAGGCGACTACCTCGATATTCTGGAGCAGCCCGACGGCAGTTTGTTGATGGCCGTGGCCGACGTGGCCGGAAAGGGACTGGCGTCGGCCATCATGTCGATGAGCTTTCGCGGAGCCTTTCAGGGTATGGCTGCGGCTGGCATGCCGCTCGGCGAACTTGCCACGCGCATGAACCAGCACCACTGGGCCGAGGGTGAAGAGTCGCGGCGCCGCTACGTCACGGCGATCTTCATGCGTCTCCATCCTGAGGCGGGCGAGATCGAAGTCGTCAACGCTGGCCACAATCCCGGCTTTCTTGTAGAGCCAGGCAAAGAACCGTACCAGTTCCATGCTGCCGGTACCCCGCTGGGCCTGCTGCCCGGCATGAGCTACACCGCCGAGCGGCGTGGTTTTCTACCCGGTTCGCGACTGCTTTTCTATACCGATGGGCTTACTGAAGTCTTTCGCGGCGAAGAGGAGTTTGGGCAGGAAAGGCTTTTGCATGAATTTTCTGCGTGCTCTGCCCGGAAGGCCGATGGTATTCTCGATGCATTGTGGGCGGCCATCGAGAAGTTTGCCGAGGGCGGTCCGCAGGCAGACGACATGACCGCATTGGCCCTTTGCCATGCATCGAATGCGGCGGAGATGCCGGGATGAGCGAACTAAAAGCCACCACGGTGGAACTCAGACTGCCAACGCGCCTCGGCTACGAGAAGGTAGCCATGGGTACGGCATCGGCGGTAGCCAGGCTGATGGGCTTTCACGAGGAACGCATTGAGGATCTGAAGACCGCTGTTGCCGAAGCCTGCATCAATGCCATCGAGCACGGTAACCGGCTGAATGAAAAGCTTTCGGTCAGCGTGATCCTGCGCGCCGAGCCCGACGCCCTTGAGGTCAAGGTGATCGATGACGGCACCGGCATCAGGAAGCAGCCACCCAAACCCAACATCGACCGCAAGATGCACGGCGAAGAAGAGCCGCGAGGCATCGGCATGTTTCTCATCCAGTCCCTGGTGGACGAAGCCGAGTGGGTCGCCGGACTGGACGGGAAAAGCAGTTATGTACGGCTGCTGATCAAGCTGGATCGTGCCGCGGCATAAGGTCCACGCGCGACGCAAGGCAAAGCGGAGGAGATGAACAAGTGCAGTCTGAGACCAAATCGTCTGTTGACCAGTTGACCACCCCCGCCGGCCATCCTGTGGCTGTGCTCCGCTTTGAGGGCGATATTGCCAGCACCTCGAAGGATGCAGTGCTGGGCGCATACCAGTCGCTGCCCAGGGAAACCACAAGGCTTATTCTGTTGGATTTCACCGGCGTCGACTACATCAACTCAAGCGGCATCGCCCTGGTGATTCAGCTCCTGATCGAAGCCTCGAACGCTGGCCAGAAGATCTACTGCTTCGGCCTCTCGGCGCACTTCACCAAAGTCTTCACCATGGTTGGTATTACCAAGTACGCGGGACTGTTCCCCACCCAGGCCGAGGCGCTGGCGGCGCTTTAGGCTCCTGCGCTCCGCCTTACTTTGTTCCCTTGTCGCTCTTGCCGAAGAATGGGATGTGGAAGGGCGATTCGGTGTTGCTGGCCTTCTTCTGCTTGCCGTTGTTATCATCCTCGCGCAGCAACGTCCGCTGCGAGTTGACGCAAACCCATCCGCCATGCACACGCTCGAAGACATGCGTAAAGATGCCCTTTGTGTCGACCTCGGCCCCGTTTACCTTGTGATGCAGGGTATAGGTGCCGTTCGCCACCGCGATATCGCCCAGCATGCGCACGGTCACGATCTTCTGCGTCAGATAAAGCGACCTGTCCTGGCCGCTGAGCACTTGCGCCACCTGCTGGTTGCGAGTGGTCACGTCGCCCTGAGCCGAAATATCGACAAATAAAGGCGAAAGCACCAGCTCCAGCCCGTACTGGTCGCGCCGGTTCACGGCATCCGACCAACTGTCTTCAATCTTCTGGAACTGCGACACCTCGGGGCTGATGGTCGTGGTGATGCCTTGCTCGGCGACCGCCGGGGAAACCGGGCCAGACACGCCGGACGCAGGAGCCTGGGCAGCGGCAATACCGCACGCAAGCAAGGCAGCAGATAGGGAAACAAGAAAGCGATTCATACGCGGGATAGACTCCAGCCCTGAGAAGGATGGCTCTTTTGAAATCATAGCTCTTGGACTTGGGTAATAGCCCGGTTGGTAGCAAAAGGCGCCAGCCCCTGCCCCATTCCCGCAAATCAATCGAACCCGTCGCAAAGGTTAGAGAAGGTTTTGCAGCCGGTCAGGATTGCGCACGGTGACGATCGAGTCCTCGATCGCGATCCAGCCATCCTTGCGGAACTGGCCCAGGGTGCGGGTCACGGTTTCGCGTGTCGTGCAGGTCATTGAGGCCATCTCTTCGTGTGTCAACAGCAGCGGGAAACGGTATTCGCCAGTTTCGTTGTGCTCGCCGATCTGATGCGAGAGCTCCAGCAGAAGCCGCGCCAGCCGCGCTGCCACGGTCTCCGCCAGCGCGATGCGGCAGGCATCCTGCAGCGCAAAACGGTACTCCTGGCAGATGCATTGCACGGCGCGCAACTGCGCTTCCTTGTGGCTGCGTAGAAAGGTGAGGAACCGGTCGCGCTCCACCGGGCGCAACTGCGACGGCGTCAGCGACTGCGCGGAGACCTCATAGACCCCGTGCGAGAGGACCGCATAGAGGCCAAGCATGGAGCCTGGGCCGGCTACGCGCACAATCAGGTGCTTATCTGCTTCTGGCCCCGCGGTCAGCTTGAGATACCCGCTGCAAATCAAATAGAGGCACCGGGCCTCTTCGCCCTGGGTAAAGAGCGAAGCCTGCGAGGGCAGCGTAATGGTGCTTGTCGCCAGTTCGAGATCGGCCAGCACGGCGCTGCCCAACGAACAAAACCAGCCAGGACGGCGATTGGCGCAGGCCGCGCACCCCAAGGGTGAAGACCGGCCTACATGCCTTGGCCGAATCCGATCTTCCAACGTAATCTGCGTGTCCGCCATCGTCTTCTTCCGTTCTTCATCGATGCGGCCCGCTCTCTTGCTGTCCGGGTCACTCTTCGTCTCTGTACGAGCCGCTGCCGAGGCCGGGATACCTGCTCTGCTTCCACCGCGCGCAGACACCCAGCTAGAGTTTGCAGGAACTGAAGGGTCCTTGGATGTGACGGGCCTCACGCCATCGGAGCCGGGTGAATGGCCTGTGACGGAAGTGGTCCGATTCGCTCCACTTCACGGCTGTAAACTCTTGTTAGAATAGGGCGTTTCAAGCTGAAACATACAGTTGCTTCCCCCGTGACGAACATCACTGCATGGTAAGATGACAACCCCGTAATCTCTTATGCGTATTGTGATCCTTCGCACCAGCAGGCAGTCTCCAAGGGGTAATGGCGGTGCTTGCGCTCACCTGGGGAGGTCGATACAAGCAGCGCGGATTGGCTGCTCGGTTTGGTTTCAGGTTTTTGCCAGCAAGTTCTTTTGAAGGCGGTATTTTTCATGCATACAAAAATAGGCTGGTAACGCGAATGTTCAGTGCGGCTCCCGGGTGGCTGTCGGGACTGCGAGTATTTTCGATGACATGATTCAGGTAGCCACTACTAGGATGCGGTAGATCATGGAATGGGCAAGTGGCGGGTCTCTGCACGATCCTGACCTCGTCACAGTTTCAGGCGGACACCACGGTAGTGGTTGCGCGCTGAGCAGACATTTTCGACGAGGACAGTGCTATGCGGCGTTCTTCTCTGGTTCTACAGTGCCACCAGCAGTCGCAGTTCCAGCCGGTGAACTACACGACGCGCAATGTGGGCGGCGGAGCCGATGTCAGGCTCAGGCAAATTTTGCACTTTAGTCTGGAACACGATTTCAGCAGCTTCAATGACCGGTTGCCGCCGCCGACAGTTGCCTACACTGGGCCGTTCACACCGGAGAACGAAGGCCCTTCGATTCTGAATCCTCCTCCGTCGGGGCCGGCCCCAACCGATTTCCCTGCTGGCAACTACTATGTCGACCCTCCCTCTCCGAACCAGTATTCGGCGGATAAGGTGAG
>JBMFHB010000073.1:0-17712 GCA_049977045.1 Occallatibacter sp.
GCCGGATGCCGAACGGCACGTCCGGTGGTGTGGGAGGACGGCGGGAGTGATCCCGCCTCCTACCCGATCGGTCAGCCTTGATGGCTGCCTGTAAATTGCCGTTTACGCGTGAGTTATTTGTATTCCTGCGCCGAGGGATAATAGCCGGGCTTGGCCGTGACCACCACATTGGGCCGGTCGACGCGCACGTCGATGGAGCGGTACTTGCCGTCGTAGATCGACTCGTGGCTGGCGTAGACCAGCGTGTACTGGTTGCGCGCCTCGTCGGCGATCTTGGCGTAGCTCTGCTCGATGCTGTTCACACCGCGCTCGGCGAACATGTCGCCTCCGGTGGCAGCCACGTACTTGTAGAGGATGTTGTCGTAGGCCTCGAAGGGCAGGTGGAAGCGGTCCAACCAGCCTTCTCCCCAGCGGGCCGACTGGCCCACCAGCGTGGCATAGACGGCGATGTTGTTGGTTTGCAGGTAGCGCACCACCTCTTTCCAGGAGGCTTTGCTGCCGTACTCCTTGCCGTCCGAGATCACGTAGATCACGCGCAGCCGCTCCTTGGGACGCGTAGAGAGTTCCTTGGCCGCGCGCAGAATGGCGTCGTTGAGGGTGTGAATCTCCTTGGGAAGGCCGATGTAGCCGTTCATGCCCGTCGAACGGCCAGGCTGAAGATTGGGGTCGACGCAGTTGCCGTTCTGGTAGACGTTGCAGCCGGCAAGCGGACCACTGGTGATGGGCACCATGGGATCGCTTCCCGTGGCCTGCGCCAGCGCGAGCACTGCGGGGAGACGCCGCCCTTGCGCGCCTGTGAAGCCGGTCCATTCCTTGGCGCCGTTGGTGTAGGTGAAGATCGCGGCTTCGTCGTAGGGCGTGAGCGCGCCCTGAATGGCGCCCATCGATTCATTCACCTCACGCATGTAGTTCGCGGGCAGAGTCTGGTCGATGACAAACGCGACCGAAATCGGCCGCGGATCAACGCTGAACACGCGCAGCGGCACGCGAATGTTGTTCTCGTACACCGAGAAATCCCGCCAGGTGAGGCCGGCCACCGGGTTGCCTTTGTTATCCTTCACCGTCACCGGAACCACGACTTCTGTCACCTGCGAAACAATGGTGGCATTTAACGCGGCAATGCCTTGCTCCGGCGCGGGCTGCTGAGCAGCTTGGGGAGCAGTTGGCGCCTGAGGCCGGCTAACCGGTGGTGGTGTGGGCTGCGCCGGTTGCTGCTGGCTTCCGGTCGAGGACGCTCCGCCGGCGTTGCTCGTCGCATCTCCGGCGCCGATTCCCGGCGTAATGGGACCTTCTGTCCCCGGCAATGCCGCAGGCTCTTGCGGAGTGGGCGCATTGGGCATAGACGTCTGCTGCTGGGCCGGAAGAGCCGACCCCATAACCAGCCCAACACCAAGGAACACTGCCACCGCAAGGGCTCTTTTCCGACTGTTCACAGGTGTTTCGTCCTCCCTCAAAGCCTGCCTAACCAAGCGAACGGGCGCCATACAGGCCACACATCACAGAGTATCAGACGCATCCGGCTGCCGTAGGTTGCCCAGTGGCTCCAAATTGATCGGCCGATGCATCCCGTGAGACGCCGCCTTCGTCTAACGAATCAGCATGCGCCTGAGGAATGTCATTTTTGCTCTGTTCGTTGGCCTGCCCGCCTTCGCTGCGGGTGCCTGGGGCCAGCTTGCGCCTTCCCCCGACGCGTCCCCGGTAAGCAATGCTCCCGCCATGCCGCAGGACGAGACGCCTATCGCTACCTTTAAGGTGAACGTGAACCTTGTGGACCTGTTCTTTACCGTCAAGGACAAGAACGGGAACCTCGTTCCGCATCTGAACCAGCAGAACTGCACCGTACTGGAAGACAAAGTGCCGCAGAAGCTCAAGAACTTTGTTGCCGAAACCAACCAGCCGCTGACCCTGGGCATTTTGCTCGATACCTCGGGCAGCCAGCAGCGCCTGCTGCCCATGGAGCAGGATGCGGCAAGCGAGTTCATCCGTCAGGTCTTGCGCGCCAAGGATGAAGCCTTCCTGCTCTCTTTCGACGTAAATGTCGATCTGCTGCAGGACTACACCAACAGCCCGCGGCTGCTCTCGCATGCTTTGTATAAGGCGCAGATCAACACCGCCGGCGGCAATGGTTCAGGCATTCCCGGCCTAGGCGGCGGGCCGGTGCCCACGGTCGGCGACCCCAAGGGCACATTGCTCTACGACGCCATTTACATGGCGGCAAATCAGAAATTGGACCAGGAGACCGGGCGCAAGGCCATGATTGTCCTGACCGATGGCGAGGACGAGGGCAGCCGCATGAAGATCGGCGATGCCATTGCCGCAGCCGAAAGAAATAACGCGATCGTCTACATCATCCTGCTGGCTGACCGGGAGATGTACTGGGGCCAGGGCATGGGCTACTTCGGCTACAGCGCCGCAAAGCGGATAGCCGACGAAACCGGCGGGCGCCTGATCGACGTGGGCAACAACGGCAAGAAGCTGGAAGCGGCGTTCCAGCAGATCGAGGACGAGCTGCGCACGCAATACGTGGCCAGCTACACGCCGAGCAACGCCAAGGCAGACGGAACCTTCCGCCGGGTGGGTGTGGAGTGTCACGGCGACCAGGGCGAGAATCTGAAGGTCCAGGTGCGCAAGGGATACTATGCGCCGTCTGCAGGAAACTGAGCCCCCGACAAATGTTTCATTTTCAGACACTCCGTTACCGAAGTTGCGGGCAGCCGTAATCTGGCGAAAAGGGAACGCTTTGGCTAGTATCGGCAGCATAAGAAAAAACTTGAGGTGCGGATGGAGAAAATTTCGCACCTCAGAGATTCCGCTCCGAGGTGCCCGCCATGACCACCCAATGCTCCACTCAGGAAGGCTTCGAGATCAGTCCGCGGTTCCGTCAGACCGTGGCAGCGCGCATCGCGCGGCTGGAGCGGGATGCCGCTTACGACGAATCGCAGATCGAACGGCTTGACGACATCGATCACATCCGCCGTCAGATGCGGCTGGTGACAGCGCAACGCTCCGAGGCCCTGCGCATGAGAATCTTCCTGGATCGCGCACGGCCCCGTCTGCCAAGGCCGCTGATCCAACTGTGAGGCCTCAAGGAGTTAGCCCCCGCATGGCGTCCGCTCCACCGTGCATGACGCCGCCAACTCGCCAGCTTGCCACGTCCACAGCAGCAGACGCCAACCTTCCGCCTCTGTTATTCAACGATTTCTGAGCAACTTGCAGCCTTGCAGCGTCCCAATCCCTGCGGCGTCTCCGCCCCGCCCACAAAACGTGGTCACCTCCGCAGGTGGTTTGCTCCGCTCACTCAGTTCACACCAACTGCTCCACATTTTCGTGCTCTGGGTGGTCCTCAAAATTTTTCTACGCGAAGGATTCCGCGAGGGTCGGGGAAGTGCGCTCCGGTGATAGCACTGTTCCTGTGGCAAATGGACGGCTTTTCCTGCCGCGATACACATGCTTTCAACAGAAATTCATCATTGCAAGTTGCGCTGAGTGTTGGCTCTAGCGGTTTTCCACTTGTTACAGGTGCATTTACATCAAGATTTTCGCCTCTCTTTCCCTCTTCCCACAAATCGCCGCGGACCGTACTCTTTCGATTCATTGAAGACATTTCAGTGGCGCGTAGATAGCAGCTTCTCATGCGCGTCAAAACGTTAAGCATTCAACCGTGAAAGTGCGTTGACCCGCCGAGGAGCGCGAGCCGGTTGCTATAAGCGTGCGTGAATGAACCTACTGGGCGGTGTTCATGCGGCTGGCGACCTGCAAAGCAGGATCCAAAGCGATTCGGTCAGCTAGTTTGCGGCTATTGGTCCAACCGGCGGCAATGTCAACCCGCGGCCTGCGCGGCACGGGAATTGTGTTGCCTTGAACGAACCTTGAAATCTGCTGTAAGGAGAGAATCCCCACACCATGCGCCCGAAGAAAGTCATCCTCTGTGTAGACGACAACGAACAAGAGCTCTCCGTGCTGAAGTTCATGCTGGCGACCAACGGCTATCGCGTGCTGGCAGCCGCGAACGGCCAGGAAGCGATTGCCCTCTTTGCCACGGAGCCCCAGATCGATCTGGTACTGTCCGACACCACGATGCCGCACATGAGCGGAGGCCAGTTGGTGGAGCGGCTGAAACGCATCAGGGGCCACGTGCCCATGATTCTGCTGGGCGATGCGCAGGCGGCACACAGCGAGATTCACGTGGCCGACGCCATGATCGCCCGGAAAAACTGCTCGACGCAGGAACTACTGGAACGTATCAAGGTGATGAGCGCGCGCAAACGCGGCCCACGCAAAGGCGCGCAACGAGTCACGCACATGACAGAACTGGCGGCCGCCTCCTAAAAGCAGGGGGCAGTACCGCGCAGACGTTGCCTACTCGCCGCGCACAGGATTTGATTGTTTTTCCAACTCTGGCTGCCTCACCTGACGACGCTCACTCCGCTATCGCTCTCAGTGGGCCGCGGCTACAGCGAATTGAAACCAACTGTCAGCGAAGCAACTAGCGGAATTTGGCTGCCGGTGGCGTAGATCGAATCGCCGGAAAATCTTGCGAGCGGCTCAACTGACAACTGATCCCTGTCCCCTGAAACCTGAAATCTGTCTTTCCCCTTGACGACCGCGCGGTGCAATGCGCATACTCGCGTTCATGCCCCAAGACTGGCGGTGACGATCTGCCTCCGGTTGAAAGTAGGCCCAAATGGACCTGGCTGTATTGCGTCTTCTTTTTGTCATTCTGATCGCTACAGTTTGCTATTTTCTCCGCCCGTTCGGAATACAGCAAGGATGGGTGAGCGCAGTGATCGGAGCGGCTGCGGCTGGCGCGGTGATCGTTTTCGAGCTGCGCGTGCGCGCGCTCACGCTGCGGCGGCTGATCGGAGCGGTGGCTGGTAGTGTGCTTGGCATTATCGGCGCGGCGCTTTTCTGCCTGGTGCTGCGCACGGCGCCTATTTCCCGCTCCGACTCGGCGGTGCTGCAGATCTTCGTGCTGCTGCTGATGACCTACGTCGGCCTGCTGGTGGGCGCGAGCAAGGGCGATCTGCTGAATCCGGCGGCGCTGGGAACAGTGTTCTCCGGCGACAAGCAGATCCACCGCAACGTCAAGGTGCTGGACACGAGCGTCATCATCGATGGCCGCATCGCCGATATCGCCGAGGCGGGCTTTGTCGACGGTACCCTGGTGGTTCCCGAGTTTGTGCTGCGCGAGCTGCAGGTGGTGGCCGATTCGACCGACAGCTCCAAACGCCAGCGCGGACGGCGCGGCCTCGACATGCTCCAGCGCATGCAGTCGAACGACAAGATCCAGGTGCAGATTGTGCCGGACGATTTCCCGTCGATCCGCGAGGTGGATCTGAAGCTGCTGGAGCTGGCCAAGAAGTGGGAGGCCAAGGTGGTGACCAACGACTTCAACCTCAACAAGGTCGCCCACCTGCACCACGTGGAAGTGCTCAACATCAACGATCTGGCCAACGCCCTGAAACCCGTGGTTCTGCCCGGCGAGCGCATGAACGTGATGATCCTGAAGGAAGGCAAGGAGTACAACCAGGGCGTCGGCTACCTGGATGACGGCACAATGGTGGTCGTGGACCACGCACGCAAGCTGATCGGCCGCTCGGTGCAGATCTCCGTGACCAGCGTACTGCAAACTGCCAGCGGCAAGATGATCTTCGGCAAGATGGAAGAGATGGGCAAACAGGCCGAAGCGATGTGAACAGAGGTCAGGTTTCAGGTTTCAGAAAACGGTTCGCACTCCGAAATCCGGAACCGGACTCCATGTTCAATCGCACCTGAACCTTTGTCTGAGCCGCTGCTTCAGCTCCGGCCACCGCGCAACGTCAGCTCCGGCCACCGCGCAAGGATCGAGTCGCGGTAGGAGTCTCCGGGCGTAAAGTCCGCGGCCACCAGTCCGTCGAGACAACTCAACGACAGCGGTTCAAGCCGCACCTGCGCGCCAACGAGAGCGAAGGGCTCAAAAGTCACGCTTCCAGTATCCAACACCCGGTTTACCGGGCCGGCGGGGCAATCTTGACAGAGTTCAAGATGTCGCTGAGGCTCGTGTGGACCAGCGCCTTTTCGCGTGTGGTCAGCTCACGAGGATAGTGTCGGCCCGGCACGTGCGAGGTGGCCACGGCAAGGTCGAAGCGGACGCAGGATTGTGACGCCTCCGTATAGGTGGCGTAGATGTCTTCATTCACTTCCGTGCTTACGCCGGCGCCGCTTGCGGCGCCATGCCAGTAGGTAATGCCGTTGATCGTGACGGGATCGGACTCCTGCTTCCAGATATCGCGGACAAGGTCGTGGCAAGCTGCAGACGAAGCGACGTGGCGCGCATCGTAGCCAAACTCGACGCTGCTGAAGACGGTTTTGGGCCAGGAGTGGATGCCGTGGAGGGTCTCGTTTGTGACCAGGCCGCGCAGGCCGGTCAGGACGGAGCGGTCGTCGATGTAAGCGATGGAGAGGTCCAGGCCGTTGGCGTTGGCGCCGGGACGAATCCGCGAAAAGCTCCAGCCGGTAGGAAAGCTGAAACTGACACCGAAGGCTGGATCGCGGAAAAGCATGGTCGAATCCGTGACAGGCGAGACCGATTGTGCAAGACAAGACAGCGCGGCAGCCAGTCCGATAAGACAGATAAGTTTAGGTAAAACGGAATGGTCGTGCATCCCTCCATTATGCGCCATGACGGACAGCCGCAAGACTGTCGTGTGACGGCATAAGAAGGCGATCGACCCCGCCCGGCGGAGCCGATCGCAACAATTACGCACTGAGGGTTATTGCGCTGTTTTTTTGGCCTTGGCGGCGGGCGTCGCAGCCGGTGGCTTCGGCATCCAGAAGCTGGGATCTGCCTTGATCCAGTCGTCGCTCACATAGCTCTCTTTTGGATTCACGTAGAAAAGCTCGCCGCGCGAAGACTCGACCGCATCGCCGAACATTGCATCGAGTTTACTCATGCCTTCATCGCCGCCGATAGCATCCTTAAATTGTTTGTCCTCTGAGAAGGCCTGGTCGATCGCCGACATGGATGGATCACCGGTGACCGCGATAAATGTGCCATCCGGCGCGCCGAAGGCAACTTCGTACATGCCCCAGTGGGCGCTGGTCTTCGCCTTCTCATGCGCGTCCTTCACCATCTTGACGATCTCGCGCCACTCCTTGATCTTTCCGGGGCGAATGCGAAAGACCTCAAACTGGTAGATGCGATGGTTGTCGATGTCGGTGTGCGGATGGAAGCTCAGATCGCTGTCGTAGGTGTACACCGACTGTATAACGCCGTCGAGTAGTTCACCATCGGCGAGTCCGGCGCGCTCCATCTCCGCCGAGAGGGTGGGGTTGCTATCCATGAGCTTGTAGTCTTTCTCCATCTCCGCAAACGATTCGAAATGGCTTACGAACAGTTCCCGGGATTTGCCGGAAAGCGCGTTCATTGCCACGTAATGAACTGGAGACTTGGCCCGCCGCATCGCGGTCACGAAGACGCTTTCCGTCTTGTCGTGCGCGGCGCCTCCCTTGTAGGGCTTGGTGTATTCCACGGTGATCTGGAGAACCTTCGGCAGAGTTGAGGTTGATGAATCGCTTTGCGCCGCGGTGAAAGTGCTGCCAGCAACCGCGATGGACAGTCCCAACAGAACGGGGCTGATGATTTTCATTGTGGGAATCCTCCTTGATGTACTCGGAGACGTGCTGGGGAGGGGGAGCGTGGAGGGGAAGTGCAAGTGCTCCGAGGCAAAGCGATTATGCGCGCGATGCTTCGGCAATGTAAAGGAAATTCGAGGCCGGGACGCGATAACGGGGCACAATCTGTGGGCGAAGGGCACAAATCACGTACGGGATGAGGCGCGCCGCAGGCTGTCGTCGGTCACCGGTGGAAGATTGCGCGTGCGGGGCGGGTGTGCGAGATTGGAGGTAGAGAGAAGCTCTATTTTCTCGATTCATCTTCATGGATTGGAGCCTCATCATGAAACGAAAGTCCGGCTCTCCTTCTTTCGATCAAACGCTGGAATTGCTGCGCGCGAATGGCTTCGAGGTAACGCAATACGCAGGGGTGGCCGGAGGCGCTCTGGTGAGTAAGCACGGAGTGGGAGCCGTGCTGGTGGCCGCGCCGAAAGGCGAGCAAAGTGCGGCTGCTTTCGCATTGCACCCCGGAACGATGGTGAAGGGCGAGGTGGCGCGGCTACTCGACCGGGGCTTTCAGAAATTTATAAAGACTACCCAATACGAATTCCCCGCCACGGCCAGCCAATTGCACGCGATCCATGCGTTCAGCGAGGAGTTAAAGCAATTGGCGGACGCCGTCGATCTATATAACGAGTCTCTGGGCACAACCAGCGATGTTTATCGCTACGACCGGCTGATGGGCCGTGAAGATGCGCAGCCGGCGCCCGCACGGCCCTGGGATCTGGCCGGCGGACACTGAGCGGCGGGCAGCGGCCGGGAGCGGTGGACATGATGGACATGGCAGGCATGGCGCGATGGTTGGCGGCGGATATCGAGGCGCGCCTTCTGCCGGAACGATAACCAGCCCGAGCTCCGGAGCAGACGATGGGCGGGATCGAAGACGGAGCGGAATTCGCGAGCCGGCGCGAAGAAAGACGCACACATCCACGCTACCCTGTCGACGAAGAGTCTCTGCTTGTGCTTGTGCATTGCGGCCTGCCTATGAAGGCGCGGATCGTCGAACTGAGTCTGGAAGCCTGCCGTATCCGCACCTGCGAGCAGTTCACAGGCAATCCGGGCCAGCGTGTTGAAGCCTGTTTTAAAGTGAAGGGCTTTACGTTTCGGTTCGGCGGCGTTGTGCGCTGGACCAACGGCCGGAACCTTGTCGGCATCCACTTTGAGAACGTGATCCAGCGGCGCAAGACGGATCTGACTGAAGTGATTGACGAGATCGCCGCATCTGCGCCGGAGCCGGCCGAATCTTCCAGGCAACAGGATGCAGGGATCGCGCCTCCGGTCCCGGCGAAGAATCCGCGCGCAACCGGGCCAAAGCTCCTGGAGATGAAGGCGGTCAAGACAATCGAACCGCCGGCAGCACCCAAGGCCAATGAACCTGTCGTGCACGCCTCAGTTGCAGAGGCTGGGCCTCAGGCCGCAATCGAGTCACAGGCGCATCCCTCCGCCAGCCCCCGCGACCGCCGTGGACAGCCTCGGCACAAGGTGGATACCTTTGCCACTATCCTTCTGGTCAAGGTTGGGTCGGCATTACGGGGCCGCATCGCCGATTTGAGCCTGAGCGGTTGCCGTGTCTGTACCGAGGATCGCTTTCCGGTGGGCATTTACACGCGCGTGGAGACGGAATTCCACTTGCAAGGCTTACCCTTCCGGCTGGGCGGCGTGATTCAGGCCATTTACAACCGCAACACGGTGGGCATTCGCTTTCTCGATTTGAGCGACCGCAAACGCCAGCAGGTACTGGAGCTGATCGACGAGATCGCGGAGACGCTCGCTGCAACGCCACCTCCGGAATCTTCGTTGCCCGAATCATCCCAGGCCAGCCATCTCTGAGATGCTGCGCATTCCTGCTTGAACGCGTCCGGGAACAAACCCGCGATGCAGCAGTGCACGGCCCGGCATGAGATCTCTACCACTCGATTCGTGTCCGGCGCAGTCCTCGCACGGCATTGCAAAGATAAATGGCGTCGGCCTCGCGCAGATCGTCAAGGATCAGCACCCGCTCTTGCGCCCCAGCGACAAGGGCCTGTCGCCGGGGGCCCCGCTCTTGCACCCCAGCGACAAGGGCCTGTCGCCGGGGGCCCCGCTGTTCGACCGCTGAGCGGGTTGCGAGAAGATGACGCCGGTAGACTCCCGCCAGCAGGCCGCACGCGATGGGCGGTGTCGACCAGCGGCCGTCTTTCACGATGAAGAGATTGCTGATGGCGCCTTCGGTGACTTCGCCGCGCAGGTTCAGGAAGAGCACGTCGTCGAAACCGTCGCGCACGGCCTCGGCAAACGCCGGCGCGTAGAGCGGGCGATGCGTGGTCTTGTGGAAGAGCATCGGGTCAGCAGGATCGGTGCGTTGGGGCGCGATACGCGCGCGGGCGATGCGGTTTGCGCCGCTGGCCGCACCCAGGATCTCGCTCGTGATCTCAAAAGTGCCGTTGCTTGCGAGCAGCAACCGCACGCGCCGCGGCGAACACTTCGACGCTACCGCGAAACAACACGCATGATTCTCAAGGGCCGATCGAATGGCCGCGCGGTCACACGTGAAATCGAAGTACACCGCCGAATCCGCGAGACGGTCGAGATGCAGTTCCAGAAGCGGGTAGGTCCCTTCCCAAAGCAGAGTCTCGATCAGCGAAAACTGCTCCGGCCGCTGCTCCGCGGTGCGCGTGAGGAACTCCGCCTTCAGCAGGCACTCGCGAAACTCCGCCGCGGGATCGGAGTCGATGACGATGCCGCTGCCTGCTCCCATGATTCCGCGCCCGCCCTCGAGTTCGAGCGTGCGAATGGCGACGTTGAAGACGGTTTCGGCAGGAGAAAAGAAGCCGATGGCTCCTGTGTAAACGCCGCGCGGGGCGCCTTCGAGAGCGGCGATCAACTGCATGGCTCGCACCTTGGGCGCGCCCGTCACCGAGCCTGAAGGAAAAAGAGCGCGAAAGATCTCATAAAAACCTGCTTCGGGCCGCAGTTCCGCACTCACCGTCGACGTCATCTGCCAGAGCGTGCGATAGCGTTCCACTTCGAAGAGCCGCTCCGCGCGCACGGTTCCTGTTTTTGCCACACGGCCCAGGTCGTTGCGCAGCAGGTCGACAATCATCACATTTTCGCTGCGATTCTTGGGGTCGTTGCGCAACCACGCGGCGATTTCGCGGTCTTCGCTCGTGGTGCGCCCGCGGGGCGCGGTGCCTTTCATGGGGCGCGTGACGATGCGCCGGCCAGAGGGATTCCCGCTGCAGTCTGGCGCGATGCGGAAAAACAGCTCCGGGGAAAACGACAGAATGTAGCGGCCCTGCTGCCAATGCAAAAATGCTCCGTAGCCGACCGGCTGGCGCGTGCGCAGATGCGCGTAAAGCGCCGCTGCGCTGCCGTGTGTCTCGACGCGGAAGGGCGCCGTAAAGTTCAACTGGTAGACGTCCCCGGCGCGGATCAGCTCATGGATGGCAGCAATGCGGCGGGTGTATTCGCTTTCCTTGAGGGCGAAGTCGGCGGCGACATGCGGCGCTTCTTCATCTGCCGCGTTGGGGCCGCGGCGAAACCGCTCCAGTTCCGGCGGTTCACCGTCGCCGAAAGCTCCCCGCGTGTGGTCGAAGACGTAACTCCGCGCGTAGATTCCAAACCACGCCAGCGGCTGTCCCTCGCGGCTTGCACACATCCCGGTCTTCGGCTCAAAGCAGAGTCCGCATTCGTAGCTGAAAAAACCTGCGGCGCTCAGGCCCGCTGCCACGGCGCGATCGATCTCGGCAAAAAGCGATGGAATATCGGCTGGCTGCCACGCCGTCAACACGCGTAAGGGAGCCGTGAACAGACGGGTCCACGGTCTTTCGCTGTCTTCGGAGAGTTCTTGTCTACCGCCCTCCAGCAACACCGCGGCCGGCAGACGCTCCACCAGTTCATGAACTGCTGCGGGAAGAGCAAGCCGGCGATTCATGCGGGCAGTCGATTGTTTACTGTATCGTCAACAACATCGTGGTGGTGTTCGTGATGGCGGTGACTCCGTTTGTCGACTGGCCAGCGACGGTCACGGTAAACGTGCCGGTGGGCGTCGCGGGAGGATGCTCAGGTCCGTTGGCGTAGTAGTAGTAGAGCGGATTGCATCCGGTCGTTCCCAAGGTAGTGACCAGCGCCACCAGCGCCAGCAGAGACAGCCGCTGCAACCAGCGGCGGCGGCGCGCTCCCCATGTGATGCCTCCCAGACCCAGGATGCCGGGCAACAGGATGGCCCATACAACAGGACTGCTCTTGTGCCCGCGCTGGACAGGCTGCGTGACGCCCGACATCTGCGCTTGAGTCTGAAGAAGCATCGAGCTGACGACGCCGGCATCCTCCCCAGGCAGGATCGCCAGGTTCTCTGGCGTAAAGGTGCAGGTGGCGAGGCTCGGCAGTCCTGAGCAGGAAACAGTGATGAATCCAGGAGCACCCGTTGTCTTCAGGGATGCAACGTACTGCTGGGACGGCGTCACCGTGACGGTGGCAGTTCCGGATTGACCGATCTTCAGCGCCATCGCCGACGAAGAGGATGGAGCAATATTGGAGACAGAAACCGCAAAGGTGCTGTCGCACTGCGAACTGATCGGAACCGGCGCCGTCGAGGAAGTGGACTGCGAGTAGGTGGAGTCGCCGGCATAGACCGCCTCAAGCGTATGCGAGCCGTTGGCGAGGTAAAGAGAAACCGTCGCATGGCCGGTGGCGTCAAGCGTGGCGCTTGCGATTTGCGCCGGAGTGGCCGTTGGGCTGGTCGCGTCGTCAATGTTCACCGCACCCGAAGGCACGCCGCTGGAACTGGTGACGGCGATCGTCAACGTAGTCAAAGTCGTGGTAAGTCCCGTTGTAGAACAGGCTTGCGTGCTTGACTGTACCGACAGTGCGGTGGCCGTAGTGGCCTGCCCGAACGCGCGCGCCGCTGGGAGCAGCGCCAACCCCACGCCGACTACCGCAATCCAATGAAGCCGCAAGCCGCGGCAGTTTTTACCTATCACGTGCACCTGCTCCAACTCTTCCAGAGAGACGGGGGTATCGCCCTGCGGCGGCTCGCCGGAATTCATCTCTGTAAACCATTATTGTATCCGCCGGGGCCGCCGAACGGCCAGTCCCGGTCAACGGCACGATTCCCTGTTGAATCATTGGACGCGCCGCCAGCCGGAACGCCACCAGTGGTATAGCAGCCGCTGGAGGTGAAGTCTCATGACTCAAGCTGGTCCACGGCCGCAACTCGGCCAGGCGGTCGAAACCAGGGAGCGCGCGGCAAAGCGGACCGGGATTCTACAATAGGCAGCAATGATCGCTCACCTTCGCGGCAAACTCATCTTCAAGCAGCCTGGCCAGGCCATCGTCGAGGCGGCGGGCGTTGGCTACGACGTTGCCATCTCCGTGCCCACGTTCACGGCACTGCCTTCGGTAGGCCAGGAGACGGCGCTGCACATTCATACCCAGGTCTCCGACGATCAGATTGCCCTGTTCGGTTTTCTCGACCGAGAAGAAAAACGGCTCTTCGAGCGGCTCATCACCGTGGGCGGCGTGGGGCCAAAGCTCGCCATCAAGATGCTGAGCGGCCTGTCGCCGGAGCGCACGGTGCAGGCTATCCGCGCGCAGGATCACGCGCAGTTGACGCGCATTCCCGGCGTGGGGAAAAAACTGGCCGAGCGGCTCGTCGTCGAACTCAAGGACAAGCTCGACGACTTTGCCGTGGTGCCCGCGCCGCAGGCGGTGCAGGGTCCGGCCGTGGACGATGTTCTTTCAGCACTCGTCAATCTCGGCTACCAGCGGCCAGCGGCGGAAAAGGCCATCGAGCAGACTATCGCCAAAGATAAGTCTCTGGCCGCGGACTTCGACGGTCTGTTCCGCGGGGCACTGAAGCTGATTCGCTAGGTGCAATATCAGCTTTCAGCTTGCCCGTGCGGACGCCGGTGGCTGTGTTGCTGCATGGGGATTCATCGTTCGAACGATCTCGCCTTGTTATCCTGTTGCTTGCAATGCATCACAGCCGGAACAGGCAGGAAAATCCATGAAATTTGCAATCAAAAGTTTGGTTGCCCTTTGTGTTTTGGGCGCGGCGGTGTGGGGAGGCTTTTGGCTGTATCGGCAGTATGCGCCTCCCGGACGCGCAGGCCGCAACATGGAGATTCGCCTGGTGGCGATCTATGGCGCGGCTGCGCCAACCGGCGCCAGCACGAACGCCGTCGCCCCGCAGGACAACGGCTTGGCATTGCCTGCAGGCTCAACTCCCAGCGCGGACGCAGCCCAGGCCAGCAGTGCCGTGCAGCCAGCAGGCGCAACCGCGGATGCCGATGTCTTCCAACGGCAGGATGTGAGTTCATCGGTAGCGAGCGGCAACGCTCCCAACGGCTGGAAGTGGCTGCCAGTCACCAAGGGCGTAGAAAAGGAAGTCACTGGGAACGCCGCGGCAGGCGCTCAAAGCGAGTATGTGACGCGGACCAGCAACGGCCAGTTATTCCTGCTGGCAGCCGATACGCCCAATATGACGATGACGCACGCGAGCAACGTCAAGCCGTGGGGCGTGGATTCAGTGAAGATCGTCACCGACGAGATGGGCCCCGCGGTCGAGATTCACCTGGACAAGTCGGGCGGCAACCTGATGCACGCCTTTACTGAAAATTACCTGGGGCACAGAATCGCCGTGGTCGTCAGCGGCCAGATTTGCGAGGTGGCGCTGATTCGGGATCCAGTCCGCAGCGGGCTTGTGGTTCGCCTCCCCGCCGGACAGCAGGCCGACGCCGAGAATCTGCGCGACGCACTGCTGAAGTGAGAAAGGCAGCCATTCGCTTCTTTGGAATCGTGCTGTAGGCGAGGCACCGATTCCTGCGACCGGGGCGCGCTCAAGGCGATTCGATAGACTATTTGCGTCATGCCCCGCTACGCAAAATCCGCACCCGCACCCGCTTCTCTCTGCTTCCGCCCCGAGGCTCTCACCTTCTTACGCAACCTGGCGCGCCACAACGATCGCGCGTGGTTTCAGCCGCGCAAGGCGCAATTTGAGGCTGAGTTGCGCGAGCCATTGCTGGCCATCGTGCGTAAAGTGACCGACGCCATGGTGGACTTTGCGCCGAACCACATTCGCCCGGCAGAAAAGTCCGTCTTCCGCATCTATCGCGACACGCGCTTCAGCGCGGACAAGCGGCCCTACAAGACGCACGTCGCCGCATGGTGGACGCACACCGGATTCGAGAAAACCTCCGGCGCAGGCTACTATTTTCACGTCAGCCCCAAGGAAGTGATCGTAGCCGCTGGCTCCTACATGCCGGAGAAAGATCAACTGGCCGCCATCCGCCATTGGCTGCTCGATCATCACGAGGAGTTCCGCAAACTGCTCCGAAGCGCAAACGTGCGTAAGCACTACGAGGAATTTGAAGGCAACGCGCTTACGCGCCCGCCCAAGGGCTTTCCAAGCGAGCATCCCGGGATGGACCTGATCCGCTGCCGGCAGTGGGGACTGGCGGCGACGCTGCCCGCGCAGGCTGCGCTCAGGAACGATCTTGCCGATGTGCTGATCGACTACTTCAAGGTCGCCGCTCCGGTGGTCGATGCGCTGAATACGCCGCTTGCCGCCGCGTTTTTGCCGAAGCGACGCGTGCTCTTCGGGCTGCGCTGAAGCCGGCATTTGCCAGTCAAATGCAGACTTCAGCGGCTCAGAATGGCCTAAAATCGGCCAAAACGGCCTTTCCCCCACAAAAACCCAAGAAAATTGTGGAAAACCCGCATTTTTCGATTGACTTTGTACCCCCGGAAGCCGCATTGTAACCTTCGGCAGGGTTCTTCGTAGCCGCATGAATACAGGGGTTCCGCGCACCTCAAGTTCCGATCGACGTCCCTCCATGCGGAATGCAGACAGCAGGCGGAAGCCCACCACACCGGCGGCTCGAAGGGGTCGCCCACAAAGGAGAACTATCGATGGCAACTGGAATGACCAAGACAGCGTTGACTCGGCACATGGCCGAGAAGCTCGAACTGACCAACAAGCAGGCTGGCGCCTTCCTCGATCTGCTGGCTGAGACGGCGATCAAGGAGACGAAGAAGAACGGCGTCTTCGTGATCCCCGGCATTGGCCGGCTGGTGAAGGCAGAGCGCAAGGCCCGCATGGGCCGCAACCCCCAGACGGGCGAGGCCATCAAGATCAAGGCCAAGACCGTGGTGAAGTTCCGCGTGGCCAAGTCCGCCAAGGACACCATCGCGCCTCCGAAGAAGTAGTGCTTTTCTGGTTTCGGACGAGAGGGGAGGGGCCCGCGGGCTTCTCTCCTTTTTCGTTTTGCCCGCAATGCGCTCGATTCAGGCCATCACGTTGGCCCAATGGCGGCCGGGCAGCCGCGGGCTGCGTGGGGCCAGGATGCCGGCGAGCAGTGCTCCCGCCGCAGGGAAAAACGTGCGGTTTTTGGGAGACGCGAAACCGTACACCTGAGCTCGCACGGTTTGGCGATTGACTCCACCTGAAGCGCCACGGAAATTGCGATTCGACGACCTTGACTTGCGTTTTGCGGATCAGCGGCGAGGTTCTGGCGTGCGATCCCCCCTCCCCGCGATGAAGCTGCGCGGTGGCTGGCACGCCATCGGCGTTACCGGGAAGAGGCTGAGTGAGGCCCGTGGCTTTCCGGGTGCCCAAAGGCTAGGCACCCGGGAGACCCCAGACCCAAGCTTGCCAAAATCGAACCACAATGAAGAGCGATCCATCCCCGCAAACGGAGTTCGGTCCTGCATCTACGCAGGTGCAAGGGCTGTTGATCCGACTCCTCGCAGCTTTGAGCGCCCCGAAAGTTTACGCTCGCATCTTGCAGCGGCATTCGAATACGCTCATGGCTTCTTGAAATGAATAACAGGGTCGCGCGGGCAAACCGCCGCATCTGCCTCGACAATCTCAAAGCCGCTGCGCGTCATCGCCTTGCAAGCTCTCTCGATACCCCAGTGATACCAGCCAAAATTGCCATCCGCGTTCCAAAGGTTCATCTCTCTCGATTTTGAAACTGGTTCAAGATCCATCTTGTTGCGAAAGAAACGCCACGCGAGTTCGTATCCGAGTTTTGCCGGCAACCAGACTCTTCTCCGCTGCGCCGCGAAAAATCGGCCAAGCGAAAGGCGTTCTGCTTCTGCGCGACACTTCTCGTACTTATCGAAATCGGCAATCATCAGGAAACCACGGCCTCCCCGCTTCATCTTGCGATGAATTGAGAACAGGTATTCCTCACACATCTCCGGTTTCAGGTGGCAAAATACGCCGAAGCAAAAGAAGAAATCAATGGCGTTATCTGGCACGCCGGGGAGCTGCAAATCCTGAGCAACAATGTACTCGGCTGGGGAGTCGTTGCCGATATACCGCCAGAAACCCGTTTGCTCCGCATCCACAACGTCGACGGCATAGAGCTTCCGGCAATTGCGATGCAAGATTGCCTTCGACCACGCGCCGCGCCCAGGGCCAACCTCCAACGCGACTGTATCCGGCGTTACATAAGGACGAATACACGACAAATAAATCGTGTAGAGAATACTGTTATACCCGTAAATACCATAGGTTGAAGATGCCATCGGATCTAAAGGTGAGCCCTCGTAGTAACCGCCCGCCCATCCACGCGTAAATTCCTGGAGAAAGTCCATCGCTCCTCAATCTTTCCGTACCCTATGCCAAGGCTCTTGGATGTGTCTGGCCAACAAGGCGCATTCTAGCCTAATCCTGGTGCGGAAGAGAACCCGGATGGTGGGCTGATGACCCGGGTGCTGGAATATCTGCGTTACCGGGAAATGGCCGGGGAGGGGCCGAGGTTTCCCGGGTGCCCAAAGGCGAGGCACCCGGGGCACCCATCTTCAGTGGTGATGCTCACTTTTCTCCCTGGCTCCCGGGGCGCCCGCTAGGTGTAATCTGTGTGGTTTAGGGTATTCTTGCTCTTCAAGCCTCAAAAACGAGACCCAGGGCGCCCGTTTTCGCGGTAGGTTTGCGTGATACTTGGGCCACTCGTCTTCGCTAATAGCAAGCTCAGACATCCTGAAGTGGGCGGAAATTCAGAACTCCTGACATAGCCTATTTTTTACGGGTAAATCCGGCTCTTTTTGTTGTCCAGGGCTCGGACCAATACC
>JBMFHB010000074.1:0-17512 GCA_049977045.1 Occallatibacter sp.
GAAAAGCAACCGCGGATTCTTCGTCGCTGCGCTCCTCAGAATGACAGCCCAAAGAGCATGGTTCGTAAAGCGTCCAGTGAATTGAAACGCTTTTGCCCTGGATGAAGCCTGGAATTCCTGCAGGTCGACGGATGCTTCAGAACGTGCCTGCAGGCAGACAGGATTGTATTCCTCTTGAGATAGAGGGATGGGCAGCCTATGAGTTGAGCGCGATCGGGCGAGTCCGCCAGGCAGAACCCGCCCGCTCGTTAAAGGCTAAATCAGAGCCTTGAGTTTACTCGAACGGCGCGCCGCGAGGAACAGCAGACCAAGTATGCCTGAGCCGAAGAGCGGCAGCGAAGGGGGCTTGGGAGTGCGCGATTCCCGCGCGAGAGGCATAAGCATGAGCGAAGTTCCGTCAATGGCTGGCGAAAGCGCTGGACTCACACAATGGCAGCGCGTGACCTGCACTTTCACGGCGCCGTCGAAGACCTTCGAAGACATCCGGCGGGGTAACCGCAGTTGGTGGCTGCCGCTGATCGTGATGGCGCTGGTGAGCTATGCCATGTTCGGAGCCGTCGTGCAGAAGATCGGAATCCGGCAGGCCGTGGAAAACCAGATTCGCATGAACCCGCAGGCGCAGGAGCAGATGGCCCGGGTTCCCCCGGAACAGAGGGAGAAGCAGTACGCGATCTCTGAAGGGATTACCAAGGCCATGTTCATTGCCGGACCGGCCTTCGGCATGTTGGCTGCGCTCGTGATCGCCGCGGTGCTGATGGGAACGATCAATTTTGGCTTTGGAGGCAGGGCGAAGTTGAATGAGGTCTTCGCCGTCGTCTACTACGCGTGGCTTCCGCAGGCGATCAAGGTGCTGATGGGAGTGGCCGTGATTTACGCCGGCGTGGCGCCGGAATCGTTCAACATCAAGAACTTTGCGCCGACCAACGCGGGAGCGTTCATGGACCCGATGGGCGCCAACAAGGTGCTTTACGCGCTGGCCACGGCGTTTGACATCACGACCATCTGGACGGTCCTGCTGATGGGCATTGGCTTGGCTACAGTGGCAGGAGTCAAGCGCACATCGGGTTATATTGCCGTGATTGGCTGGTGGCTGATTGTGGTGCTCTTCGGCGTGGGCGTGGCGGCAGTGATGGGATAGCGGCCTTCATCGGCGTGTTCCCGCCGTAGCTGGTTCGCCAAGAGCGCGAATCGCCGAAGGTGGGGGTGCTCGGCGCCCGGCTACACCCCAGCGATCATGTGCATCGCCGCTGCTACAATCGAATGCAGCAACACCGTGCAAGAAATGCATTCGCGATGACCCTCCGCCTGTACAACACCCTCACGGGACAACTGGATGCGCTCGAGCCCGCCGACGGCAAGGCGCTGCGCATGTACGCCTGCGGGCCGACAGTTTACGACTACGGCCATATCGGCAACTTCCGCACATTTCTCGAAGTCGACGTGCTGCGGCGCTTTCTGCGTCTGAGCGGCATGTCTGTACGCCACGTGATGAACATTACCGACGTGGATGACAAGATCATCCGCAATGCCGCGGCCGCGGGCGTTCCGATCGGTGAATACACGCGGCAGTATGTGGATGCATTTTTCGAGGATCTCGAATCGCTGCGCGTGGAGCGGCCGGAGACGATTGCGCAGGCGACCGAGCACATTCCTCAGATGGTAGAGCTGATCGAGAAACTCGCCGCAGCGGGTGCGGCCTACAAGGCGGAAGACGGCTCCTGGTATTTCCGGCTGGCGGCGTTTCCCGAGTACGGCAAGCTGAGCAAGAAAGACCTGAGCGGCATGGAAGACGGCGCGCGCGTGGACGTAGACGAGTACGAAAAGGACTCGGCGCGCGACTTTGCACTGTGGAAGGCGCCCAAGCCGGGCGAGACTTCCTGGGAGACGGCGATCGGGCCGGGGCGTCCGGGCTGGCACATCGAGTGCTCGGCCATGGCGATGGAGTACCTGGGCGAGAGCTTCGACCTGCACTGCGGCGGCGAAGATCTGATGTTCCCGCACCACGAAAACGAGATTGCGCAGAGCGAGACGGCGACGCGCAAGCCCTTCGCGCGGCACTGGATGCACGTGCGCTTTCTGCTCGTCGACGGCAGGAAGATGTCGAAGAGCGAAGGGAACTTCTACACGCTGCGCGACCTGCTGCTGAAAGGGTTCAAGGCGTCGGCTATCCGGCTGGCGCTGATTTCGGTGCCCTACCGGCATCCGCTCAACTTTACATTCGACAGTTTGACGGACGCGAGCAAAGCCATCGACCGGCTGCGCACCTTCCGGACGCGGCTGGCTGCCGGGGCCTTCGCGGCAGGAGAGAATCCGGCCATACAGGAGGCAGCCGCGAAGGCGCGGCAAGAGTATCGCGAGGCGCTGGCCAACGATCTGAATACGGCAGACGCGATGGCGCCAGTCTTCGAGTTGGTGCGCGCCGCGAATACGGCCATCGATCAAGGGCAGTTCTTCGCAGCAGACCGCGAGTCGATTCTGCCTGTGCTTGCCGATTTCGACGCGGTCTTCGACGTACTGGAGGATCGCGACGCCGAACCCACGCGGCGGGCGATCGAGTGGGCAAAGGCGACGGGCCGCATCAGCGAAGTGGCTCCGGAGTTGATTGCCGCGCAGTCGCTGACCGATGAGGCCATTGAGGCCCTGGTGGCTGAGCGCACTGCGGCCAAAAAGGCGCGTAACTTTGCGCGGGCCGATGCGATTCGGGCGGAGCTGGCGGAAAAAGGCGTGATTCTGGAAGACTCCAAGGATGGCGCGCGTTGGAAGCGGAAATGACCGCGGCTTTCAGCAGTCAGTTTTCAGCTCGATCGTGTTGAGGAAAGTTGAAGCAGCAGCGAAGAAACAAACGGGGTCGCGGGATGGAAGCCAACGAAGCGCAGGAGTTGAAGGAGCACGCCGAGCACGGAGCGCACGTGACCGCGATGCGCCCCGTGGCCTTTACGATGAGCGTGCTGGCCGTGCTGGTGGCCATCACCACGGTTCTGGGCCATCGCACGCACACCGAAGCCGTGCTCAACCAGAACAAGGCGACCGACGAGTGGAACTACTATCAGGCTCACAAGATTCGCGCCAATGATACGCAGTTGGCCGCCGATCTACTGGGCGCGGTGAGCGTTGCCGACAAAGTCACTGCGGCACAGTTAGCCAAGGACTTTGCCGGTCATGAGAAGAAGTGGGCCGACAATCTGAAAGAAGAGCAGGAGCAGGCCAAAGCGACGGAGCGGAAAGTGGAACAAGCCGAGGCGCGCGCTGACCGCTTCGATCTGGGTGAGGCGCTTCTCGAGATCGGTCTCGTGATCACGTCGGTTACGTTGCTTACCGGAAGCCGGATCTACTGGTATCTGGGCCTGATCTTTTCAGCGATGGGAATTGCCTCGGCGGCATCGACGTTTTTGATCAAGTAGCAATCGCGGCTGCGCGAAGAGCGGTTGTTGGTTGCAGAGGCTCGCGGAAAACTGACGCACAAGTGAGGGCCGACCCGTGCGAGTTATTTTTGGCGCATCTCTCCTTTTTTTCGCTTCCGTGCTGCTGGTGGCGCAGGCAACTGCCCCGGCGAGCGGTCCGGCGAAAGCGCCTGCGCACTCGGCAACGCCCGCGCCGGCGCAGCCGGCAGCGTCCGCTCCCACCGCAGTTTCCGCGCAGCCGCCGCAAGTGGAGGACAGCAAGGTCGGTTTCAGCTTCAGCCTGCCTGCGGACTGGGAGTTTGTGGCTCCGGCGCCGGCGCGCAAGGTGACGGAGCCTTATCCCGGCCTCGCGACGGTCAAGAAGGGCGATGCCTGCATTGAAACCGTCTTCACTGCCAGACACGGCTCACCTGCTTCTGTGGTGGTGGTGACGGCGCTGCCCTTTGCCTGCTACGGACACACGATGAAGGCGAGCGATCTGGGGAGCCTGGGCGCCGGCGCGGTTGAAGGCCTCAAGCGGACCTTCTCGGTGCATGACTCGGTGCAGGGTAATTACGCCTTGGGCGGTCATACGGTCTGGATCGAGCGCGCCAAGGGAACGCACAAAGGGCATGAGAAGACTCCCTTTGTGTACGAGACTGCATGTACGGTGCTCGCCAGGGGCGCGGTCTGCTGGATGACCGCCGCGGCCGACTGGAACAGCCTTCACGACTTCGAGCAGGCGCCGGTAACACTCGAAGGCGAGCGGTTCGCGGCGCTGGTTCCGGTCAATGCATTCGTCAGCAGCCCCAAATAAGCCGTGGGATCGCTGTTTCCTGCTGCGTGCTATCCTTTTAAAAGAGCAACAATCCTATGAAATCATGCGTTGTATTGCAATCGCTGCACCCGCCAGCCGCCAAGAGCTGGTCGCGTGCGCGTGCGCGTGGCATCTGCCCGCGGCAATACCTGCGCATGCTTCCTACCGGCACGCGACCTAGCCTCTTCGGCGGCGATTAGCAGCACTCCGCCGAAGATCCTCGCCCGTACTCATTGTGAGCCGCGGAATGGAACGATCCCGCGCGACTCGATCCCGAGGCCGCGCCGTAGTCGCCTACCCATCTACAGCGCAGGCCGCGACTAAAGAATCTGCCGAGGAGAATCTACGATGACTAAGCAGGAAATGCACGCCCAATACGGACCAAAGCTTGTTTGCCCTGTGCCGGGACCTAAGGCTCGTGCAGCGGTTGCGGCTGACGAACGCCTGATCTCGCCCAGCTATACACGCTCTTACCCGCTCGTTGCCAAGCGAGGCCGTGGCGTTCGCGTTGAGGACGTGGACGGCAACGAGTTTCTCGACTTTGCCGCCGGCATCGCCGTGGTTTCCACCGGCCATTGCCATCCCGAGGTGGTCGCCGCAATTCAAAAGCAGGCCGCCGAACTGATTCACATCTCGGGTACCGATTTTTACGATGAGCACCTGACGGACCTGGCCGAGCGGCTCTCGGCCGTAGCGCCCATGCGTGGTCCGCACCGCTTTTTCTATGGCAACTCCGGCGCCGAAGCGATTGAGTGCGCTCTGAAGCTGGCCCGCTATCACACCGGCCGCCAGCAGGTGATCGCATTTTTGGGCGCGTTTCATGGGCGCACGATGGGCGCGCTCTCGCTGACCGCCTCGAAGCCGCAGCAGAAGCGCCGCTTTTCGCCGCTGGTGCCGGGCGTAACCCACGTTCGCTACCCCTACGCCTATCGCGGTTGCGTTGGTGGTCCTCAGGAAGAAGAAGCATTTGCCCTCGGCTGCGCGCGCTACATCGAAGACAAGCTCTTCAAGACGATCCTGCCTCCGGAAGAGGTGGCGGCGATTTTTGTCGAGCCGATCCAGGGTGAGGGTGGTTACGTTCCCGCGCCAGCCAATTTCCTGCGCGAACTGCGCGCCATCTGCGACCGCCACGGGATTTTGCTGGTTGCCGACGAGGTTCAGAGCGGCTGCGGACGCACCGGCAAATGGTGGGCGATCCAAGAGTCGGGCGTTGAGCCCGACATCGTTTGCATGGCCAAGGGCATTGCCAGCGGTATGCCGCTGGGTGTTTGTATGGCGCGCGCGGAGATTATGGATTGGAAACCCGGCTCGCACGCTTCAACCTTCGGCGGCAACCCTGTGTCGATCGCCGCCGCGCTGGCGACCATGGACATCTTGTCGCGCGAGGGCGTGGACAATGCGGCAAACGTGGGCGAGATGTGCCTGGAGCGGTTGCGCGGCTGGAAGCAGAGCCATCCCTCGGTGGGCGACGTGCGCGGCCGCGGTCTGATGATCGGCGTCGAGATTGTGAAAGATAAGACGACGCGTGAGCCTGCCGCGGAACTGCGCAACCGCATCGAGACCCTTGCCTTCGAACGCGGCCTCATGATCCTGGGCTGTGGCGAAACCTCATTGCGCCTTGCGCCTCCGCTCCTCATCACGAAGGAACAGGCAACGGTGGCGCTCGACATTCTGGAAGAGTCGCTCACGATCGCCGAGAAAGAACAGGGAATGATCGCCTAAGCGGCTGGCGTGTTTCCCCGGCTCCCAAAAGCGGGCCGGGGGCTGGCATCGGCGGAATTGCTAATTCGAAACAGCAGGGCCGCGTGGACCGTGAGATTCATGCGGCCCTGCTGTTTCCGGTGTGCAGGTGGTTCAGTCGGTAAGGCGCATGTTGGCGATCTCCTGGGTGCGGTGCGCGGCGCGCTCCAGGTTGTGCGCCATCTCTTGCGCGGCCAGGTGCTGCTCCTCGGCCGCGGCGGCCATCTGGTGCGAAAGCCCTGACAGGCCTTCCGTCTGTGCAGCAATGCTGTCGATGGCGGCAATCGCCGTCGATACGTCGGCCCCGATGGCCGTCACCTTGGCCTGAATCTCCGATGTTGCAGCGGCGGTCTGCTCGGCAAGCTTGCGTACCTCGCTGGCTACCACGGCAAATCCCTTGCCATGCGCGCCGGCCCGCGCGGCTTCAATGTTGGCGTTGAGCGCAAGCACGCTGGTCTGCGTCGCGATGGAGGCAATCAGATCCGCCACCTTGGCCACCCCGCTGCTCGACGATTGCAGGCTGAGGATCGAGGTCTTGCTTTCGGCGCTGGCCTGGCGCGACTTCTCCGCGGCGCCCGCCAGCTCAGTGGCGTTCTTCGCGATCTCAGCAATGCTGGATTCGATCTCGTGCGTGGCCGTGGCAACCATCTGCAGATTGCCATTCAAGTGTTCGATGTCGTTGCGCTGCGCCTCCTGCGCCTCCTGCGCCTTCTTGAGTGCGTCGATGGTCTGCTGCGTACTGATGCCCCACAGAAGCACGGCGCCCATGTATTCGCCGTGCTCGTCGAGCATCGGCTCAATCTGCTGGTCGAGCTTGACCGGGCCGAGTTCGACGGTGGACCTGTGCGGAAGCTGGTGCTTCCCGGCGTGCTCTTTGGCGCCAAGAATCCTGTCAACCCGCGCGGGATTCTTGTGCATGAGATGGATCGATTTGCCAATGAGCTGATCCACCGGCAGCGGCAGATACGGCTGGAGGGAGAGCAGCGTTTTACGCGACGATTTGTTGATGTAACGCAAAATCAGGTCGCGGTCGCAAAACATCGCGTTGGCGGGAATCGCATCAAGCGCGCTCTGAAAGCTGCGATCCACTTCGACGGCTGGAGCCGTTTCGGGCGCTCCCGCCTCATCCACAACCGCGGGCGGCGGGGCGGAGTCGCGATGGGCAAACAGTCCTCCAAGTAAACCTTGAGCCATGACCGAATCTCCTTGCCGGTATAGTTGTCTTTTCGGACACCCCGCGGGAGATCAATATCTTTTGCGCAAGGTGCATGGACGGGTGTTTTCTGAGTTGAACCTGTGGGTCTCATTTTGGGAAAGACAAGAGCGCGGCCTGAAGGAATGCACACCGCTTCTGCGGGTGGCTTCAAGCGAACTGCCAAAGGAAGCATTTACACTGTTGCCCGCCAGAGCCACAATGGTTGACATGGCGTGGACAAGGCAGAAGTGCACTGAATGGCTGGAGCGTACCCTTGCCGGGTTGGACTCAATCGTTGAACGCCGCGGACGTGCGGCTGCCGAGCCTGCGCACCTGCTCGTCGGGATCAAAGGTGAAGAGGCAGCGCTTTTTTACCTGCTTGGCAAGGGATATACGGTCGTGGCGCGCCGCTGGTCTGCCGGTAACCTGCCCGGCGATCTGGATCTTGTAGCCTGGCAGGGGCCAGTGCTTTGTTTTGTCGAGGTCAAAACCCGCACGGCGCGCGATCGAACCCCTGCGGAAGCCGCGGTCGATTCTCATAAACGTCATATGCTGCGCCGTCTGGCGCGCCGCTATCTCAGGCAATTGCCAGGCGGCTCTGGGGAGCAAGTCCGATTCGACGTAGTTAGCGTGTACATAGAACGGGGTAAAGCACTGGATTTTGTGCATTTTGAGGATGCCTTTGGATGGCGCGAGAAACGCCCTGGCGAAAGAATTTAAGAGAAGAGGTTTTATTTGTAATAGATTCTGATAGATTCTATGTGGGCAATCTGATCTGATTATCAAGAGCGCCAGACAGTCAATGCGCGATCGTTCCATCGATGGAGGACGTAGACATTATGGTTATGCAAGCGCCCGTAGGGCGGCATCAGGTTCGTGAGGAGATTCAGCGCCGTATCCTGTCGGGCGAAAGCCAGCCTGGCGAGCGGTTGACGCAGCAGAGCCTGGCCAAGGAGCTGGGAGTAGCGCAGGGCACGGTACGCGAGTCTCTGCTCGAGCTGCAGTGGCTTGGGCTGGTTGAGTCGATTGACCGGCTGGGAGTCTTCGTGCAAAAGCTCGATGCCGCGCGCATCTGCGAGGCCTACCAGGTTCGTGAGTTTCTTGAGGGCCTGGCTGCCCGGCTGGCCTGTGAGCATACCTCCCGCGCCGATATCACCGTACTCCGCAGAATGGCAGACCACATCTGGGAGCTTTCGCGGCAGGACCGGGAAGAAGAAATGGGCGCCGCCGACCGGGTATTCCATCTGCAGATCATGCACCTGTCGCACAACAAGGTTCTGCTGCGCCTAGCCGAGGGGTATCGCGTTCTGGGCATGGCGGTGAGGGCCTCGCGCGATCCAAAGCTCGTTTACGATGAGCATCTCAAGATCGTCGACGCCATTGGGAACAATTTGCCCGAGGATGCGGAACGGCTGGCGCGGTTGCACGTGGTGGAGGCTCGGCACATGATTGAACAGCAGGCGGCGCGTAACGAGTTCACGCCCAAGTGGGTGGGGGACGAAGGCGAAGAATAGCCGCAATGTAGCGGGATCGATGATCCGGAGAGTACGGCGGTCGAAGACCAGACAAGAGTTGGGCCAGGTTGCGAAGCCGCCTTCGGGCCGCGCGAGCCTGGAATGAGCGTCAACTCCGTTGCGGAGCCGGCTTTGCAAGCAGGACGCCGAGAGCGCAGCTCGCCATGCGGACCAGCTCACCGTCGGCGCGGCTGGTGAGAACCACCGGTACCTTTGCGCCGACCACAACGCCTGCGGCCAGCGCTCCGGCTAGGTATTGCAGCTCCTTGAAAAGAATGTTTCCGGCCTCGAGGTTGGGAACCATCAGAAGATCGGCATCGCCCGCGACCCGGGACTTGATCTTCTTGATGCGCGCGGCTTCGCTGGAGACGGCGTTGTCAAAGGCCAGCGGACCATCGACGATCGCTCCTGTAATCTGTCCGCGATCGACCATCTTGCAGAGCGCGGCAGCATCGAGAGTGGACGGAATGGCGGGGTTCACCGATTCCACTGCCGACAGGATGGCCACCTTGGGCTGCTCGATCTCGATGGTCAGCATCATGTCAATGGCGTTCTGCAGGATGTCGATTTTGGTTTCGAGATCGGGCTGGATGTTCACAGCCGCGTCGGTGACGAAAAGTGTTTTGTGATAGGAGGGCACGTCGAGCGCAAAGACGTGGCTAATGCGGCGGCCGACGCGCATGCCTCCCTCCCGCGAGACAACAGCGCTCATGAGCTCGTCGGTATGCAGCGAGCCCTTCATTAACATCTGCGCCTCGCCTTTGCGCGCCAGTTCGACGGCGCGAAGCGCGGCCGAGCGGCTTTCCGCAACGTTGACAATGGGGATCGTTCCCAGATCGATCTCCAGTTTTTCCGCGATGCTGCGGATCTTTGCCTCGGAGCCTACGAGGATCGGCTCGATCACCTCATCTTTGAACGCTTGAAATGCTCCGCCGAGAGAGACTTCGTCGCAGGGCCACGCAATTGCGGTCCTGACCGTCGGCACTGCCTTGGCGCGCGCGATCATCCCCAGGTAGTGACGATAGGTGTTGTTGACAATCACCTGCGGCAAAGGCAGCGTTGACCAGCGCATTTTTGTGGAGGGCGCAAGAAGCTCGGCAGTTCCCGTAAAAACGGCCTCGCCGGCGCTATTGTTCGCATTGCAGTCGAAGCGGATCCGCTTGGTCGCGTCGTCCTTGGCCGCAACCCGTACGCGGGCGAGAATGCGTTCGCCTGCGCGAATGCGGTGATGGAATGAGAGGCAAACATCGGTCAACGTGCATCCGGGGCCGGGAGTGTTCATGCTGAAGAGCCCGGAGATCAGCGATGCGCACCACATGTTGGGCCCAAAGGGCTGGACGCCACCGGCGCGCTCGATCTGCTCGTCGGAGTTCAGTACCGCGCGGAAGCCCGAGATCGAGGCAAACGCCATTGCATCGTCGTTCGTGAATACGTGCTCTGTGGTGGCGGTGTCGCCGATGGAGATTTCTTCATAGGTCTTGCTCTCAATGAAACCGAGATCCATAGGGAAATTCCTTTCTCGCTCGTACGCGCTGATTTAATCGTATTTTCTACCAGTTCAGGCTCGAAGTGACAGTAGTCACCACTTATGAGCGCGCACCGGCAACGATTTCAGGAAATGAGACGGCAGAACAGGCTGCGCCGCCGAAGATAGCGGCGTAAGCGTGCTCTCCCACCCTTTCCGCAAAAGCGCGGAAAGGGTGGGGCACGGTAGGGCGCGGTGTGGCAGATCCTGTCGAGGGGACGATCTCTACTTTGCCTTTCCCTGGCTCGCGACTCCGTGAATGGCCTTCTCGATCTTTTCCTTATCGCCAAGATAATAGCGGCGGATCGACTTGAGGTTGTCGTCAAGTTCCTGCACCATCGGTACGCCGGTGGGAATATTCAGATCGATGATGTTCTCGTCCGAGATGTTTTCGAGATACTTCACCAGGGCCCGCAGGCTGTTGCCGTGGGCGGCAATCAGAATCTGTTTGCCGGATTGGATGCTGGGAGCGATGAGGTCGTGCCAGCAGGGAAGAACACGCGCCACCGTGTCCTTGAGGCACTCGGTGAGCGGCAACTGCTCTTTGGTCAGGCCCTTGTAGCGGAGATCGAGGCCAGGATAGCGCTCGTCGGTCTCAGTGAGTGCAGGCGGGCAGATGTCGTAACTGCGGCGCCAGATCTTCACCTGCTGGTCTCCGTATTTCTCCGCGGTTTGCGCCTTGTTGAGTCCTTGCAGCGCGCCGTAATGCCGCTCGTTGAGGCGCCAGTCGTGTTTGACCGGAAGCCACATCTGATCGAGCTGGTCGAGGGCGATCCATGCGGTGCGAATGGCTCGCTTGAGGACCGAGGTAAAGACCTGGTCGAAGCGGAATCCCTCTTGCTTCAGGGTGATCCCTGCCTGTTTGGCCTCTTCAAGTCCGGTGGGCGAAAGATCGACATCGGTCCATCCGGTGAAGAGGTTTTCCTTATTCCAGACACTTTCACCATGGCGTAGCAATACGATTCTGTACATTTTCATTCCCTTCGTTGCCGTGGGCGCTGATTGTCATCGGCGAGCCAGAGGGGGCCGCGCGATTGGAGTGTGCGCGAATGACGGCTATCGTCTTCAGTATCTCATTCAGGGTGGTGCGACGCGGCGAGATCGGGGCAGGGAACGGGCCTCGATCCAGCCAGCTTCTGCAAGCAAATCCGGCGGCTTAGAATTGCACGCTCTGGAGCATTCTGTCGAATGTAGGGTGCAGGCGGTCGAGATCGCTCCGTGGGGAGACAAAGACAAAGTAGACGACGGAGCCATTCGGGCTCGGGACTGTCACCAGTTGGTCGCTCTCCCTCTGTGCTTGTCCCTTGGCGTCGGGAAACGGTGAGGTCGATTCCATCGAGATCGATCGTCCGCGAATGCTACCGACCGAGATCGTATTGATTCCACCAACAGCCCGAAGGCCGCTGCCGCCGCTTTCCAGGCTGCTTGCAATCTGGCTGGTGATCTGGTCGATGTTTCCTGAGTTGTCAGCGAGCGCCACCGCGTTGATGACCACTCCGTACCCGATTCCGCTGCCAACCACTCCAGCGCTGGGCGCGATGGTTATGGACTGCCCCTGTTGTTGAGGAGCGAATACCTGCCAGTTTTGCGGCCGAACCATCTTCGCCACGCCAAGGTCGGTGAGGACGAATTTGGAACTGGGCGCGATGTTGCTCCACGAGACTGCATTGGCGGTGTTGCCGCTGGAGGCAGGCTGTGGTGCGCTGGATGTGTCGGGCGCGCTCGGTGTGTTCGATGCCGCGGGAGTGCTGGATGTGCCGGTTGCACCAGAGACGGCCATGCCCGACGGGGGCAAAAACACAGCGCCATTGCTCTTGTTGATGCTGGCCCACTGGCCTGACTTCGCTCCTTGGGCAATCTCCTGCGAGGTGTAAGCTTTCACCTTGAGGGCCTCGCGGTGAATGGAGGCGAACTCGCTGCTGCTTGGCCGGTAATTCTCAGGCGGCCAGCTTCTGATCTCGTTTTGAATGGCCTCTTCGCGGTTTCCGGGGTTCGGATGATCGCTGAGGAACTGAGGCGGCGTGCCACCCTGGGACTCGAGTTTCTTGAAGAAGTCCGCCAGCGCCATGGGGTTATAGCCGGCGCGATACAGGATGATCGCCCCAACAGCGTCAGCCTGCGCTTCGTCGCCGCGTGAGTATTTAAGTGTGAACAGGTTGGCGCCCATCTGAACGCCAGTTTCCCCAAGGGTCCCCAGCACACCTCCCATACTGCCAAAAATTGCGCCCGCAAGGCCGGCCAGACCCTGCGTCCATGAGGCTTGTTGCATCTGCTTGGCCGAGTGCTGCATGTAGACGTGCGACATCTCGTGCGCCATGACGCCGGCCAGTTCGGCCTCATTGTCGGCTGCGGTTATGGTGCCGAGATTGATGAAAACCTGCCCGCCCGGAAGCGCGAAGGCATTGATGTCCTTCTCTGCCAGAACGTGAAATTCATACGGCCACGTGTGCTCCGGAGGAATGACTGCGACCAGCCGGCTGCCGATCTTGCGCACGTATTGGGTTTCCGGACTGCTATCGGGCAGGACGGGCATCTGCTGGTAGACCTGGTTCGCCGCCTTGAGCCCAATCTGCTCTTGCTGAGCGGGGCTGAGCGAAACATTGCCTGGATTGGGAAACTGCGGCCCCGAATCCTGCGCCCATGACGGCGGGCCGCAGACCAGCGAGAGCATGATCCCGGCAAGGAGCGTGCACTTCACGGTTAAGCGATTCATTTGCAACGCCATACGGATTCTCCTTGGCTTGAGATTTCCACCCAATACCGTATCACAGGCACGATGGCCAGCGCGCGAGAAAGTATGGCGGGTAGCTGATATTCAACTCAGGCTACCGCGACGTTCCGCGGAAATCGTGATTCGAGGGGCGTAGAAAGCCACTCAGTAAATGGCTCTCCATACCGCAATGAAATCCGTGTGGACCCACACCCGATCATGGAGCCTGTCCGCTGTCGCCGTCACTTCTGCATTCAGATGTTCCAGGTAGTCACTTCGGAACGTGGAGAGGCCCGCCTGACAGTTGTTCCGCTGCCTGGTTAAGGAGTTGCGGATATCGAGCAGGATCAGGGGCTGCTGCGGCAAATATCTCCAGCCCTGATTGAAGTTCGCCTTCCTCTGAATCCAGCAACCTGCAAAGTGCAGGACGCAACATGCCACCGAACCCCGAGCGCCATGCAAGCACAGTTTTGTCGGATGAGCTCTTCCAGGAGTTGCGGCAGATCCTCTTTGCGGATAGAACCTCTGAGTGACCACCAAAGAGACTCTGCTGGCGCTGCACGGAAACGCCATCGCGAACCCGATTGCCTGCGAATTGCTTTCACGCATCGTGAGCTGCGACAGGCGCTGGCCATCAACGATGCATTCGGGTTGCGGAGGGTACGCTAGGATCACTTTACCAAAGTGAGATTCTTTCGCGTGCTCTTATGCTCTGGAATCATTGTGCGAAGGGATCGCGGGAGATCTTTTTCCTCGAATTCGACGCCTGATGCTGCTAGCTCCAGGGCTACTCTCTCAAGCGGATTCCTCTTAGCCCGCAATCCATTTTCGGCCTCTTCGCGATCCTCGGGAGAGGCAAATTCGACGAATTTCTCGAGATAGGCAAGCTTGCGATCGTAGAAGTCGATCTCATGATGAAGATCGCGCAGGAAGTACTTATCGCGCCGAGGCGCAGCTTTTTTCACGAACCCTCCAGGCGGAAACGAGGAAGGGCGGCCTTGATGACCGCCCCGCTCAATCTGCTGTTTGTTGCCTATGCGATCCGTACGTTTTCAGCCTGAAGGCCCTTGGGGCCTTTGACAACGTCGAATGTTACAGCCTGGTTCTCAGCCAGACTCTTAAATCCTTCGTTCTGAATCGCTGAGAAATGCACGAAGACATCGTCGCCATTGGCGCGGCTGATAAAACCAAAGCCCTTGGCGTCGTTAAACCACTTCACTGTTCCTTGTTCCATTGTGCTTGTTCCTTCTGAATAGATGTACCGCCGAACTCAATTTGGAGTTGATTGCGAGTAAAGCGGCAAAGCGGAACAAGCAAAGAAGACCAGATCGGATTCTTCGATCTCTTCTAGTTTACCTTAGTTTACGCCTCAAACAGCGACAAATACTGGCGCTGCGAAAAATAATCATCGATGCGCGAGCGCATCTGGCGGAAGGCGCACCTAATCAGGCACTTGAGATGGTTGTCTGAAGTTTGCGCCAGTTTGCCGGGATTTTCTTTAAATGTCTCGCCCGCTAACGGCGATGGTCACGCCCTCCTCGGCCGCCGGAGTCCTTCTTCCTGGATCTGAAACACTCCTGGCAATACACGGGTCGATCGCCTCGTGGCTCAAAGGGTACGGTAGTCTGCTTCCCGCACGCGGAACAGGTGACCGTTGTGCCTTGCGCATCGTTCCTCGGATAGTGTTCGCCGCCACCGGGCTGGTTGCTATTCTTTGCCTGGCGACACGCCTTGCAGCGTTTCGGAGTGGAGTAGCCGCGTTGCTGAAAAAACGCCTGGTCCTCGCTGGAAAACGTGAATTCCCTTCCGCAGTCGCTACAAGTCAGTTGCAAATCCTCTGTCATAAATTCCTTTCGTCTGTTCTTTAACGCTACACCACTTCGCAGCAGCTTTTCTCGATCGGCAGATTAGGTAAAGTGACTCCATCGGCGTATGCTTGGCATAGAGGCAATCGACATTCCAATCTTTTGCGATCTTCGGCTCTATTCGAAATCCTCTGCATCCACTCAGCCTGGAACGCTGTGAAATCGAGATCTCGCCACCGATGTGCGAGGGCGTGTCTGGCTTCCTCTCTAAAACGCTGCATACCTGGAATTGAGGCAAATTATGCGATCGCAACTGGTGTTCGATGCCGGATTCAAAATCGAGAACCGCTTTCTTTTGGCTACAACAGCAATGCAGGCAACCAGAAAGCTGCACATATGCTCGACGCGAACTGAAGACACTGTCAACATGGTGCTGGCCGAAGTGGCAAATGGCACACCCGTGCATGGAAAGTTGCCGGAGGTTATACCGCCTCCGGCCATCGATGCGCTGCTGATTACTCCCGCCGCCTGATGATCGCCGGTTCAAGATCCCGCGAATAGTTGGCAGTCAGTCGAATATCAGGCGGGCTGGCCGACCCTCGCGTGATTCGGGCGTACCCGATATTTGGCTGAGGTTACGGTCAACATGCGCTCGATCCTTTTGAGCGCGTGCGCCTCGTCTGGGGCGGCAAAGGTTGAAGCCACGCCCCGGCTCCCAGCTCGGCCGGTCCGTCCCACGCGATGCACAAAATCTTCGGCTTCCTTCGGAAGGTCGTAGTTCACTACGTGTGCGACGTCGGCAACATCGATACCTCGCGCCACAACGTCGGTTGCCACCAGCACACGATGACGGCCCTCCGCGAATCCGCGTAGAGCGGAGCTGCGTTGCGACTGCGATCGATCCCCGTGAATGGGCGCCGCCGCAAATCCCGCACGCGACAACCGCCGCGCCACACGATCCGCGCCGTGCTTCGTCCGCACGAACACCATAAAACTGCCGTCGTTCGACCCAAGAAGATGCTCCAGTAGCTCCTGTTTTTTGTCCACTGAAACCTCGAAGGTTTGCAGCTTCACATTGGGCGAGGGTTTCAACGCAGAGGTGATATCGATGCGCACCGGATTCCTGAGGTAAAGACCCGCCACTTCGCGAATCTCCTCGCTGAGAGTCGCCGAGTAGCACAGTGTCTGGCGATCCTGCGGCAAGACGGCCGCAATCCGCCGGATAGCCGGCTTGAAGCCCATGTCCAGCATACGGTCCACTTCATCCAGCACGAGCATCTTCACGCCGCTCAGGTTCACCAGTTTGCGCGACAAGTAGTCTTCAAGCCGCCCCGGTGTAGCCACGATCAGGCGTGCTCCCCTGCGGATGTCGGAAAGCTGAGGGCCTTCGGCGAGGCCGCCGCACACAAGCGCCGCTTTGCCCTGGCCCTGCGTCAGATTGCGCCAGGCGTCCAATACCTGCATGGCCAGCTCGCGGGTGGGCAGCAGAATCAGAGCCTTGGCGTCCTTCGAGTCCGCAGCCATCCGCTCAATGAGGGGAATCAAAAAGCTTAACGTCTTTCCTGTGCCTGTCTGCGCCGTCGCCAGCACATCGCGTCCCTCAAGCGCCGGAGGAAGGGCTGCTGCCTGGACGGGTGTGGGATGGATGAAATTCGCATCGGCCAACTGCCGCTGCATGGTCTTTGAGAGTTGTAATTCAGAGAAAAGTTTCAATTCATTCCTGTTCTGCACCCCGGCCCCGGATAATCCATCATCCAGAATTCATTCTGGATTTCATCCCTGGCATTGCCGCGGCGGATGCAGTCGCTATATTCCCCGTCGCTACCCGAAGATCGTATCGAGCCGCGCCGGAAATCTTCACTTCATCTATGCGGGAAACTCAGGAGCGCATGCCCCAGACGATTCGAGATTCGCCACACCTATCGCGTCTTCGACTGCGGCACGCCGTCGCGTTGCAGTCTGGTCCGGCCAATCACCTTGAGAGGTGAAACCTTGACTTCGATGGACCATTACGCTGAGGGGCCTGGGGAATTGACTCGGTGGACGATCTGGCGGATGTAGGCGAGAACGGCTCACAACCAAACAACTGAGCGTGTTTTTAGGATAGCACAGCGCGTCAGCAGAATCCGCGGCGGCTCACTGACCACCCAGGGCCGACGCATGAAGATGAATTCCGAACCCGCAAAGGGATCGCCCCGGGGGGGGCCTCTACGGTTTCTGTAAAGAACTTCTTTCTTTTCAATCATCTGGCAAGCGCAAACCATGACAAGTTCCTTTGTTTCAATAGCCTGCGGCCAGAATCTTGATGGCAAAGGAGTTACGCGGACCGTGGCCTACACCGGAAGCGCGAAGGCCGAGGCGCATGCACCTGGCACTCGCGATTCCACCTGAAACCATGGTAGCGGACTGAGAGAAATTCTCTGCAAAGATTGGGAATCGCGTTCCTCACTGGTCCCCATCAAGTGCGAACGGCCGTTGGCACCCTCGGTTTGATGTGGAAGAGGGATCGGGACCGTGGCCACCGGCCGATGGGAGATAGACCGCTGAGAATGGGCGAAATCGGCAGCGTGCTCTTCTCTTTGGTGAGACACCTGGAGGAAGCCTAAATCGAGATTCTTCTTCTCGTGCGTGAAACTGATCCTACCTAACGTGAAGCCTGCGAAGTCAACGACAATGAGCAGGCTCACTTCGATCTCGGTCTGGTTCAGCCAACTGCCATGCTTGGCAGCCTGTGGCAAAAGTCGAGCCTCTAGGAGCCTGTCGGGCATAGATTCCATGCCATTTAGAATCAACAACTTACAAAATCTACCATGTTTGGTATGTTGT
>JBMFHB010000075.1:0-17115 GCA_049977045.1 Occallatibacter sp.
AGAAGTTTGGCTCAGCCATTCGGTTGCCTGGATGATTGCCAGCCCGTTGCCGAGCAGATATCCCAGTGCCGCGCCAAGCGCCGCCATGGCAACGACGGCTATACGGCCGGTCCAAACACGATTTTTAAATGTTTGGCCCATGTTGGTGACAACGTTCCTTCTCGCTCTCGATCAATGTTTTTTCTGCAGCACTTTGAGGAATACGCCCATTAGAGAACGCCAACAATCCTTCGAAATGGGTAGACCGGCAGGTGCTTCTTGGGGATTCGGCAGGCTTTGGTAACCATTTGACGGGTTACCTGCCCCACCGGACTTTCCGGTGGATTGTCGCTGGCGATCTGCCAAGTTATTGAAAATAAATTATCTATAATGCCTTCGCGAGTGCGATTGCCTCGCGCCTGGGATACAGGCTAAATGCGCGGCAAATGCCCCCACTAGAGATTGAATCGGCCGGGCTTTACTGATCCGGCCCAAAAGATCTGCCACGCCGTGCCCCACTCTTTCCGTGCTCTTTGCGGAAAGGGTGGGAGAGCACGATGCAAATCATACGGGCCGGATCAATAACCTGCACGCCTTTCGGTCTGCCGCATGTGCGTCCTGACGCACTTTTTTCGCTGCCTCTCAAGCCATGAGCGATAGCCCCCGGATGGTGTCTATTTGCCACGAGCAGCAGCCGACTCTGACAGGTACATTTCAAATTGCGCCAGAATTCGGTTGTAGAGGCTCGTGCGCACGTCCCCTCCCAGTAGCGAGTGCGTCTTGCGCGGGTAGATCTGCAGGTCGTAGGGAATGCCGGCCTCGATCAGCTTCTGCACAAACTGCACGGTGTTTTCGATGTGCACATTATCGTCGCCGGTTCCGTGCGCGATGAGCACGCGGCCCTTCAAGTGCGCTGCCGAGTTCACCACGGAGAAGTCGCGATATGCATTGGCATTCTCCGCGGGAAGGCCGAGGTAGCGCTCTGTGTAGATGGAGTCGTAGTCGTGCCAATCGGTGACGGGCGCCACGGCGACGCCAGCACGGAAGCGGTCGGAGTGCGTCATGGTGTAGAGGGTAAACGTGCCGCCCCAGCTCCAGCCCCACCAGCCAAGCCGCTTCGCGTCGAGCTGCGGATACTTGTTGAGCGCGGCATCGATCACAGTCAACTGATCCTCAAGCTGCACCGGCCCGAAGTTCCGAAATGCCGCCTGGGCAAAGGTGCGCCCGCGGCCCCCCATGCCACGATTGTCGGCGCGGAGCACGGCAAATCCATGCGCCGCAAGCACGTTGTCGAAGAGGAGGTTGTCGTGCCATTGATTCACGACCTCCTGCGCGTGGGGTCCGCCGTAGGGATTCACGATGAGCGGAACGGTGGCGGGATTTGCCGAGCCGGAGGGCATCAGCAACGTTGCGTAAAGCGTGGTTCCATCGTGCGCTTTCACTTCAAATTGCACCGGTGTCTTCACACGGTAGCCGTCGAGCGCATGCGTCTGCCAGAACACGCGGCAGTTCTCCGCTGAGGCAGGCTCCGCCGCGACATGGCAGAGGCGGACGACCGGCATCGTGGAGCGGGTCGAGTATGTATCGGTAAAGACTTCGCCATCGGGCGAGAAAATGGCGTTGTGAAAGCCTTCGCCGGCGCTCAACTGACGGCTTTCGCCGTTAAAGTTGACCTCCCAGATCTGCTGCTCCAGCGGATTGCCCTGGTTCGATGCGTAGGCGACCAGCTTGTGCGCCGGGTCGACGCGATAGACATCGCTCACTTCGAAATCGCCTTGCGTGAGCTGCTTTTCGAGTTTGGCTTCGCTGGCGAGAGGCTTTGCCTGGTTGTAGCTGTAGAGATAAAGATGGGTGTGGCCGTCGCCCCAACCGGTGAGGACAATCGCGCCACCCTCCACGGACACGTCGTAATCCTCGTCAAGAAACTTTGCGTCGTCGATCTCCAGCATCTTCCGCGCCGCGCCATAGTTCGTGTCGGCGAAGAACACGGCGCGATGTTTGTGGTCGCGGCTGACAGCTTCAACCCAGATTGTGTTGCGATTGACCCAGCCGAAGCGCGGCAGGTAGTCGCCTTCCTGAATGGGAAGATTCACCCAGGCCGTCTTGCCGCCTTTGGCGCTCACCACGCCCACGCGCACGGCGGGGTTCTCGTCGCCTGCCTGCGGGTAGCTTTGCCACGCCACCTGCGCGTGGCTGGGAATCCAGTCGGTGATCGGATACCGCGGCACGGCGGTTTCGTTTGTCTGCAGGTAGACGATATTCTTCGAATCCGGCGACCAGAAATAGTTGCTGCGCGTATCCAGTTCTTCTTCGTAGACCCAGTCCACCTCGCCGTTGAGGATCGCGTCCTGCGTGCCGGCCGCGGATCTGGGCACAGGCGCCAGCGTGATTGTGGGGGTGCCGGGCTCGCGGAGATGAATCACCGAAAGCTCGTGGCCGCGAATGAAGGAGACACTTGAGCCGTCGGGCGAGAACTTGGGATCGTCGCCCGCTGCCGCGCCCGCGGAACCGATCTGAATGCCGGTGCCGTTGTGGAGGTTGTAGAGCCAGAGGCGGCCGTCGGCGTCGAACAGGAGATGATCTGAGTCCGGCGCCCACAAAAAGCCGGCCATGTTGTAGCGCTCACGATGCGCACGATCCTGTTCGGTGCCGTCACCGCCTTCCAGCGGCCGCATCTTTGCGGCGCTCACCATCACGTGCACCTTGCCGGTCGCAGGATCCACATCCATCAGCTCGCCGCCGTCGAGATAGGCCAGGTGCCTGCCGTCGGGAGACCATTCCAACTGATCCGGCGCCTTGGGAACCAGTGGACCGTGCGCAAAGATCGCCTCGACAGAGAGTTCCTTGTTCTGCGCCTGCGCCGCGCGCGGATGCGAAGCGAGAGACCATGCAAGGAAAAGGGCAAAAAAGAGAGCCATGAATCGCGTCAAAGGAACTTCCTCCTGAACCTGGATGCGAGAGAGCATCCCGGCGGGGTGCTCTCTGACCGCGAAGAATGCCCGCGGGACCCGGAGAAAAGTCTAAATCAATCCACAGGCCATATTGCGCGCCTTACGCGGACGGTGTATGTTCCGTGGATATGCACTGGGCAAGACCGGAAGAACGACGCGCATTGGGCCAGGCGCGCCGCAAGCAGATCGGACGCCACCAGCACGACGCCTTCGAGAGCAAGGCGCGCCCAGTTCCGCCACTTGTGCTCGTCGAGCGATCCATGCACGGCCGCGTGCCATCGCTCATCGCTCTTAAGTACGAACTGATGGCAGAGTCGCCTTTCGGCTATTTTCGCGGCGCGGCGCCGGTGATGGCGGCCGACCTGGCCCAACTGCCCTCCACGGGAATCGCCTGCCAGCTTTGCGGCGACGCGCATGTGCGCAACCTTGGCGCCTATGCCGCGCCCGACGGCCGGCTGGTCTTCGACATCAACGACTTCGACGAGACCGTTCGCGCCCCCTTCGAGTGGGATCTGAAGCGCATGGCGGCATCGTTGATCCTGGCCGGGCGCTCCGCCGGGCATAAGGATGGTTCCGCGCGGAAAGCCGCCATCGCGTGCGTTGAGCGCTATGCCGCGCAGATGCGGGCATTTGCGCGGATGCCGCAGCTCGAAGTAAACCGGTTCCAGGTGCATCGCATTGGCCTGGCAAAGCCCGTGCACGATGCTCTCACCAAGGCCGAGCGGGCCACGCCCATGCACATGCTGGAGCGCCTGACGGAGCCTGCTTCCGCACGCCCCGGCGCGCCGCGCCGATTCAAGGAAGATAAACCGATGCTCGCGCGCCTCACCGGAACCCGCGCCGCCACTGTGCTGGCTTCGCTGGGCCCTTACCGCGAGATGCTGGAGCCGCAGCGCCGCCATCTGCTGGAGTTTTACCGGCCGCTGGATGTGGCCTTCAAAGTCGTCGGCAACGGATCGGTGGGTCTGCGCGATTATTGCATTTATCTCGAAGGCAACGGTCCCGCCGATCCGCTCTTCCTGCAGATCAAGGAAGAGCCGGCTTCGGCCTACGCAGCGTATCTCTCCGACGCGCACTTGCCGGCGCACAACGGCCAGCGTGTTGCCGAAGGACAACGCGCCATGCAGATCCAAACCGATCCGTTTCTGGGCTGGACGCATATCGGTGGACGGCACTATCTCGTTCGCCAACTGAACGACCACAAGGGATCGATCGAGATCGGAGACCTGGCCGGGACAAACCTCAGGGCTTACGCCGAGGTCTGCGGCGAGTTGCTTGCGCGCGGTCACGGCCGCTCCGGAGATCCACTGGTGATTGCCGGCTACATCGGCAACGGCGGCGGCTTTGCCGATGCGATTGCCGCTTTTGGCGTAGCTTACGCCAACCAGACGGTGAAGGACTGGGAGCAGCTGAAAAACTCAGGAAGAGCAAAGATTAAGAAGTGACGGAGCAGGCAGCAGTTTCGAGCGGCGCTGCCGATCTGGCCTCCCTTTGCCGAGAGCGCGGCTCTTATCTTGAAGAGCCTGATCCTCGGCATGCCCACCCGCCGCTCACCGCCGGTACACATCGTACCCGCGCAAGTGCGCGGCTGGCGTAAACTCCTGCATCAGCAACTGCATCAGGGCCGCGCGATCGGGCGTAGGGTCGCCCTCCGTCTGCACATCCGTCTTCACAATCAGCCAGCGAATGTTGTGTGTGCGCACCAGCGCCGCGATCTCGGCCGGCGAATAGGGATCGATCGTGGGATCGAAGAACGGCACAGGGAAACGTGGCGCGCGGCCGGTGGCGAAATAGAATGGCTCTTCACCGGGAACCAGAACAATTCCGTCGTCGAAGGGAATGTTGGCCTGGGCGTAGCGCAGCAGTTCGTCGATCTCCGGCACGAACGGCCCCGGCGTGGCCAGGCCGGCAAGCGCGGGGAACGCGGAGTGCACCGCGGGTCCGTCGGGAAGCGAGGCGTAAGAGAGCCGCTCCTCGCTCACGGTGTAAAAGCCTCCGCAGACAAAAAGCGTGACGGAGATGAGCGCGGCCAGAGCGGGCGTGAGCCATTGCTCGCTGCCCACGCGAGTGGTGAATGTTCCAAGGGCCGCGAGCAACTCGGCGATCAGCAGAACGAGCAGCGGCCAGATGCCGTAGCTCGATCCCCAAAGCTGCTGCGACAGAAACGTGCCATGAATTGCCGCAAGCAGCAGTAAAGGCAGAAAAAGTCGCAGTGACGGCCGGCTCCGCAACGCGAACAGATTCACAATCGCCAACGCACCGGCCAGCAGAAGCGCCAGCGGCCAGAGCGCGAGCAATGCGTCGCCGCGATCCTCGGCATCCTCGTAAAGCAGGAGCGAGAGAATCGTCCAGATGAACGGCGCGGCCAGCAGCGAGAAGGCGAGGACACGCGTCCAAAGTCTTTTGCTGTTTCCTGCGCGCAACAGGAGCAGAGCGCCAACCACGCACGGCAACATCCACGCGAGCTTCGGGTCGTCGTAGACGCCGAGCATCAGGCTGAAGCCCGGCAGGCGGCGCTGTCCCGCGTATTGAATTGTCCAGTGGAGATAATTGCCGAGGCCGGCAGTCCATGCCAGCGCCAGCACCGCGGCGGCCAGTGACACGCCCGCGCCGGCAAGATACGCGACGAGCGATCGCACACTCGATGCATCAGCCTGCGCCTCTGCGCGGAGCGGACGCCTCAAGGCAAGCACGGCCACAACCGCTCCCACTGCCGTAAGAAGAAACGGCAGGCCCATATTCTGCTTGAAGAACAAGGGGACGCACGCCAGCGCGCCGGCAAAGAAGGCAAAGGCGGCGCTTCCTTTCCGCTCGACCTGAAGCCAGAACCACAGCGCAACCAGCAGCCAGAAGCCGCAATCGCAATCGTATTCGGGGTTGGGCACGATCGAGTAAACACCCAGAAAAGTGAGCGGCGCGGCCAGCAACAATGCCAGTGTCCACGCGGCCGCAACGCGCCCGCGCAACAGGCCGAGCGCGGTTCTCCACGCCAGTACGGTTCCCAGCCCGCCAATCACTGCGACATAGAGAACATGATGGAAGATCACGCGGCCTGTAAGGCGAATGATTGCGGCCTGAAAGAGAAAGGTGAGCGGCGCATGCGCCAGTGGGAAGTCCCGATAGGGAACCTGGCCGAGAGCGATGCGCTCGGCGGTATTGAGGATATAGCTGAGATCGAAGAGAGCGGCGACGTGCGCGTTCTGCCATAACACCACGCCGGCGGTACATAAAAAAAGCACTGCGCCCGCGATCCAGTCGCGAAGCGTCCAGCGCCGCTCGATGGTTTCGGGTTCCTGCGATTCCGATTTGTGGGGTTCAGACTTTCGATTTACCATCCGCGACGATAGTAATAGGCCCAGCAGGGCGCTGAGAAGATCGCCATGAGCAGGGCAACGAACCATCCCACTATGGTCCAGCCGAGAAAGACGTTCAGCAACAGGATTCCCGTGGCGTTGTGCGTGTGCCGCACGGCGGCAACGATCGCGGGGAGAAAATAGACCACGCCGCAAAAAATGAGGAAGTGCATAGACGCCTCCATTCCAATCCGCACATGGGTACGCAGACTTCACTGTAGTGGTTCCCGGCGCACCGGGCAGCATGCCGCCGCAAAGAGACAATCAACCGCGAGATACTGTTCAAAGAGCGAGCCTTGCGCCGCGTTTCAATGCACGCGTATACTCCCCTCGTCGCCAAAATAAAAGAAGGAGATCTCATGCATAAGATCAAATTGGACCGCCTGGTTCGTAGCGGTCTTGTTGCCGGTATTGTGGAAGTAGCCTTGGGTCTGCTGGTGAACGGCGTCATTCTGTGGAAGTTCTGGTCGAATGACATGATCTACCTGAGCCGCACCGAGTTTTTGAGCATGGAATGGTTTGAATTCAGCATTCTTTGGCTCATCTTAGGTTTTTTCTCGATCTGGATCTATGTTGCCCTGCGTTCGCTTTTGGGTGCAGGCTGGAAGACGGCAGTCTACGCCGGACTTACGGTGTGGGTGATCGGTGTTCTGCTGCCCAATGCCAACTTCATGACCGTGATGGGCCTCTTTTCCAAGCACCTTGCCCTCTACACCACTGTGGGCGGATTGGTGCAAGTTGTCGCAGGAACAGTCGCTGGCGCCTGGCTTTACAGGGACAAGTAATCGGTATCCACCAAATGCTGAGGACCACATGAGGTGATGAAGGCGGCCTTCGTGTGACGGTTTTGGGCCTGTCCGCACCGTCTCCGCAGATGCGGACAGGTCTTCTATGTCTTGTGGCTGATCGATTCCGGTCGCCTGAATCGGCTGTCCCTTCTACAATGAATCGGTATGACGACGGCTGTCCGATCGCACGCAAAAATCAATCTTGGGTTGTATATTGGCGCGCCTCGCGAGGACGGCTATCACTCTCTCGTCACAGCCTATCAGACGCTTGAAGTTCATGACATCGTTACAGTTAATGCAACATCCTCAGACGAGACCAAACTCCGATTGACCTCCAATGAAGCCCGCGTTCCGACCGACGCGCGCAACACAGCCTGGAAGTTTGTCTCCCTGGCTTTAGAGGAGATTGGCGTCAAGGCGAACGTTCATATTCACATTGAAAAGCGCCTTCCCGTGCAGGGCGGTCTTGGCGCAGGATCGGGCAATGCTGTGGCGGCGCTGGTGGGGTTGCTTCGGGAGCTTGAACCGGCAGGTCAGCAGGCCAGCAGCCAGCCAGCCAAATCAGGCCCGGAGCAATCGTATGCGCGCTGGCTTGAAGTTGCCGCGCGCGTTGGCTCCGACGTCCCGCTCTTTCTTGTCGGCGGACTGGTTCTTGGAGAGGATCGCGGGCAGCAGGTCGCACCGCTTCCCGACATCGAGCCCACCTGGTGTGTGATCGTGGTTCCCAGGGTCGGCGTCTCCACGCCGCAGGCCTTTCGCGACTGGGACGCCCTTTGCGCCGCCGAGGGTTTGACCCCGGCGGCAAATACCGATAGACTAAAAGAGTTGAGCCGCACTTACGTGGCAGCCCTTTTGGATGAAGCGGAGGGGGTGCGTAGCGCAGGCTCCTCCGGTGTCTTCTCCATGGGAGAAGACCTGGCCAGACCGCAAGAGACGAAACACGAGTCGACATACGGGTTTGGGCTTGTCCGCACCGGGATCACGAGCTGGATCGAGAACGACTTCGAACGTGTTGTCTTTCCCCAGCATCCCTCCCTTGCCGAGATCAAGCGTCTTCTTGCGGCCGCAGACACGCCGGAGGCAGCTCTGTATGCTGCGCTGTCGGGGTCCGGTTCGGCGCTCTTCGGGTTGTACCGCACCCGCGGAGATGCAGAACTGGCGCAAGATCGAATTGAAAGACGGTCCCAGGCGCTCCAAGTGCGGAACACGGTGCTGACAAGCACGCTGCCGCGCAGGGCGTATTGGGAACAGATGGTGGAAGACAGATCTTAGCCGTCGGCGAACAGCTTTCCGCTTGGCCATGCAGGGACTTGAAGCATTGCCCGTAGCACGAAAGAACTGATCGCTGAAGGCTGGCAACTGAAAGCTTTTCTTGACAGTCGCTCGTTTGCCAAGCGAGACTCTCGGACGGCTGGCGCAACAGGTTTGCTGGGCGATCGTTCAATGGTAGGACAATGCCCTTTGGAGGCATTTATCCTGGTTCGAATCCAGGTCGCCCAGCCAGAAAGACAGCTACTAGCTTTTTCCGATGGCAGGCGGGATTTTCGCTGTCGGCAGAAATGAGCTAGAAGCTAGTGGCTAGAAGCTAGAAGCTTGCACTAGGAAACGCAGCCATTGCCAACCAGCATGGAGGTGCTTCAGATGGAAGTGGAAACATCGACGGTGACATTGGAAGAGCAGAATCCGGGGCAGCCTGCTCTGGAAAAACTCGCGAGCGGCAGGGACGCGCATAAGAGCGGGTCTGGGGATGGCGCCAGGGCGAAAGACTCGAGGCAGGCGCCGGCGACGGAGCGCAAGAAGCCCGGAAGACTCAGCGACGATAAGCGATTCAAGCTGTTCTCCGGAACCGCGAATCCGCGACTCGCCGAGGAAGTGGCAAAGCATATCGGTGTCACGGTCGGCCAGGTGAAGCTACAGCGTTTTGCCGACGGCGAGGTCTATTTCCAACTGCTCGAAAACGTGCGCGGTGTGGATGTATTTGTGGTGCAGCCCACCTGCTATCCGGTGGATCAGCACCTGATCGAGCTGCTCATCATGATCGATGCGCTCAAAAGGGCCTCGGCGGCCCGCATCACGGCGGTGGTTCCCTACTACGGGTATGCCCGCCAGGATCGCAAGGACCGTCCGCGCGTGGCCATCAGCGCCAAGCTGGTTGCCGATCTGCTGACCACCGCGGGCGCCAACCGGGCGTTGTTTGTTGACCTGCACGCCGCACAGATTCAAGGTTTCTTCGATATTCCCGTCGATCACCTGTTCGCCAGCCCTATTCTGGTGAGCTACTTCCGCGAGCTGAACCTGCCTAAACTGACCGTGGTTTCGCCCGACGCAGGAGGCGTGGAGCGCGCCCGCTTCTTTGCGCAAAAGGTGGGCGCGCCGCTGGCCATTGTGGACAAGCGCCGCACCGAAATGAACGTAGCCGAAGTGATGAATGTGGTCGGCGATGTAGAGGGCCTGAACTGTCTTATCATCGACGACATTATCGACACTGCCGGCACACTGGTGAAGACGGTCGACGCGCTCTACGAAAACGGCGCGGCAGCCGTCTACGCCTGCGCCAGCCACGCCGTGCTTTCCGGTCCGGCCATCGACCGCATCGCTAACTCCCGGCTGGCGCAGTTGGTCGTCACGGATACCATTCCGCTGCGCGAGACGGCGCAGAAGTTAACCGTGCCGGCGAACGATGCCGCGCAGACATTGCCCAAGATTAAGGTGCTCTCCATTGCCGGCCTGCTCGGCGCGGCTATCGAGAGCATCCATATGGAGACAAGCGTAAGTACGTTGTTTAGCTAAGTGGTCAGTGATCGGTGATCAGTGATCAGAACCTAAAACTCGCTAGCGGTCTGTTTCATTGTCGTGCGTCGGCTTGCTTTCTCTGACCACTGACCACGGATCACTGACCACTCGCATTCACAAAGGGAGCGGAAGAGTCAGCGCAGCAGCAAGTCGGCGCCACTGGCTACCGGTTTAAAGCTGCAAGCTGTTTCACCGTGCCCGATCTTTAAAGAAACGAGAAAACGAGAGATGCCAGAAGTCGTCGTAGCCAAGCCCCGCGAGGGCAAGTTCAACAAAAATGCCGCGCGCCGTGTTCGCGCCGCGGGTAACATCCCGGCCGTGCTTTACGGTCCCGGCCACGAGCCAGTTGCCGTCGAGGTCGATCCAAAGCAGATTTCGAAGATCCTCTACTCCGAGACCGGCCACAATACGATCTTCGATGTGGAGATTGCCGGCCAGCCTGCTGCCAAAGCCATGATCGTTGACTGGCAGCGCGAGCCGATCAAGGACAGGCTGATCCACATCGACTTGAAGCGCATCGCCCTCGATAAGGTGCTGCGTGTGCATGTGCGCGTCAAGCTGCTGGGCACGCCGGTGGGCGTCAAGACTGAGGGCGGCGTCCTGGATCAGGTGCTGCGCGAAGTCGAGATCGAGTGCCTGCCTGCCGACATTCCCAGCCACATCGACGTGGATGTGACTGGTTTGGAGCTGCACCACGTCTTGCGCGTCAGTGGCTTGCCCCACTCCGGCAAGATCAAGTACCTGACCCCGGAAGACGCTCCAGTGGCTCACGTCATCCAAATCCGCGAGGAAGTGGTTGCCACGCCGGAGACGGCGGAGGGAGCGGTAGTGGCGGCGGGTGAAGCGGCTGCGCCATCTGAGCCTGAAGTTGCCAAGAAGGGTAAGACCGAGGCAGAAGCCCCGGCAAAGAAGTAGACCTTGGGTGCGGCAAGCGAGATCGGAATTCCCGGTGAGCAGCAGGCGCACACCGGGAATTCCGGTTCAACCAGCCGGAGCGGCCCCTTCCTGATTGTGGGGCTTGGCAATCCCGGCATCGAGTATCTGTGGACCCCGCACAACGCGGGATTCATGGCCATCGATCGCATCGCCCAGCAGGAGGGTGTTGTGGTCCAGAACCGGCGCTCAAGAGCCACCACGGCGACCTGTAGAATTGCAGGCCGACAGGTGATTCTAGCCAAGCCAGAGACGTTTATGAACCTCAGCGGAGTTTCAGTGGCCGCTTTGGTGAAAGAGTTTGAAGCCGACCCATCGGAGGATCTGCTCGTGATCTATGACGAGCTCGACCTTGCGCTGGGAACCTTCAAGATCAGGGAGCGCGGTTCGCCCGCCGGGCACAACGGAGCCCGCAGCATCGCTGGCGCCCTGGGCACGCAGGAGTGGTTGCGTTTACGTATCGGCGTGGGGCCCGATCTACCACCCCACGGACAAGGATCCGTCCGTGGGGGCCCCGGTCTACCTCCCGAAGCGATTGCGGCGGGAGGCAAAAGACGCCCGGGCAGGGATTATCTGCTTTCGCCCATGCGCAAGGCGGATCTGGCGGTGCTGGACGAGGTGCTGGACCGGGTGGCGACAGCCACGCGGCGCATTCTTGAACAGGGACCGGCAGCCGCAATGAATGAATTTAATCGAAGGGAACTGGAATCGGGGAACAGGGATCGGGATTGAAGATCGCGCAAGCGAAGAACTGTTCAATGCTTTCTGTTCACTTTCCACTGTGAGGAACACTGATGTCGCGTTTGTATGAAGTCATGTTTATCGTCCGTCCCGATCTGGAGGACGAAGAAGCCGACAAGCTGATCGAGAACCTAACCAACACGGTCAAGAACGGCGGCGGCGTGGTCAAGTCGGCCGAAAAGATGGGCCGCCGCAAGCTCGCCTACAACGTGCGCAAGTTCTCCGACGGCAGCTATGTGCTGCTGACCATTGAGGCCACCGGCCCCGTGGTGCTGGAGCTCGAACGCCGTCTGCGGGTGACCGAGCAGGTGATCAAGTTCATCACCGTGCGCATGGACGAGGAAGAGAAGCGCCTGGCCAAGGTAAAGGCCTTGCGGTGCACGCGCCGCAAGGCGAGTAGCGAATCCGCTCCCGCTCCCGCTCCTGCTCCTGCAGCCGCTCCTGCAGCCGCAGCCACGGCCCAGCCGGCCGAGCCGGTCCAGGCCAGCGCGTAAAGGCGGGGACCAGGAACGAAGGGACTGGGGACGAGAAGACGCGTGAGGCGTCGAATTCGCCATCCTGACCCCTGACGCCTGACCCCTCAAAGAGATTCTCCGGCGGCGCCGGATCAACGAGAGAAAAGGGAAGCACAATGTCAGAAGAAATCCAGGCAAAGGCGCCCGCTCAAGCGGACGCACCAGCAAGTTCACAGGCCCCATCCGGGCCAGGCCCATCTCCACGCTCCGGAGGCCGACCTTCCGGCGGTCAGGGCGGACGCGGCAAGTTCTTCCGCCGCAAGAAGGTGTGCAAGTTCTGCACCGAGAAGATCGACGCCATTCCCTACCGCGACGTGAAGCTGCTGCAGCAGTTCGTGGCAGAGCGCGGCAAGATCGTGCCGCGGCGATTGACCGGAGTTTGCCCCACGCACCAGCGCCGCCTGACCCGCGCGATCAAGCAGGCCCGCAACATTGCGCTGCTGCCGTTCGCAACCAGGTACTAGGGTTTGGCTTGAAGCCGCCGCCATCGTCCTGGGCGAGTCCGCGGAGTGCCTTATGGGTCCGGACAAAGCGAAGGGCGTGCGGTTCTGGCCGGTTTTGAAAAGGGCGCGGCTTTGGCCGTGCCGCATCGGGAGGGGAACGACCGGGGGCTTTCGCCCCTGCTCGAATCAGCGCCTTCCCGAACACGATTAAGATATGGAGAATTTCCCATGGAAGTAATTCTGAAAGAAGACGTAGCCAATCTTGGCTTTCGGGGAGAAGTGGTCAAAGTCGCAGACGGCTACGCCCGCAACTTTCTTCTGCCGCGCAAGCTTGCCATGCAGGCCACCGCAGCCAACAAGGCCGTGATCGAGCAGATGAAAGTGGCAGCCGCGCGCCGTTCCGCCACGGAAAAGGCGCAGGCTGAGGAGTTGCTGGCCAGGCTCGAGCCCGTGGTGCTTAGCTTCACGCGCAAGTCCGGCGAGCACGGCCATCTGTTTGGCTCGGTCACATCGTCCGATATCGCCGCGGAGCTTGCCGCGCAGGGCTTTGAGGTTGATCGCCGCAAGATCCAGCTCGGCGACGCCATCAAGAGCCTCGGCGACTTCAAGGTCGCAATTCGCCTGCACCGCGAGGTCACTGCGCGCGTCACGGTAAAGGTTCTGGACGAAGCCGCCGAAGAAAAGGCCCCTGCGACTGCCGAAGCCTCAGAGCCGGCCTCTGAAGAAGCCAAAAGCGAATAGCTTGAGCACGGCTTTCACTCGCCGCTTCCCGGTCCGCCGGGAGGCGGCAAACGTTCATTGCCCGTCGCCGCCAAGATCGTCAAGCCATGGCCGTACTGGAAGAAGATTCTCTTGTTTTCGCAGATGACCCTCGAAGCAGGTGCGCGGGGACGAATCACAATGGCCATCGCCTGCGCGTGAGCGCAAGCAAATATCCTCTGTCTACGTTGCAGGGAAACTACGCCGGAAACAGCATCCCGGTCGTGGGCGAGATGGCCGTGACCCGGCTGCGGCGGCGTGCCGACGGCGGGGCCGGCGGCGGCGGAGATGCCAGCAGGTTGGCGATCTCGCGCAACTCAGTTCGCGCGTTACCAAGAGCGGCCGCGGCGGCGTCCAGCTTTTTGCCTGAATTGTCAGTCTGTGGCAAGGCAGCCTGAGGATCGCGGCGTTTGCCCGGGCGGCGCTGCTCGCCTTCGAGCACCGCGCGCGCGCCAGCGATGGTGTAGCCTTCCGCATGAACAAGGCGCTTGATCTCGATCGCCATCTCGACATCGCGGCGGCGATAGAGCCTCTGCCCGGTTCCGCTCTTGTTCGGTTTCAACTGCGGAAACTGCGACTCCCAGAAGCGCAGAACGTACGCCTCCACACCACACAGCCGCGCTACATCTCCGATCTTGAAATAGAGCCGGTCGGGGATTGGCGGTGGCTCGTAGGCGCGCTTCCGATTCAGTTGCGTAGCCATAAAAGTTGGCGAGGAACCCGTCGCGCAGAGAAATTCCTCGTACTACACGCAGTATAGGACAGAAGTTCCGCCATTTGGTGAGCGAAAATGCGCACTTCCCCGCGCCGAAAGAGGAAAAACCCGCCGAAATTACGGTGCCAGCACCACAAATCCGCGATCTATCCACGCTCCACGGCCGCGCGCGCCGGCGAACCTGCGGGCGCGCCGCGCAGATACTGGCCGGGCCAGCTTACGGTTTCACCCAGTGCAGCCGCGGCATGGAGCGGCCAGTAAGGATCGCGCAACTCGGCGCGCGCAAGGAAGACAAAATCCGCCTCCTCCGCAGCGACGATCCTGTTGGCCTGCGCCGCTTCTGTGATCAGTCCTACCGCAGCCGTAGCGATACCGGCTTCGCGCCTGATTCTGTTGGCAAACTCGACCTGGTAGCCAGGTGCGGCAGGCACTTTCGCGTCGGGCGTCAGGCCGCCTGAAGAACAATCCACCAGATCCACGCCACGTTCGCGCAGGCGGCGCGCCAGTTCCACGGATTCGTCTACGTTCCAGCCGCCCTCCGCCCAGTCGGTGGCGGAGATGCGCACAAACAGTGGCAAGTGACTCGGCCAAACCTCGCGTACATTCTCGGTCACTGCCAGCAGCAGGCGGATGCGATTGTCGAAGCTGCCTCCGTAGTTGTCGGTGCGGCGATTCGAGAGCGGTGACAGGAACTGATGCAGCAGATAACCGTGCGCCGCATGAATCTCAACGAAATCGAATCCGGCCTCGAAGGCGCGCCGCGCCGCGCTGCGAAATGCCTCGACCACAGCCGCAATGCCAGCGGCGTCGAGCGCGGCGGGAACGGCGTAGTCCACCGGCGCAAAGGCAATGGCGCTGGGCGCCACCGGCTGCCAGCCGCCATCGGCAGGCAGCACCACGCCCTGACCCATGAATGGCGAGGCTGTACTACCCTTGCGCCCGGCGTGCGCCAGTTGTAATCCGGCGCGTGCGCCCTGGGAGTGTACAAACTGCACAATACGGCGAAGGCCCGGAATGTGCTCATCCTTCCAGATGCCAAGATCGGCGGGTGTAATGCGGCCCTCGGGAACGACAGCCGTGGCTTCAAAGATGATCAGGCCCGCGCCGCCTTGTGCGCGGCTTCCCAGGTGAACGAGATGCCAATCGCTGGCAAAGCCATCGTAGCCCGAATACTGACACATGGGCGCAACGCCAATACGGTTTGCAAACTCAACGGAACGAATTTTGATGGGAGAAAAGAGCGAAACTTTCATACTTATTTAGATGATCGCAAACCCATGCGGATGCAGCGGGAACATTCGCTGCCTTTCGACAACCGGATGCATCCGTTTTAACCATTTCCGCCCGGTCCATACACGCAAAGCCTCCTCAACCGATCGATGGGATCTGCGTAAAGATGCCGCTCGCGTCCACGAGCGATGAGACCAGCGCCAGAGGCAGACCGACCACATTGAAGTAGCAGCCCTCGACGCGGGGAATCCACCGGGCGGCGCGCCCCTGGATGGCGTAGGCGCCGGCCTTGTCCATGGGCTCGCCGGTGGCGACGTAAGCGGCGATCTCCGCCTCGGAGAGCGTGTGGAAACGCACTGCCGTCACCTCGGCCGCCACTTCGGCTCCCTTTGCCGTCGCCAGTGCCACACCGGTGATGACGCGATGCGTGCGTCCTGAGAGCAGGCGCAACATGCGAGCGGCATCGGCCGCGTCTTCCGGCTTGCCCAGGATGACATTGTCGAGCGTGACCGTGGTGTCGGCGCCCAGCACCACCAGGGGCTGGCCGTCCGGTCGAACTTTTCCAGAATTCGCGCTTCCACGGTCCGTACCACCTGAGATCTCGCGATACACAGCCTCCGCTTTCTCGCGCGCCAACCGCGTTACGTAGACGATCGGATCCTCGCCGGGCAGCGGATCTTCTGGAATGTGCGCGGGATGCACCTCAAAACGGAACCCAGCCTGCAGAAGCAGGTCGCGGCGGCGTGGCGAAGCGGAGGCAAGTACCAGCATGTTTGCATTATGGCAGGAGCGGCGGATTGTCCTTGCGCGTTTAGACTAAAAGAAGGGCCGGCGCCTGGAAGATGCGCGCGCCCGGATAAGGTTCCAATGCATTTCAACTTTGATTTCAGCTCGGCACAGATTCTTTGGACGTTGACGTTTGCGGCGCTGCTGGTTCTGCTGGTCGTGCTGCTGGGGCGCGATCGCGTGCGCCGTTTCCCCTGGTTCACGACCGCAATGGCGCTGACGGCCCTGCGCATGTTGGCCAGCCGCCTGCTCTACCACCGTGTTTCGCTTGCATTTTCGGAATCGCTCTTTCTCTCGCTGGCCGATCTGGCCGCCATCGTCACCGTGCTGATGGTGATTGAAATCGCGCGGCGGGCCTTCGCCGGCGCGCCGCGCAGAGCATGGATTGCCGGAACGCTTGTGCTGGTGGCCGCGGCCGGAACCACGACGGCCTTGTGGGGCCCATGGCCGTCTTTGAAGACACTCTTCGCCACTTCGCAGCTCGCGGCCTTTCGCTTCATGGAGCTCTTTGCACAAAAGGCCGACATGTTCGGCGATGTGCTTATCGTCCTGCTCGCACTGCTTATTTTGATCTTCGGCCGCCAGTTCAAGGCGGGCTGGCACAGTCACGCGCAGCAGCTCGTCGTCGGCCTCGCCATGGCCTCCATTTCGCAGTTGACGATTCGCGGCATCCTGCAGCACGTCGCCACGCATGTCACGATTCACAGCCAGAACGACTACAAGCGCGTGATGAACCTGATGAGCTCGCTGAACACAGCGAACAGCGTGATCTTTCTTGCAGCAGTGGTGTGGTGGATCATCTGCTTATGGATTGATGAGCCTGGAGCTTCCTTATCCGCGGACCTCGCTGAGTTTGAAGCGCGCAACGGCTGACGGTTTGCGGCCACGATCAAGATTGAATCTGGGAGATTACAGAATCATCTGCCGCCGAAGACTCAGCGTCGAAGACTCAGCCGGGAGCGCCGCCTTATGGTTTTCGGCGGTAGTTTTCAAGATCCTTGCAAAAAAGGCTGCGTTGTCCTTTGAGAGTGAGGTTTCAATGAAACCTCACCTTCAGACATCCTGATGTCACCGAGGGATTGCAGGGGTTTTCAGGCGGGTAGCGGAAAATAAGATGGACCCGGAACGG
>JBMFHB010000076.1:0-17042 GCA_049977045.1 Occallatibacter sp.
GCCGGGAAGCGGTGGCGCTTGTAGACAGTAGGCCGCAGCCTTCCGGCGGCCACGAAGCGGGCGACCAGCCGCGTCACCTGCGCCCGGCTCTGCCCGGTCATCTTTTCGATGTAACGCCGGACCAGCCCGCGCGCAGCCTTGCCCAGGGTTGGGTATTCGTGTTGGACCAGAAGCTGCTCGATCCAGACGTAACGCTGCTGGCGGCTCTGGCTCTCAAACCGGATCTCTTCGCTGGCCAGAAGAAAGCCGCGAATCGACTCCAGACTCAAATGCTCGGCTTGGTGCATGCGGATAATCAATCTCCAGCATGACCACCCAGCCTTCAGGCTCATCTTGCGTTGGAATCACGTACTGCCTTCAGGCTCATCTTGCATTGGAAAAGAGTCAGTCTTGGCTGCCAGATCAAAGTTGGGTATGATGATAAAAGCCTTGCAGGCAGGTTTGGAGGTGGGAAAACTTGGCTGAGGTTCGCGTTCAAGAAGGCGAACCGCTGGAAAACGCACTGCGCCGGTTCAAGCGAAAGGTACAGCAGGAGGACATTATCAAGGAAGTTAAACGTCACTCCTACTACCTGAAACCCGGTGAGAAGCGTCGCGTCAAAGCAGCACTGGCGCGTAAGCGGAATCGTAAAAAGGCTCGCAAAGAGCAGGACTAACTCATTTACCCGTTGCGAGATAGACCGTTCCGGCGGCTTTCGATAGTAAAGAAGGAAGCCGCCAAACCCAATAAAGAGAACGGTACGGCGCCTCGGCGCAACAAACTATAGTGCTTCTTTATTTTCCGTCGATCAAAGCTTCCGCAACAATGTGGCATTGTACGGCTCATGCCGCATCATGCAGAAACCCCGCAGAAATCAGAGAAGCGCGATTGGCAGTCTAGCATGCTTTTGGCGTGTTCATTCTGCATTGTCGTGCTAGCCTTACGTTGTCTGGTGCGCAGGACAATTCTTAAATACCGCTGATCTTTTATATGCGGTCCGGGCCCCTTGTTATGCCATAGGAAAGGAACAGGGAACCGAGACCGGCAAGTTCCTGATAGAGCCATGAGCGATGTCGGTGTGACTCCCTGTAAGGCAAGTTGGCCATGGAATTCACCGATCGTGTCATGAAGTGTGTCGATTGTGGCGCCGAATTCGTTTTTACGGCAGGCGAACAGCTCTTCTTCCACGATAAGCAATTTAAAAACGATCCCAAACGCTGCAAGCAGTGCAAGGCAAAGCGCGCCCGCAGTGGGCAAAGAGTGAGGCCCGAGACGCGCACAACATGCTCAGCGTGCGGTGCGGAGACGACAGTGCCTTTCAAACCGACGCAGGGCCGCCCTGTGCTTTGCCGCTCGTGCTTCCAGAGGCGGCAGGCAATGCCGCTCGCTGCTCCGGAGGCTGCCGCCGCGGATGACTGAAAAGCTGCGTGCGCAGACCTCCTTGGCAATGCCTGCGCTCTGCACGGGTGCAGCCATGTAGTTCGAGCAGCGCGGGTCTGGCTGACGTGGTAACTGCCTGACCTGCCGGACCGCTGCTACTTCAATGCACGATGGCCAATGTCGCGCCGGTAGTACATTCCCTCAAAAGAGATCTCCGCCATGGCCTGGTAGGCACGGTCGAGTGCCTGGCGAAGGGAGTCCGCAGCGGCGGTGACGCCCAGCACGCGGCCGCCGGCAGTGAGTATCTTTCCGTCCTTGAGCGCCGTACCCGCATGGAAGACCTCGACTCCAGGAACCTGGGCCGCGGCTGCCAGGCCGGCGATGGGCAGAGCGGTCTTGTAACTGCCGGGATAGCCGCCGGAGCTGGCCACCACGCAGGCCGAAGCGCCCACTGACCAGCGCAGTGAGGTCTCGGCCAGTCGGCCATCGATGCAGGCTTCAAGCGCGTCGACCAGATCGCTCTCCAGGCGGACCAGGATGGCCTGCGTTTCGGGATCGCCAAACCGCGCGTTGAACTCCAGCACCTGCGGGCCGCGCGCGGTCATCATGAGGCCGCAATAGAGCACACCGCTAAAAGGCGCGCCCTCGGCGGCCATGCCAGCAACAGTCGGTTCGGCAATGTGGCGCAGAATCCACTCCGACATGGCGGGATCGAGAAGCGTATCGGTGGAGTAGACGCCCATGCCGCCGGTGTTGGGGCCAGTGTCGCCCTCGCCCACACGCTTGTGATCCTGCGACGGAACCAGGGGCGCCACATGCTTGCCGTCGCTCAGACAGAGAAAGCTGATCTCGTCGCCTTCGAGGAACTCCTCGATGACAATCTGCTGCGCGGTTTCGCCCAGCAGCGCTCCGGAAAACAGGCCCTGTGCAGCTTCGACGGCGGTGTGACGCGAGGGACAGATGATGACGCCCTTGCCCGCGAAGAGACCGTCGGCCTTGACCACAATCGGCGCATGAAACATCTCGATGACTTTGTCCACCTCGGCGGCGTTGGAGCAGATGGCGTAGTTTGCGGTGGGGATGTTGTGCCGCTTCAAGAACTGCTTGGCAAAACCCTTGCTGGTTTCGAGCATCGCCGCGGCGCGCGTAGGCCCAAAGACGCGCAGACCGCGTTCGCGGAGCGCATCCACAATGCCGAGCGATAGCGGCTGCTCCGGTCCGACGACAGTCAGCCCCGGCCGCTCGGCCTCCGCCAGGCGTACCATGGCGTCGAAGTCTTTCAGGTCGACGGGAACGCAGCGGGCCATCTGCGCCATACCGCCGTTGCCCGGCGCGCAAACAATCTCCGTTACGCGCGGACTACGCGCAATCGCCCAGGCCAACGCGTGCTCGCGGCCGCCCGAACCCAGTATCAGAACCTTCATCTCGTTTTTCCTTCCCGCCAAACTCATCCGAAACCAGAAAAAGCCGGAAGAACTATCGTCGGCAATGCGAGGGTGGGAAGTCAAACAGGGCGCGGCAAACGGAAGACAATCGACGTATAATCCTGCCATGCTGAAACGTCTGTATATCGACAATTTTCGCTGCTTTGTGAACTTCGAGTACAAACCGGAGCGGAAGCAATTGCTGCTCGGGGCGAACGGCAGCGGAAAGTCGTCGCTGCTGGATTCGATCGAACTGTTGAAGGACTTCCTGCGGGGAATCGATAACCCTTTCCTAGCCACCACAACCACAAGATGGCTCAAGCTTCCAGAGCAGGTTTTTGAGATTGAAGCTTCGCTCGATGGGAAAGCATATGTTTATCGGGTAGAAAACCATTTCGCGCAAGACGCACCAGTAGGTGAAGTCCGCCTGGAAAGACTTACCGTCTCTGGAGAAGTAGTCTTCGAACAACTCGGAGGCAACGTTCGCTTTTTCGCGCAAAAGCCTGAGACATTTGCTTCTCTTCCGTGGAAGACGACACGCTCGTCGCTTAATTTAGCGCGCCTCAGCACCCCCGAAGTGGATCGATTTCTTACGTGGATTTTCGAGCACGTTTTTTGCATCCGCATCGACCCCTGGCCAGATGCGATGTCCGATACTACCGAGAGCGAGGATGCGCTTCCGGAGAACGAACTCGACAATCTTAGCGCATGGTATCGTCATCTTGTTCAGGCTGACCCAGAAGCCAACCTAGAGTTGCTTCGTTCTTTGACAGAGACCTTGGACGGCTTTGTATCTCTGCAGCTTGAGGCGGCCGGAGCTAGCACTCGTATCCTTCGCGCCATCTTCTTGCAAGCGGGGAAGAAGAGTATCCCGTATCCGCTTTCAGACCTTTCAGATGGTCAAAGGTGCCTCATTGCGCTTTACATGGTCCTTCACTTCCTAATTTCCAAGCAGGGGAACACTGTATTCATAGACGAGCCCGATAATTTTGTGTCGCTTCGGGAGATTCAACCTTGGTTAATTTCCGCGGAAGATGCAACGGAGACGCACAAGAGTCAACTGATTCTAATCTCTCATCACCCCGAGATTCTCAATCAGTGGGCAAGAGAATTTGGCCTCCTGTTTAGGCGGGAAGGAAATGGGCAGGTCATGCCAAGGCCATTCACCACTGTTACCGATACGGGGCTTGCCCCCGCAGAAACGGTTGCGCGGGGATGGGAAGATGAGTAATCCCGCGCAAGTGATCATTCTCGCTGAGGATCGACGCCAATCACGATTTGTTCGGACGTATCTGCGTAGAAAGCAACCTGATCTACCCCAAAGGGTAATCAAGGACGCGCCTATGGCAAGTGGAGCCGGAAGTGGCGCGCAATGGGTAATTGACCGCTATGCTGCGGAGATCAAAGCATATTGCACGCGGCAGGCGCGGAAATGGCTCATTATCGTGATCGACGCCGATCACAATACTGTCCAACAGAGATTACACGAACTTCAGCGTCGTCTGGAGGAGTTCGACGACCAGCGGCTGCGCGGATTTCGCGCCGAGGCCGAACAAGTTGCTCGTTTGGTGCCCAAGTGGTCTATCGAAACTTGGATTCTAAATCTCAACGGGGAGATTGTGGACGAAGACTCGTCGTATAAAAACGAACACCGCCGATGGGATGAATTAACTCAGTCAGCTTCAATCGAATTGCGTGACTGGGTCATCGTGAAAGCTGATCCGCCAGCTCGATGCACACCATCGTTGAAACATGGAGTAAGCGAACTGCGACGTTTGTCCTTGTAGGCTGCCTCAGATTGCGAAGAATTGATCATGGTGGAAACCCGCATCAAACCATACTTCCAGCAGGTCGACGAGAAAGAGGCGCGCGAGCGGCAGACCCGCGCCTACCGGCGCAACCAGATTTTCGGGCTGGTGATTCTGGCCGGCGTGGTTTGCCTCTGGTGGCTCGTGCACACCAATCCGAAATGGATCTTTCCCGCGGGGTGGTGGCGGTGGTGAGGCAGGCAATAGGCAATAGGCAACAGGGAATAGGGAATAGGCAATAGGGAATAGAAAAGCGCGAGAGAGTGAAGAAGTGAATGAGTGAATGTGAACCGCCGCTGGCGGTGATTCTTCTGGGGCCGACGGGGAGCGGGAAGACCGCGCTTTCGCTCGAGTTAGCCGCGCGCGTCAATGGCGAAACCGGGGGCGAAATCGTGAGTTGCGACTCGGTGGCCGTCTATCGCGGCATGGAACTGGGCACGGCCAAACCCACGCTTGAGGAGCGGGCGCGCGTACCGCACCACCTGATCGACGTGGCTGAGCCAAATGAGCCGTTCACCGCGGGCGCTTACTCTCGCCTTGCCCGTACATCGCTCCAGGAGATTCAAGCGCGCAAGCGCCTGCCGATCGTCACTGGCGGAACGGGGCTGTATCTGCGCGCGCTCATCGAAGGACTCTTTGCCGGGCCCGGGCGGCAGGAAGAGCTACGGGCCCGCTTGCGTCAAAGCATGGAGCGTCATGGGGCCGTCTGGCTCCATCGGCTGCTTGCGCGGCTGGATCCCACGACTGCCGAGCGGATTCACGCCAACGATAGCCCCAAGCTGATTCGCGCCATAGAGGTCTGTCTGGAGGCGCGTTCACCCCTCTCGACTCTTCTCCAAAACAAGGGAAAGAATCCGCTGACGGGATTTCGCCTCCTGCGCATCGGGCTGAATCCGCCGCGTGCCGCGCTCTACGACCGGTTGAACCGGCGCTGTGCGGAGATGTTTGCCGCGGGGCTGGTCGAAGAGACGCGCGGGCTGCTTGCGCGCTTCGGACCTGTAAAGGCGCTCGATTCGCTGGGATACAAACAGGCGCGCGGAGTTCTGGATGGATCGCTGGGCCTGGACGATGCCATCAAGGCCGCCCAGCAGGGCCATCGCAACTACGCCAAGCGGCAGATGACGTGGTTTCGCCGCGAGCCGGAAGTCCACTGGATCGAGCGGTTCGGCGATGCCCCGGAGACGCTGCGGGAGGCAGAAGAACAGATAAACAGCGTACTCGATTTAAACTGAGTACGTTGATTCTTGTGCTTTCACATCCTGGCCGCACGCCGCGCGGACAGGATGATTGCCATGGCTTGCCGGGAGCAAGCGGCGACACTGAAATGGAGTTCCCTGTGCCTGAGACGAATGCAGAGATGATTTACGACGTGGTGGTGATTGGCGGCGGGCCTGCCGGATATACGGCGGCGATCCGCGGCGCCGAGTACGGACTGAAGGTGGCACTGATCGATGCGAGTCCGAAGCTGGGTGGAACGTGCCTGCACGTGGGCTGCATTCCCACCAAGGCGCTGCTGTTCAGCGCGGAGTTGTGGGACTACATGAAAGACGCCGCGGAGTACGGCATCAAGGGCGTTGAGGCGCGCGAACTCGACTGGCCCGCGGTGCTGACGCGCAAGAATGCCATCATCACGAAGCACGCCAAGGGCCTCGATTTTCTGATGAAGAAACATAAGATCACCGTTGTGCCTGGTTTTGGGCGAGTGACCGGGCCAGCACAAAGCGGCGTCCATGCGGTGGAAGTGGAGTCAAACGGCGCGAAGAGCCAGGTGAAGGCGAAAAACGTGCTGCTGGCAACCGGATCGGAGGCCAAGCTGCTGCCGGGATTGCAGGCCGACGACACGATCCTGACCAACATCGAGATTCTGAATCTGAACGCGCCGCCCAAGTCGCTCATCGTGATCGGCGCGGGCGCGGTCGGCGTCGAATTCGCGTCGATCTTCCGCAGCTTCGGCGCGGAGGTGACGATTCTCGAATTTCTGCCGCGGCTGGTTCCCGCCGAGGACGAGGAGATCTCAAAGGAACTCGCTCGCCTCTTTCGCAAGCGCGGCATCGAAACCAGCACCGGTGCGAAGGTGGAGAAGGTGGAAAAGACCGCGGCGGGCGTGCGCGTCAGCTACACCGACGCAAACGGCAAGCCGCAGGTGAAAGAGGCCGAGAAGGTTCTGGTCGCCGTGGGCCGCGCGCCGCGTACGGAAGGGATCGGCCTCGAAAAGACGCGCGTTGAGCTGGATCGCGGATTTGTGAAAGTGAATGAGGCGCAGGAGACGGCCGAGGCGGGCGTTTTTGCCGTCGGCGACATCGTGGCTGGGCTGCCACAACTGGCGCACGTGGGCATGATGAGCGGCATGGTGGCGATGGCCAGGATCGCGGGGCGCAAGTACCGGCCGGTGCGCCGCGAACGCATTCCGGGCTGCACGTACACCGATCCACAGATCGGCAGCGCCGGACTGACCGAAGCGCAAGCCAAAGAAAAGGGCTACACGGTCAAGGTGGGCAAGTTCCCGTTTGCGGGCAACTCCAAGGCCACGATCCTGGGTAATCACGACGGATTCGTGAAGGTGGTTGCCGAAGCGGAGTACGGCGAGATTCTGGGCGTACACATCATCGGGCCGCAGGCCACGGAGCTGATCGCCGAAGCCATCGCGGTGATGGAGCTCGAAGGCACCGTGGACGAGCTGATGTTCACCATTCACGCACATCCGACGCTGGCCGAGGCCATGCTGGATGCGTATGGCGCGGTGGAGGGGATGGCGATCAACGCGTAGGGCGCTGTTCCTGAAACCAGTTGGTCACACAGGATTGCTCAACTGATTTCATTTACGGATGCGCCGATTGCATGGCCGCGCGCTCAGTGGCCTTTGCGCTGGAATTTTTGAGCGGCCTACGCTCTGGCGACTACAAACGGTCCAGCTCGGCGAAGATCTCTTCGAGCACGATGCGGATGGGAGTATCGGGGATGGAGAGTTCGCCGTTGCGGATCAGTTCCAGGCCGTTGATCGTGCCGCGCCAGGCGGCGCGGGCATAAGGGTCGACAACCCAGACGTGTTCGACGCCGAAGGTGATGTACTCCAGGGTCTTGGCTTCGGTGTAGCGCAGCGATTGATCTGGTGATTGGACTTCGACAATCAGCAACGGCGGATGTGTGAGAACCGGCTCGCGCTTTGATCTCTCGCGCAGAACGGTCACGTCAGGAACGCGGAAGTGCGCCTTTTGTGTTTGCACGCGCAACTCGGGTAGAGCGTAAACGCCCCAATCAGCGCGGTGGTTGTTGAAGAGTGCAACTAATATTCCCTGCACATACGCATGCTCAAATTCGCCAAAGTCGCGCTCCTCGATCACACCGTCCACATACTCGCAGTCGTGCTCATAGACGGTCGAGAGATACTGCTCGACGCTGACCGGCTTCTCGAAAACGGGCTGCGTGGCCATGGAGATAGTATCCTCCGAATCCCGCGAAACTGCTAGAGCTCCATCGACTGCATGGCCACCAGTTCCGTGGCTTTGGCGATGAAGTCCTGGAGCGGCATGGAGCCCTGGTCGCCTTTGCCGCGGGTGCGGACGCTGACTGTACCGGCGGCTTCTTCCTTGTCGCCGAAGACGAGAATATAGGGCGTCTTCTGGTTGGCGAAGTCGCGGATTTTGGCGTTCATCTTCTCGTTGCGCACGTCGGTCTCGACGCGGAGGCCTGCTTCTTTGAGCGCAGCTTCCACTTTTTGCGCGTAGGCGGCGTGGCGTTCGCTGATGGGCACGAGGCCGATCTGCACCGGCGCGAGCCACAGCGGAAATGCTCCGGCGTAGTGCTCGATGAGCACGCCAAAAAATCTCTCGACAGAACCGAACAGAGCGCGGTGCACCATCACCGGCTGATGGCGCTCGCCATCTTCGCCCACGTACTCCAGCTCGAAACGCGCCGGCAGGTTGAAGTCGAATTGAACCGTCGAAAGCTGCCACAGGCGGCCAAGCACATCGACGAGCTTGACGTCGATCTTGGGCCCGTAGAAGGCGGCTTCGCCGGGGATGGTCTTGTAGGGAATTCCTTTGGCCCTGAGCACGTTATCGAGCGAGCGGATGGCGAGGTTCCAGTTCTCATCCGAGCCGGCATAGTGGGCGCGGTCGTTCGGATCCCACGTGGAGAGCTCGACCTTGTATTCCTTGAAACCGAAGGTTTTGAGGACAGCCTCGGCAAACTCGATACACGCGGCCACTTCGCTCTCAATCTGCTGGGGCGTGCAGAAGATGTGCGCGTCGTCCTGCGTAAAGCCGCGCACGCGCAGCAGGCCGTGCATGGTTCCGGAGCGCTCGTAGCGATACACGTTGCCCAGCTCGGCGTAACGCACGGGCAGGTCGCGGTAGCTCTTGGGCGTGTTCTTGTAGATGAGGATGTGGAACGGGCAGTTCATGGGCTTGATGCGGTACATCGCATCGTCAAGTTCCATGGGGGTGAACATGTTGCCGGCGTAGAAGCCCTCGTGCCCTGAGGTCTGCCAGAGATTTACGCGCGCCACATGCGGCGTAAAGACAAGCTGATAGCCGCGGCGCAGGCACTCCTCGCGCATCCAGTCTTCCATGATCTTGCGAATGATGCCCCCCCTGGGATGCCAGAAGATGAGGCCCGCGCCTGCGAGCTCCTGAATGCTGAAGAGATCGAGTTGCTTGCCGAGCACGCGATGGTCGCGGCGCGCGGCTTCTTCGAGGCGCGCGAAGTGCTCGTCGAGGTCCTTCTTCGAGAAGAAGGCCGTGCCGTAGATACGCTGCAGTTGCGGATTTTTCTCGTCGCCGAGCCAGTAAGCCCCGGCCAGGTTCGTCACCTTGAATGCCTTCACGCGGCTGGTCGAGGGCAGGTGCGGGCCTCGGCAAAAGTCTATGAACTTGCCGTTGCGGTAGAAACTCACCTCGGAGCCCGGCTCCGTGAATTTCGTAACGAAGTGCGTCTTCATGAAGTCGCCGTCGCGCTGGAAATCTTCAAGCGCCTTCTCGCGCGGTTCGTACTCGCGCACGAAGGGTTCGTTGCGCGCCACCACCTCAGCCATCCTGGCCTCGATCGCGGCCAGATCCTCGGGCGTGAACGGCTTTTCGCGATAAAAGTCGTAGAAGAATCCGGAGTCCGTAGCTGGACCGTGGCCAAGCTTGGTCTCGGGGAACAGTTCAAGAACGGCGGTGGCGAGCACATGCGCAGCCGAGTGACGCAACACCTTCATGGCGTCGGGATCGCTCTCTTTCAAGAGTTCCAGCTTGACGCTCGCCGTAAGCGGCGCTGTAAGATCGACGAGCCGCATGGCGGCAGCGTCCTCAGCGGCGTACATGGCGGCCTCGCCGGAATCTTCGTTGACCGGCGTGCTGCCGGAAGCTTCGGCAGCGGTTACGGCGATGGGAGCGATGCGCGCAACAACGCAGGCTGCGGCAAGCCGCGGCGAGATGGAGTTGGCGATATCGAGCGGCGTCGTGCCGGAGGGTACTTCGCGGATGGAGCCGTCAGGCAGATGAATGGCGATCGTGTTCGTGCTCATAGACGTTGTGAGAACCTTTTGCGGGCCGCGGAATGAGGGAAAATACGGCCAACCTTTGAGGATAGAAGGCCGATGGGGGCAAAGTCGAGAGCGAGCCGTGCTATGCTTTCGCTTTTTCCTCGTGATATTCAACTTCGGTATTGATCGCCCAGATGTTGTTCTTGTCCGTGACGCCGCTGGTAATGTTATCCACGGCGGTCATGGCGGTGAGCATCGAGTGGTCCTGGTTGTTGTACTTGTGCATACCGTTGCGGCCCACCAGAAACAGGTTCTCGATGCCATCCAGGAAGTGGCGAATCTCCGCGAAGCGCGAGTAGCTGCCAAAGTAGGCGGGGTAGGTCTTTGGCATACGGACAACGTGGGAGTCTTCCACGTAGGCGGCCTTCACGATGCCGATGCGCGTAACCTCTTCGACGGCCAGCCGGACCATCTCTTCATCGCTGTATGTCCACATGCGGTCGGTGTCGTTGCAGAAATACTCCAGCCCGATCCAAACCTTTTCCTGGTCCTGGACAAGATACGGGCTCCAATTGTTAAAGATCTGCAGCCGCCCCACGATCACGTCCGGCTCCTGAATGTAGATCCAGTTGTCGCGCAGGGGCGAGCCGTCCTTTTCCGCAACGGCAAGTTTCTTCACCAGCAGACCCACAGTGATGAAGTCGCGATAGACGAGTCCCTCGGCGATTTCAGCAACTTCGCGCGGCACGGAAGCGCCCATGGCGCGGATCAGGTCACGGACGGGCATGGTGGAGAAGAAGTAGTCGCCGTGAAAGGTGGCGCGCTGACCCGATGCGTCGACGCCTTCAGCGGCTACCACGCGGTTGCCTTCGATGTGAATGCGGTCCACGGCGATGCCGAGGTGGAGTTCTCCTCCGTTTGCCTGGACCAACTCCGCGGCGTGTTCCCAAAGCTGGCCGGGACCGAATTTGGGATAAAGGAACCGCTCGATCAGCGAGGTCTCGGTTTGTTTTTGTGCAATGCCGGCATCTCCGCGGCCGGGAAAAAGCTTGCGAAAAAAGTGCGCGACCACGCCTTTGAGCGAGAGCCCCTTGATGCGTTGGGCTCCCCATTCGGCGCTGATCTGGCGGCAGGGCACGCCCCAGACCTTTTCGGTGTAGGACTCGAAGAAGGTGCGGTAAAGCTGGCGGCCGAAGCGATTAATGAGGAAATCCTCGAGCGTTTGCTCCTGGCGGCGGGGCAGAAGAACGGCGCGCAGGTAGCTGAAGCCGCAAGCCATCGTCCGCCACAGACCGAGATTGCGAAAGGTGGCGGCGGTGAGGCGGATCGGGTAATCAAAGAAACGCCGCAGAAAATAGATACGGCTTTTGCGCTGGCGTACCAGCATCACGAGGTCGTCGTTTTTGGGGTCCGGGCCTGACCCGGATGTGGGCAGCCCGCGCTCTTGTCCGTGATAGCGCAAACGGCCTTCCAGGTTCGCATCGCCCTCGATCGGCATCATCTGGAGCCACCACTGCATGACGCGGTCCGACTTCGAGAAGAAGCGGTGGCCGCCGATATCCATGCGGTTGCCCTTGTAACGGACGGTCCGCGAAATGCCGCCGATCTCCTGCGTTGCTTCCAGAAGAATGGGGCGGATGGCAGTGCGGCGCTGGAGCTCAATGGCGGCCGTCAATCCCGCTGGACCGGCTCCAATAACGATGGCTGTGCCGTGTTTCATGGCCGGCATACTCCCCATAAGAAGACAACCTTGCGCGGCCTTTGCAATGAAGGAATAACGCGGCCAGCCCCTGAGAGTAGAAGACGGAAAGCAAGACGACTGGTCAAACTTGTACTTGAGGGTTCCACCTTCATACGGCCTTGGCCAGACCTAAGACGATGGTGCGCCCGGAGAGATTCGAACTCCCGACCTAATGCTCCGGAGGCATTCGCTCTATCCAGCTGAGCTACGGGCGCGCTTCACCAGAATACCGCATTTCCCACCTATTCATGTACACCGCTCACCAGCCGGTCTGAGGCTGAACCTGGTGGTCCGTTGTTCCCGAGGAGCCCGGCAACGGCGAACCGCCTGGACTTTTACAACTAAATCCGCAAGGCCAGCGGGATGTATCCACAGGGCGAAACGTTCCGGATGGTTACGCAAAAATCAGCACCCGGCAGGCCCGCTGACAAGGCATTAGTTGGAGGAGAAATGCAGCAGAAGACAAAGCGCGCTGGACGCATGTTTTCCGCACGCATTCTACGATTTCGTCGTATGCTGTAAATGTTCAGGTTCTACTCACGATGAAAACCTTTACGATTGAAGAAGCGCAGTCGCTGCTTCCCTTGCTTGAGTCGCTGCTCAAGAGAGCGATCGACGCCAAAAACTCGGCACAGATGGTCGAGTCGGGTTTGAACGAGTTGGCGCAGCGCATCTACTTCTCCGGGGGCATGAGGGTCGACTCGGCGGAAATCGCCCGGCGGCGCGCGGAAATGGAAGCGCATCTGAAGCGCACGCGCGAGGCCGTTGCAGAGATTGACGCCATCGGGGTGCAGGTGAAGGATATGGACACGGGTCTGCTGGATTTTCCCTGCCGGCTCGGCGAAGAGATCGTGCTGCTCTGCTGGCGCATGGGCGAACCCGCCATCGAGCACTGGCACACGATAGACGGCGGATTTCAGGGCCGTCAGCCTGTTGACGAGCGTTTCCGCCGCCGCGCCGCATCCGGCGGCCGGCCGAACTGAAGCATGAATTGACAAGAGGAAGTCCTTTTTTGCCCGACGCGCAATGACGTGCGCAGCGCCCCCTTCCTGCCCAAAGAAAACCCCGCAGCGGAACACCTCATCTAACTTGGTATTCACGATGCCTCCGGATCGCTGGAAGCGCGGAGGCGCTCTAAGAAAACTGAGACCGCGTTGTCCTCGACGCAGCGTTGCGGGCGACAATGATTGGCTTTGCGCAAACTAGTGTGCGTGCGCAGCGGGGACTCTGTGTCTTCCGGCGCTCACAAACTCATCCCCCTGAAGGAGTATTGCCCCATGAAAAGTCGAACCTATTTTGCTCTTGCTGCTGTTGTTGCAACCTCAACTCTTTTCTGCCCACTGGCCGCTCATGCAGGAAGTCCGGCCAAGACTTCAGTGTCAAATGCCCCGTCTGCAATGGTCGCCGCAAAGCGTGAGGCGGCGCGGATGGTGCCTGCATCGGCAGTGCTGGCTCAGCAAATCGACGCCCGCAAGATGCATTCGGGTCAGCAGTTTCGCGCCCGGCTCACGCAGACCGTTCACTTGAGGAACGGTGCTGTTTTGCCGAAGGGAACGAACCTGCTTGGCACGATTGCGAAGGATGCCATGAAACCGGATGGAACCTCGAGGCTGATTTTGCGATTCACCCAAGCCAATATGAAGAATGGCAAGACCGTCCCCGTTGTTGCCACTATTATTGGTGTCTCTCAGCCCATGGACTGGGAGTCGGGCGAGAACCAGGCGCCTCTGGCATCCTGGGATGGAACCACGCTCAACGTTGATCAAATCAATGCTGTTTCGGATTTCGACCTTCACAGCATGATTGCCGGACCGAACTCAGGTGTCTTCGTGTCGAAGAAGAAGGACGAGGTAAAGCTGGCTGATCGGACTCAGCTTTCGCTCGCCATTGCAGCGCGGAATGCGCACGGGCAAAAGGGCGGAGCCTGATCGAAGCGCTGAACCACCCTGCAATACGGACCACTTGATCTTCTTCCTTTCAAGTATTCGCGCCAGCCGGAATGCGTACTCCTGGCTGGCGCGCTTGGTTACCGCCGCTGCCAATCTTTGCTCCCGCCGAGCGAATCTCTCTTTGCTGCGTCCATTGGATAAGGCATCATTTCCATGGGTGTAGAGCAAATTCCCAACGAGGACAAGAAGCGCCGCCACGCATTACTCTGTGAACAGAATTGCGCGAATGCATTCTCACGCATTCCGATTGAGTGGCGCCGGATGAAAGGTTTTGGGAAGACGAGTCTGCAAGCTGTGACAATGAAGCTCGCATGTGCAGTGTTTTTACTGGCGGCGGCATTGCTGCTGGCCGGCTGCTCGGGATTCTGGAGCCTTCCCTCGTCTTCGTCCTCGTCTTCCACCACGCCCACCACCCTTTCAAGCGGCGTCTTCTATGTGATGAACCAGACGGCGATGCAGATTGCCGCCTACAGTATCGTGTCGGGAACGCTGACGCCGCTATCGGGCAGTCCCTACTCGAGTGGTGTCGCTCCTGGCGCCACTCCCTATTCCATGGCCATTGCACCGGGCGGCGGGTATCTCTACTTGAGCACTGTGTCAGGCATCTATGCCTATTCGATTACAACAAATGGATTCCTGAGCATCGCGAATGGTGGCAGTCCGATTTCGAGCGATATAGCCAACGCCATGCAGGTGGGACCGAACGGCACATGGCTGATCGATGCGTTCATCAATACCGGCGGCCAGATTCAATTGGATGCCACGCCTCTGAACTCAAGCGGCACATATCTCACTGGCGGCAATGTTTCTTCGGTCGCCTTTACGATTACCAATGCGAGCGTCAAGCAGATGGCGCTTTCGCCGGACGGCAAGAATCTGTTCGTCGCTTTGGGAGCCGGCGGCACGATTATTGTCCCCTTTACCGCCGGCAGCTCAAGTCCGCTGGGAGCGACGGCACGGGGAATTCCTGTTGCCAATACCGGCGGCTCCGCGCTGTCGGTGGCTGTGGACCCCAGCAACCGGCTGTTCTATATCGGCGAAACGCTGGCAAACTCTTCTGCCAGTTCTGGAGGGCTGCGCGTCTTCAACTACAGTTCGTTAAGCGGAACCCTTACGCAAGCCTCCGGATCGCCGATTGCAAGCGGGGGGTTGGCGCCCAATGATATTCTGCCCGAAGCCTCGGGCAATTACGTTTATGTGGCCAACGGGCAAGGCACCAGTGGATCCGGCAACGTCGCCTGGTTTCCAATCTCAGCTTCAGGAACCGCCTATACCATTGCCGCGGGCAATTCCGTCGCCACAGGCATTCAGCCTTTAGGTCTGGCCGAGGATAGCAGCAAGAATTTTGTGCTGGCTGTCTCCAGCGGCGGTTCAACCTCAAGCGGCAACCCCGATCTTGAAGCCTACACCATCAGCTCGGGAGCACTGACTGCGGCAATTACTTCGGCCACCGGTACCGACCCCGTGGGAGCAGCGGCCATCGCCGCGTTACCTTAATGCAGGTTCACAGCGCATCACGGAGCATGAACTCCGCGCTCCGTGGTGCTATTCTCAAGGCAAACATCTGGCCCGTGTCGACTCTTCCGCCAATCTCACTTCTCGCCAATTTTCGGCGCTTCGGAACCGCTTTTGCCGCCCTTCTGGCGGCATTGTGTCTGTCTTTTTGGGCTTCCGGCTGCAACCGCTTTCACCCAAAGCCACGCGAGATGGTCTACGTGTCGACAGTGCGGCCCGTCTATCTTCATGACCGCGTGGCACCGGTCTCAACGCGCGTTTGCCAGGTCGTCAATGGTCAGCAGCTCCAGGTTCTGGAGCGCAGGCGGCGCTTCCTCAAAGTCGAGACAGACAAGCAGCAGATTGGCTGGATCGAAGAGCTGGCCACAATCGACGAGCAGACCTACCAGGGGTTTGTGAAGCTGGCCGCGGAGACCAGGAACACGCCGGTGGCGGCCAAGGGAATCCTGATCGACGACCTTGCCATGCACCTGAGCCCCGGCCGCAAAACGCCGCGATTCTATCTGATCCCTGGCAATAGCAAAGTAGAACTCCTCGCGAGGGCGACAGCGCCCAGAAAGCCCGCGGAAACCCAGGGGCCACTGCCCCCATCGATACCTGCGAAACCAGCCGAAGCAGGCAGGAGCGCGCCGTCGAACGCACAGGGGAAAGCGGACGCAGCCAGGACTCCTCCGGCCGCGGAAGAAACCGCGCCGCCCGAGATGGACGACTGGTGGCTGGCGCGCGACGCACAGGGTCATGTGGGCTGGCTGCTCGCGAGCCGTCTGGATGTGGACGTGCCCGACGACGTGGCGCAATACGCTGAGAGCCAGCGCATTGTGGGCGCTTGGGTGTTGAAGAAAGTAAACGATCCCGACCCCGGCCTCGCAAATCACGAGATCCCCGAGTACTTGATGGCGCTCTCGACGCCCACCAACGGCTTGCCCTATGACTTCGACCAGGTGCGCGTCTTCACCTGGAGCCTCAAGCACCACCGCTACGAGACTGCGTTTCGTCTGCGTCCCATTCAGGGCTACCTGCCCGTGCGCATCTTTACGCAAGAGACAGCGCGCGGCGCGGTTCCCGCCTTCAGTTTCGAAATTCCCAACGGCGCCAGCGTTGCCACCGATCCCACAACCGGCATTACCCGGCCCGTGGCTCCACGCACCATCAGCTACCAGATGGTCGACACGCGCGTCGAACGCATCGGGCCCGACATGGCGCCAATTGCGACCAAACAAGAGTCCGGCAAGAAACATTTGGCGAAAAAAGCGAACGAGAGGGCGCGGAGGCTCGTAAAGAAGCGCAAAAGCAGAGCAGTAGTGTAGTGCGTCGTAAATGATGACTATCACTGCTGTCCGGCTATTTTTCCGAAAGATTCTGTAACCCACAGTTATTCAGCATGATGCAGCCAATCGCCTCGGGAACGATTTGAAATTCAAGTACGCTTTTCCTGCCCACGGAAGCGGCGAAACAATGGTGCATGAACGCTGGGCGCACCATCTTCACACAACTGATCGAATTCCTTCCGCACAAAGAGTTCCAGAAATGCGTAACTCGCTATCACGGCGACTCGAACCCGCGCGGCTTTTCTTGCTGGGATCAGTTTCTGGCTATGGCCTTCGCACAGCTAACTTATCGCGAAAGCCTGCGGGACATCGAAGCTTGCCTCGGCGCCATGCGCCCCAAACTCTACCACATGGGCTTTCGCGGCCGCGTAAGGAAATCAACCCTGGCCGACGCCAACGATGCACACGACTGGCGCATCTACCAAGACTTTGCGCAGGTGTTGATCGGCAT
>JBMFHB010000077.1:0-16803 GCA_049977045.1 Occallatibacter sp.
GCGGAGCGCAGCGGAGTCGAAGGATCTGCGGTTGCCTTTCGCGGAATCTGTGCAATTACTTAAGGGCCGGATCAATAGGGAATATCCGCGTTCTTGTTCTCTTACGTTCCCTTTCGCATTCTGCCCCTTCAGGCTGAACAGCGGGGAAGAAACCCTTTGCCAGTTACGGCGACGAAGGCTGAAAGGAACGAATAAGGGTATTAGCATACTAGTTAACATCTTAATGACTTTCGTCATAGTTATCATGCGCTCATAGATAGCGATAGATAATAGGCAGGCCAAAGGCCTTCAATCGCAGAAACAGGTGGGCATCGCTCAATACGCGATACATTCCTATTTTGGCATTTGCTACATATCCGTTCCTTATGTGACCTGGGTTACAGTAATTCAGAATGAAATATTTGACTCTAATGTTCAAACCCTGTCGAATTGTTTGGTAGAAGGTTTATCAATACTGTACGACTGTCATCCTCCCGATCTGCAAACGGTGCCTTTTCTCATGACGGTCGTGTAAGCTGATAAGCCTGTGGTCACAGGTTAGACAGAAGTTTTACTGGAAATGGGGCGGAACATATTTTCCACCGCAACATTTCCCATAGCCGGGTGTCTCTTTAAAATATTGCACCCGCGTAGCCTTGGGCCCTTTGAGATTGAGCCGGAGGAGTCGCTTGCTCACCGAGTGTGTAGGCCAGGAAATTTCTATGGATTCATCTAGTCTTTTACCACATCTCGCTCCCGATGTCCGGGGCGCGCGAAGTGAAGGTGTGCCCGTTTCCCGTGGCGAGGGCGATGTATACCCGGAGCCGGAGCGGGCGGATTCAGTTGCGTCCGGTCTGAGGCTTTTTCTGCTTGGCTGCGGCCATCACACCTCCGATCCGTTCTGGAGGGGGATCAGTCTTTGGACGCGCTCGACGTCCAAGCGCGTCTTCGACTGCGCCTGTGTACTGCTGGCCTTGCCTGTGTTGCTCCCGCTCCTGCTGGCGATTGGCGCGGCCGTGCGTCTCACATCGAGAGGGCCGGTTTTTTTCCTGCAGAAGCGCGGGGGCATCCATGGCCGGCCATTCACCATCTTCAAGTTCCGTACCATGGTGCATGTCGCCGACCAGGCGCATCGTCCCGTCACCACGCTCAACAACCAGCGATTCACGCCGGTGGGTCCGTTCCTTCGCCGCTGGAAGCTCGACGAACTGCCGCAGATCGTCAATGTGCTTCTCGGAGATATGAGCCTGGTCGGCCCGCGCCCCAGATTGCCTGAGCACGTCTTGCACAAATTGCCTTGCCGTCCAGGATTGACAGGGCCGGCAACGCTCGCCTTTGCGAAAGAAGAGGCCCTTCTGGCCCGCATTCATCCGGAACACCTCGATGGCTACTACCAACAGGTGGTCTTGCCCGCCAAGCAGCAGATCGACGCCGAGTATCTGGCGCAGGCGACCTTCTTTTCGGATCTGGGGCTTCTCTTCAATACCGCGCTGCGCCGCTGGGGCACACCGCTCGCCGAAAACTATCTCACGGCGGTGGCGCATGAATGCGTAAAGCTGAATCCGTCCGCCAGGGCGGCAGAGACTTCCGTTCCTGTGGTGAGGATGCCCCTGCCCGTCTCTTCCAGGAGGAGTCAAGTGTCCGCCGTCGAACAAGTCTCGGCCATGTAACCGCGGCGCCTATTCGACACGGTAGTTGGGTGCTTCGCGCGTGATGATGACGTCGTGCACGTGGCTTTCGCGCAAACCGGCGCCGGAGATGCGCACGAATCTCGCCTTCTCGTGCAACTCCGCGATCGTGCCGCAGCCGAGATAGCCCATGCCCGCGCGCAGCCCGCCCACCAGTTGAAAGATCATGGCCTCGAGCGGCCCGCGATAGGGCACGCGCCCCTCGATGCCTTCGGGAACGAACTTGGTCAGCCGGTTCTCGTTGGCGCGCTCGCGCTGCACCACATCCGTGGAACCGTTCTCCGGGCCGGACAGATCCGACGAGCCCTGGAAGTACCGCTCGCCCGAACCCTGGTTCATGGCGCTCAGGCTGCCCATGCCGCGATAGCTCTTGAAGCTGCGTCCCTGATAAAGGATCGTCTCGCCGGGGCTTTCGTCCACGCCGGCAAACAACGAGCCAATCATCACCGAACTTGCGCCCGCGGCAATGGACTTGGTGATCTCGCCCGAGTACTTGATGCCGCCGTCGGCAATCACCGGTATTCCGCGATTGTTTGCGGCCCGGTACGCCTCGGCAATGGCCGTAACCTGCGGCATGCCCGCGCCGGTCACCATGCGCGTGGTGCAGATCGATCCCGGCCCGATGCCCACCTTGATTGCATCCGCGCCCGCGTCGATCAGCGCCATTGCGCCCTCGTAGGTCGCCACGTTGCCGGCCAGCAGGGCCACATCGCCAAATCGCTTCTTCACTTCGCGCACCGCATCGAGCACGCGCGAAGAGTGTCCGTGCGCCGAATCGATGGCCAGTGCGTCCACGCGGTTGCGCACCAGCTCGGCCGCGCGTTCCAGGTAATCGCCCGTTGCCCCAATGGCCCCGCCCACGCGCAGCCGTCCCTGCTCGTCCTTGCACGCGTTCGGGTACTTGAGTTTCTTCTGGATGTCCTTGACCGTGATCAGGCCCTTCAGCTCGTACTGCTCGTTCACCACCAGCAGCTTTTCCACGCGATGCTTGTGCAGAATGCGCTCGGCCTCTTCGAGCGTCGTTCCCACGGGCACCGTGATCAGGTCGTCCTTGGTCATCAGCTCGCCAACGAGGACGTCGGTGCGCGTCTCGAAGCGCAGATCGCGGTTGGTGAGGATGCCCACCAGCCGCGTACCCTGCGTCACGGGCACGCCGGAGATGCGGTAGCGGCGCATGATCGCCAGCGCGTCCCCGACCGTCTTTTCCGGGCCGATCGTCACCGGATCGACAATCATGCCGCTCTCCGAGCGCTTCACCTTGTCGATCTCGCCGGCCTGGCTGGCAATCGAGAGGTTGCGGTGCACAATGCCGATACCGCCCAGTTGCGCCATGGCAATGGCCATGCGCGACTCCGTCACCGTATCCATGGCCGACGAAATCAGCGGGGTATTCAGCGTCAAGTCTTTGGTCAACTGGGTTTGTGTGCTCACCTGCGCGGGCACAACCTCGCTGTAGGCTGGCACCAGCAGGACATCGTCGAACGTAAGCGCTTCAGGTAGATTCTCGGAAAGCATGATGTGTAAAGGCTCCCGGCACGCCAGAGACTCAGGTTCCGGCTGCGAGGAGCTTCCCATTATTGTAGCGGAGCGGGCTGAAGGGCAGGGAACAAGAGAAAAGCGGGCTGGGGAACCGGGGGCGTAAAAAGCGGGCGGAATGTGTATTTTCCGCTCGTTAGCGCCCTGAATCGTGCCGTCAAACAATCAGATGCAAAGCGCTGGAACCGCCCATCACGGCGTCGGCCGCCAGATGGCGGTCGAATGTCGCCAGCTTTCCGCCATGGGCGCATGCCAAAGCCAAAAGATAAGTGTCGGTGATTTGAACTGAATTCAGCAGGCGCGCTGAATGAACGTGCGTGGGGTCAAAAAGCGTGACGTCATCGGGCCAGAACTCATGACCTCCCAGAACGAGAAACGCCGTCATCAACTCAGCTACAACGGCCGGGTTTCCCGGCGAATTCGGATAGCGGGAGTTGCCGACGATGCGGAGTACACCGTTTTCGGTCATTGGGCAAGTCGCCCAGGCCCGGCGTCCCTTGGCCGCAAACCATGCATGCGCCCGGTCATGCCGCACGTGTGTAGGATCGATAAGGGCGATCAGGACGTTGACATCGAGCAGGTAGGGTGTCAATCGAGCTCTTCCCGAAGCCGCCGCACCAGCTCCGAGGTCACGCGCGGTGCGCCAGGCCGGACAGGGAGCAGTGGTACGCCATTGCGCGTGGCGCGACGCACGCGCGCAGGCCGCATAGCGTCGCGGACAAGCGCGCTGACCACTTCGCCCACACTCTTGCGCTCGGTTGCGGCCAATTCCTTGGCCGCGGCCAGAACGTCGTCGTCAATGGCAAGCGTGGTGCGCATAAAATCTCTTCTTTAGCATCAAACATCAATCATCATACACCACTAAGTGGCCGTCAGCCGCAGATTTTTCTCCTGGCCGTTCTGCCATCTTCTTTCCCGAGTGCGGGGTGGTTAAACGCCGTATTCTCTACTTTTCCATCGGCTTCCTGGCAAAGTAATACAGCGCATACGCCAGCGCCGCAAACGCCACCACGCTGATCCAGTCGTGATCGAGGGCGGGGATGTGCAGGCCGATGAAGTTCGGCCAGCCGAACTTCATCTGGAGCCAGGCGTTGATGACGCCCAGCAGGCCCATGATGCCGCCGGCCGCGATCAGCCCCGAGGCGAACAGCGATCCGGAGCTGGTGTCGCCCTCTGCCGTGGCGTCGGCCTTCTTGCCTGCGGAGTCGACGAGCGCGCGCACCACGCCCCCGGCGAAGATGGCCATCGTGGTTCCAATCGAGAGATAGGCGCCCACGGCGAAGGTCAGCGAGCGAATGCCGAGCAACTCGATCCCGATCACGAGGAAGACGCCGACCAGCACCAGTCCCCAGGGCAGCTTGCGCGAGAGGATGCCGTCGATGACGGTGGCCATCAGGCGGGCCTGCGGCGCGGCGGCCTTTTCGCTGCCGATGCCGGGAATCCACTGCACCTCGATGCGATGGGTCGCCGGCGAGTAGAGGTACTTGCCGTCAGCCAATTCCGAAGATCCCAAGGCGTTCAGGACAATGTACTCGTTCTTGTTGTGCTCGGTGACGGAGCCATTGGGGCCCTTGACCGGGAAACGGTTCATGAGGCCGTGGGGATCCTCGAGAACGGTGACGCCCTCATGCGGGGCATTGATGTTCCATGCGTGCGGCGCCACGCGAAACTCCTGCATGCCGGTGTTCATGATGTTGAGCGTGCCGCCGATGGCGACGGTGGAGACAGCAATGCCGATCAGAAAGGCGTAGCGCTGCTTGAGAGGCGATGCGCCCACAAGAAAGCCCGTCTTCAAATCCTGCGAGGTGTCGCCGGCCTCCGCCGAGGCGATACAGACCACCCCACCAATCGTGATGGCAAGCGCTCCGAAGGCCGGAGCCGTCCAGCCGCAGACGAGGAAGATCGCCGCGGTGGCCATGAGCGTGGCGATCGTCATGCCCGAGATAGGATTGGCCGAGCTGCCGATCAGGCCCACGATCCGCGAGCTGACCGTGACAAAGAGAAATCCAAATCCAACCACGAGGATCGAAGCGCCCAGGTTTGCCATCAGTCCGACCCTTGCGCCCGGGATGGGCTTGAGCCAGAGAAAGAAGAACATCAGAAGGATCAGGGCGATGGAGCCCAGCACGGCCGTGCCCATCGAGAGATCCTGTTCGGTCCGTAACGGCTTGGCTGCAGCGGCGGAACGATGCCGCATCTGCGCCAGGCCCGAACGCAGCGCGCCGAGGATCGTGGGCAGCGTTTTAACCAGCGTGATCAGCCCGGCTGCGGCCACGGCTCCTGCGCCCATCGGCCGGATGTAGGTGGCCCACAGGTCGCTGGGCGACATCTGCGCGATGGGGATCGTGCCTGGGTAGACGGGGTTGGGTATGTCCTTGCCGAAAAAGTAGAGCATCGGCATGATGACGAGCCAGGAGAAGACACCGCCCGCAAACATGATGGCGGCCGTGCGCGCGCCGATGATGTAGCCCACGCCGAGATACTCGCTGGTAGCGTCAGCCTTGATCGATGCGCCCTTGAGAACGTGCTTGGGCCCGAAGTCGGGCTGGAACTCGGGCGTGCCTGGCCAGGCGCCCAGAAGATTGCCGTTCTGGAAGGCTGCGTAGACTGCGCCGAGGCCGAGGCCGAAGAAAACGCGCGAAGCGGTCGATCCGCCGGTTGCGCCGGCCTTGATGACCTCGGCGCAGGCGGTTCCCTCTGGATACTTCAGCACGCCGTGTTCCTCGACGATGAGCGGACGGCGCAGAGGAACCATGAACAGGACGCCGAGATAGCCGCCGATGAGCGCCAGCATGAAGATGCGGAAGTATTCGAGGTCGAAGCCAAGAAAGATCAGCGCCGGCAGCGTGAAGATGACGCCGGCGGCGATGGACTGGCCGGCATTGCCGCAGGTCTGGACGATGATCGTCTCCAGCACCGACGGCTTGCCCTTATGCCGCAGCGTGCTGATGGTGATGACCGCGATCGGAATGGATGCGGCTACCGTGAGCCCTGCGCGCAGGCCGACATAAACGGTCACGGCCCCGAAGATAAGTCCGAAAAGAGCGCCCAGTAGCACGGCGCGAAGCGTGAATTCCGGCGGATTCTGATCGGCAGGAATAAAGGGCTGAAAATCAGGCACAAAAGCCTCCCCGTAAGGCCAACAATGAAATCGATAAATACCCGAAAAGGGAGTGTACCAGCGCAAGGGGCTGCGCGTCACAGTGGATGAGCGGCGCTCCGGGGCAAACGCATTTGGATAGGAGTTCTGCTTTCCTTCGATCCCGACTCCACTCATCGAGCAATGTCATCCCGAACGGAGTGATCTACCCTGAAAATTCGCCGCCCGCATGACTCTGTTCACCACCCGCCTGACTCTGTCATCCCGAGGAGCATCGCGACGAGGGATCTGCGGTTGTTCCTGGCCGAATTCTCATGTTCTTCGGGGTACACAACAGGGCCATGCGTGACTGCGGTTTTCTTTCGCCCCTTGCGGCGTCGTCGGGTGAAATCAGCCTGCCAAACCCAAGGTCTGCGCGAGAAATAGACCCGAAAAGCAACCGCGGATTCTTCGTCGCCGCACTCCTCGGAATGACAGCGCGAAGAGCATGGTTCGTAAAGCGTCAAGCGAATTGAAATGCGTTTATCCTGAGCGGCGTCATCTTGCCGCTCTTGTGCCTTCAACCGGTTGTAGGATAGCTTCCAATGAAGCGGAGAACCGAATGGCCAATCTGCCTTCAGCTCAGGCCCGTCCTGGGCGTCTGATGTCGATTGACGTGTTGCGCGGGCTCACCATCGCCTTCATGATTATGGTGAACAACTCCCATCCCGGCGCCTGGCGCGAGATGCTCCACTCGCCGTGGAATGGCATCACCGCAACCGACATCGTCTTTCCCACGTTCCTCTTCGTGGTGGGCGTGTCGATCGTTCTTTCCACCGAGGTGCGGTTGAGCCGCGGCGATTCGCGCCGCAAGCTCGCGGCGCATACGGCGCGCCGGGCAGCCATCCTGTTTCTGCTCGGCATTGTCGTCAACGGCTTTCCCTACTTCCATCTCCAGCACCTGCGCTTCTACGGCGTCCTCCAGCGCATCGCCGTCTGCTACCTGGTGGTTGCGCTCCTTTATCTGTGGGATCGTCGCGTGTGGACCAAAGTCGCGCTTGTCGTCTGTCTGCTCATCGGTTACTGGGTGCTTGTGCGCTGGGTTCCGGTTCCGGGAGCGGGTGTGCCCGGCAGCGACGTGCCGTTCCTCGACCGGAACCAGAACATCGTGGCCTGGCTCGATCGCCAGCTTATGCCCGGCCACCTCTACGAGGACGCGCCGCTCTACAATGCGCGCGATCCCGAGGGGTTGCTCAGCGACCTTCCCGCCATCGCCACCACGATGTTCGGACTGCTGGCGGGTTTATGGCTGATGGCGGAACGGTCCACGCGGACAAAAACCCTCGGCCTCGTTGCAGGCACGGCGGCGTGTTTCGCCTCGGGATACCTCTGGTCCATCTGGTTCCCGCTGAACAAAAAAATGTGGACCAGCTCCTACGTGCTCGTCGCGGCGGGGTGGTCGCTCGCGGCCCTGGCGCTTGTCTACTGGGCGATGGAGCAGCGCGGCTGGGGCCGGAAAGGTACAGGCAAGGCCCTTGCGTGGCCGTGGATCGTCTTCGGCTCAAATGCCATCGTTGCCTACATGATCAGCGAGCTACTCAATCCGGCGCAGGCAATGATTCGCTTCACCAGCGCCGGAAAACCATCCAATCCGCTTCTCTACCTCTTCCTGCATGTCTTCATGCGCATCTCCGACCCCGGATGGCGGGCCTTCGTTTACTCGGTCTTTTATACGTTTCTCAGCTTCCTGCCGGTGTGGTGGCTTTACCGCAAGAAGATCTTCGTGAAGGTGTGACAACGACAGCGCATAGCTGTCAGCCGTGCGCTCCGGGTCTCGATTTTGACACCCGAAGCCCAAAAGCCGATTGCGCGAATTCCCGTGTTCAGGGATCGCGCTTCTGCGGTATCGTTTCGATGAGGTTACGGGAGGACCAGATGAGATTCCGCCAGATAACGTGGTTGGTAGCGCTCGGCGCAGTCACGGCGGTGGCGCAGGCACAGAGTTGCGACATGAAAGACTGGAAACCCATCGCCGGAATCAGCGTGACGGCGAGCCATGGCGGCGTCGAGGTGGTTTGGCCCGGCGAGCACGGCCAGCAGAACCGCGCCCGCTTTGCGCTGCGCAATGGGCAGCCCGTGGTCGAGGAACTCGCCGCGCAAAAGGCCGGCGGCGCGTGGATTGCGTTGGGCGAGGATCTATCTCCGGATTTTCAGGTGACCACCGGCCGCCGCCGCATTTCGACGACAGAGCTCAACATCCTCAAGCGCCTCCACGAGGACACGCCCCAGAACGAAAGTGAATATAAGTGGAACGTCTTCTGGGATGCGCCCCTGGAGATTCCCGGCCACGACTCGCATCTCGTCGGTCCGGGCCGCTCGCCCGATGAAGTCAAACGCGCCACCGTGAGTTATCGCGCCACCACGTGTCGCGTGGAGAGCGACGGCGACCGTGTGCGCGTCGTGTTCAACGGCCTGACGCTCGGGCTCTTTTCAGGCGGGCTCGAATTCACTGCCTACAAAGACTCGAACCTGTTGCGGCAGGAGGCGGTGGCCCAGACAGACGCAAAGGATGTGGCCTACATCTACAAGGCCGGGCTGAAAGGCTTCTCGATCGGCGGCAACGCCAAACTCGAGTGGCGCGACGATGCGCAGGTCTGGCAGCACAACTCCTTCGGTGGCGACTTGAACCAGCAGCCCGTCGATTTACAGGCGCGGAATCGGCTGGAAATTCTCGACGCTGGCGCGGGTTCGCTCGCCATCTTTCCGCCGCCCCACAAGTTCTTTTTCGCGCGCGAGAACGAGGTCAACCTCGGCTACGTCTACTACCGCAAAGACAGCGATCATTCGTTTTCGCTGGGCGTGATGCAACCGGAGCGCGGCTCGGGCTACGCGCCCTGGGGCGTAAGCGACGCGGTGTGGAACCATCGCGTCCGCGTAGCGCGCTCGCAAATTTATAATTATGCGCTCTACAATGCGCCACCGGACACCATGCAGCACATGCCGGTTTACTACTATCTGAGCGCGGCGAGCGCGCGCCTGACGCAGCCGCGGGTGCTTGCCTACACGCACGATGACACTTACAAGCCCGTGCCCGGCTTCAAGACCGTGACTGGCCACTTCCATCTCGACTTCAACGAGATGATCCGCGACCGCGGCGCCTCGGACTTCATGCCCACCTGGGTTCCCGTCTTCCGCGGCCTCGGCATCAACATCGTGTATCTTGGCGATTTTCACGACGACTCCGACTTCGCCGATCCCGGCCCCAAGCGATTTGCCGAGCAAAAACTCTACTTTGAAGGCGCGCGCAAGGTGAGCGACAAGGATTTCCTCGTCATTCCCGCCGAAGAGGCGAACACCTATCTCGGCGGTCACTGGTATCTGATGCTGCCCCGGCCCGTCTACTTCTCGCATGCCGTGCCGCGTCCCGCCGATCAGTCCTTCGAAGAAAATGACCCCACCTACGGGCACGTCTATCATCTCGGCTCGGTTCAGGACGTGGAGAATTTCATCCATCGCGAACAGGGAATCATCTGGGTCGCGCACCCGCGCACCAAAAGCTCGGCCATGTATCCCGACGAATACAAAGACAAGAGCTTCTTCTTGGACGACCGATTTATCGGCGGCTCGTGGGAGTCGTTGCCCGTCGATCAATCGCAGGCGCGGCTCTGCCCGGTGCGCTGCTTCGGCCTTGAAAACGACATGAGCAACTGGGCCCCCAAGCCCAAGTTCATGCTGGCCGAGGGCGATACCTACATGAAGGTGCCGAGCGATGAAACCTATCCGCTGTTAGCCATCAACTATCTCAAGCTCGACAAGGTTCCGGCCTGGAATCAGAGCTGGGCCCCGATTGTCGAAGGCATCCGCGCCGGCAACTTCTTCGGCACCACGGGCGAGATTCTTTTCCACAAGTGGGGCATCGAAGGCTCCGGCGCCAAAAGCGTATACACCGCAAGCATCGAATACACCTTCCCGCTCGAATTCGCCGAACTGGTCTGGAGCGACGGTGCGAAGGTCGATCGCAAAATGATTCGTCTTACGGATACCGTGCCCTTTGGCGCAAAGACCTTCCGCATCCCCTTCGACGCAACAGGCAAGAAATGGGTGCGCTTCGATGTCTGGGACTCGGCAGGCGATGGCGCCTGGCTGCAACCGGTGGCAGTCAAATGAAATGCATGGAACCGGTGGACAGCGGACCGCCCTCAATCCACTGGCCGCCGGCTCCTGGCCGTCTTTCAGTACTTTGATTTGATCGTGTACGTCACGCCCATCGTGAACTGAAACGAATTCGGTTTGGTTGGCGGAACTGCCGCGCTTCCCATGATCGGCACATCGTTCAGGTAACTATCGAGTGTGCCCACCGAGAAGCTGAAATTCTTGTATGCCGGAAACGTAAACAGATTTGCCTCTGTCGCCGAGTACGCGCTGAGCTGGTTATACGCAGGAATGAACGAAAGCCCCTGCGTAAATGTAAAAAGCTTGCTGTGCAGAATGTAGTTGGCCTCATACGTCGAGCCAATCAGATTCTGATCCCCACCGCCTGCGCCCGCCATAAACTGCTGCTTCTCGTACTGTATCGTGGCCTTCAGGTCAAACTCCTGTTTCGAGGTCATCAGCACCGTCCATCCAAAACCGCCGCCGTAGATCTGTTGCAATTGCAACTGCTGGCCATAGTTGTGGTCGAAGGTCGTCATCCCCAGCACGTAGAAGCGCGGAGAGAAAAACTCGTCGCGCTCTGCGCCAATGTGCATGATCGACGATTTGGTCACGATCGCCGGTGCCTGAATCAGTCCCGTCGCGGGAGGCGTCGCCGGATAGCTATAAGCCGGCTGCGTGATCTTGCCGTACGACTCGTTGAAGCCGAAGATCGTCTTGTTCCTCGGCGCAAGCCAGTTGACCGTCGGCACGGCCCGCACCAGGTTTACCGCGCCGGTAAAGGTGTACTGGTTCTGCGTTGCCGATACCAGTGTCGCTCCCGCCGTCGCCGTGCCATTCCATCCTGCAAAGATGCCGGGCTCCTGATTGATCTGTTTATCGAGCACGGAACTCTCCATGATGTACTGCGCCTTCGCTACCGGAATGGGCGCGAGCGGAGGAGCGCTTTCCGTGTGAACGGTGAGCGCCTCGTTCGCAACGTCGAATCGCCCCACCGGAAATTGCACACGGTGCTTTTTGCCGCGCACGGCGACCGTCTGGCTCAGGACGCCGAACTTGCCGGTGACGTGCAGCTCCTTGATCTTGTTCCAGCCGAGAGTAATGTCGCCCAGCGGATCGCTATGGAATGTCACCGTACCGGCGGTCTCGCTCACGAACTTGCCGTGCAGAGTGTCGCCGTTGCTGAGCACCAAAACGTCGGGCGACGGATTGGCCGCCGCCGGTTTGCTCTGCGCGGCACAAACCCGCGCCACGCCAAGCGCGGCAACCGGCAGTGTGACGCATACAACTCGAAAAAGCAGAGAGGCAAAAATGCGTGGAGAGAAATTCCGCGTGGGGAATGCCGCCTTTCTCAAAATGTGCAGCACCGGCAAAGCTTTCCGGCGCCGGGGGTACCAAGCATTGTAATTGTCGCGGCCGGCCTCAATGATTCCCCAGCTCCTTCGCGGCATGATTTACGGCCAGGGCAAACGCATTTAAATAGGAGTCTTGTTTTCCTTGCATCCCGACTCCACTCATCGAGCAGTGTCATCCCGAACGGAGTGAGGGATCTGCGGTTGCCTTTCTCCCCTTGCGTCTTCGTTGGGTGAAATCAGCCCGCCAAACCCAAGGTCTGCGTGAGAAATAGACCCGAAAAGCAACCGCGGATTCTTCGTCGCCGCGCTCCTCGGAATGACAGCGCAAAGAGCATGGTTCGTAAAGCGTCCAGCGAATTGAAATGCGTTTGCCCTAGCTTTACGGCCCATTTGTACCACAACCGGCCGGCTGTTGGCGTAGACCGGTTCACAGATTTCTGACCAGCCTGCGGAGCTGGCGATGTCCAAGGCAGTTTCCTACGCCCAATGGTTTCTTGAGCCCTACTGCATCGGTCTCAAGCTGTGCTCGCTGCGCAACAGCAAGCGGTTGACTCTCTCCCGGCTCGCCCTTGAAACCAGCCTTTCCACGGCGCTGCTTTCCAAGCTCGAAACCGATCGCATGATTCCCACGCTGCCGACGCTGGCTGCCATCGCGCGCTTCCATGGCGTCGGCATGGACTACTTCTTCAGCGAGCCTGCGCACCACCGGCTCTCCATCACGCGCAAAGCGCTGACCCGCCCCAGACAATCGCCGCGCCCAATCCCTTCACCGTGTCCGAGTGGTTCCGAGGGGAAATTCCGCTTTGTCGCGCACAGGGCCAGTCTGTACTATGGTGAGGAACTCCAAGGACAAATTACGATGCGACCCAACGCCAAGTTGATTAAGACGACCCTGACCGGAGCCCTGGGGGGCCTGATCTTCGGATTCGATATTGCGGTTGTTTCCGGAATCATCGACTTGGTGGTGCAGCACTTTGGACTGAGTGGCTTTGGCAAGGGCCTCACGGTGGCTGTGGGGCCTGTCGGCACCGTCATCGGCTGCTTTGCCGGCGGCGTCCTCGGGCAGAGGTTGGGTTCGCGGTTGGCGCTGCGTTACGCCGCCGCTGCTTATTGTCTTGCCGCGGCGGGCACCGCGTTTGCCGCCGGCTGGTCCATGCTTTTGGCCATGCGCTTCCTGAGCGGATTAGGACTTGGCGCTGCGTCGGTGCTGGGCCCCGTCTATATCACCGAACTGGCGCCTGCGCAGTGGCGCGGACGGCTGGTGGGCTCGTTCCAGATCAACGTCGTCACCGGGATTCTGCTCGGCTACACCTCCAACTACCTGGTCGGCCTCGCCCATCTCGGCCCCCTGGAATGGCGCGTCATGGTGGGAATCGCCGCGCTTCCCGCGCTGCTCTTTTTTATCCTTCTCTTCACCATTCCCCATTCGCCGCGCTGGTCGGCCTCGCGCAACCAGATCGATGAAGCGCTATTCGTGCTCGGCCAGATGGGCGCTCCCGATCCCAAAGCCGAATTGGCCGAAATTCAATCCGCGCTCCAGGCCGAACACGCCACGGCCCACGAGCCCGTCTTTCAGTGGAAATACCGCTACCCGCTTTTTCTGGCCATTACCATCGGCGCCTTCAATCAACTGGCCGGAATCAATTGCATCTTCTATTACATGCACAGTATCTTCGCCGCCGGAGGGTTCGGCAGCGAGTCGGGATACGTGCAAAGCATCGTCGTCGGCGCCACCAACTGGATCTTCACCCTCGTCGGCATGGCCATGATTGACCACTTCGGCCGCAAGAGCCTGCTCATCGTCGGCGCCATCGGCACTGCGGGCTGCCTCGGCGGAGTGGCGTGGGTCTTCAATAGCCATAGCCACCAGAGCGCCTTGCTTGCCCTGCTCATGCTCTTTGTCGCCTTCTTCTCGCTCTCGCAGGGATCCGTGATCTGGGTCTATATCGGCGAAGTCTTTCCCACCGCGGTGCGCTCCAAAGGCCAGGGCGTGGGCAGCGCCAGCCATTGGATCATGAACACGATCATCGCCCTTAGTTTCCCCATCCTCGTGCACCGCTTCAATGAGGGAACGCCCTTCGCGTTCTTCGCTGCCGCAACAGTCGTCCAGTTGATCGTGGTCACGCTCTTCTATCCGGAGACGAAGGGCCAAACGCTCGAGCAGCTACAGCGCAAGCTGATGCGCGCCTGACGAAGCTGGAGCGACAAGGCAGGCGGTTCCTCAGACTCCCATTTCAAATCACCCGTTCACGCAGCCTCGATTGCGCGAATGCTCTCGCTTACCTCCTTCCTGAGCGTCTCGGCGTCAACCTGGAAGAGCCTGCGCTCGCGCGCGGGCAGCATCTCCAGCAGTTCGCCGAAGGGCCTTGTCTCGCACCCCGGAAACGCGGCAAAACCGATCGCCGAGGCCATGGCGCAACTTACCTTCACCAGCTCCGGCACATCCCAGGAGCCATCGGTGCGCCGCGGCTCGTGATGTTCGGCAACCACGGCTTCGAACTCCTCCGGCAACTTCCAGCCGCTCACCAGTTGCCGCCCCGTCTCGCAGTGGTCCCAGCCAAAGAGCCCGCGCTCCGCGTCAAGCATCGTCTCCGGGGAGCCCCGACGCCTGTCGAGAAGCCCGGCATAGGCCGCGGGTTGAACCACCGCCAGGCCCATGCGCCCCACGTCGTGCAGAATTCCCGAAGTGAAGGCCGTGTCTTTATCGATAAAACCGCCCTGCGCCAGCCGCTGCGCGACAATCGCGCAAGCCAGATTGTGCCGCCACAGATTGCGCGTCGCCGGCAGGTTCAGCGTTTTGCCGAGATACGCGCGCACCCCCACCGTTACGCACATCCCTTGCAACGTGTTCGCGCCCAGCACCGCCACCGCCTGAATAATGCTGGTCGAGGGATAGCGCGGCGCGTAGAGCAGGGAATTGGCCACCGTCAGCACTTCGCTCGCAAATGCCGGATCGGACGAGATGAGATCGCACAGGTGATGCAGTTGCACATTCTCGTCTCTGGCCAACTGCAAAACCTTCACGGCAACCTGCGGGAACGGGGGCAGCCGCAGATGCGCCCACGGCATTGCGGCTGTACTCCCGCGTCCGTCCTCCGCTGCCATCGCAATACCCCCTCCGGCGGTACACGCCTCGCGCAGACACAAGGCTTCCCCATCCCGCGCACAGACTCGCGGCGCGCGCAAAGGGAACGCGTGTCCCGGTAACGGGCTTATCGGCAGCAGCGGCGATTTCTATACTGATCCGGCCCAAAAGATCAGCCACACCGTGCCCCACCCTTTCCGCGCTTTTTGCGGAAAGGGTGGGAGAGCACGATGCAAATCATAAGGGCCGGATCAATAAGAGGGAATCGCGGAAAGGATGGAATTGTCTTCGGCAGCCCATCACGGCACGGCGCCCAGATGGGTCGACGATCCTCGCTATGCCTTCTGCCGCGCCCGCGCCACCCGCGGAGCGGCGATTAGCGTAAAGGCAACCAGAAAGATGGAGGCGGCGATATAGGCCAGGTGCCCGTTCCGCAAATCTTCGGCGACCAGCTTGATGCCGACGAGGACCAGTGCCGTATATCCCAGCCTTGTCAGTTCCTGACGGCTGAAGCGCGCTCCGCTGAAAACCAGCGCCAGAGCCGCCGTACACAGCACCGCCGTGCGGATCAGGGCCAGATGGTGCGCTCCGGGAATCGCGCGCAACGCAATGAGTGCAACCAAACCGTCGATGAGCAGCGCGGTTACGGAGCCGATTGCGAGCGCGGCAAGCAGCAGATCCAGAGTCTGGCGAATCTTGCCCCCTGTCTTGAGCGGGCGCACAAGCCCATAACACAAAATGGCGCACACTGCGATCGCCCAGACGCCGGCCGCCGACGCGCCCGCAGGCGCGCCCGCAACCGCGCTTTTCAGAAAACTCAGCAGCCCTGAAGCCGCCGAGGCGGCCAGCAAAAACACCATTCCGTAGAACTCGAAGACTGCTCATCGATCCTGCCTGCTCAAAACCACCGCACCCACCGCGGCCGCGCCAAACAGCAAAATCAACAGCAATGACGGCAGGCCCAGAAAACCTCCGGCCAAAAGCAGCATCGCGGCCCACGCGCTAAAAATAGCCCTGTTGCGCGGCTCGGGTGCGCGCGCAAAGACGCTGAACACCGCAACGTAACACACCGCCGAAAGAGCCAGACATACGGCGCCGAGGATCCTTGCGCCGGTTGGCGGATTGATGTTCGCGAGACTCACCGCGGCAAGCAGAAATGCGAGCATCGCCTGCACCGCGCCGAAGATCGTGATCTTCTGCCCGCGCAACATGGTTTTGACGCCGGTGCTGGCGGCGAAAAGAACAAAGATCACGATGCCCGGAGCGAGCAATGCTGCGCGGCTCAGTGGAGGATAACCCTCCTGCGCGGCCTGCCCGGCAAAATAATTGAAGATCAACAGCCATACCGCCGCGTCCGCCGCCAGAGCAACGATTGCTGCAACCTCTGGTGTGCGGTCGCACCCCGGCGCAAATTCGCAGACCGCCGCGAGGAAGAGCAGTGCCGCCACGAATGGAAGAAACACATGCGTAGCCACGGCAAGCGCAAGAGCCAGAGCGGCTGCGGCCATGTAAGCCACACGCACAACCGGCTTGAGATCGCGCGATTGCCTGCGGGCGAAGGCAGCAAAAACAAGAGACGTAAGAGCGAAACCGCAGATCGCCGCCGCGGCGGCCGTGGAAGTCAAAACGTTAAAGCGCAGAGTCAGCTCCCAAAGCATGGGCGCCAGAATGAGAGCCGAGGTGCCGGCGTAAATCGAACTCGTGATGCGCGGCCCGCTGCGTACGCGCGCGGCCCAGATGAGCCACAGAAACGCGTACAGGATGCCGGCCACGGCGGCGATCGCGCCCGGAATGGCGCTCGTCTGCTCGACGGCCCGCAATACATACGCGCCGGCAATGCCAAGCATCGCTCTGCCGGCCACCGGAAAGAGATTCGGGGCCTGAGATGCTTCCTCGGAGGGAAGCGTAGCCGCAATCTCGAGTTCACGC
>JBMFHB010000078.1:0-15352 GCA_049977045.1 Occallatibacter sp.
CACGCTGCCTGACGGACAGACTGACGTTCGGCTTGTCACCTTCGGATTCCGCTGGTTTGCTCCGGACGGACTGGGCAAGAACGCGATCTTCCGCATGAATGGACGGCGCATCAAGATTTATACAGCGATTTCCTGGGGCTTCTGGGGGCATAATGGACTTTTCCCAACCAGAGAACTGGCCGAGCGTGAAGTAACACAGGCCAAGCGGCTGAATCTGAACTGCCTGAACTTTCACCGCAACGTCGGGAAAGAAGAGGTGCTTCGCGCGCATGACCGGCTGGGCCTTTTGCGCTATATGGAGCCGGGTGGAGGCAGACTTTCTATTGGCAGATTACCCCGAGGCACAGCGACGAATGCTCCCGGTGTTGTGATGCAGGCCGCACACAACCCGGCCGACGAATTCTCGCGAAGGTTCATGCTGGAGAAGTGCCGGTACATGGTGAGAGCTTTCCGGTCGCATGCTTCGCTGATTCAGTACACGCTTCAGAACGAGCTCGGCGCCGACTTGAAGAATCCCGAATCCTTCGAAGCGATCGATATCATGCATGCGGAAGATCCTTCGCGCTGTGTGGTGCTCAACGATGGATTTGTGGCTAGAGGGGCCGCGCAGGCATGGTACGAGCCCTACAAAGACAAGATGCACCGCAGCGATCGCGAACCGTGGGGAGGATGGTGGAACAATCACCAGGGTGCGGGCGACCAATGGTACGACCGCTTCTACCAGGATGCAGAGCACTTTACTTATCGCGAGCCGCTTCGAGAGGCTCTAGTGGAATTCGGCGAGATGGAAGGGTGCGCGGTCGCCGACAATCATGCGCTGATGATTCGCCAGCTTGAAGCGAAGGAATTTGGGGGAAACGGCAGAAGCTACGACCTCGAAGATCATCGCGAGATCGCCGCGGCTTACGAACGATTTATCGATCGCTGGAGCTTTCGCAAGGCATTCCCCACTACGGAAGTATTGTTTCGAAGCCTGGGAAACAAATGTTACGGAAGCTGGCAGCAGTATCTGGAGAACGTGCGCATCTGCGACGAAGTCGATTTCGCCGCCATTAGCGGCTGGGAATCGACCGCGATCGAAAATCATTCCGGCATTGTCGATAATCTGCGCAATTTCAAGGGCGATCCCGATCTGATTGCCAAGAGCCTTCTGCCGATTCGGCCGGTTCTGAAACAGCACGCTCTCTGCTATGGAACGTATGAACGTGCAGTCTTCGATATCTATCTGTTGAATGAGACCGGCGCAATGCCGAGCGGCAAACTGCGGCTGGAGATGATCGATCCGGATCGAAAGCAGTTTGACCTTGGATCGTGGAGGCTGCCCGCGGCTGTCAAAGATCGGTTCACCTATACGATCCTGACTAACTTCACGACTCCGCCACTGACAAAGGAAGGTGCCTATCGCTTGATCCTGCGTTGCGACGGCGTTCCCGGCAGCTCGTGTGTGCGAGAGATCTGGGTTGCGGAGACAAAGCCCAAGTTTCCGCGGCCTCTTCGCGTTGCCCTCAGTGGAGTGATTCCTTCACTGGAGGCGCAGTTGGCAAATCTGACAGGAGTCGAGGCGACGGCCTTCGATCCATCTGTGAAGTTCGACGTTATCGTGGCCTCCGGAATGGTCCCCAAATCGCAGTTGAACCGTAGCGTCGGCGAGGAAACCGGTCTTGAGGCGCCACCGGTAAAGGGGGCGCGGAAGGCTGCGTCGATCCCGGGCCGGTTGCCGGATGAGGTGCTTGCGGCGGTCCGCGGCGGAACTCCGTTGCTGGCGGCGGTACCCGATGATGCACTCGCCGACGGCGTCGCGAAGCAGCTTGCCGGGCTGAATGCCTTTGTGTATCGCGGACAGGTCGGCGATACGCGCGCGCCCTGGATGGGGAACTGGATGTTTGTCCGCGAGCATGAGACCTTTCGCGGTCTGCCGGTCAATCGAGCGCTTGGAGTTCACTATCAGGCAGATGGGAAGTCCGCGAACGGCCTGCTGATCGAACGGGCCGCGGGTGGAGCGGAACCGGTGGTGATCATGGGATATAGCCGCGACCATGACCGTAACATCGGCGCGGCCAGCTTCATCTGCTACATCGAACGCACACCTGTGCTGGTGCATCGATCGCCGGCCTTCAGCGCACCTCTGCAAGCGCGGTGGCTTGCCAACGCGCTCGCCGAGCTGACTTCAAATCGGCTATTGAAGTAATGCGAGACCGGAGAGGGACGCCTGGTCCTGCCACCATGAAGAAGGGAACTTGTTGACTCCGGCCGCAAACCCGGGCAATCAGCTCTGAGTAAGACGCCCGCCTGCCACGACGAAATCTTCCCGCTACTCACACTCGATCGCGTCAAAGTCAGAATTTCTATCGGCGTGCTCGGGTTGGGAGTCCCTTCTGTTGAATCAGACGGTGAAAATGTGCTTCGATCTGTTTGCGTGCGAGGGTTTTCGCGGTAGAATGCTCTCAACGTATTCATTTTTGTAGACATTGATATGCCAAAAATTACACTGCCGCATCGTATTGAGATTGTCGATTCCCACACCGCGGGCGAACCCACGCGGTGCGTGCTTTCCGGCGGACCGCATCTGGGCGCCGGTTCCATCGCAGAGCGGCTGGAGAGACTGCGCACACATTACGACGTGTACCGGCGCGCCATTCTCTGCGAGCCCCGCGGCTCCGAGGTGCTGGTGGGAGCGTTGCTGCTGGAGCCGGTCGACCCGACGGCCGCGGCCGGGGTGATCTTCTTCAACAATGCGGGCTACCTGGGCATGTGCGGCCACGGGACGATCGGCGTCGCGGCGACACTTGCTTACCTGGGCAGGATCGGCGCGGGCAAGCATCGCATCGAGACGCCTGTCGGTGAAGTGGTGATTGATCTCGACGAGAAGAACGAAGTCACGGTTGCCAATGTCGAGGCCTACCGCTATCGCGCGCATGTGCCCGTGGAACTGCCGGGCCATGGCACGATATACGGCGACGTGGCCTGGGGCGGTAACTGGTTTTTTCTGATCGAGAAGCATCCCTTCAGGCTCAGCCTCGATCATGAAGACGAGCTGACAGAGTTTACCTGGCAGGTGCGCAATGCACTCGCGGCCAGTGGCGTCACGGGCGCGAACGGAGCGGAGATCGACCATATCGAGCTGTTCACGGCGGCACACGACCCCGCGAACGACAGCCGCAATTATGTCCTCTGCCCCGGCAAGGAGTACGACCGCTCGCCCTGCGGCACAGGCACAAGCGCCAAGATGGCCTGCCTGGTTGCCGACGGCAAACTTGCTCCCGGCCAGTTGTGGCGCCAGGAAGGAATTCTGGATAGCGTTCTCACCGGCCACGTTGAGCGCGATGGCGACCGCATTTTGCCCTTTATCACCGGCTCAGCTTACGTCACGGCTGAGGCTTCGCTCATCTTTGAGGCTGCGGATCCCTTTCGCGGCGGAATCACCCGGCACAATGGAAAGATGCTGTGACGGCTGCGCTCGAATTCGATGTCGCGATCGCCGGAGGTGGCATTGTGGGCTGCGCGTGCGCCCTGGCGTGCGCAAAGTGCGGCTTTCGCGTGGCTCTGGCGGAACGCGATGTGCTGGGCAGCGGCGCGACGGCTGCCGGCATGGGGCACATCGTGGTGATGGACGACTCGGAGGCGCAGTTCGCGTTGACGCGCTACTCGCGGCAGCTCTGGGCCGAACTAGAGCTGCCCGCTTCGGCGCAGTATGTTCAGGCGGGCACGCTGTGGGTTGCCGCCGATCAAGAGGAGTTGGAGGCTGCTGAGCGCAAGCTGGCCTGGTACCGGGAACGCGGTGTCGCCTGCCGCATGCTTACCGCCGCGCAGCTCAGATGGGAAGAGCCGAATCTCGCGGAGGGCCTTGCGGGCGGACTCCTGGTCGAAGAGGACTCGGTGGTTTATCCGCCCGTGGCGGCGCTTGAGCTGGCGCGCCGCGCGCAAAGTCTCGGTGCGCAGCTCTTCGTGGGCCGCTCGGTTCAATCGATCGGCGACGGTCTCATGCTGCTCGACGATGGAACCGGGATTCGCGCAGGCCGGCTGATCGATTCGCTGGGCGCCTACGCAACCGATCTCGCGCCCGAGCTGCCGGTGCGCAAGCGCAAGGGGCACCTCGCGATCACGGACCGCTATCCAGGCTTTGTGCATCACCAACTGGTCGAGCTCGGGTATCTGAAGAGCGCGCACAGTTCGTCGGCCGATTCAGTCGCCTTCAACGTGCAGCCGCGCCCGACCGGACAGGTGCTCATCGGTTCCTCGCGGCAGTTCGGCGCTGAAGATACCGGGGTCGATCACGAGATCCTGAGCTGGATGCTCAGGCGCGCATCGGTTTACATGCCGCGGATCGGCGATCTGAGCGTCCTTCGAGTGTGGACCGGATTTCGCGCGGCTACGCCCGACAAGCTGCCGCTGATTGGTCCCGCTGCGCGTGACGCCACGCTCTGGCTTGCGACAGGGCATGAGGGATTGGGCATTACCACTTCGCTGGCAACTGCGGAGTTGCTGGCGGCGGCGCTCACTGGCGCCGAGCCGGCCATCGCGCCCGAGCCGTATCTGCCTGCGCGCTTTGCGCAGGCCATAACAAATACACACGCAGCACAGGAGGAATGATGAACTGGACCGGCGTTATGCCTGCCATGACAACTACTTTTAAACCGGATCTCACGGTCGACCACGCGACCGTCGCGCGCCACGCACAATGGCTCATCGAGAACGGTTGCACTGGCATTGTCAGCCTTGGCTCGCTCGGCGAGGGAGCGACACTCGCATTTACCGAAAAGCTTGAAATCTGGAAGACTGTGGTCGTGGCTCTGGGCGGCAAGGCTCCCGTGGTGGGAACCATCTCGTCGCTCTCGACCGCGGAGGCCGTGGAACTGGCCAAAGGCGCGCAGGATGCCGGCTGCTCCGGGCTGATGATTTTGCCGCCCTATGTGTACCGGGGCAACTGGCGCGAGACCAAGGCGCACGTGGCGGCGATCCTGAGGGCTACGCCGCTGCCGGGAATGCTCTACAACAATCCGGTCGCCTACGGCACTGATTTCCTGCCCGAGCAGATTGTCGAGCTGGCCGGCGAGCACGCCAATCTGGCCGCGGTCAAGGAGTCTTCCAGCGATGTTCGCCGCGTTACGGCCATTCGTGCTTTGTCTGGGCGCAGGCTCTCGATCCTGGTCGGTGTCGATGACGCCATTGTGGAGAGCATTGCGGCAGGAGCTGTGGGTTGGGTCGCAGGATTGGTGAACGCCCTTCCGCGCGAATCCGTCGACCTGTTTCGTCTGGCCAGTGCTGGCAAAATCGAGGAAGCCTTTGAGCTGTACCGCTGGTTCCTGCCGCTGCTGCGCATGGACACGGTGCCGAACTTCATTCAGCTCATCAAGCAGGTGCAGCAGGAGGCTGGCGTCGGCTCGGCCCGGGTTCGCCCGCCGCGGCTGGAGATCGTGGACGAAGAACTGAAACAAACCCGCGCTGTGTTTGAACATGCGCAATCGCATCGGCCCGCGGTCGCGGTTGTCAGCACGCCATTTAAACTCTAGTTTCCAAGTATGGAGCGGTGATGATGGAATTTACTGGACAGTCTTTTATCGGAAGCCGGCGCGGCGAGCAGACAGGCGCGCCCATTCACGCCATCAACCCCGCGACCGGCGAACGTCTTGCGCCTGCCTACTCCTCGGCATCGGCTGAGGAGGTTGAGCGCGCTGTTGCGCTGGCGGCGGAAGCCTTTCAGACCTACGCGCGGACCGATGGCCGCGCGCGCGCTGCTTTCCTGCGCGCCATTGCCGATGGCCTCGACAGAATCCAGCAGCCGGTGGCCGAGCGCGCTCATCTTGAGACGGCTCTCCCGATGGCGCGCCTGCTGGGCGAGATGAGCCGTACCACGGGACAATTGCGTCTGTTCGCGGCGGTCGTCGAAGAGGGTTCGTGGGTGCAGGCGCGCATCGACCCGGCGCTACCCGATCGCAAGCCGCTGGCGCGGCCCGATCTGCGCTCCATGCTGCGGCCGCTTGGGCCGGTCGTCGTCTTCGGCGCAAGCAATTTTCCGCTGGCCTTCTCGGCAGCCGGGGGCGATACCGCCTCCGCGCTTGCCGCGGGCTGTCCCGTGATTGTGAAGGCGCACTCCGCGCACCCCGGCACCAGCGAACTGGTGGCTCAGGCAATCGCCAAGGCCGTTGCCGATTGCGGAATGCCGGAGGGTGTCTACTCGCTGCTCTACGGCTCCGGAGTCGAGATCGGTGGCGCTCTGGTTCGTCATCCGCTCGTCAAGGCGGTTACGTTCACCGGCTCGCTCGGAGGCGGACGCAAGCTTATGGATATGGCTGCCGCGCGTCCTCAGCCGATTCCCTGCTTTACGGAAATGTCGAGTGTGAACCCCGTCTTTCTTCTTCCCGGCGCACTGCGCGACCGCGCTGAGTCGATCGCGGAAGGGCTCTTCAGCTCGTTCACCCTTGGCGCCGGCCAGTTCTGCACCAAGCCGGGCATGGTCTTCTTTCCTGAGCAGGACGAGGCCGGCGCGTTTCTCGGCAAGCTCAGGCAACTCGTATCGGCGGCGGCGCCCTTCACGTTGCTCACGCCGGGAATTGCGCGCGACTATGCCCGCATTGCAACTGAGCGCGCCGCCGAGGCCACGCGCACGGCGCAGGCGTCCGAAGTCTCCGCCAGTTGCCAGGCAAATGCGCAACTTTTCGAGGTTCCGCTGGACACGTTTCTCGCTGAACGCGCTCTCTCCGAGGAGATCTTCGGACCTGGAACGCTGCTGATTCGCTGCGCCTCGCCCGGCGAATACCGGCGCGCGGCGGCCTCGCTCGACGGTCATCTGACGGCAACCTTGTGGGGAAGCGAAGAGGATCTTGAAGCGCACCGCGAGCTGATTGCACTGCTCGAAGAGAAGGCCGGGCGCATCATCTTCAACGGATTCCCGACCGGCGTCGAGGTTTCGCACGCCATGGTGCATGGCGGGCCGTACCCGGCGACCTCCGACGCGCGCTTTACCTCGGTCGGCACCCGCTCCATCTTCCGGTTTGCGCGGCCCGTATGTTTTCAAGGATTTCCCGATGCGCTCATGCCCGGTGAGTTGAAGGCGGCGAACCCGCTGGGGATCTTGCGGCAGATCGACGGCGTGTTTACCCGTGAACCGCTCCAGAAATAGAGACTTTCCGCGGCAAACAACAGGGGCAGCCTCTCAACGACGGGCTAACCCTGTTTCTGTCCTGCGCGAGAGTTACCAGCTTCCGCGCTCGCCGAACATTTCAATCACGCGTTCCAGGCGTGTGCAGCCGTTTTCCCAATTCGCGCAGAGCGCGCGCTCCAGACGACCGGGGTCTCCGTTGAGTAGCGCCGCGATTATCTCTTCGTGTTCCTTCACTGAAGTCTTCAACTCGCCGATGATCGAGCTGGCATAGAGGCGCCAGTAGCGTTCCGTTTGCGGTTCGATGGCGCGGTGCAGAGCGGCCAGACGCGGCCCTGCGCCCGCCGTAATCAGCAGGCGATGAAACTCGTGGTCGAGATCGAAGATCTTTGGCCCACCCAGGCTTCGGTCGTTCGCGATGGTGGCCAGTTCTTCATTGATCCGCTCCAGCTTGCCTGCCAGTTCCTTGCGCTCCGCCAGCGGCAACGCGGCCGTGCGCCGCCCGGCAAGCCCTTCGATGCGTCCGATGATGGGATACAGCTCACCGGCATCCTCTTTGGTCAGCGGCGCAACAATCATGCGCGACTTGCTGCCGTTGCGCACTTCATGCACGTACCCCTCGCGGTGCAGCAGGTAGAGCGCTCCGCGCACCGGGGTGCGGCTCATGTTCAGGTGCTCGCACAGATCGCCCTCCACGATCCAGCTTCCCGGCGCGAGCTTGCCGTGAACGATTAAATCGCGGATCTGCTGGAAAGCCAGCCCCACGCTGGTTCCGTGCTCGGCTTTCGCTGCGCGCTTCTTCGAACCGCGAATCGCCTTCGTGGCTGCGCTTTCCATTGTCTTCACTCTTTCCTTCCCGGGTCTTGTTCTTGCGGCCTTCGTGCGCCGTGCTTTTCCGGGTCTTGCAGAATGTTGGAATCGCTCGTTCCAGGTGCAATCTTGCGTCTTGCTTAGGATACATCTTTGCACTTTTGCCCGGTTCTACTTCTGCCGCGCGGGCTTATGCGTCGATGCGGCGCAGATAGACCGAGTAGCGCTCGTCCATATCACTACTTAACCTACTTATTTTAGTGCCAGCAGTTCTGATATGGGTTGACAGGTCACTCCATATCAGAACTGCCGTTGGAAAAGAGCGAATCTTGACGTATCATGATTCGTCATGATACATTCAGGAGAACGATGAGGTGGGCCATGGCGACTCAGACCCGCGAGAAATTCGCTACCCAGGTCAATTCTGAAATTCTGCGCTCGGTGCGGTACATCGCCAAGAATGAAGGCCGGCAACTTCAGGCTTTGATCGATGAGGCTCTGGCCGATCTGATTGAGAAGAGAAAGCAGAGCCGCCCGCGTGCCCATATCATGGCGGCCTACCAAGCCAGTCACGAGAAGTTCGCGCCGCTCTACAAGAAGTTGGCTGAATGACCGACTATCTGACCGTTGCCGAGGTGCTGGCAATCCATGACGACCAAATCGAGCGTTATGGCGGCACGTCCGGGGTACGGGATCGCGGCTTGCTGGAATCCGCCATTTTTCGGCCACAGACCGGCTATTATGCCGATCTGATGGAGGAAGCCGCCGCTCTATGGGAAAGCTTGTCGCAAAACCACCCCTTCATTGACGGCAACAAGCGTACCGCCTTCGCGGCAATGTATACCTTTCTTGCCATCAACAAGGTCCGACTGACCGCAAGCGCTGGAGAGACAGAAAACTTCGTGCTCAACCTGTATGTCACCGGCTCGTTTGATTTCGAGCGTCTGTGCCAATGGTTGCGAAGCAATGTCTCCTATTTAGAACTTATCCGTAAATAGACGTGGTCTGTCTCCAGCAGATCAAGGCAAGAAAGACGAGAATGGCGATGCGGGAATTCAATCCAGGGTTCGTTCACTGCAGGGACGACTCGGGAAGTTCTATGCAATCCCGGCCAAGTTTCCTGAGGAGAGCCTGATTCTTGCGCCGACTAAAGAGGTCGATCGCGATCGTTTGCCTGTCCTTGGTATCTGGTTGATGCCTGACAATGTACGGGACGGTATCTTCGAAGACCTGCTTCGCGCTGCGATGGCTTCAAAGTCCGAGAAATACATTTCAGGAGTTGTCGACCAAGCAACGAAGGACGGAATGACGGGCTTCCGCGAGGTTGAGCGGCCAAAGGCTATTGTCAAAACACATATTGCTTGGCAAGACCCCAACATGAAGAATCTTGGCGAGGCAATCAACGCACATTTTGACAATCTTATCCCGGCGTGCCGGTCTTTCCTGGAGTGGCTGGATCACCTTTTCAGCGAACCGGCTCGGCAGTAACAGAGTCGCGTCGGCAACCAGGGACGAATCCGCCGCCGGTCCGCAGCCGAATCATGCACAAAGGTGGGATCCCTTCCGCCAAAAAAGTGCGCGAGAGAGTAGCGCGGGAAGCTGTGTTTCTGCATCTCAATACGCATGAGCATTGAAAAGGCAACATTCGGGGCGGGATGCTTTTGGGGCGTGGAGGCCGTGTTTGCCGCGATGCCTGGCGTGACGGCGACGGCGGTGGGCTACGAGGGTGGATTGTTCGCCAAGCCCAGCTATAAAGATGTTTGCACCGATCAGACCGGACACGCGGAAGTGGTCGAGCTCGACTTCGATACGGAGAAGGTCACTTACGAGCAATTGCTCGACGCCTTCTTCGAACTCCACGATCCAACTACCCTCAATCGTCAGGGGCCTGACTGGGGCACGCAGTACCGTTCCGTCATCTTCTATCATTCGCCCACGCAGGAGGCGCAGGCTCGCGCCAAAATCGAGCAGCTCACCGCCGAGGGCCGCTTCAAGCCGAAGCGCATTGTCACGCAGGTTGTTCCCGCTCAGACGTTCTGGCGCGCGGAAGATTACCATCAGCGCTATCTTGAAAAACGCGGCCTGGCCAGTTGTCACGTTTAAGCCGGACTCAACGGACGGCCCTGCGCTGTCTCGATAGCGTGCGCCATCTCGCGATTGCTGGGATTCAGCATTCCCACACGCCGGGCCAAAGCCAGAAAGCGTGGCCGGGTGTGGATGGCGTCGAATTCGGGGTCGACCAGCATGGTCACCAGCCACCAGCTTCGCGCGCGATAGGCGCTTTCGAGTTCCGTATAGCCCATATCGTCTTGACGGGTGAAGAAATCAAGCTGCGCTCGCTGGTAAGGCTTCAGCGATCGCCCGCTCGCTCCGGCGAGGAGCTGAGATAACTGCGTGCGGGCGTGCTGCAGATCGCCCATCGCGGCCATTCGCTCAATCTCAACAACCTGCAACGGCGTTGAATCGTGAGTGAGACGCAGATACGTCTGAGCCTCGCTCTCCGCGGCGGAGAAGTCGCCCTGGCGCGTGTAAACCTGGATGCGGTAGAGATGCGCGGGAGGGAAGTTGGGATAGAGATCGAGAACGCGTTGCAGTTCGGTATTGGCCTCGGCCAGCCGCCTCGCGTGCAGGTAGCCGTCAGCCAGGTCGCTGCCCACCATGGGCGCTAACGGGTCGAGTTCTTCGGCCTTGCGCAACTCTGCGATGCTCTGGTCAAAGCGGCGCATATCGCCCAGAAACTCGCCGTACCACTGGTGCGCCACGGCGTAGTTCGGGTTCAGGGCGATGGCCTTTTGGAAGTACTTCTCGGCCTGAGTGAAGTCCCAGTTCTCGCGGTATACGACCATGCCCAACGCGTTGTACGCATTGGCGTTTGCTGGATTGAGCGCCAGAGCGGTCTGCGCAGCATTCCTGGCGCGGCGGAAGGCCTCGGCGTCGCTCAGCACGCCTCGGTCCGTCATCAGGTCATAGGTCTCTGCAAGTCCTGCGTAGGCGTCGGCGTATTTAGGATCGATGGAAATGGCCCGCTGAAACGAGGCGATCGCCTTTTCCAGGCTGGGCAGATCGCGCTGGTTCCAATAAAACCGGCCCGTGAGATAGGCCTGCCTGGCCTTGGGGTTTTCATCCCTGTTGGGCAGGGCGACCGCGGGCGCCGAGCCGGTGATCTTGCGCGTGGCCTCGACGGCGATTCCGGAGGCAATCTCGCACAATGAAGGAGAACCGTCGGCGCTGTTGCGTGTATAGGTGGCGCCCCACAGATGAGTATTGTGAGAAGGCTCCAGAAGCTCGACCGTTACCTGGAGCCGGTCCTCTGTCTTTGCCACCGTGCCGCGAAGCACGAGGGATGCATGGAGCCTGTCGGCCACCTGCTGCAAAGGCAAGTGCTCGCCTTTGAAGGAAGATACCGACTGCGGCGAAATCACCGCGAATTTGCCGATCCGGTCAAAATCGGCAATCAGGCTATCGGTCAGATTGCCGGCCAGAACGCCTTCGGTCGATGTCTGATCCTCAAAGGGCATGACCGCAAGAACCGGGGCAAGTGGCGAATCGGCGGCTGCGGACGCCTTGTGCCGCCTGGTGATCGACTTCATCTCTGTGTCAACCCCAATGACCGCCAGCACAAAGAGAAGCAGGATCAGAAACGGAGAGAGCTTGAAGAGCGGCCAGTACCGGGGGAATCGCGCCTGCTCCGGCGTCTGTTCTTCTGGCTGCTCTGCTAATGACAATCCCGACCGCGCTTCCAGCCAGGCATCAATCTCATTCGTATAGGCATAGACGCTCGCGCGAGTCTGGTGCTCCAGGCGGTGCACCGGGAGCCCTTCCTTCTTTTCCCATTGCTGCACAGTACGCGGGTCGCGTTGGAGATATGCCGCGATCTCCTTCCAACTGCTCAGGCGAACAGGGGTGGGGGGCTCTTCAGGAGCAGGGCCGGATTTTTTACGGACGACCATAAACCTTCCGGATGAAGCTGGAAGTCCCGAACTGGAGGAATACGAACATCGCCCATTGCAGAGAGTCCTCTCCCTCTCCCTCTACCGAACCTGGACGAGTCGCCGATCAACCCTGGGGGGAGAATCGACCGAAACAGTTGCGGAACCTGAACTATGCAGAGATTATTGCACGAAAAAAGACGAAATCAGTAGAAATTGAGCGAATTCGTGTGATTTCGGTTGAATGCGCCTCTGCCCGCAACGAATAAATAGCGTAATGCACTGCTAGAAGGGGAGTGGGCGATGTTGAGGAAGGCGTGTGTGCGGCTGTTTGCGGGTGTTCTCTCAGTTTCATTCGTGTTGTGGCTTGCGGGCTGCGGAGGATCTGCCGGGTTAGGTCCGATCACCATCACGGCCGCTTCAAGTACCGTCGATGGAACCGATACGACCACTCTCACCGCTACGGTGACGAACGACAAGAATACGGCCGGAGTCGCCTGGACCGCTTCGGCGGGAACCCTGTCGAACACTACGACGACCTCGGCCACGTTCACAGCCCCGGCGGCAACCAGCTCTCCACAATCGATCACGATTACCGCGACTTCGGTTGCCGACAGCACCAAGACGGGAACGGTGACCATCACTGTCCCCGCCGCTCCGGCGATCGCCAGCCTCACTACCGCGCAGGGGACGGTGTCGGTGGGCACGGCCTACTCGGTGGCGCTGACCGGGACTGGCGGTGTTGCGCCATATAAGTGGGCGCTGGCCAGCGGAAGCGGCTCTCTGCCTCCCTGCCTGAGCCTGAGCTCGTCCGGCACGCTCTCCTCGCCCGCAATTCCCACGGCAGCCTGCGCTGGCGTTTACAGCGGGATCAAGTTCACGTTGACCGATTCGGGCACGCCCAACGCGCTCACGGCGACCTCGTCAGCACAGACCATCACTGTGGTCGGCCCGACCCTTGCCTTCAACGCAACGTTGCCGGCCGGAGTCGTTGGCGCCGCTTATGCCGGCGGCGTTACGGCCTCGGGCGTTCTGGGCACGACAACCTACTCCCTGAAAGGATCGTTCCCCACCTCCGGCCACCTGACGTTTAACACCAGCACCGGCGCCATCACGGGAACTCCCTACGCCAATGACGTGGGCACGTATAACTTCACCGTCACTGTTGTCGATCAGTATGGCGACACCCTGACCTCCGTTCCCCTGGCCCTGACGATCAACGCGCCAACCATTACCTTTGCCGTGCCGGCCGCGACCGCTACTGTGGGCACGGCCTACTCGAGCGGCGCCGGCGCCTCAGGCACGGCGGGCACGACAACCTATACCCTGCAGGGTTCACTCCCATCCTCGGGACACCTCGTCTTCAACACCAGCACCGGCGCCATCACGGGAACTCCGTACGCCGGCGACACCGGCACCTACAGCTTCAAGGTCAGCGTGACAGACCAGTACGGCGATACGGCGACTTCGGGAACCGAGAGCATCGTCGTTGGCCCGGCGCAGGCCATTACATTTGGCGTTGCCCCCGCCGCGACAGGGACGTTCAATTCGGCTTATTCAAGCGCGGTCACGGCCAGCGGAGGCGCTGGAACGCTGACCTACGCTCTGGCCGCAGGCAGCACCTTGCCTCCAGATCTCTCGCTGGCAACCAACGGCGCGCTCGCCGGAACCCTGAACAAGGCCACCGATGTCGGCACATTCTCCTTCTCGGTCAAGGCTTCGGATAACTATGGAGATTCGGCAACCTCACCGGTTTATCAGATTGTAGTCACCTATCCGCCGGTGGTCGTCACCTCCCTCTTACCGCCGACGGGCTACGCGGGTGCGGCTTACCCGAATACAACTCTGACTGCCACTGGCGGCAACAGCGGTCCTTATACCTGGACATGGGCAGCAGCAAGCGGCTCGGCGCTGCCTCCAGGATTGAGCCTGTCGTCGGCAGGCGCGATCGGTGGAACGCCCGCAGCCGGCAGCGCGGGTACTTATAGCGTGGTGGTAACGGCCACCGACAATGCGACTCCGGCGAACAGCGGCCAGACAACACTGATCTTTACCATCAAGCCCGGCATCACGATCAACTCCATCACGCTGCCCGAAGGCTACGCCGGGTCCAGCTATCCGCCAACCGGCGGCAACTCGACGGTGACGGCTACCGGCGGCACGGGAACCTATACCTGGACCATGGCCGGCGCCACCGGCTCATCGGTTCCTTCCGGTCTGAGCATCAACCCAACGACCGGCCTGATCGGCGGCACGCTCGCGGCCAGCAGCGCGGGCAATTACAGCGTTGTAGTGACGGCCACCGACAATGCGACTCCGGCGAACACGGCCAGCATCACCCTGGCCCTCACCATTGGCGCAGCCGTGAGCATTGCCGCCACCAATCCGCAACCGAACGCGTATCCAGGCGCGGCCTACACGTCGAATACGTTCACCGGTTCGGGCGGCAACGGCGGACCGTACAACTGGACATTGACGGCAGCCTCCGGCTCCTCGGTACCGGTTGGCTTCACGATCGGCGCAGGCCCCTCGGCGACCACCACCATCACCGCGGCCAGCCCCAGCAACACGGGTACAACCACCGCGGCCTATAACGTTGTGGTGACGGCAAAGGACTCGCTGGGCAACCAGTACTCGACCAACGCTACCATCAATGTCGAGGCCACCCTCAACGTGACCTCGCCGGCGACATTGCCCGGCGTATCGGTTGGCGTCAACCCGAACTATCAGCTCACAGCGGCGGGCGGCTCGGGAACCTACACCAATGGCTGGACTGTAACCTCCGGCGCGGCCAGCCTCGCCGCAGTCGGCTTGAGCGTGACTTCGAACGGCGTCCTGACCGGCACGAGCCCCACGGCGGGCACGGCAAACTTTGCCGTGACCGTGAAAGACACGGAGGGGCACGTCTCAGCCGCGGCCAACCTCACGGTCACGGTGACGAGCGCGTTGACCATCACAACCACCACCCTGCCCGGCGGGAATGCGGGCTCGAACTACGCGCAAACCTTAGTCGCCGCAGGTGGCTCCGGAACCTATTCCAACTGGCAGATCACCTCGGGCGCCAGCACACTCACGGCGCTCGGCCTGAGCCTGAACGCCACCACTGGCGTAATCAGCGGCAAGCCGAGTACCACCGGAACAGCCAGCTTTACGGTGCAGGTGACGGATTCGGCAAGCCATACGGCGACGCAGAACTTGACGATTCAGATCTACTCCGCGTTGTCTTTGCCTGCGCCCGATCCTGGTTCGCTGCCGTCGACGGCCTATGCAGGGTATCCCTATAACGGCGGAGGATCTGGAGTGATTATGGGATCGGGTGGCAGTGGGAACCTGACGATCTCCATCGCTTCGGGACTGCCGGCCTACGGGTTGAGCGCCGTAGCCAGCGGAGCCCAACTCAGCGTCAGTGGCACGCCTGCGACCACGCCCACTCCACCCTCAGACATCCTGATGTCACCGAGGGATTGCAGGGGTTTTCAGGCGGGTAGCGGAAAATAAGATGGACCCGGAACGG
>JBMFHB010000079.1:0-14948 GCA_049977045.1 Occallatibacter sp.
GGGTAGTATAAGGAGAGCGTTTGGGGACGTAGCTCAGTTGGTTAGAGCGCTGCCCTGTCACGGCAGAGGTCGCGGGTTCGAGCCCCGTCGTCCCCGCCATCATTCTAAAGCACTTAGAGTGATGGGTGACCCCCAAAAAGCAGAGGTCGTGGGTTTGATATGGGTGCGCTAAGCGCCTTGCGACCCAATTTGAGGGTGTGATGCACCCTCCTTCTCACCCAGATTTGGAACCATCATCCTGACAACCTTGCTTTGCGCGGCTCGCTTATGCGAGTTCACTGCCTGCGTGTATACCTCAAGCGTGATCCTGCTATTGGCGTGCCGTAAAAGCTCCTGAACGGTCTTGATATCTTCCCCATTCGCTTTCAGCAGAGTCCCGAAAGAGTGACGGAAGGTATGCCAGCCGATGTTTTTGTGGATGCCGATTGCGCGTGCAACCGGCCTGATGTAGCGCTTCATGAGGTTGTCCGGCCAGTAAGGCTGTTGGCCCCGCATGGACGGACTGGCAAAGACCCAATCATCGGGCATCGGATACGGACTTTGGCGACGCCACCGTTTGAGATCCTCGGCCATGTACTCATCCATGGGGACGGGCTTGGCAGAGGCTTCGGTTTTGCAATCGCCAACGACCTGATGCCAGATCGAGCGGGTGACACGGAGTTCAAGATTCTCAAAATCAACATCGCGCCAGCGCAAAGCAAGCAGTTCGCTGACTCGAAGGCCAGTTGCCGCGTCGAGCAGGACCAAGGTGCGTTCCCGTACGGACAACTTGCTGAGGAGAAGCTGCAACTCCGCGAGTTCCAGAACATCAGGCACTTTCTCCCGCTTCGCACTTTGACGCACGAGTTGGATTGGGTTACGGTCAACCCACTCGTAACGCATCGCGTGATGAAAGAGAGCGCTCATGAGGTTACGAATCTTCGCCTTCGTTCCCCGTGCCCGCTTGATGCTGTCCAGCCATTCTTCAACAGCGACGGTCTTGACCTTGTCCAGTCGATGATCGCCCCAGCGAGGAAGAATCCAGGACTTCAAATAGCTCTCGTAAGCGGCTCGGGTGGAAAATGCCTTTCGTCCCTGATTCTCACCAGCGAGCTCCTTGAGTCGATAGTGTGCAACCAGTTCGGCAAAAGTTCCGGGCCCACTTTCCGTCAGCGGGGTTTGTTGGTTGGCGTTGATGCGCAACGCTTGCGCGGCTTTGAGAGCAGATGCCTCATTGGTGAGTGAGTTGACCGTGCCGACGATTGCTTTTCGATACTTGCTCTTTCCGTCGGTTCCGGTCTCATACCACCTGAAAATCCAGACATCTGGCCCGCTGCGTCGCTTCTCGCGTTGCACGCTTCCTTGTTGATACCGTGTTCGCCTGTTCATTGTTCTCCATTCCCAGGCGGCACGAATGGCTTACTTCAAGGATAAGGCCGCCTGCGGCAGAGGTCGAGCACATTTCAACTGGCCATCTGCTGGGCGATCCATGCCTCGATGACCGACGCCCGAAAGCGCCAGAGCTTTCCAACGTGAACTCCGGGAATGCGGCCCTGGCGTGCGAGCTTCTGGAGGGTTTTGGGATGAACCTTCATGATGGCGGCTGCCTCTTCACTATCGAGAAGAGGCTCCGGCGTCCATGACTCGGAAGCAGGCGGCTTGCGAACGGAATTCGGGATCGCCGAGTCTGCGACGAGGCTCTGATCAACGCTCTGGTTGGAAACGGACATCGAGACCCCCATCGCTGAAATCGCACCCGTGTCGATGGTGCGGCTATGGATGGTCCTTGTCCAATCGTTCTTCTTTATCGCGCAATCGTGAGCATGAATGGCGGCATAAGCGCACTTTATAGCCGTCTGCTATAAACAATTTCCCTCAGAGTTTTACTGATACCAATAAAACCTGATGAATTTGTATGCGACAGTCTTGACGTGCAGATGGAATTGAGCGGGAAATAGAATGCAGCAGAGATGCTTCTCTTGTTCGACTCCTTTCCCTTGCCTTGTGCTGTTGACCACGATCTAGGTTGAGCTTCTCGGTGGTGCAGCATGTATGAGCTTGTTGAATTCCGCCATTTGAGGTCGTTTCTGACAGTTGCGCGCGAAGGCAATTTCACCCGCGCTGCCGACCGTCTTCATCTCACTCAGCCTGCGCTGAGTACACAGATCAAGCAGATGGAAGACGGGATTCGAGCCCAGCTCTTCGTCCGTGACAAAACCGGGGTCATGCTGACGCCAGCGGGCGCGGCCTTGCTTCCCTATGCCGAACAGGCTTTGCGCCTGCGCGACCAGACATTCGATGCCGTGCAAGCCATTGATCGTGGCACCGCTCCACCTCTGGTATTGGGATTCTCGCTGTTCATCGAACACGCTCTGGTGGAGCGCACCTTTGCGAGCTATCAAAGGCTCTTCCCAGAGAGCGAGATTCGACCGAGTCCGCAATGTACGGCACAGTTACTTGCATGGCTTGGCGACGGAGAGATCAACGCTGCGCTTGTGACTACGCCGGTGAAGGCGAATGATCTGGTGATTCAACCGATAGCCCGCGAGAGATTGCTCCTCTGTCTGCGCAAGGACGATCCAGTGGCATCGGCAGATGTGATCCAGCCCCGCCAGATTGCTGGGAAACTCACCGTTACCTTCGATCCGAAGCAGCACCCAGAACTCTTTTCGTACATCGATTCCACACTGAGCCGCGCCGGGACATCCATTGAGCCTCGTCACCTTTGTGCCACACCTCAGGATGTTCAGTGGATGGTCAAGCGGAGACTCGGCTATGCGCTGGTACGTGAGAGTCGCAGCCTGGATTCAGAATTGGTTGCACGGCAGATTGCGGGCGTAGAACTGATCGCCGAGTCCGCCTTTGTGTATCGGAAGTGCGAGAGCGTTTCGCATCTAGCGTTGCTTGCCTGCGACTTGAAGAATGCGGCAAGAGTGCAAACAACCGTCCGGAAGAAAGTAGCAAAGGAAGCTGGTTTGCGCGACAAAGTATCTGCGCAGATGAAGCTGCTCGGATGAGCGATAAGGTAGCGTGATGCGCGATACCCATTCCTCCCGCAGTCGTTTATAGGCCGATAGAAAACAAGTATTGGACGGCATCGGACATTCGACCTACGCTTGCGGCAGATGAATCGGCCCGCATGGGCAATCGGAGGATTCGATGCGCATCCATTGGAACATTCGCCGACATAACGTACCGGTAAATAAGCCTCGCCGTATGTCCTGGTGGCCAACCCTGTTCATGGTCACTCTGCCTTTGCTCTTTCCCATTGCCGCACTGGCGCAGGCTGGCGGCTCGCCGTTTGATAGCGGATTCACCGCCCTTGAAACGCTCTTCACCGGGACGATTGCCAGGGTCGCGAGCCTGATCGCCATCGTGATAGGCGGCTACGGATTCGCGCACGGAGAGCCAGGCGCGAAGAGGGCGCTGGCTGGTGTCGCCGCCGGAACCGGAATTGCCGTGCTTGCTGTGAACGTCCTGAGTTGGCTTTGGGGTGTATAAACACCCGACCACTCGCAACCACTCGTCACAGCTTGCACGGCAATCAAGGGGGGCTTATGACAGACAGGAAGCCACAACCGAAGCGGACAAACCGGGTCTTCAAGAGCCTGCATAAGCCCCTCACGTATCTGGGCGTCGAGCGCAGTCTTTTTTATCTGGTCTGCGTCGGCGCAGTCGGAGCATTCAACCTCTTCAACTCGATCCTCGCCGGGATCGCAGTCTTCATCGGCGGTTACGTCTTCGGCCATTGGGTGACAACGAGCGACCCAGCATTTCTTCGCATCCTGGCCAAGTCAGAGAAGTACAAGCTGCGCTATGACGCAGCGAAACAAGCTGTCCCGCGCGTGGAGGTGGTCTGATGTTTCGTATCGACAAGGCCATCAAGCCGTGGAAGGAATCGGCAGCGCTGAACGCCCACATCAACCTCTACGGCTTCTGGAACGAGACAACGTTCCTGACCAAGTCCGGCGATATCGGCATGGTGCTGTGCGTTCCCGGCGTGGACTATGAAAGCCTCGATTCCGGCGAGCAGGAGTATGCGGTCAAGCGGCTGGAAGCGGCCCTCAAAGCCTTTGGGCCTGGCTTCCATGTCTATCAGTTTCTGTTCAAGTCAAACCGGCCGGAGATCCCGTTCGCCAATTACGACGATCCCATCGTGGAAGCAGCCATCGACCAGCGGCGGCAGTTCTTCGAGGCAAAGCGTGACCATCTCTACCAGGTCGAAATCTACTACTGCATCGTCCTCGAAGGTGCGCGGTCGAAGACCGGAATCGGCGCAGCCTTCGCCCAACTCATTCGTGATCCTGCCGGTGCCATCGATGAGCTGAAGACACAGTTCAGCTCTGAAGCGATGAAGACGCTGCTCCGGTCGCAGATCGAGCACGACCTCGCGCGGCTGGAGCAGCGAGTGCAGGGATTCGTGCGGCAGCTTGCCGACTTCATGGAGATTGAGATTCTGGGCCAGCCGGGACAGTTCCGATTCTTTCGGCGGCTCGTCAACTATGACGACTGGCGCATCGCAGGCAAGCCGCAGAGCACGCAGTTTCTCGATTATCAGGTCGCGAACTCGAACATTGAAGCGGAGCGCGATCATCTGCGCGTGGGCGATCACGTCGTCCGAGTATTGACGATGAAAGAGGCGATCGCGGAGACGCGCCCCTTGGTGCTGGATGCGCTGCTCAAGATTCCGGCCAACTTCTACGTTGTGACGGAATGGACGCCGCTCGCGACAGACAAAGCACGCAAGGAAGTGAACAAGCGCCGCCGCCACTTCAATATGTCGAAGACGGGATTGGTTTCGCAGATGGGCAACGATGCGGACAAGACCAACCCGCGTGACGTGCTGGTCGATGAGTCGAAGCAAGCCGATATCGAGAATCTGGGCGATTGCCTTCGCGCGCTCGGCGATGGTCAATCGCTGGGGGATTTCTCGCTAACGATTGTGCTGTACGGAGGCTCGAAGACGGAGGTGAACCAGTTGGTGGGCGAGTTCGCCAGCGTGTTCACGAATGCAGACGGCAATCTCTTCGAGGAGACCTACAACCAGCTCAACGCCTACTTCGCCACCGTGCCTGGGAACTACGCGGTGAACCTGCGCAAGCTGTATCTGTTGAACACCAACTACGCCGACCTGAGCTTTCTGTTCACCATTCTGCCGGGCGAGAAGACGAACGCTCATCTCGGCACGGAATATCTGGCCGCATTGGAGACAGATAACTGCACGCCCTACTTCCTGAATCTGCACAACGGTGAAGTCGCTCACACATTGATCCTCGGCATGACCGGCAGCGGTAAGAGCTATCTTTGCAATTTCCTCTTACAGAACGCACAGAAGTACGGGCCGCTGACGTTCATCTTCGACATTGGTGGCAGCTTCCAATCGCTCACCCACATCTTCGGCGGCTCGTATCTGAATGTTGGACAGGAGGCTCGCGACTTCACTATCAATCCCTTCTCTCTGCCCCAGACCAAACAAAACCTGCAATTCCTCTTCAGCTTCTTTCGCGTGCTGATTGAAGGCAATGGTCAACGCTACCGGCTCGACTTCAAGGAAGAGCGCAGGCTGTGGGATGGCATCGAGCGCGTGTACATGCTGGAACCGGATCAGCGCACAGTCTCGAACTTCGCGAACATCGTCGGTGAGCTGAAAGAGCGCCTCCACCGCTGGACAAGCGGCGGACAGTACGGATTCCTCTTCGACAACGCTGAAGATACGCTCTCGTTCTCGCGCTTCCAGACCTTCAACTTCCACGGCTGGAACGACGCGCCGGAGGTTTTGGAGCCTCTGCTCTTCTATGTGTTGCATCGGGCCAGCAATGAGATCGCCGATCCGAAGAAGCTGGCGACCTTCAAGATGTTCCTGCTCGACGAGGCATGGCTCTTCGTCAAGAACGAGACGATTCGGAATTATGTAGTGCAAGCGCAGAAGACATGGCGCAAGCACAATGCCGCGATGATCCTGGCCACGCAGTCCATTAAGGAATTGCAGGAGTCGGGGATGTTGCAAATCGTGGCGGAAAGCTGCCCGACAAAGATATTTCTCGCCAATCCGGAGATGGATCGCGATATTTACCGGGAAGCCTTCCATCTGAACGATACGGAACTGGATCTGATCGCCGGGCTTGTTCCGCCGGGCCAGATGCTCATACGCAAGGCGCAGTCGTCGAAGAAGGTGCAGTTGAACGTCGATTCCGTCTCGCACTGGATGGCGACGAACAACGCCCGCGACAACCTGAAGAAGCGTGACTACTTCGAGCGATTCGGCATTGCAGACGGTCTGCGCAGACTCGCCGAAGACTTTCCGTTCCGGCCGCGCGTGCAGGCCGGTGCCGCAACTCCCAACCCCAAAGGAGCGACTGTATGAGCCGTAAACTGATCTTCACCGCCTGGCTTGCCCTCGCGCTTCCATCCCTTATTGCCGCCGCGCAGGATGCGTCGGCCCGCACAGTACAGTATCACGCGCAGGACATTGTGCCCATCCACGCGAAGCTGAAGTACACGACGCTGATCGAAGTGCCACCGACCGAGAAGATCATGGAGGCTGCGACGGGAGACAAGGACTTCTGGGTGGTCGATGTGGTGGGCAACTGCTGCTTTGTGCATCCTGCCAAGGCCGGGATCAGTTCGAACCTGAATCTGATCACCGACAAGGGGAACATCTACAGCTTCACCCTGCAGGACGTTTCGGGCACGAGCGACGCGCCCGATTTGAAAGTTTTGATCGAGCCTGCCGACCGCTCCTCCATCGTCGCGGCCAACGGTCCTGCTCAGTTTGTGCCGGCCGTGCAACTCGATCAGGCCAGGCAACAGCTTGCTGCCGTGCAGGCCCACATTACGCAGGCCGTAGACGAGTACAAGAGCGCGTATCCGCTTGAACTCAAGTTCGACTACACCTTCAGGGCCAATGAAGCGCCCTTCAATATCCAGTCGATTTATCACAACGACAGGTTCACCTACATCAAGACCGATGCGCCGGAGAAGTTTTCGGTCTACGAGATGAAGGACGGCAAGCCAAACCTGCTCAACTACGACTTACGCAACGGCACGTACATCATCCCGAAGGTGATGGATTCCGGCTACGTCGAGCTGGGCAAGAAGCGGATGGAGTTCTCGCGGAAGGGGTAGGCCATGACGGAAGTGAATGTTGGCTCAGAAAGCGTGATGCAGTCCGAGCCGGAATTGCGGCAGCGCGTCCTCGATCCGAAGGGCGTTCTCCAGAAGAACATGAAACTGTTTCTGTATCTGGGAGCGGCGCTGCTGGTGATGGTGGCGGCGGTCTTCAGCTCCACTGGAAAGAAGCCGCAGACGCAGGCAGCGAAGAACCAGCCGCCGCAGCCAGCGGTTCAGGACAACACCGACAACAACGTCGCCGACCTGAAGAGCCAGCTCGCCGCTGAGCGCCAAAAGGAGGTGGAGCAGACTGCGCTGGCGACGGGTGCCGATCCCGCGCTTGCGAATGCGACACCTGCCCAACGCTCTGCCGCAGCCGCGTATGACCCCACGGGTCAGGCGATTCGTTGTGTTCCGGGGCAGACTTGCCCGCAAGCCGCCTACGGACAACCGGGCAACGGGCCGCAACAGCTCACGCCGGAGCAGCAGCAGGCGCAGCAGCTCGCCGCAAAGGAACGAGAGTTGGCCTACAACTCCCGCTTTGCGTCGAACCTTGTCTATACGCGACAGGCGGACCCACCCGTCCAGCAGCAGAGATCCTCAGAAGGTGTCCTGCCAACCGGGTACTCCTCTGCGCAGAATCCCGCTGCGGTCGCGACGCAATCCGGCAGCAGCTTGATTGCTCCGCGGGTTCCAGGCCAGTCAACGCCGCCTGTAACCGGGCAGGCATCGCTACCGCGCGGGCCGGAGGTAAACATCGACTCCGCTGTCGGCCAGCCGTATGTGATCTATGAAGGGACCACGCTGGACACAGTTCTGATGAATCGGCTGGACGGCGATGCGGTTGGCCCAGTCAAGGTGCTCGTCTCGAATCCCGTTTACTCGCACGATCACCAGCATGTGCTGATACCCGACGGAACCATCGTGCTGGGTGAGGCGCGCAAGATCGGCGCTGCCGGGTTCGGCCAGCAGCGTCGTTTGGCTGTTGTCTTCCACCGCATGATTATGCCGGACGGCTACTCCGTCGATCTTGACCAGTTCCACGGCCTCGACCAGATTGGCGAAGAGGGATTGAAGGACAAGGTCAACAACCATTATCTGCAAATCTTTGGAACATCCATTGCGCTCGGCGTCATTGCCGGGGCCGCCGAGATTACGCAGGGCGGCAGCAGCTTCGTCGGCTCTGGCTCGCAGGAGTTCACCAATGGCGCGGCGTCGAGCGTCTCCGAGTCTGCCACGACGGTCCTCGATCGCTTTATGCAGATCCCGCCCACCATCACCATCCGGGAAGGGCATCGCGTGAAGGTCTACTTTACGCAGGACATGCTGCTTCCGGCCTACGACAACCACACTATCCCAGAGACCTTTTGAGGAGATCCAATGAAAAACAAACTCATCGTCACATCGATCATCATCGCGACGCTTTGGATAGCAGGCTGCGAAAGCAACCAGGAAAAAGCGACACGGCTCGGCAAGATCGCAAACGATCTGGAGCGGCAATATCGCAGAGAATGCTTTGATCCTTCCCAAAGCGAGAATGCAAGCTCCATAAACAACGCCCTGCTTGGCAAGGTTCCGACCGCCCAAGAGAAGGCAGCAACAGAGCAACAAGCACGAGCGCAGGAGACCCGGATTGCAAGTCCACACTGCCAGGATCTGAAGGCGAGAAAGACTGCTGCGGGGCAAGCTTGGGCGGCCGCACTGAACGCCTCTTCACATTAACTGCGGTTCTCTGCTCCTCCCTACGCATACGTTCAAGGGAAACATGAGGTGAACGCACATGAAACGAATCCTTCTGACCACGATGATCGTCGCCCTCGCTGGAACCGGCATGGCACGCGCGCAGTTCGGTTCTGGTATTGTCTTCGACCCGACACAATCAGCCCATGCGCTCCAGCAGATATGGCAAGCAGAGCAACTTTACACAACCACCATCCAGACAACCCAGAATGTTATCGCGGCCTACAACCTAGCCGAGCGCATGGCAAGCGCGCCGCAGATGCTCTATAGCGGGTACAGCAACATGGGGCGTCAGATGTGGACTTCCGTTACCACGCCTGCAAACACCTATGGCAACACACAAATGTGGATCGAAGCTGCAACGACGGGGACGGGAGCAATGGCCGGCAATCAGCAGGTCAGCGTTCCGACAACAAGCCGGATTTCCGGATACAGTTCCCTGAGTCCGCAGGGCCAGCAGCAACTGGCGGCGCAGGGCGCGACAGCAGACCTGAGCGATGCCGCGAATGCCACCACACTCCAGACTCTTGGAACTATCCGGGCCAATGCCGTCCAGCGAGAGTCCGACATCAGCAATCTTGAGCAGGCGAGCCACTCCACAGACCCAACCCAGCAGACGGAGTTGGCGACCTTGCAACGGATCAATCAAGCCCTGCTCATTCAGCTCCGCACGCAACAGGAAAGCAATCAGATAGCGCAGGCACAAAGCCTCCAGCAGTTGGTCGGCCAGAAGCAGAAGCAGGATGAGATGAAGGAGCTGTTCCAGGCCGCAAATGGTTACGAGGCGAACTACATCAGCAAGGCCGACAGTGAGACAAATCAGACTGTGTCAAAGGCTCTGCACTACTGATCGCGTCGGAAGGAGTAATTATGGGACTACTGACCTGGATCACGAATGCTTGTGATAGCCTCACCCAGACAGTCTCTCCGTCGATTGATTCCATCGGGCTGCACATGGTCATTGCTCTGGCAACGATCATGATGGTTTGGTTCGGCATTCAGGAGGCGCTGGCCTCAGCTCAGGGCGGTCCCGGGTTCAACATGGGGAAGTTTCTCAACTTCTTTACGCTGATCACCTTCGCTTATGCCTTCGTCAAGTTCTACGACAGCAGTATTCCGGGGATCGGCTACTCACTGCAAGGCTTTGTTCGTGGCGGCACCGGGAACGTTGTGGACCTGATCGGTAGCGATACGACCACGCAGATGCTGAATACAATTGAAGCCCAACTCACGAAATCCGGCCCGGGTATTGCCATGTTTACAGCCCCTTATCTACTGCTATCTTTCGTCTCGACGCAACTTACGCTAGCCGTTCTCTCTGCGCTTGTGACCGTCATCATCGCCTATGGCGCTGTCGCCGTCTCCATCGTTGGAATGGTTGGGCCGCTCTTCATACCTTTCATGGTATTTGAGAAGACAGAGTTTCTGTTCTGGGGATGGTTGCGGGCGTATCTCAGCTTCAGCTTCTACAAGGTCGTGGCCGCAGCGACAATGAGCGTACTTGGCCAGATTTACATGCGGTATTCAGTAAACCTTGTGGACTTCACTGATCCCAAGGCGCTCGTCCAGAATTTTCCGATGCTTGTCATTCTCGTAATCGTCAACATCTTTCTGATTCTGAAAATTCCTGCTATGACCGCATCCATCTTCTCTGGCCACAGCGGAGGCCACGATGCCGGAACCGGCATCGCAGCCTCGCTCGCTACCCGAGCAATGTTGAGCTGAAGGAGGCAGACGATGACCACCGCTACGAAACCTTCGCCAGAGATCACTCGCGCGGCGGAACGGTATCTGGAACAGTATGGCGAGTCGCTTGTGATGAACACCTATCTGAAGGTCACGATCCTGGTGCTTGCCGTGATTGCGCTTGCGCTCGCCGCGCTTGTCTTCAAAAGCCAGAAAGCGCTCGCTTCGATGCACCCGTTCATCATCCGCATCAACGACGTGGGCCGGGCGGAAGCGATTGACTATCGCAACTTCCAATACCGCCCGCAGGAGGCGGAGAACAAGTATTACCTGACGCGCTGGGCGGAGCTGTACTTCAGCCGCAATCGCTTCACGATTGAACGCGACCACACCAACGCGCTCTACTTCCTCAATGGTGATGTGCAGCACGCAGTGATTGCTCAGGAACAGAAGGACAACATCATCCAGTCGTACCGGAATGACAGCTCGCTTCCGTTTGTCGATGTCGAGGTGAAGAATGTCGTGCTCGACGATCTGCGGCAGTCGCCCTATTCGGCGCAGATTGAGTTCGAGAAGGTGTACACGAATCCGGCGGATCACTCTGAACTCAAGCGGGAGAGATGGACCGCCAGCGTGACCTATGTCTTCCGCGAAAACGTGCAGAACAATGAGTTGGCTGTCAATCCTCTGGGATTGACCATCGTGCGCTTCCGGGCCGACCAAGCATTCAGTTGATGGATCTCCATCGAAGCCAATCCCACACGAGGCGCGCATCATGTCCCCACGCGGCAACACATATCGGCATCTACGCCCCCCGTTTCATCGCGGCCTGCGGAGCGTAGCCCTACACGCGATGCAAGCTCTTGGCCCTTTGCCTCGGTCTTCTTTTGTCTGGGCGTCGAGTGAAAGATTGCGCTGGCTACGACGTGGCGTTGGCGCACCGGGAATGCCTCGTTCTCTGCGGGCCATGAAGCGTTCGTCTCTCGTGTTTCTCCCTTGCTTGTCCGGTCACACGCTTCGGTCCAATTCCGTCGCCCTGCGGCACGTCGCCGCTCTGCTTTCCGGACTCCTCTCCCAGAGCAAGTCTGGGCCCCTGCTCCAGAATGCGCGGCTTGGCACTTGGGAGCCGGGCACCTCGCTATGGCTTCGCCGTGGAGTGGCCCGGCCAATCCGGGAATTCAACTCAGGAGACTTCACCATGTATCAGAACCGCATTTCACTCATCGGTTTCCTTGGCCAAAACGCCATCACCCACACCGCCAATAACGCTAGTTTCACCGTGCTTTCGCTCGCCACCAAAAGCTCGTACAAGGACAAAAAGACGGGCGAATACAAGGGCCAGACCGAGTGGCATCGCTGCATCGTCTGGGGCAAGCTCGCCGAGTACGCGAAGACGCTCACGAAGGGCGCACATCTGGCCATCGACGGCGAGTTGCGCAGCCGCGAGCGCGTGGACAAGAAGACCGGCACCAAACAGCGTGTTTGGGAGGTGCGCGTGGCTTCGATTCTGAAGCTCGACCGCGCCGAGAAGGCCGCCCCGGAAGAGACGGACAACACCGACTTCAACCCCGAGGAAGAGACGGCTTAACGCCTCTTCCTCAATACCCAGAAGCCTAGCGGACGCTGGGCTTCCATGCTGTGAGACCCGCTCGGAGTTTTGATGATGAGCTTTGACCTGATCCTTCCATTCCTCCGCCCCATCGAGCCACTGCTGCTCGACGACGGCATCAGCGAGATCATGGGCAATCCCGATGCCTCGTGGTGGTACGAGCGGGACGGGATATTGCGCCGTGATGCGTCTGTCTGCTTTGACGCCGGCAAACTGCGCACAGGCCTCGAAGTGATTGCCAACCAGCTTGGCAAGAAACTGGATGAGAACAACCCGGTTCTCCATGCTCAGCTCCCGGACGGAAGCCGCCTTGCGGCGGTCATTCCGCCGGTCGTCAAGTCCACGCCTGCCGTCACCATTCGCAAGTTCACCAGCCGCCATTACACCGTCGATGACCTCATCGCTCGCGGCACGCTGACGCGACCGCTGGCGGAGTTTCTGGCCGAGCAAATCGCCGCCGGGAAGACGCTGCTCATCAGCGGCGGCACTGGTACCGGAAAGACCACACTGCTGCGCATTCTTGCCGACACGATTCCCGAAGATGAGCGCATCGTGGTCATCGAAGATACCTCTGAGCTGCACATTCAGAAGCCCAACATTCTCTCCGTCGAATGCCAGATGGATACCTTCAAGGCAAACATCACCTTCGACGACCTGCTCAAATCCGCTCTACGCTGGAGGCCGGATCGAATCATCCTGGGCGAAGTGCGCGGAATCGAAGCGCGCACGCTGCTCGATTCCTTCAACACCGGCCACGCCGGTTCCCTGGCTACGATTCATGCCAACTCGGCGGCCAGGGCAGTCTCCCGCTTCGCCAATCTGGTTATGCGTAGCCACGCGCAAGCCACATTCTCCGATGTGGAAGCGGAGATCGGCGAAGCGGTCGATTTCGTCGTGCATGTCGAGCGGCAGCCAGGCCGCCGCATCATCCGCGAAGTGCTCCGTTTGAACGGCTACAACCGCGCCAAAGAGAGCTTCTATTCCGATACGGTTTACGAAGCGAATCCACTCTCGCATTCCCACCACAATTCAACCGGAAAGGACACCGATTATGCCATTGCTTGAGATCGTTCAAACCCGCCAGATCACGGCTTCGATCCGCCTCGACGAGGCTACAGCCGAGCAGATTGATCAGTATGCCAGCTTTCTTCATGCCTCTGCTGATGAGGTCGTGGACAAGGCGCTGGCTTATGTCTTCGCCAAGGATCGCGAGTTCCAAGAGTTTCTACGCACTCCCGCAGCCGCGCATGCGACCCAGAGCCTTCGTATCCGCCGTGCGCCACAGAATGGTGCTACAGACCCGACAGAGCAGCCTGCCAAACCTACAAGAACCATGGAGGCTGCCAGTGAATTGCGCCCGCGGAGCTAGGGGTGGAGCGATCAAGAGCCCGTTCGGTGCTGCGCACCGGGTTTATCTCGACACTCCACCCCTTGGAGGGCGCTGCCGAGCGCTCTGGGGCGCTCCAGAGCTACTTGTTTGATGCGAACGATTTGCGATTTGCGGGGCGCTCCAGAGCGCTTTGAGTAAACAGACGAAATGAGGTCTGGATGACACCAAGCATTGCTGATGCCAACCAAAGCCTGAGCCGCGAGTTTCGCACCGTCACGGCGAGCACAAAGGTGACGGAACCGGAACTTCGCGAACTGGAACGTGCCGCCGCATCGCGCGGTGTCCGGCTTGGTGAGTGGGTCCGCGACGTGTTGCTGCGCGAGGCAAGATCGCCTTCGGAGGCAATCTCGCTCAGGCATGTGATGACCGAGATTGTCGGACTGCAACTGTTTCTGACCAATGCGCTGACGCCGGTTCTCTGCGGCGAACGGATCAACTCCAAACAGTACGAGGAGTTGCTCCAGAACGTGAAGGCCAATAAGCACCGCGCCGCGCGTGAGGTCATCGCGCAGTATGTTGCAGAACGCAAGGAGGACGACCATGCCTGACTCAAAGTGGGGAAGAAAAGAGACGATCGTCTGGCCGCCGCATCAGCCGATCTACACCCTTGGCGCAGTCTGTCTTGCAGTGATTGCGGCGGGACTCTTCGTGTATCTGCGCTTCGCCTTTGCGCTCTCGCCGCTGGAGCGGTTCTACCTTCCGACGTACATCAAGACCTCTATTGTCCCGACCATTCGCTCGACTGGAAAGTACCAGGTCCTTTTGATCGCGAACGAGGAGAGACGCGCCAGCTACGCCCGTGAAGAGGATGTTCAAGATGGGTCCACGTTGCAGTCGAACGCCAAACCAATTCCGCTCGCGCTTTCCGATGCCGCACGTCGGCGTGGCATGGAATACCTCTACCGGAGTGCTCCAACCGTCTTCCAGAACACTGCACTCAATGGCTACCTCCAGCATCAGGTCTATGACGGCCAGGGCCTCATCGACATCTTCAAATGACCATTGTCATTCGGCGCACTCGCGTTACTCTTGCAGCTTCCTTTTTCTATCCCGAAGGACATTCGCCGCCGCAAGGAGATGAAGTACGGGCGGCGTCTCAAAGGCCCGGTTCTGGTCACGCCGAAGGAGTTCAACAAGGCCATTCAGGGGACGGGCATTGGCCTCCGCGTGGATCAAAGCCGCGAGTTGCTTCGCGTGCCGTTGCGCGCCGAGGACCAGCACTTCGAGATCATCGGCGACACCGGCAGCGGCAAGACGACGATCATCATGCAGATGCTCCGCCAGATTCAGGCGCGCCGTCACTCGGCGATTCTCTACGACCCGGCCTGCGAGTTCATCGAGCGGTTTTACGATGAGAGCCGCGGCGACATCGTGCTCAATCCGCTTGACCGCCGCTGCCCCTATTGGGGGCCATCGGAAGAGCTTGTGCGACGA
>JBMFHB010000080.1:0-14715 GCA_049977045.1 Occallatibacter sp.
CGTCGGAGAAGTCGTGCGCCTGCGCGAAAAGTTGCGCCAGCTTGTGGCTCTTAATCCAATCAAAAACGAAACAGGAGGATAACAACGATGGCAGTTCCCGTGGAAACCTTAGCGGACGAGATGTATCAATACATAGCCGAGTGCATGGGCAAGAAAAACCTCAAGGCCGGCGACCTCACCAAGGAGATGATCGCCCGCCACGGCGACGCCGAGTGCGGCAAGGATGACTGCAAGAAGGCCATCCGCATCCTCATCGACAACGGCCGCTGCATCTACAGCTACCTCGGCGGCTCCTACATCCAGATCCCGCCCAAAGACGGCGTCCTATAAACGTGCCCCGCTCACCTTACAACGCGGCCGGAAACCGATCCAAGCCACGCGGGAAGGCGTCAGTCACCTGGGGGGGGGGAGCAAGTGAAGGAATTTTCGCGCTGAAGAGACTACGATAAACGGAAATGCGCAGCTGCGCGCCGTCGTCACACCGAAGCGGGCGGAATTTCCTGTGAAGGTCGCATGTAGCTTTGTGGCGCGTGGAAAGCTACTCGCCGAACGGAATCATTGATCTCGGCGCGCTACGGAATTGTGCCAAGCAAGAGGTTACGATGGACTATCGGGCGTTGACCATCACGCGGGAGTTCGGCAGCGGCGGCGCGGGAATTGCGCGCATTCTGGCGAAGGAATTGGGTTGGAGACTGCTCGACCGCGAGCTGATTGAAAATATTGCCTGCGCCGCGCACGTAGATACCGACGTGGTAAAGCATCACGACGAATGTATTGAATCCATGTTCGCCCGCATGAAGCAGAATGCGGTTCGCGCCGGCGCGGCGGTATCGATTGGCGTCGTCATCAAGGATAACTTCGACGACAAGCGCATGGCGGAGCTCACGCGGCAGATTGTCAAGCAGGCTTACGAAAGCTGCCAGTGCGTGATTGTGGGCCGCGGCGCGCAGTGTATTTTGCGGTCGCGGCCGGATGTCTTTCATGTCTTCGTCTATGCGCCGCTTGCCGACCGGATACGCCGTGTGCGCGAGCGGTCGGGCATGGACGAAAATGAAGCTGAGCGGCGCATCCACACCGTCGATGCGGAGCGGACGCAATATCTAAAGCGGATCTTTGGCGAGAACTGGCGCGAACCGAATCTCTACAATCTGATGATTTCTTCCCATGAGGGTGAAGAAAAAGCTGCACGCGTGATTCGCTGCGCGATGTTTGGACAGTAAGGCAATCCCGTAAACAAAAGAATCTCTCGCAATCCCCTGGTGAATCTACTTGGGCGCGGGACGCACATAGGGCGGACGGAATGTGTCGTGGCGCTGTGGCGTGATGAGCTTTGGTTCGGGAGTAGGCGCTGTGGGAGCGGCATCGATCAACTTGCGGTCCACTTCGGCGCTGCCAATCCGGCCGCCCAATTCCGTCTCCACAACCACGCGCACCTTTTGCGTCTTACGCGGGATGCGGACCGTAATCGGCATCGTTGTGAGCACATTGGCTACGTCATTGAGCGGGGTGCCGGCCTGGGGTTCGCGCGGCGAGAGATTTTCCTGCAAAATCTTCGAGGCGAGCACATCGCGGTTTTTGTCGAAGCTGACTGCAGCGAGAATCAGATTGGCGGAGTTCTTGCCGCTGTCGCCCAGGAGCCAGTGGAGATTCATGGCCCGCAACTGCACTGTCAACTGTGCTGAATTGGTGTCGGGATGACGCACAATGCTGGACACGTGAACGTCAAGCGCCTTGAATGGAATGCTGGATTGAGATGCCTCGACGAGGTTCGTCATGGTTTGCTGCCGGGGATCGTCGACCTGGTACCTTTGTGGAGCGTAGTAGCCGGCCTTGGTAACAACGCGCAGGCTCCGATCGCGTACCGTCACGCGGATGCGGCGGAATTTGCCGTTGTCTTCCCGATCCTGAGGCTGGTAGGTCAACGTGTAATACTCCGAGCCCAGAAGCTCAGACCTTGCAATCAACTTGTCAACGTCGTTGCGGTTGAAGAAGAGCTTTCCGCCAGTCGCATTGGCAAAGACGCCGAAGTTGATATCGCCGCTGAAGGGGTCGTCGTCGCCAATGTCCATATCCGAGTCCATCATGCTGATTGTCATGTCCCGGTGCATTTTGAGGCCGGGATAGATGACATAGAGCGTAATGCGCGAATCCACCAGCATGTTGGTGGTGTCATGCACATACTGCTTCAGGTCTGCGATGTCCTGGCCAGTAAAATCGGGCCCTATGAGGGTGATATTGGGCCCGCCGTGGCCGACCCAGACGACATTCTTTCGCCCCGGCACACCCTTGCTCTGCAGGGCGATCTGCTGCAGCGCGTCGATCGACTGCTGAAAGCGATCCCAGAAGAAGAAGCCGTTCATTTCCTTGTAAGGAATCGCCGGTGGAAGATGATGGAGAGCTTCAAGAAGGTCGGCGCGGTTATATGTAAATCCCTGTACCAGTTCCAGCGTATCGTTTCCGATGACCATCATCTCTGTCGGCATAGACAGTTGTTCTGGCTGCCTCATCAGAAATTCCTTCGCCGAATAGCGAATGAACGCAAAGTCCGTGAAGCTGGAATTCAGCATGTCGAGGACGATGATCGTGATGGGAGCCTTTCCACTGGCGTTATCCCCGGCGATCATTCGATGCACTTGCGGCGCCTCAAAGGAAAAGATGCGCTGCGGTTTCTTGTCTTCGGTGATGGTGAAGTCGTTGCGGGTGAGTCCACTGACGACGGGATTGCCACGCTTGTCGAGCACCGTTACGTCAAGAAAGACCAGATTGGACGAGACGCGAAAGGTAGGCGTGGGCAAAGAACCGCCTTGCACTTGCGCTCGCGCTTCGGGGATGAAGATGAAGATCAGCAGCGCCGCACACAACTGCATTTGCGGGATCCGCATGGGAAGCCTCGCCATGAGTGTACAGCGCACGGGAAAACCAGAGCAAATGCGGCTATGGAATGTCCGGAACATGAGGGTTCGGCAAACTTTGCGCGCGGCATGGCGGTCATTGAGCGGCAGCAAGCCGCGCATATCCTGGCAAATCGCTCCACGGCGGGATTTCTGTGACGAAAGTCGCTGCGATTGGAATCGGATTGCCGGTATTCTTATAGTTTCAGACGTCCGGCGGCCGAATAGAGCCGTGACGCGCGTCAGGTTCTGAGAGTCAATCATGCAAATGCTCGCGCAGACGATCCCGACGAAAACATCGAGCCGAACCAAGGTGTATCTTCCGCGCGAACACGGGGCGACTGCGATGCTTCTCACACCGATTTTCAGTGCCGCTCTTCTGGCTCGCGCGTGGCGCTGGAGCGAGCTTGCGGTCTTTGCGGCAGCCTTTGCCGCGATATCGGCAAAGGATCCTGCTGTCGTGATGATGCGGCAGCAATTTGTCTGGAAGCAAAGAAGTCCTGAAACCTCAGCGGCCGTTCGCTGGCTCACCGGCTGGAGCGCGATTCTCATCGCGAGCGTTTCGGTTCTGCTTGCGACCTGGCCGCTCAGAATCTTTCTCGCAGTGGGCGCGGGGGTGGCAGCGTTCGGTTGCATTGCGGTCGCCGTCAATCTCAAGAATCGCCAACGCTCGACGCTCTTCCAGATTACGAGCGCAGCGGCGCTGACTTCGACCTCTGTGGCGACATGCGCGTCTGCGATTGGCGCCATCGCGCCCTGGTGCTGGTGGCTTTGGGCTCTGATGGCGATGCAGGCAAGCGCGGGAATTCTCGTCGTCCACGCACGGCTCGACGCGCGGATTGCCCTCCGCAAGGCCACGGCCCCGAGCCGGCAGTTTCGCCGCGCAGCTCAGGCCGCGCTGGGGTTCCTGCTGTGCGCATCTCTTGCGGCCGCGATCTTCAGGCATGCCTGGATCGCTCTGGCCCTGGCGCTTGCCGCCGCCGGCTATGCCTACGACCTCAGACGGCAGAAGAATCCCGCTTCGCTCCAGATGCCGCTGAAGACTGTGGGATTGCAGGCGCTGATGCTCTCGACAGTGTATGCCGCTCTACTGATCGCGGGCCTCTGGTAGAGGGAATCTGACGCTTCTGGCCTGGGCTTGTGGAACAGCATCAACCCACATCCATTCGCCGGATGATCCGATACAAATCGTCAGCGAAACGTCAGGGTTCATGCGACTCCTGCACCGCGCCGTCGAGGATTGGCGATGTGAATCCTGCGAAGCGCGGAGTGCCCTTCTGTTCGTGCCGCATCATGCGCGTGGAGTTGATGCGGCCGCCTGGGATGAATCCGAACGCAAGGGAGCGGGCAGACTCTACCATGATGATCGAGGCCTCGAAAGGGGTAGCAACTGCGATCTGGATAGCTGCCGGGCAGCGTGCAAACTCTTACTCCACCGTCACGCTCTTGGCCAGGTTGCGGGGCTGGTCCACATCGCAGCCGCGGCGGACGGCGATGTAATAGGCGAGCAGTTGCAGTGGGACAATTTCGATGAGAGGCGAAAGTAGCTCCGGCACTGGTGGAATGGCGATCACGTGCTCCACGAGGCCGCGGATCGTCTCGTCGCCCTGGGTGGCGATTGCAATCACGCGCCCACTTCGTGCCGTCACTTCCTGAATATTCGAGAGTGTCTTCTCGTAGCGCAGTTTCGAGGCCGGGTCGGCCTCATCGCGCGTGGTGAGTACGACGACCGGCAGTGTCTCGTCGATGAGTGCGTTGGGGCCGTGCTTCATCTCGCCAGCCGGATAGCCTTCAGCGTGAATGTAGGAGATTTCCTTGAGCTTGAGTGCGCCTTCGAGCGCGATCGGGAAGTGAATGCCCCGGCCGAGGTAGAGAAAATCGCGAGCAGTGGAGAACTCTTTGGCGAGCTGTTCGCATTGCGTGGAGGTCGAACGCAGCACCTCCTCGATCTTTGCGGGCAGGCGGCCAAGCTCTTCGATATAGGCGACCGACTGTTCATTGTCGAGGCGGCCGCGGAGCTGGCCGAGTTTCATGGCAAGCAGAAACAGGGCGGTGAGCTGAGCGGTAAATGCTTTGGTTGACGCGACACCGATCTCCGGTCCTGCGTGCGTGTAGATGGCGCCGTGGGCCTCGCGCGCCACCATGGCGCCAACCACGTTGCAGACGGCGACGGTCTTTGAGCCGAGCATCTTCATCTCGCGCTGCGCGGCGAGCGTGTCGGCGGTTTCGCCGGACTGCGTAATGAGCAGGCCGAGAGCGTTGCGGTCGGGAATGGGACTGCGATAGCGATATTCGCTTGCGTAGTCCACATCGACAGGCAGGCGTGCGAGTCGCTCGATCATGTACTTGCCTGTAAGCGCGGCGTGCCAACTGGTGCCGCAGGCCGCGATGTTGATGCTGGAAGCAGAGGCAAGCTCTTCGTCCGGGATCTCCATTTCGCCGAGGAAGATCTTGCCGGAATCGAGCGAGACGCGGCCCAGCGTGGTATCGGTGATGGCGCGCGGCTGCTCCCAGATTTCCTTGAGCATGAAGTGCTTGTAGCCGCCCTTTTCCGCTTGGATCGGATCCCACTGCACGCGCGTCAATTCGCGCTTGACGGGCTGGCCATCGAAGTCGGTGAGCGTGACGCCCTCGCGCGTGAGGATGGCCATGTCGCCGTCGGCGAGGAAGTACATGTTGCGCGTGTGGTGCAGGATGCCGGGCACATCGCTGGCGACAAACGCTTCACCCTCGCCCACGCCGATGATGACCGGCGGTCCCAGCCGCGCGGCGACAATCTTGTCGGGCTCCGCGGCGCTCAGTACGCCCAGCGCAAATGCGCCTGTGAGACGCTTGGCCGCGCGGCGCACTGCGTCTTCAAGCAGCAACGGCTTGCCTGCGGCTTCAGCTTCATTCTGCACCTGCTCGATGAGGTGGGCGATGATCTCGGTGTCGGTCTCGGTGACAAACTTGTGGCCCTGCGCGATGAGTTCGCGCTTCAGATCGAGGTAGTTTTCAACGATACCGTTGTGTACCACCACGATACGGCCCGTGCAGTCGCGGTGAGGATGCGCGTTCTCTTCTGTGGGACGGCCGTGCGTAGCCCAGCGCGTGTGGCCGATGCCAAAAGTACCTTCAGGTGGATGCTCGCGCAAGATGCCTTCGAGGTTGCTCAGCTTGCCCGGCGCGCGCCACACCTCCAGCTTCGCGCTTCCCGGCTTGCCCACGGCAATTCCTGCCGAGTCGTAGCCGCGATACTCCAGCCGCCTGAGCCCTTCGATGATGACAGGGACAACCTTTTTCGATCCGACGTAGCCTACAATTCCGCACATGCTTCGATTCTAAAGCCAGTACGGCGAAGAATCATGCGCGATTCTCTGTGGCTCCGACGGAAGACGCGAACGTAAGATGGAAGTTGTGAGGCAGAGGTTGAACGCGAACGGAAAAAGCAGGATTGCGGCCATTGAATACCGGCCGATCGGCTGGATCGAAACTCCATTTACGTGTGCGCAGGGAACGCCGGTTCAGAGTTGCTACGCCGATGAGGCTGAGGGTGTTGTGGTGGTGGCTGAGCCATACGCTGCTGGACTTAAGGACATCGAGGATGTTTGACCGCCTTTGGCTGGTACGCCATCGATCGGGCATGTCCGCCGCAGTTGACGGTAACACCCTATCTCGGCAATGAGCCGCATGGGATCTTCGCGACGCGCTCGCCCGCACTGGGCAGAGTCATCGCTTCGGCGCCTTCGGGAATTCTGGCGCGGCGCCTCCACTCCTCGCGGCGATGCCGGTGGTAGAGAACGTGAATGTGCGAGAAGTATTCCAGACCTGTCAGTCCCGGCAGGAGGTCGCGGCGCATCAGGATGGTGCTTTCTTCGCTGTAGTTCGGGATCTAGTCGAAGTTCGTGAGCGGCGAGATGACAACGCCGACGGGACGGATCGTGACGGGAGTAAGCCTGGAATCGCTCATTTGGACCTCCTTGCCGCGGTGGCCAGAAGCTGGTTCAGTTGCGCATCGGTTAACTGCCAGTGATAGAACTTGCTGTAAAAATCGCGCGTGACGGCGCGTATGTCGTCATGAAAGACATCAGGGTAGAGCAGGTTGGCGAGCCAGACAATGCCGATGATGCGGTTGACCGAAGGCGGCCGGTCGATCCAGCAGAAGGGATACTGCGGAACCTCATATACCTCGCGGTTGCGCACCGCCTGCACGTGGCGCCACAAGGGATTGCTCCAGATGGAGCGGTAAAAGTCGCCGGGAACGCCAGGCTTGCCGGAGTGATCGTAGCCGGAGATCACGACTTCAGGATTCCAGAGCAGAATCTGCTCCATGGAGACAGGCGTGTGGCCGTAACCTCGCTGATTGGGTACCTGCGCCACATTGACCGCACCCACAAAGTCGAGCGCCTCGGAGTGGATGGAGTTGCCGGGCTCGGTCTCAAGTCCGGTGGGGCCTTCGGCGTAGTAGACGCGGCGGCGTTTGGCGGCGGGGATCGCGGCCACCCTTTTGCTCACGGAGTCGAGAATGCGCTGGCACTCGGCGGCAAGATCGTTGGCACGAGTCTGCACGCCGAGCAGTTCGCCCGCTTTGCGGTAAGCTTCGGGCAGCTTCCGCAGGCTGCCGTCAAGGTAGACGACGGGAATTCCTGTTTGCATCTGAACGCGCTCGGCCGTCGCGAGTCCCATCGGGTCGCCCATCGAGATCAGGACATCGGGATGCGCCTTGATAATGATCTCGAGATTGCCCGTGCTGTTCTTGCCGAACCAGCCTCCCAGCACGGGCAGGCTGCGATATGGCTCCTTGTAAAATTCCAGTTCGCCGGGGTCTGGTTGATAGTTCCAGCCAGCCAGCATCTCAGGCGCAAGCGTGTAGATGAGCACCGTACCAACCGGGCTCATGCCGAGAACACGGTGAATCCGCATGGGAACACGGACGGTGCGGCCGGCCATGTCAACAAACGTGCGCGTGGTGGCGCGCGGCGATTGAGCTGCAACAGGCGCAAGGCCGCAGGCCAGCAGCACTGCGGCGGCGAGACAGGCAATTTTAGTCTTCATCGGTTCTCCACGATTCCAGCCTGGGAACGACGACGCGCATTCCGTGGCCGGCGTCGGCGATGCGCAAGGGTGTGCCATAGGCCTCCTGAAGCGCAGATTCAGTCAGCGTTTCTTCGACGCTTCCCGCGGCCAGGATGCGGCCCTGCTTCATCAGTGCGGCGCGCGTCGCAACCAGAAAAGCAAAGTCGGGATAGTGCGTGGTGACGATGGCGCCGAAGCCGGAGGCGGCTAGTTTCCGAATGTGCTGCAACACCCGAACCTGATTGGAGAAGTCGAGGTTCGAGGTCGGTTCATCGAGGACGAGCAATCGCGCCTGTTGCGCCAGAGCCCGGGCAATCAGCACCAGTTGGCGCTCGCCGCCGCTGAGTTCGGTGTAGAGCGCGTCGGCAAAGGCGCGCATGTTGAGCCGGTCGAGAGCTTCGTCGGCGATCGCGTAGTCGCGGGCCTGCGGCGCGGCGAAGACGCCGCTGTGGACGAGGCGCGCCATGAGAACCACGTCGCGCACGCGAAAGGCGAAGGGCGGCGTATGCGCCTGGGGAACGTAGCCGAGCGTCCGCGCCAGACGGGCACGGGGCCAGCGCGCAATGTCCTCGCCCTCGATGTGCACCTCGCCTGCAAGCGGACGAATGAGGCCGAGAGCGGTCTTGAGCAGCGTGGTTTTGCCGCAGCCGTTCGCGCCCAGCAGGCAGAGAACCTCGCCCGCGGCCAGCGAGAGCGACGCATCGAAGACCACCGCCTTTTTGTGATAGCCCGCCGTGACGGATTCGAGTGTGAGCGTCATACTCGCCCCATCCGTGTTCGGTAGACAAGATACAAAAAGAACGGCACGCCGACGAGTGAGGTGAGAATGCCCAGCGGCACCTCCAGCGTGAACAGGCCGCGGGCGCAGTCGTCGACGAGCACCAGGTACGTGGCGCCGAGCAGAAACGATCCGGGCAGCAGCGCGCGGTGGTTGGCGCCCACGATCATGCGCGCCAGATGGGGAATCACCAGACCGACCCACATCACCATTCCGGCGATGGAAACGACCGCGCCACAGATCATCGCCGAGCAGAGCAGCACAACCGTGCGAACACGCCAGGGATTGGCGCCGAGGGCCTTGGCCTCTTCATCCCCGAAGCTCATGGCGTTGAGCTGCGAGCTTAACAGCAACATGGGGATGGAACCAGCCAGGATAGTCACCGCAGCGAACTTGAGATCGTGAAGATCGACGGCGGCCAATCCTCCGACAAGCCAGAAGGTGATGGCGGCGAGTTTGCCGTGCGGATCGGCGACGTACTCGGTGAGGCGAATCGCGGCCATTCCCGCCTCGCGCATAATGATGCCGACCAGAATCAGCGTCAGCGTTGGATCGCCGCCCCAGCGCGAAAGGCCGTTGGCAATCGCCCAGACCACCAGCACAGCGATGAGTCCGCCCGCGAAGCCAAGCGCCTGAATGCCGGCGATGCCGAAGCCGAGCAGAATTCCGAGCGATGCGCCAAATCCGGCGCCGGCGTAGGCCCCCAGAATGTCGGGCGAGGCCATGGGATTGCGAAACAGGCCCTGAAACGCCGCGCCGGAGACCGCGAGTCCGCCGCCAATCAGGAGCGCAGCGAACACGCGCGGCATGCGCACCTGAAGCAGTACAAGAGCCGCACTGCCGGTCGCATCCCGATGCAGAAGAACCTTCCACCAGGTCGCAAGAGGGATGGTGTATCGCCCGTAGAGCAACGAAGCCACAGCCGCCGCGAACATCGTGATCAGCAGGGCGATCAGTGCCAGCCGCGCTCGCCGCACAGAGGCCAGATCCGCGCGGCGAGTGGCCTCAGCCAGGCCAGTGCTCATACCCGTGCCGCCAGCGGAATACGGGAGACCATCACCATGCGCGAGCCGCTGCGAAAAAGCTCGTGGCGCCCGCCTTCAGCCACGGTGTTCCACACGCGCTCCGGTTCCTCGACGATCAACCCTCCGAGCAACTCAACTCCATAGTCAAAAAAGATGGGTGAGAGCGGCGTGCTGGGCCCGCAAACCACAATACGGGCGCCCTTGCTCAACTCCAGCAAGCGCGGCATGGTCTTGTTGATCAGGGTGGTTGCGGTCATGATGACAAAGTCCTGCTCGGGCAGGATGTACTCGCAGGCCGGGTCGGGCCAGTCGCCGGCTTCCGGCATCCGCTCCAGAATCGACAGGTCGCAGATTGCCGCAACCCGCTCCATGTTGTAAAAGTGGCCGACGACGGCGACGCGCTTGCCGCGCAGCTCGTCGAGCAGCACGGTGAAGACATCCTGGTTGCAGCAGGCATCGAGCCGATCGCCACAGTTGCGATGAGCGGCGTCCGGCGCGTTGAGAACGGAGTTGATGGCCGCAAGGCCCAGCGCGGCCTCGTAGGGCTTCCACGATTTGATCAGCTGAGCCAGTTCGCGGGTCTTTCTGCCCGCCAGCCTGCCGGCCATGGGAACGACCTCATCGCCCTCCCGCGGACGCATGGCGACGCCCACGCCGGCGGAACGGACGAGAAACCAGCTCAGACCGGCCAGACAGCCAGAGACCATCGAATCCTCCGGCACCGATGCGATCAGATCATCATACAGTTTCCACTTGGTTGTCATTTATACGAGAGCCCCGCCCATCAAAAACGACCCTTACCGCTCCATTTTCAGCCTGCCCCCGCCGCCTGCATCCGTGATCGCGATCACAGCGAGGCGTCCTTTCTTATCCTGGAGTGTTCAAATAGAATTGTCATGTAACACATCCATATGTCTTGTTTGAACGACATACCACTGCGGATCAAAACCAACTGATCCAGCGATGGCTCCGAGGGGTTTCATCGCTGTCCACTCGTTTGCGGTTAAGACGGCAGAGGCCGCGGATTGCCACTCAGGAAAGAGATTGACGATGAAGAAACTGACGATGAGGTGTTTGTTCCAGACATGGCTGCCCGCCATTCTGTTTTGTTTCGTGATTGCCGCGCCTAACAGTGGGGCTGCGCAATCGAGCAGTTCCCAGACATGGGCGCAGGATCTTGTGCTTCTCGATAAGATGTCGCCGGCAGAGGCTGCAGCCGGGCGGAACATTTTGGATCAGATTCGCGATCAGGTCGAGCGCTGGATCGCAGACCATCCGGGAGTCGAGCTGCACATCGCGCCCGCTCCGCCACAACCGCTAACTGCAAAATCCGCAGCCGCCGAGATCAAGGAGCTGAACCGCGTGATTACCGCGATCGTCAGTCGCGACCCTGACCACCCCTTTCACCTCGGCATGGTGACGGTGAACGTGACAGCTCCGGCAGAGGGGATTTCGCCGATGACGGACACAATTGATCAGACGGAGATCGTCAAATACAACGAGTACAACGCTGCTCTGGCGATGGAAAACCTGCCCGGCGTATCGATCGAGCATTTATATAGCGGACGCAATCAGGAAATGGTCTCTGTTCATGGCTTCACCTACCTGCAGGTGCCGCTCTATGTGGACGGCATCCTGATGAACGACCCGTACGACGGCACGCTGGACTTTCGGCAGATCCCGACAGGCGACATCGCCGAGATACAGGTGGCGAAGGGATTCTCGTCGCCCCTGCTTGGACCGGATGCCGTGGGCGGCGCCATCAACATTGTGACCAGGGAGCCGCGAAAGAGGTACGAGGGTGAGATGATGACTGGCGGCTACAGCGGCGATGGCTTCCTCTCGTCACTACTACTCGGATCCCGTATGAAAGAGTATTTTGTAGAGGGCTCGCTGGATTGGCAACAGGCCGAGTACATTCCTCTGTCCGGGGGATTCGTCACCAATGCACTGCAGCCTACCCGCCAGTTGAACAATTCCAACTCGCACGATGCCAAATACTCCGGACGCATCGGCTGGACGCCCGAGGGCAAAGGCCAATATGTCTTCAGCTATCTGAACCAGAAGGCGCGCGATAACATGCCGCTCGCCACGGGTAACGATCCTTTGCTACAAACAGGATGCGGAGCTGGCGCCACAGCAAAGACCTGCTATTTCAAGAGTTCTTACCGAACCTGGAGCTATTGGGATAAGACAAGTTACTACTTTCATTCCAACACGATAATGGGGAAGGATAACTCACTGAAGACGCGGATATTCTACGATGAGTATCCAAATTTGATGTACTTCTACTACGGTCTTCCCTACACGGTAGCCAACCTGAATACCAGCTTTATTACGCTCTACGACGATCATGCCGATGGCTTTTCGACAGAGTTCGACAGCACGGCGGTGCGGCGGAACGCGATCGGCGCTTCGTTCTATTTCAAGGACGATACGCATCGAGAGGTTCCGATGAACAGCGACTTTACCTTCGGACCCGAGTCTGCCGTCGACCGGCAGCAGGTTTCATCCATTGGCCTGCAGGACATCATCACCTTCAGGCCGCAATTGACCGCTACGGCCGGAATGAGCTTTGATCATCTAGATGGCTTACAGGCCACCGACACCGGCAACAACAATTTGCCATTTACGTGTCTCTCGGATCCGGCGAATACAAGCTACGCGGGATGCACGCCGCACGTCTGGGGCTACAATCCCCAGGCGTCGGTCTCCTACTCGTTTAAGGATGCAGGACGGCTCTTCGTGGGCTTTGCGCGTAAAAGCCGCTTTCCGAGCCTGAAAGAGATGTACTCCTACCGCATGGGCATTGGTTTGCCCAATCCAGGACTCCAGACCGAGCACTCAAACAACTGGCAGATCGGCTACTCGCGCCCCTTCGCGGCCAGAACTGTGGCGCAGTTGGAGTTCTTCCGCAGCGATCTGCAGGACGCCATCGAATCGATTCCCGTGCCAGTTTCGCTGCTGCCTGCAAACGGAAGCTGCGGCAGCAGCGCCTATACCTGCACCATGGACGAAAACGCCAGTCATGAGATCCACGAAGGCCTGGAGCTGACGGTGCGCTCGACGCCGGTGCAGAGGCTGACCTTCGACGCCAACTACACCTATATTGACAAGGTGATCGACGGATTTACCTTCGCAGGGCAACAGGTATACGACTATCCGTGCGGCGGCGGCTACCTGGTGGAAGGCGCGGGCGGCAATACACAGTTGACCACCATCGCGAACAACACCTGTCTGACGGCAACCGACCTTCCCAAACACAAAGCAGTCGCCATGGCGACACTGCATCTGCCCCTGCAGGCGGAGCTGAACTCGACGCTTCGTTACGAAAGCGGCAACCGGGCGGTGGATGACTTCTCGGTGGGTCCGCGCAGTCATGCCACCTATTACTACGAGATCTTCCCCATGTCGAACTTCGCCATCTGGGATCTGGGCGGAAGGATTCCGGTGTATAAGAGCGCGAGCTTTCAGGCAGGCATCAGGAACATTCTCGACCGCAACTACTACCAGGTGCTGGATTATCCCCAGGAGGGCCGCAACTGGTTCGTCAATATGCGCTACAGTTTTTAGGCATAGAGAGGTTGAAGAGCCTCCTGCAGCACCAGCCCTTCGCCCGTTCTTCGGGCCGGAGGCTGGGATTGCAATGGGCGTCACAGGATCCGGTCTCCGGCAGTTTGCATGCCGTAACCTGTACAAGCCTCCACTTCGCGGCGGAAGGATGCGCGTTCCAGCGTTTCGAGGAGAGTCTGGATCGGCGGCAGGTTCAAATAACTACGCCGGATCACCAGGTGGTAAGGCTTTTTGGCCAGGGGAACAAAGCCGAGAGACAGGGCCCGAGCCACGGAGCGCGTGCTGATGCAGCAATCGACTTTGCCGGAGCGCACGAGACGAGCCGCTGGCAGGTGCCCCGTCGTAAAGTCGTCGTATCCACGAATCCGCCGGGGTTCGATGCCCGCTTTCTGGAGAAGGTCGTCGAGCAGTCTGCGGCAGCCGGCGCCAGGCTCGCGATTCGTAAAGCGCACATCCTTGCGCACAAGATCGGCCACTCCCTGAATACTTTTGGGATTGTCCGCCGCGGTCAGGATTCCTTCCTCCCAGACAGCATAGGAGAAAACCGCCACGGCGCCTTTGGGGAATCCGCGAGTGATCGCCGCCAAGTCCATTTTTCCTGTGGTCTGGTCGATCAGGTGAGTTCCGGCCACGTGAATGAGCCCCTCTCGAAGCATTTGCAGCGCGCGTGTGCTGTTCTCGTAGGCAACCACAAGCTCGCAGTTCCGGGCCTGCAGCGCGTGCGCCAGAAACGAGACGCTGGGATCGCAGCCGGCCAGCAGGATGCGGGGTGAGTCCTTCCATGTGCTAGCCAGCATCCGTAGCCGCGCCGCATGTGCAAGCTTCCCTTTTCGGCGGAACCCCAACAGGACAGCGTCTGCCTGTGGCAAGCCATGGCCGCTATCTTCCGGAGCGACAGCAACCACTTTGTGGCTCACCTTGCAAAGCTGAAGAGGCTGGCCTGGCTCAATGCCGCCGCAGGAAGCAAGAACCAGCGCCTCCGCGATCTCTTCCGCCGGGTTTTCATCTGCTTCGAGCCTGAAGATCTCCTCAACACTGGTGTCCAGGACGCGGGCTAGCTTAAGGCTGACGGCGGTGTTCGGAACGTAGGTCCCGGCTTCGATAGCGTAGACGGTCTGACGGCTTACGCCGGTCATTGCAGCCAACTGCGCGGCGCTCATCCCGCGCCGGGCTCGCAACTCCGCAAGGTTTGTCCTGACTTCCATCGCGCGAATCTGCCTGCCCATCTCCGGAATGTATTTTATACGCGACAGGTGAGTCATGATAGCGCATTCGAGCGAGTTGATTTTCGTCGAACCAATGCGGATTGCCGTCCAATCGGGTAGGAGGCGGGATCACTCCCGCCGTCCTCCCACACCACCGGACGTGCCGTTCGGCATCCGGCGGTTCATGA
>JBMFHB010000081.1:0-14197 GCA_049977045.1 Occallatibacter sp.
CGTGAAGTCTTCGCGGTCTGGCGCTTGGTTGGCCCCCTTGGTGCCAAAGGGCGGATTGGTGAGCACAACATCGTAGCGCTCGCCTCGGTCCGGCTCATAAAGCGTATCGCCGAGGTAGATGTGCGGCTCAACGCCATGCAGGTAAAGATTCATCAATGCCAAACGGCGCGGGCGCGCAACAAGGTCCTGGCCGAAATATGTTTTGGTCCGTATCCGCTTTGCGTCGGCGCGGTCAAAGACGCCCTTGCTCTCGGCAACCAGCCACTCATAGGCACCAATCAAAAAACCGCCGGTGCCGCAAGCAGGGTCAGCAATGGTAAAGTCCTTCCGACCGCGCGGGTCCGGTTTCATCAAGCGGCAGATGGTCTGAATGAGAACGCGCGGCGTGAAGTATTGGCCCGCGCCTTTCTTGCCTTCGCTGGCAGCTTTTTCAAGCAGCCCCTCAAAAGCCGCGCCCTTCACGTCCACATCGAGCGAGGACCACTCCTCCTCGTCGATCATGTCGATCAAGCGGCGGAGATTGATTGGGTTGGTAAACCGCGATGTGGCCTGGGTGAAAATGTCGCCGAGCAGTCCATCGGCGGAGCGCAGTTTGCGCAGTACCTCGTTGTAGTGGTCGGTCAGATCGGTCCCAGAGAGTTCTTTCAGTGTGGCCCAATCACAGCCCTTGGGAATATCCACTCCTTTTTCTTCGGCCATCTTCAAAAAGAGCAAATAGGTAAGCTGCTCGATGTAGTCGCCATAATCCACGCCGTCATGCCGGAGTGTGTGGCAAAATCCCCAAAGTTTTTGGACAATATCACTCATGCTGCAATGGCCTCGTTAATTTCTTGCATCAGTGCAGGTAGACGGTTGCCGAAGACCTTGACGGCGCGCCCCCATCCGCCGAAGTCGCTGAAGATCGGCTGGCTCTCGAAATCGTCCTGATCGATGGAAAGGTTGCCCTGGAGGTGCGTGCGGATACGTTCTATCCAGACTAATTGATCTTTGGTGAAGGTTTGGGCGCTCGTGATTCTCTGAATGGCCCGGTCAACGCGTTCGGCTGCGGTAAGAAGAGGGCTCTGCGTGTCGGCGGCATTCTTCACCATTGAAATGATGTCGGCCAGCGCCTTGTTGCGCCGCAGCTCAAATGCTTTTTGCAGGTTTGGTTCGGTGAATCGTTGCGGCGCGGCGGCGAGCTTCTCGCGGAGAGACTTGAGGGCATCCGGACCCCAGTCCTGGGGATGCTTCAACAGGATCGCAATGGAGTCGATGTCGGTCTGGTGGGTGCCGACGTATTCCGAGAAGGCGGTCAGGTAGTCGTCCGGCTTGTACTCTTTGCCGTCCAAACCGCGGACGAGCCACTCTGAGGAAACTTCGTCTTCTGTAGTGTTCGCTACATAGAAAACCCGTGGCTTGCGTTTGTACTCCCGTAACAGGCGCTGGAAGTCCGCATTCCGTAGCAAGTCCATTGTCGAAACAAAGTTTCTATGGAGCGAAGCACCCAGGTTCTTCGCGTAGGCGGCAAGATCGCCTTCCGGCACGAATGTGGCAAAGTCTGCGCGCGCGTCTCCGTGCATTTCCTTGTCGATACGCTGGAGCCGCTTGGTAAGGCACCGGATGTTGTACTCGCGGTCGCGATTCGCCCAGATGTCGTCGATAATCTCCGGAATGGTGCGCATGACGCTGGTCGGCGGATCGGCGGTAATGGCGGTTGCCTGGCGAAAGTATTCGAGCAGCGTGCCGTCGAAACAATCGAAGACGACGAAATGCGATTTGTCGGGGAACTTCTCGCCCTTACGCGTGCCGCGTCCAAGCATCTGCTCAAATAGAATGCGCGACTTCACTGGACGAAGGAAGACGATGAACTCCAAATCTGGAATGTCCACGCCGGTGGTCAGCATGTCCACGGAAACGACAATGCCCGGATGTGGGCGGTTGCGAAATTCACGAATACGCTGAAGCGGACGGTCAACCGTCGGGCTTCCGGTGATCTTCTGGACGAAGGAATCGCCTCGGCCAAAAATATCACGCGCCTGGTCCACCAATTGGTCTGCATGGGAGGTATGCGGCAGGTCGTTTGCGGCGAAAATAAGTGTTTTGGGGAACCGTCCGTACGTCTGCTCGTGCTCTTGCGCGTAAGTTCTGATCTCTTCGAGTATCTTCTTATTCGAATCTGGGGATGTGATCTCGCGCTCGACCGCCGAGGCATCGAAGGCACGTTCATCCTCGATGCTGTCGAGCTTCTTGGAGCCGGTTTCAGGATTGATGATCCCGACTTCCTCTCCCTCTTTCAGGAAGACGCCGTTCATGCGCACGTTGGAGTGGATCTTTACCACGTCGTAATCAACGAGAAAACCTTCCCGCACAGCACGCTCATATTCGTAGCGGTAAACCGTGTCTTTGAAATAGGCGGTCGTGTGCGCGGCTGGCGTGGCCGTCAAGCCTATCTTGATGGAATCGAAGTGTTCTAAGGTCTTGCGCCACAGCGCGACTTCAGAAGAGGTATAGCCTCGATGGCATTCGTCGGCAACGATCAAATCAAATGCGTGAATTGGAATGTCGAGCTTTTCGGCATCGTCATCGATGGGTTCCTCTCCGCCCATTACCGCCTCACGGCCATACAGGTTGATCGTCATCCGCTGAATCGTGGAAACGTAGACAAATGCATTTCCGGGCTTCGGAGTCTGCAAATATGATTGCGGCAAAACTTTGGGGTCGAATTTCTCGTCTTCGCCGAAGTCTTCTCTCTGGAATCGCTGGCTGTAGACCTCGTAGATTTTGTCGAATTTCAGACCTTGGTCGGCATCAAACGATCCAAAGGCGCGAACGGCCTGGGCAGCCAGCGCGCGGCGATCCACCAAAAATAGCACCCGCCGGGCAACACCAGATTTCATGAGGCGATAAATTTCGTTCACCATCATGAAGGTTTTCCCCGTGCCGGTTGCCATTGCAACCAACATCGCCCGCTTGCGGTCTGCAATTGCCTGCTCTATGGCTTCGTTTGCCTCACGCTGGTACGGGCGCAGCTTGGCACTTTTATTAGGGACTGCACGCAGTCGCGCAATAGCCGCGTCCAGATCGAAATTGAGTATTTCGCTCACGGCTTCAGGTGTGTGAAACTGCGCAATCTGACGAGAACGGTTTAACGGATTCCGCACGTCATGGTGCCAAATCACCTCGCCGTTGGTCGAGTAAAGCAGAGGAACGCCAAACGCGCCTACCTGTAATCCCGGTTGTGGAATGCCCTTTGAGTAACGTTCTGCCTGGGACAATACATTCTGCGGTCCAAGGGTCAGCTTTTTGGCCTCTACGATCCCGACGATATGACCGTCAAGGCACAATGCATAATCTGCGGGACCGTTTGCGGTCTCGAATTCCTCGATTGCGCACCGATCAAGAGCGGTTAAAGGCTTTCCCGGCGCAAACGGAACCACACGCCACCCGGTGGCTTTCAGCTTGCCATCGATCAGATGCTTGCGGGTAAGCCATTCGGAATTTGCGGGTGTGGCCGTGGGCATATCGTCGTGTTTGGTCATCTGAAGTATAGGTAAATGAATGGGTTGTGTAAAGAAAGACTGCACAATTCGCACGTTCCCGAGACAGCTAATCGATAAAATTGGTCAGTTCATTTTTGCACCAGATTTCAATCAGGAACTCATTCCTTTCACCTTTTCCGAAATTCCTTGCGCGTTTGCCGCCATTGCCAAAGGCCAATCCCCAGCGCAGCCAGACCGAGTCGCTGCCAAAGGGACATGTCCGACCAGACGTTTACAAGGACAGCCGGGAGCACCAGCAACAGCATGACGATGCCCATGATTGCCCCAACGCGCCTCAGGGCGTCGGCGGGCTTCATGATGCCGAGCATAAGCCCGAAGGCCGTCAGAATGAGTGCAATCATAGTGACCGATCCCGTGAGGGCCACCCACTCATGCATGAAATTCGATCCGCACATAGTGCCACTCCTCCCGAAATATGCGTTATCGTTACTCGCCGAAACAGCCGTGCTCCATGTCGGCAAGCATTCCCGTGCCATCGAATTGGATTTCGGCTGGCCCACCTCCAGTGGCGAAGTATGTCGACCAAAACGCCTGGACGGCGTTCTTCCGCTGCACAGATAGTGGCGCTAAATCGCTGCTTTCGAGGCGGCCAAGGCAGAGTGGCACGCCTCGCATCGTGAAACCGTGTTGCTCGCGAAGGTGTATGGCAAGCTCACGCGCGCGCACCGGACTGGCCAGCGAGCGAGAGGAGACGAAACGATAGGTACCGTCATCTTCGAGAAAATCACTCACCACAATGAGCCTGCGGTTGCTTCGTGCGGGCAGTGAGACCATCTCCTGCCGGGCAGCATCAAGTGCGCCGAGGATATCCGTGCGAGATTGATGCGGATCGAGGGATGAGGTCCATGCGGAGAATTGCTTCAGGGATTGTTCCTGAAACCGACGCAGGTCGGTGTCATACGCTTCGCGCCGGGTAGGCGCGGAGATGCGCAGCACGCGTCCCCCGGCGTCATTGGCCGCGTCCCCAGTGATAGGAATAAGGACCAGGATGTCTCCGCGTTGCATCCGACCGATCTGGGCTTGTACCGCGCCCAGTGCGGCATGCTCCGCGCGGGGCGTGATGCTCGCGCTGGTGTCAATGACCTCAATGGTCGCTTCCGGCACGCGATGAGAACAGGCGGATAGGAGTGTGAACAAGAAGAAAACGGTATGCCGTGCGATGCGGACAGTAGTCACTACTGGTCTCCTTTCGACAAGAGGCGTGGCTGCGGCGCTGGCAGTTCACGCGGCTGGGGCGCATCGGGAATCACCGCGAAGCGGGTGTTCTCCTGCGCGAGGTAGCGTTCCTGGCTCGGATGGTGGCGGCGATGGTTGAAATATGTAAAGAGGGCAAGGCCGGGAATCACAGGGATGGCCACCTGCGCCGGGAACCATGCCAGGGGGACCAAGAAAGCGAGCGGGGCCGCGCACAGTCCGCCAAGCAGGCTCTTGCGCAGAACCGACCAGCGCGTTTCGCGGCACGCGCCGGTTCTCTCTCCGCGCTCATAGAACTGGGTGAAGATCGCCCGCCATTCCGAACATTGCGCTTGTTTCCGTTTATCGAAGTGATCCAACTGTTCCTGTTCGGTTTGCACATCACGGGCAAGCCGGATTTCAGCGGCACGAAGCGTCTCGAATCGGTTCCGCACCCTTCGCCACTTCCGGGCGCGCGATATTTCGGTCCATCCGAAGAGCAGCGCCGTGGCCCCGATGACCGGCGTCGCAAGCGTAATAAAGATGTAGAAGATCGACGCAAGTATGGGGTGCGCCGCAAGGAACTGCCCCAAGGGGTTCCCTGCGAGGACGGCGGAAAATCCAAGCTGATATCCGCGCAGCAGTCCCCAGACCGTGAGGCATACGACGCCGATGCCGCCAGCCGCCAGTGCCGTCACCCGCTTCGGCCAAGCATTCTTTGCCTCTCCATAAAGGAAACCGGTCAACTCAAAGTAGGCCGTGCAGAGCGCCGCGAGACCCGCAGCGGCAAAATACTGGAGTACCGGATCGGCGATATTCAAAATATCCATCGTGGGCGCAAGAAACAGCGTGTCGAGCGTGAGGGCAAAGAAGGCGAAGGCTGCCGTGAGGATCGCATGGAAATACGGCGGTGGCGTGTCACCGTATTCCTTCCGGACGCGTTGCCAGAGGGACTCGGCCTCGGGCTTTTCCTGGCGTACCTGCTGGAGTTTGGCCTCAAGAGCATGGAGCGCGCGCAGCGGTTCCTGCTTTTCCTCCGATGACTCTTCTGCAAACCGCGCTTCGATTTCTTCGAGGACCGGTGCGGGATCGATGCCGTGCGCACCAAGGTAGAAGGCCAAGGCTTCAAGCTGGCGCGGCTTCAGCTTGCCCTGATGCAGATTGTGCGTGGTAGTTCGCATACATTCCTCCGTCGTCGTATGAAAAAAGGGGAGCTGTCCTCTGCGGACAACTCCCTGGTTGTTACTGCGCTTCGAGCACCTTGCGGGCCTGCTGCAGTTTGGCAAGCTCACGTTCCTCATGGGCGAGTTCCTCGCGCATCCCGGCAACTTTTTCTTCCTGTTTGCCGATCTGTTCGAGGACGACCTCGACCGGGGTCTTCTTGATCCAGGGTTTGCGGCCCGTGGACTCAGGTGTGATAGGTACTGCTTTCTGTGGTGTCATAACTCCTCCTTGTGGGTTATGGGTTAGAGGTGAAAGAGCTGGACTCCTACGGAAGTAGGAGCAAGAGACTGCGCATGGTTTCGACCTGCCGTTCGATGCCATCGAGTCCGCCAAGAGCGGCGCGGTGGCCCCCTGCGTCGAGGTCCTCCGCTACCGTTCCGAGCCGAGCCAAGAGTTTCGTGTTGATACCCTTGACCCGTTCGAGAACGCGCTGGCGGATCGCCTCATCGAGATCATGTGGCTGGGGTTGCATGTTGATTTCCGTCACCTGATGGTCCCTCCTTTCTGGGTGTGATTTGTTCTCCTGAACTCAGAAGCAACGGGGTTGCCTCTCCTCTGTTGAGCAAAAGCGCTTGGCCTTCGAGCCAGACCTCGAGTTTGTGGATGGCTTCGCGCTTCTCCGGTAACTCGATCTGGGTGTAGCGGTCATTCACGTCCCGCGACCGCTGCGACGTATGGCCGAGGATTTCTCGGCGTACCTCCTGGAGCACCCCGGCGAGCATCATGCGGGTGTTGGCCGTATGGCGCAGGTCGTGGAACCGGAAGTGGCGGATGCCCGACCTGCGCAGGCTCGATGCCCACGTGGTCTTCACGATCTTGATGGCGCTGCCGTGATAGGTGAAGACCGGGCCGCGCCGTTCACGATACGGGCGGAGTAATTCGTAGAGGCGACTCGTAAGCGGAATCTCACGCGCTTCGCCCTCCGGTGTTTTGGAGTGGGTGACGTAGAGGATGCGATTGTCGAAGTCGATGTCCTCAACGCGTTGTGCGAGGATCTCTCCCCGGCGCATTCCGGTGTGGAGCGCGCAGAGAATGATCTGTTGCAAATGTGCGGGTGAGGCCGCAAGGAGCAACTGTTCCTCGCGCAGGCTCATGACCGGGCGCTTGGTCCTGCGTTCCCGCTCCATGCGCAGCCGCCCCAGGGGGTTCGCGGCAAGGTATCCTTCCTCGACGCCCCAATAGAGGACGCGGCGCAGGACGGAGAGATCGCGGTTCACGGTAGCGGCGGTGAGCGTCTTTTCGCGGTGGCGTTCCTGCCGATATTTCCTGATGGCCGAAGTGTTGATCTGTATGAGCGGCATGTCGGCGAAGACAGGCAACAGGTGTTTCAGCCGGTCAAGCGAATGAGGCTTCCCCATCCCGCTTCCGATGAAGAGTGCTGCGAGTTCACCGAACGTCATCGTGGGCTTCACCTGCGGCAGCCGGTGGCGAGCTTCGTTCAGCTCATCGTGGAACTGCCGCTCGATGGTTTCGGCTTGACGCCGGTTGGATGTGCCGGTGGACTTGTGGTGACGAACGCCGTCGATCCACACATAGGCCCACCACTTGTTGCCGCGCTTGTAGAGCGACATGGTTATTTCCCTCCTTTCATTTGTTGGTGTGTACGGGCAGCACTCGCTGCAACACTTGCTGCGGTATTGGCCATAGCACGCAAACGTCGAAAGCGCTGTGGCCCGAAGATGACGACTGCGGATGGGAACGGCGCGGATGCTTGCGCCGTACCGAATCGCAATCGGCCGCGCACGAAACGAATCTCGCCACGCATGCAGTACTCGTGCCACCACGCGGTATCGGTCCTGGCGGGCAGAAGACAGACAACCGTGGCTCCATGCAGGGAAGCTTCATATGCTTTCTTCACCCACGCACCGATCTGGCGGCCATACGGCGGGTTCATCCAGCAGACGCCGCTCCATTGCTGGGTGAGTCCATCCATCGCCGGGGTAAAATAGCGAGCACACTTTGTGTTTTGTGGTACGGCGCAGACATCGGTCTCAAAGCCGAATTCGGCATCCAAACGATCAAAGAACACCTGCGGCGTCTCCCACATATCCGTCGCCGAGCTGAACATCGCTTTGATGGCCGTCTGCAACATCTTCACGTCCCTTCCCCGCAGAAGCGAGGTCAGTAATCTCCTTTTCGTTGCTCACGAAGAATCCATTGGACGACCTGGTTGCGAAAGAAAATCAGTTTGCCGAGAGGGCCAGAGCGAAAGTGCGGCAGTCCCTGCGGCAGGTAGCGGTGGCGCACGGTCCACGTCGAGCACCCGAGGATCCCAGCGGCTTCGCGGATCCCAAGCGGCTCGCCGAGGGCATCGCGCACCTGCGGGTAATCCTGCGGGTAGTTCTGCCCGAGGGGACCATGCGGAAACCTCAATGAATCGACTGGTTTTGCGCCGTTCCCGAAACCTGATATGCGTCTCTCTTCCGTGTTCCCATCAGTCGTCATCGTTGTGACTCCTTGATTTCCAGAAAGAACGAAGGGCCTCCCGGAACCAATCGGGTAGTTTCGACCAGAGCCACCAGAGGCCCGCCAAGAGCATGCCGAAAGCGACCAGGGCCTGCTGGACTTCCCGCGTGCGCAGGAGTGCTATGAGAAGGCTCAAGGACGCATAGAAGAGCAGGAGGCCAAGGCCCAGCCGGATCATGAGCGCCAAGAGTCGCAGGCTCATCGGAATCCTGGGCTGGGGCGTCGAGAGTTCGCGACTGCCGCACCTTGAGCAGACCTCTGCGCTGCGCGGGTTCACATGCAATCGCGGGCAGAGCTTCACGTCGTACGTCCTGCCGCAGGTGCCGCAGAAGAGCGGTTCGCCCGCCGTCATCTTTCCGCAGTGGTAACAGTACTTCATGGTGTTTCCTTGAAGAATGGTTGAGAGGTATCTCCCACGGGACGAAGCCACACGGGAGCAAAAAACTGCTCTCCCCGGATGGCCCCGAGCGTGGCAAACCAGAAAATCTTTTGCGTGACCCCAAGAACGGCAGCGCGGATCGTATGCAATCTCCGTTCGGAATTTGCGAGCACGAGCACCCGGAAGCGGGGCTGCCGGAACCGTCGTTCGTAATCGCCCGAAAGCGCAAACTGGACATAGTGCCGGGCTTTTTCCTTCCAGACTGCAAGTCCCTCATGGCCGAGATCGACTTCAATGAACGAGGCGTCGATGCCGGAAGGCGTCGCAAACTCGACATAGCCATCCGGGATGAGACTGAGTCCGACAGCGAGTGGCTCATGGAACGCCAGCCAGGTGGCGAACGTGGTCTGAGGAACGGGGACAGTCCCAAATTTCAGGCCGCAGTAGATGGCGTTCACGGAGAGCTGATGCTGGACGAAGAAGTCGGCGATGAGCATTTCGTTTTGCCGTCGCCGTGGGCCCCGGTAGGGAACCTGGGCGAGCTGCGCGCCTTTCGCGGACAATGCATAGAGCGCTTTCCGTCCGCCGCCGGAACCGAGAAAGAATCTCCGGAGTAGTCCGGCGCGGGTGAGGGCGAGTAACCTGGTGTTCGCGCGCGTCGTCGATCCGAACCCGGCGGCGATCTTTACCTGCTCCCGGTCGGCAACGCGCATGACGGCAAGCTCTCGCAAAAGTCGCAGGTCTCTTACCTGCACGATGAGGCCGCGCTGCCTGCTGTTTTTCGCGCCACGGTCAGTCCCAGTCATGGAGCACCTCGTCGGTTGTGCGGGTAAGCGCCGCATGCCGCTTCGTAATCTCGCGTTCGATCAGGGCACGCGGGTGGGCGCGAAGTGCGCGGGACCGGTTCAGGAGGTCGGTAAAGTTGGTGCCGGAATCCGCGACCATAGGCACCCTGCCTTCCACCCAGTGGTCGGCACCGCTCTTCAGAATGAAGTGGCGCTGCGGCAGGTTCTTCAGCCGTTCGGCAAGCGACTTGCCGCCATCGAGCGCCTGGGCGATTGTCACGGCATCGACGCTCGACAACTGGAAAAACACATGGGTGCCGATGGAGAGAATCGCCGCACGCATAGGGGCCGGGTACTGATCCAAAAACTGGTTGGCGGAGACGACCGAGACGCCGAACTTGCGGGCCTCAGAGAGTACCGTCTCCACGTCGCTCGAATACGCGATAAGGTTTTGGATCTCGTCGCAGTACACGGTGAAGAGCGATTTTCGCGTACGGGTGAAGAGGGCGTTTTTGATGACCGTGAAGAGCAGGCTCCCCAGGGTGAGCGCCTGTTCACCCAGGCTGCCTTTCGGAAGATCGACGATGACCCAGTGCCCCTCGTCCATCGCCTCCCGCATTGAAAACGTCGATTGCGTTTGTCCCACGATGTGACGGAAGCGCGGATCGGCGGTGAATGCCGAGGTTTTGTTGAGGATCGGCTCGCGCATCACGGCGCGCATCGGTTCGCTCACTTGCCCGTAACGGGACTCGAAGTAGTGGCGGACCTCGGCGTTCGGGACAGCCTTGAGACAGGTGGCGCGGAACCCCGGGTGCGTGAGAAGAGGCGCGAGTTCAAGGAGCGTGAAGCCGTTCGCCGCGAGGACATACAGCGCATTGCGCAGCAGTTCGTCCGTCCGCGCGCCGAAGTGGTCCAGTCCCCAGCGCTGTTTCAAGACCTCTGCAAACTCCGCGATCCGGACGAAATCCAACTTCGCGTCTTCGAGTGGATTCAGGCCGACCGACATTTCCCGGTCAGCGGGCGAGATGACCAGGAGCCGGTCGCTCAGGTGCGTTTGCTGCTTCCACTCGCGGGCGGCGATGGCGCGCAGGAGAAACGGTGTCGCATCGCCGTGCAGGTCGAAGTACACGAACCCGCGTCCGGCTTCGATGTCTTGCACGCAGAGATTTTTGAGGAGCGAACTCTTGCCGGTGCCCGTCTTTCCGAGAAACGCGATATGCATGGCGCGGCGGGTTGGGCTCAGTCCGATGGGACGTCGCGACACCTCGTCATCCACAACCTGCGATCCGAGCGTGACCATACCGCCGCTGTCCTGCCGTGCGTGCCGCCGCCCGAGCAGGCGGTTCCAGAAAGAAGCCACGAAATGTTCCAGGAATCGCTTCATGGGTCGAGTATGTTTTGGGCTGTGTCAGAATCGGTAACAAACCCTTACGCGGAGGAACGCGAATGCCATCAGATTCAATAAGTTGCCTCACGGAACACCGGGAAACAAATACGGTTGACAGGGTTTTGGGCGGGAGCTTTAGAAGTTCGTAATGAGCACTTCGCGGTAGCGGCGGCCAGGGATGTTTTGCGCGGTATATGAGAGGTCGATCCCCTTAATGTGGAATGCCTTGAAGATTGCGCGCACCTCGGGGACGTCGTTCAGGGACAGCACGAATTTGCCATGCAACGTAGCGAGGCGTTCCGCGAGCTTCTCAAAGTCTGCCGTCACAAAGTTATAGCGATAGAATTTGCGGCCATAGTACGGCGGGTCGAGATAGAACAGCGTCCGTGCGCGGTCGTATTTGGCGAGCACCTTTTCGTACGGCAGGCATTCGATCTGTACCCGTGCGAGGCGCGTATGAACTGCTTCGATGGTCTCCGGCAACCGTTCGGGGTTGAATCTCGACGGCTGCACCACGCTCCATCCGTAGTTCTGATGGAGGACGCGTCCCGCATAACTGTTCTTCAAGAGGTACAGGTGCCGGGCGGCCCGCTGGATGTCGGTAAGCGTTGCGGGATCGGCTGCCTGGAGCAGCTCAAACCACTTCCGGCTCACGAGCATGAAACGGAGATAGCGAAGCAGTTCCTCGTAATGCTGCTGGCAAACGCGGAAGAAATTCACCATCTCGCCGTCGAGATCGTTCAACACCTCGACTTTGGATGGTTCCTTGCGGAAGAAGACCTGCGCACCTCCGGCGAACGGCTCGACATACGTCGTGTGCTCCGGGAAGAGGGCGATAATCTGTTTCGCAAGTACGCGCTTGCCGCCGATATACGGCAACGGACCGAGCATGTCTGGTGGAAATGGGGTTTCTGGCGTTTGTGAATGCGCCTCGATTCGACCTTTATGGATCGAAGCGTCGTCTCATCCTACGCGCGTGACGGAGAAATGGTAGGCGGAGAAAAATGCGCTGTAAGCCGGGTGCCACACGGCTGCTTAGGGAGCGCCGCTTTCTGTCCGGATTGTTTCAGAAATCTGGGATTGTAAATAGCGGAAATGGCCTCAAGGAAAATGCGGACCGTTCGTCCTTCCCGAGCACGGGGCGTGCAATGCGACCTTTGTGTGGATCGCTTCAAGCCACCTTTGCTCCTCAATGGTCCGCACCCGTCGAACGGCCTGGTTCCATGATAGGCCCCTTGGCCCTTAAAAATAGGGGGCAATTTCTGCGCGAGACGCAAGAATGTCCCTTGACAGTTTCCGTATATCCGTTAAGCTGAAAGTATGGAAATCAGAAATATAACAAAGTCTGTTGCCGTGAGCCGTATTGGACAACGCCGCCAGGTCGTCATCCCCAAACGGGTCTTCGAGGCGCTTAAGCTCCAGGAGGGCGATTTTGTCGAGATGACGGCTGAGCGGGGAAATCTCCAGATGCGACCCAAGAGGCTGGTGGATATTGATGTGGTGCTCACGCCGGGCGAGGCAACCAAAGTGCGCCGGGGCGAAGCGGAACTGCACACCGGAAAATCCAAGCCTTGGCGCACGGTGAAACATGAACTGGGCCGTTGAGCTTTCCGCGGCAGCCATCAAAGAATTGCGCCAGCTTCCCCGTGATCGGCAGGCGCGCATCGAGCGTGCGATTGACGAGATGGAGATCGACCCTCTGGCCGGCGACGTAAAACCGCTCAAAGGTCATGAGTGGAAGGGCCGCTACCGCAAGCGTGTCGGTCCCTACCGGATCATCTTTACCATAGATCGCATCACTATAACGGTACGGATTTCCGCCGTCCTTATACGCTCCGAGAAAACCTACCGATAAGCATTCCATTGCTGGTTGACCATCCCGTCGCAGATTTGTGATTCCACCTTCCACGCATTTTCATTCACCTTGAGAATACCCTATGCGCCGCGTATTCTCTCCTGCATGCAGGATGATGACCTTAAGGATTTGTATCCGGCGCTCACGGACGAAGAGCTGCGGATTGCCGTGGAAAACCTTGATCGATATCTGGAACTCGCCTGGGAGATCATAGAAGATGCGCAGGCAAATTTTGACGGGAATGCTTATGAGCTCTAGGATCAGGGAAAGGTCGATTCCCGAAACAAACTAACCAACCACTATTCTGAACAACTATTTTGGCTACATCCGGGTGTCCACTGCCCGCCAGGGGGAGCGCGGCGTATCCCTCCCGGAACAGAAGAGCGCCATCGAACGGCACGCCTCAAAAAACAGTCTCCAGATCACCCGATGGTTTGAAGAGCGCGAGACGGCGGCAAAGAAAGGCAGGCCGATCTGGAATGCGATGCTCAAGGAACTGCGGAAAGGCACGGCGCAAGGCGTCGTAATCCACAAGATCGACCGAAGTGCGAGGAACCTCAAAGACTGGGCCGATCTTGGCGAACTCATCGATCAAGGCATCGAAGTGCATTTTGCAAACGAATCTCTTGACCTTCATTCACGGGGCGGACGACTCTCTGCCGATATCCAAGCCGTCGTGGCAGCGGATTACATCAGGAACCTGAGGGAAGAAGCGAAGAAGGGCATCTACGGACGCCTGAAGCAGGGCTTCTATCCGCTCCGTGCCCCTATCGGCTACCTCGACCAAGGTGCCGGGAAGGCGAAGACCATCGACCCTACAAAAGGTCCGCTCGTCAAAGTGGCATTCGATCTCTACGGGACAGGTCAATGGAGTATCCCTACGCTCATGGAGGAACTCTACCGCCGGGGCCTCCGGAACCATACGGGGGGCAAGGTCACTCGGAATGGACTGCACACGATCCTCCGTAACCCTTTCTACACCGGCGTGATGCGCATTATGGCAAGCGGCGAGACCTATCTCGGCAATCATGAGGCATTGATCTCAAAGTCTCTCTTTGATCGGGTCCAGGACATTCTCCACGGTCGCGTGGGCACGCGGACCAACATTCTGCGTATTCCAGTGATGTGGGCACCTGATTACGGTGATGTGGGCAGGACGTCGGAGCGAAGCGACGCTGGTTGCTTTTACAGTAGCCAGGGTGCCCACATGAGGTCAAGAAACGAGTAGATGAACGAATCATTAGCATCATTTCGTTTCCTTCTCTTTTCCGTGAACCATGCGCGATTCCGTTTCATGTGGGCAGCGATTACGCCGATGTGGGCACTTGAGGCGGCTGGTGCGGGGCAGTGAGCACTGCCCCGCGGTTTGCGGCATCAGGGGTTTGCGGC
>JBMFHB010000082.1:0-14135 GCA_049977045.1 Occallatibacter sp.
TGCTCCAGATCGAACGGCAGACCTGCAAACCGCTGCATCTTCCTTGGCAAAACGCTATGCCCGACATACACCTAGACAGTCACCACAAAGCTGTCTTCAGTCCGCTGCACCGGCCGGTACAGCGTGTCGCGCTCGACAGGCACGCGGCCGGCCTCGGCGATCAGGCGGCAAAGCTCACGGCGGGTCATTCCCTGCGGAGTCTTTGCCCCGGCATCGTGGTAAATCTTCTCTTCAATCACCGTTCCGTCCAGATCGTCCGCCCCAAAACGCAGCGCGATCTGCGCAATCTTCGGTGTCATCATCTGCCAGTAGGCCTTGATGTGAGGGAAGTTATCCAGGAGCAGCCGGCTCACGGCAATCTGCCGGATGTCGGTCAGTCCCGTCGTCACCGGCAGGTGGTCAAGCGGCGTGTGCTCGGGATGAAACGCCAGCGGAATGAAGGTCTGGAAGCCGCCTGTCTCATCCTGCAGCGCACGCAGCCGGAGCAGGTGGTCGACGCGATCGGCATCGTTCTCCACGTGGCCATAGAGCATCGTGGCCGTCGACTTGAAGCCCATCTTGTGCGCCAGCCGCGCCGTATCCAGCCACTCGTCGCCGTCGATCTTGTGGTCGCAGATGATCGACCGCACGCGCGCCGAAAAGATCTCCGCGCCGCCGCCAGGCATTGAATCCACGCCCGCCTCGCGCATCTTGAGCAAGGTCTCTTCAATGCTCAGCCTGGCACGGCGCGCGAAATAGGCAATCTCCACCATCGTGAAGGCCTTGACGTGCACCTTGGGAAATCGCACCTTGAGGCCGCGCACCAGATCCAGGAAATACTCGAAGGGAAGATCGGGATGCAGGCCGCCGACGATGTGGAATTCCGTGACCGCCTCGGAGTAGCCCGAAGCCGCAGTTTGCCACGCCTCTTCTAGCGCCATGGTGTAGCTGCCCGGGTCGCCTTTCTTGCGCCCAAAGGCGCACAGCTTGCACGCCGCTACGCACACATTGGTGGGGTTGATGTGCCGGTTGACGTTGAAGTAGGTCACGTCGCCATGCATCCGCTCGCGCACATGGTTGGCCAGCCAACCCACTGCAAGCACGTCACTCGAGCGGTATAGCGCCAGGCCGTCTTCCGCGCTCAGCCGCTCTTGCGCCATCACCCTGGCCGCGATAGGCTCCAGACGCGCATCGTAGGTTTGAAATGCCTGGCCTGGGGAACTGGCCGCCCGGCCGGAATCTGCCGTTTCAACGCTCATAACTCTGATGATACCGAAATCCGGCCCCCTCCGCCGACGGAACTGGCTGCTCTCCTGGGCTGCTCTCCTGGAGCAACCGCATCGCGAGCCTCAGGGCCACACACGCCCTCACTCGCTCCACCATCTACAATCAACCACGAGATGATTTGGAACGAACTCATCACGGAAATTACCGCAATCGGCTCGGCGGGAGACTCCAGTTCGCCGATTACCGGCGTTGAGTACGACTCGCGCCGCGTCCGCCCCGGTTCGGTCTTCGTTGCCATGAAGGGCGGCTCGACCGACGGCAATCGCTACGTCGAAAAGGCGCTGGCAGCCGGCGCGCATGGCATCGTCACCGACGCGGCCGGAACCTTCGACCACCTCGCCGTGTACAAGCCCGGCCTGCCCATCCTCCACGTCGAGCACGGCCGCCGCGCGCTTGCAGAAGCTTCGGCGGCGTTTTTCCACCACCCTGAGCGTTTGCTTGCCGCCACCGGGATTACAGGCACCAATGGCAAAACCACAACCGCATTTTTGACCGAAGCTCTGCTGAACGCCGCAGCGCGTACGACCGTCCTCATCGGAACAATCGAATATCACGTCGCGGGCGAGGCGCGGAAGTCGATCCATACCACGCCTGAGTCGCGCGACCTCTTCGAGTTGCTGGCCGAAGGCGCGGCGCGCGGCGCGACCGAATTCGTCACCGAAGTTTCCAGCCACGCACTCGACCAGGGCCGCATGATCGGCGTTCCCTTCGATGTGGCCGTCTTCACCAACCTCACGCGCGACCATCTCGACTATCACCGGACGATGGAGAACTACTTCGCCGCCAAGCGTCTGCTCTTCGACGGTACCGTGTATCCGGCGCCGCGCGTGGCCGTCGTGAACGCTCACGATCCGCACTCGGAGGAACTCGCCGCAGCGGCACGACGGGCCGGCGCGGAGATTCGGACCTATGGGATTGGGAAGGGCGACTGGCGCGCCGCCAGCTACCACCTCACGCCCTCCGGAGCCACCATCGAGATGGAGACTCCCGCCGGCGCCGCTTCACTCAACTCGCGTCTCGCCGGCGAGGTAAACATCCTCAATCTGCTCGCGGCCTTCACCGCGGCGCACGCGCGCGGCGTCGATTTTCACGGACTCGCCGCCGCGGTTCCTGCGCTGCGTCCGGTTCCGGGCCGTTTCCAGTCCGTCGATGCCGGCCAGCCCTTCACGGTGATTGTCGACTATGCGCACACCGACGACGCGCTGCGCAACCTGACCGCGCTCGCGCGGCAGATGACGGCAGCCGCCGGCGCGCGCGTGATCACGCTCTTTGGCTGCGGCGGCGATCGCGATCGGACGAAGCGGCCCAAAATGGGCCAGGCCGCGGGCGAAGGCAGCGACTTTGTCGTGGCAACAAGCGATAATCCGCGCTCCGAAGACCCGGCGGCGATTCTGGCCGAGATCGAACCTGGCCTGGAGGCGACGGGCGTTTCATACACTGTGGAGGTGGATCGCGCGGCAGCGATTCGTCTTGCGCTCAAGGCCGCGCAACCCGGCGACGTGGTTCTGATTGCCGGCAAAGGGCACGAGAAAGAACAGATCCTTGCCGGCCGCACCATTCCTTTCGACGACTCTGAAGTTGCGCTTTCCATCCTGCGCGATTTGGGCTATCGTGGAGGGCAATGATTCTGACACTGGCAGAAGCCGCGCTTGGCGCCGGAGCGGTGCTCGAAGCGCCGTCGAGCGTAGAGAATGCGGGCGCGCTGGTAGCGACCGGCTATTCGATTGACTCGCGCACGGCCGCCGCGGGCGATCTCTTTTTTGCCGTGCGCGGAGAGCGCTTCGACGGCCACGATTTTGTAGCGGGCGCGTTCGAGCGCGGCGCCGCCGCTGCCGTGGTATCGCGGGCGCGCGTTGCTTCCCTGCCCGACGCGGCGCTTGAGCATCCGCTGCTCATTACGGAAGATCCGCTTGCGGCTTTGCAATCGCTGGCCGCGCACGTTCGCCGCCAGTGGGGGCGCACGGTTGTCGCCATCACAGGCTCGGCGGGAAAGACCACCACCAAGGAGGCGGTGGCCGCCGCGCTGGGCGCCAAATTCAATGTGCTCAGGTCGCGGGGAAATCTGAACAACGGCTTCGGCCTGCCGCTCGAACTGCTGCGGCTCACTCCGGAACACGAATTCGCCGTGGTCGAGATGGGCATGAACCACTCAGGCGAGATTGCCGCTCTGGCGCGCATCGCCTCGCCCGACTGGGGCGTCGTCACCAATGTGGGCACGGCGCATATTGAAAACTTCAAGGATGGCCAGGCCGGCATTGCCCGCGCCAAGTTCGAGCTGGTCGAATCGCTGCCCGCAAGTGGCGTTGCTTTCCTGAACTGCGACGATGCATATGCCGGCCAGTTCGGCCGCGATTTTCCCGGGCGTGTGGTGTATTTCGGCAGCGGTCCATGCGCCGATCCGCAGATTCTCTCGATTAAAGAGCACATTGACGAGTTGCACGTGAGCTATCGCGCGGGACAGCGAGAGGGTGCGTTCACGCTGCACATGCTGGGCGCGCACAACGCATCGAACGCGATTGCCGGACTTGCCGTGGCGCATGAAGCCGGTGTCGATCCCGATGCCGCCGCAAAGGCATTGAGCGCGCTTACCGCGGGCGACAAACGCGGCCAGGCGATCGAAGTGGGGGGCGCAACGATTCTCAATGACAGCTACAACTCGAATCCCGAAGCGCTGCGGTCGATGATTCGCACGCTTGCGGCGCGTCCCGCCAGCGGGCGGCGCATCCTGATGGCCGGCGAGATGCTGGAGATGGGCGAACACGGGCCCGCGCTGCACATCGCCTGCGGGCGTGCCGCCGCGGAGGCCGGTCTCGATCTTGTGGTTGCCGTGCAGGGCAACGCCGAACATCTGGCCACGGCTGCATGCGCCGGAGGCGTGCCCGCAGTGTTTCTGCGCGATGCCGATGCGGCCGGCGCGTGGCTCAGAGAAAATCTGCGCCCTGGAGACGTGGTGCTGGTGAAAGGATCGCGCGGAGTGCATCTGGAGCGGGCGATCGAAGCCGTGCAAAGCCGCTTCGCGGCGAAAACTGCAAATGATTGATCCGGCCCTTATGATTTGCATCGAGATCTCCCACCCTTTCCGCAAAATGCGCGGAAAGAGTGGGGCACGGTGCGGCGGATCTTATGGACCGGATCAGTAGCTTCTTCGATTGGCATCCTGAGCGGGCGCAACAAGGAAAAGAACCTGCGGCTGCTCTCAACGCCCACTAGCAATGGTTAAGCGTCTGGGCCTGTTCCCTGTTCCCTGTTGCCTATTCCCTGTCTTTCCAGCGCCGCCGCCGCTCGCGCCAGCGTCACTCCCTCAAGCCGGAAGACCTTGCTGCGCGACAACTCACCGGTGGTCAGCTTCACCGCGCTCTTCGGCAAGCCAAAGGTCCGCGCGAGAAACGCGATCAGCGCCTCATTGGCGCGGCCTTCAAGCGGTGGCGCCTGCACGGCGATCTTGAGTTGCGCGGTTGCGCCTTCGCCGTAGACGCCAACGATGGACGTCCTTCTGGCTCCAGGCTGCGCGCGCACGGCAAGCGTGACTCCGCCGGCAACCGCGCGCAACATCAGTCCTGCTCCGATGCTGGCAGCGGTGCGCGCTTGCCAAAGATCGCCGTGCCGACGCGGATGCGCGTTGCGCCCTCGGCGATGGCCAGAGCGAAATCGCCGCTCATGCCCATCGAAAGCACATCGAGCTTCAGCTTGTTGTGCGCCGCGGCCCAGCGATCGCGCCAGAGGCGCAAACCGCGGAAGCAGGCCCGCGTGACGTCTTCAGGAGCGCCCCACGGCGCGATCGTCATCAGGCCGCGCGTCTCCAGGTTCGCGTAATCGGGCAGGCGTTCCAGCAGTTGCGCGGCCTCATCCGACTCCGGCGTCAGGCCGGTCTTTGCCGCCTCATCGCTGAGCTTGACCTCGATCAGCACCGGCAGCCGCTTGCCGCAACGGCCCGCGGCCTCATTCAACCGCTCAGCCATGCGCAGGGAGTCAAGCGAGTCGATGCCGTCGAAAAGCTCCGCCGCGCGCGCTGTCTTGTTCGATTGCAGGTGGCCGATGAGGTGGCATTCAATGCTTTTGCGCACCGGGCCGAGTGCAGCGTCTTTCGCCGCGAACTCCTGCACGCGGTTTTCGCCAAAGAGCGCGAGCCCAAGAGCCGCGGCCTCGACAATGACTTCAGCAGGAAAGGTCTTCGAGACGGCCATCAACTCGACTTCACCGCGCGAGCGTCCAGCCGCGCCGCAGGCCGCTGAGATCGCGACCTCCAGCCGTTCGAGATTCTCCTGTAGCGCCGTCATTGCGTGCCCTTAGTGCCCGCGCTCTTGCAGATACTTCTCCACTTCAAGCGCCGCCATGCAGCCGGAACCGGCCGCTGTAATCGCCTGGCGGTAGCGGCGGTCCTGCACGTCGCCGCATGCGAACAGGCCCGGCACAATGACTCCATGGTGCGTAACAAAGACGTTGTTTGCGGTCTTGATGTAACCATCTTCGTCTACGTCGACCTGGCCGCTGAGCATCCTGGTGTTCGGCTTGTGGCCGATGCCGAGAAACAGGCCGCTCACATGGAGAATGCTATGTTCGCCGGTGTGCACGTCGCGCAGACGCAGGCCCTTGACCTCTTGCTCCTCGACGCCGAGCACTTCCTCGACCACCGTGTTCGTGCGCATCTCGATCTTGGGATGCGCCATCACGCGGTCCAGCATGATCTTCGAGGCGCGGAAGCTGTCGCGGCGGTGCAGCAGCGTGATTTTGGAGGCAAAACGGCTGAGAAAGATCGCTTCCTCCATGGCCGAGTCGCCCCCGCCCACCACGGCAATCTCCTTGTCGCGGAAGAAGAAGCCGTCGCAGGTGGCGCAACTCGATACGCCGTGGCCGATCAGTGCCTGTTCGCTGGGCAGTCCCAGCCAGCGCGCGCTCGCGCCAGTAGCAACAACGAGGGTGCGCGTCTGAATCTCGCCGGACGAGGTTTCGAGTTTCAGAGAATGATCGCCGATATCGACGTGTTTCACCTGAGCTTGCTCGTACGTTGCGCCAAAGCGCGCGGCCTGTTTCCTCATGTTGTCGATCAGTTCCGGCCCCTGAATGCCCTCGGGCCAGCCGGGAAAGTTCTCGACCAGGGATGTGATGGAGAGCTGGCCGCCGGGCTCATGGCCCTCAAGAACCAACGGCTTCAATCCGGCGCGTGCGGTATAAAGCGCGGCCGTCAATCCGGCACAGCCGGAGCCTAGAATCACGGTATCGCGAATCTTTGTCATGACAGATCTCTTATCGATTGTAGTTGGAAGGGCCTGAGTGGCGCGCTCCTTTTCCTTTCATTGGATGAGACAAAGCGACGATCGGACTCTTGCGCGGCACGCGGGGGCCGGACGGCAACCACAATGAGCATTCTCTAACACTTTTCTGGATGTATGAGAAATTGCTCATCCGTGAGCCTCAGCGCGACGTGTCTGTCACTCGGTCTCGATGGCGGGCGGCGGCTCCGAGACTTCAAATCTACGCGAGAATCCTTCCCGCGCGCTCTTTGAAACTCACCGTTGTCTTAAATTTCTCAAAGAATCGCAAAACTCCTCTGGACCCTGCAATGCCCTTCATCCCTGCGTCTGGGGGATTCAGTGTCCGTCGTCTGTCGTGTACGCGAGCGTGCTGGCTGGTCCAATGGCCCTGCGTTGCGCGGTCTGTGCCTGCGCATGGCAGGATGGTTTCTTTTGCTTGCACCCTCGATGCTCCTTGCCGGAGGGCCGAAGTATATTGCCGGTACGGCGTACTTCGACGCGGCCGTGGTGGGCCAGCCGGTGCACTGGGCGGGGGGAGTGGTGAACTACTACGTCGATCAGGGGCCGCTGTCGGGCACCGTCAGCAACGCGCAGGCGACGGCGATGGTCGATGCCGCGGCGGCCTTGTGGAGCGCGGTTCCGACGGCTGGCGTCACGCTCGCCGACAAAGGGCCGCTCAACGAAGACGTGAGCGGCTCCGACATTCAGGTGAACGCATCGGGACAGATTACCGCGCCTTCGGACATCACGCCCCCGGCCACGAATTATCCGGTTGCAGTTGTCTACGACGAAGACGGATCGGTCATCGATGCGATCTACGGCAAAGGCGCGAGCCAGCCCGACGCCTGCCAGAACAACGGCGTGTATGTGTGGCTGGATAACATCCGCACGGACGCGACGGCGGCGCATGGCGTGATAGTGCTCAATGGCCGGTGCGCCACCAACGCCGATATGGTCGAGATGATGAGCTTCGAGCTGGAGCGGGCCTTCGGGCGCATTCTGGGACTCGACTTCTCGCAGGTGAATCCCGGAGCTCTCACCGATAGCAACAGCGCGGGCGCGCTAGGCTCGCCTGTGATGCAGCCCATCAGCGGCGCCTGCGGAGCGAGCGGCGGCGCGTGCATCCCCGACCCGGCAGTGCTTCGCTTCGATGACATCGCCGCGCTCAACCGGCTCTATCCGATCACATCCGCAAATCTCGCGAACTTTCCTGGCAAGGAGCTGACAGCGGCAAACACCATTTCGATTCACGGCACGATCAACTTCCGCACCGGCTACGGAATGCAGGGCGTGAACGTGGTGGCGCGGCCGCTTGACGCCAACGGCAATCCGCTCGATCAGTACACCGTGACCGCCGTGAGCGGCGTGTTTTATTGTGGCAATCACGGCAATCCCGTCACGGGCTGGAACGACGCGAACGGCTATCCGCTCGCCAACTGGGGAGCGATCGATCCGGCGCTGCAGGGCTATTTCGATTTGAGCGGAATTCCGCTGCCGCCGGGCGCAACAACGGCCAACTATCAGATCAGTTTTGAGGCCATCAATCCGCTCTACATTCTTGAAAACTCCGTCGGGCCTTACAGCCAGGGGCAGCCGGCGCCGTCCGGCACGCTCGACGCCATCGCCCTTGCGAATCTTGCGGCGGGAAGCTCGCAAACGCTCACCGTCACCGCAGCGGACTCCGCCGTGGGCGGTTACAACGACGCCATCGGAAGCGAAACCCAGCCGCGCGCCATGCCCACTGGCGGCATGTGGAGCGGGCGGTTGAGCCAGGTAGGGCAGAGCGACTGGTTCACCTTCCCCGTACGCGGCAATCGCATCTTTACCGTAGTGACGCAGGCCGTTGACGAAACAGGCGCGCCGACGGAGGCCAAGGCCATGCCTGCCATCGGCGTGTGGGATGCCTTCAAACCCGTGGGCGCGCCCGCCGTTGGCGCCGCGCCGGGGTTGAACGGCAACGCCACTGGCGAAACCTGGCTGCGCGTGGCGACGAACGGCGACGATATCGTGCGCATGGGCATTGCCGACCTGCGCGGCGACGGCCGGCCCGACTATGTCTATAACGGCTGGGTGCTCTATGCCGATACCGTTTCGCCCACACGGCTGCAGGCTTCAGGCGGAACGATCACCATTGCAGGCATGGGCTTTCGCATGGCCGATACGGTGACAGTGGGCGGACAGGCGGCCACGGTCACCAGCATCTCGCCGAACCAGATCACGGCCGTTGTGCCGCCCGCACCCAAAGGCGTGACCGGGCCGGTCGACGTAGAAGTAGACGACCAGCCTGCCTTTTACGCGGCCGCGGTGATTCCCGGCGGCATCAGTTACGACGCGGGCACAGGGGACGCGCTCAGGCTCGACACTGCGCCGGCGAACACCGTGCCTGTTGGCGAGCCTATTCCGTTCAGTGTGACGGCGCTGGGCTCCGATCTTGCACCGGCCGGGGGCGTGAGCGTGACTTACGCCGTGACCAGCGGAACGGCGACGCTGGCCTGCGGGCTGCCGGTTTGCACCGTTGTCGCCTCGGGTGACGGGCGCGCCACGATGAACGTGACCGCGACCAGCGGAACGTGGTCGATCGTAACCGCTTCACTCACCAACGGCGCCAGCGTCGAGGCACAGTTTGCGGGCGGAACGCCGCCGGTGCTTTCGCGGCTCACACCGCAGCTTTCGCTGGCCGCGGGCGCCAGCTTCCAGTGGACGGTTGAGGCGCTGGTCTTGAACAACGGCGCGCCCATCAGCGGCCAAACCGTGACCTGGCAGAATCCCACCTCCGGCATCGCCGCGCCCAACCCTGCTTCGGCCACAACGGACACCTCCGGCATCGCCACGCTGACGCTTGCCGCGGGGCCGCTCGCCGAAGGGCAGACGGCGACGATTCAGGCATATCTGAACGGCACCAGTCAGTGTGTCACCTTCAGCGCCTTCGGCGCCCGGCCGGAGTACGCAACGCTCACTCCGATCTCCGGCACAAGCCAGAACCTGGCCGCATCGGGCACGCCGAGCCAGATTAGCCTGCGTCTTTACGACATGGACGGCAATCCCATGGCCGGCGGCACGGTTGCACTCTACCAGGCGCTTTACGCATGGACGCCCCCCTGCTCGCCTCATATGGTGTGCGCCGAGGGCGCGCTGCTGGCGACGCAAGTATCCACGGCGACCTCGGCCGTCGACGGTTCGGTGACCTTTGCGCCGACCTCAATTCCGGGCGTGGCCACGCAACTTGTCGGTCTCGCCGCCTCGGGCAACACCTCGACGGTGAATATCTCGATCGAACAGCATCCGTAAGGCAAGGAACCATGGACGCAGGGCCGCATTCCCACTCGGAATCTTTCCCGGAATCTTTTCATTGACCCTGCACGGAAGCCTCTGCTACCCTAAACGAGCACACATGCATGCGCCCCAATGGGGCTATAGAGTGGTCGGCTCGGTCAGTGAACCCGTGTGTGAGACCTTTTCCCCGAGATGGATTGCATTGCGGCCAGCGGGCCGCAGGGGATAGCAGGCTTTTGTGTTGCGCAGACGCTATTACATCGTATTCGTCGGCCGGGATGAGGACGGGCAGTTGCGGAAGATCCCCGTTCCGCTGAGGTATGCCTACGGGTTCCTTGCCGCGGCGATCGTAGGAGCGTTTACGATTGTGGGCTTGGCCGGCTCCTACACGCGCATGCTTCTCAAGACCGAAAGTTACAATCAGGTGCGCGCCGAACGCGAGACTCTGCGCCAGAACTACCAGCGCATGGAGGAGATCGCGCACAATCGCAGCGTGCAGGTGGCGTCGCTGGGCGCCCTGGCCAATGAGGTGACTGCGCTCTACGGATTGCGCGAGAACCGTCTGGAGACGGCGAAGGCCGCGTCCCGGGCAAGCGCCAAGGCTCCAACCCCGTCCAGTCTGGCTCAGTCCGACGACATGAGCCAGCAGCAGTTCACCAACACCATCGACAAGTTTTATGCCCTGCGCAACGAGGCGCTTTCAGGCGCGGTTTCCAGGGCGTTGGAGAGCGGTCTGTCGTCGAGCTTTACGGGCGATTGGACGGAACTGGCAGACGCACCGTCAATGTGGCCGATCGAGGGGCGCGTGGCCTCCAGCTACGGCGAACGCGAGGATCCTATCAACGGCGAAGGCGCCTTCCACTCCGGCATCGACATCGATGCCCCCTACGGAACACCGGTGCGCGCGGCGGCCGATGGCTATGTAACCGGCGCTCAGATGGGCGCGGGATACGGACGCCAGATCGTCTTGAATCATGGTCACAATGTGCTGACACTGTATGGTCATCTCTCCGCGATTGCCGTGGTTCCCGGCCAGCATGTGACGCAGGGCCAGGTCATTGGCTATGTAGGTCAGTCGGGCAGGGCCACCGGACCCCACCTCCATTACGAGGTGCGCGTACACAATGTGCCTGTGAATCCGCATAAGTATCTGCGCGTCACCTACGAGCAGGTCGCCAAGCTCGATTCTTCAAACTCCTCCGGCGCACAATAACGCCGCGGCAGCACATTGCGGACAAACAGCGCATCAAGACCTGTTCCCTGTTGCCCAGGGCAATCACATTTCAATTCGCTGTACGCTTCACGAACCATGCTCCTTGCACTGTCATTCCGAGGAGCGCGGCGACGAGGAATCCGCGGTTGCCTTTCAGGTTCATTTCTCAGGCAGACCCTGGGTTTGGCGGGCTGATTTCACCCGACGACGCGGCAAGGGGCGAAATACAACCGCAGATCCCTCACTCCGTTCGGGATGACACTGCTCGATGAGTGGAGTCGGGATCGAAGGGAAGTAGGATTCCTTGTCCCAATGCGTTTGCCCTGGCCTGTTGCCTGTTCCCTGTTGCCTGTTCCCTGTTGCCTATTCACTATTCCCTAATCCCGCCTCCCTGCATTATCCTCAGCCCATGCCGCGCGGAACTTTTATTACGCTCGAAGGCCTCGACGGATCGGGGAAGACCACACAGATCAAGCGCCTGACGGCGTGGCTCACGCGGCGCGGCCATCAACCGGTGGTGCTGCGCCAGCCTGGCGGCACGGCGACCGGCGACCGCATTCGTGAAATTCTGCTGGACTCGCGTTCGCGCGGGGTGGCCCCGATGACGGAGATGGCCCTAATGTTTGCCGACCGCGCCCAGGCCATCGCCGAGGTCATTCAGCCGGCTCTCGACGCGGGGCGAATCGTGGTCTGCGACCGCTATACCGACTCCACCGAGGCCTATCAAGGTGGTGGGCGCGAGCTAGGCTCCGAGATCGTTCTCGATCTGCACCGGCTTATCTGCGGCGGACTTCAGCCCGATCTTACGCTTCTACTCCTGCCCGGTCTTGAAACGTCGCTGGCGCGCGCGCGCCGCCGCAACCACCGCGTCGAGGCCGAAACCGGCGTCAGCGAAGGCCGCTTCGAGCGGGAACAAGACAGCTTTTTTCGCCGCGCCTGGGAGAAGTACCGCGAGATCGCCGCTCGCGAGACGGATCGCGTCGCACTCATCGAGGGCGACCTTACCATCGACGAGATGCACGAGCAGATTGTGGAGGCGGTTGCCGAGCGGCTCATGCTGGCGGCAAAGACTGCTAATTGATCCGGCCCTTATGATTTGCATCGTGCTCTCCCACCCTTTCCGCGAAAAGCGCGGAAAGAGTGGGGCACGGTGTGGCAGATCTTTTGGGCTGGATCAGTATGGCGAGCACGGATTCGCGGCTTCACCGTTCCTTGAGCCCGAGCGCCTTCACAATCGATTCATCCACATGCGCTGGCTGGCCGTCCTGCTTGGTCACCACGCCGAATCCGCCGCGATAGTCCCACATCGCCCACCCGATGCCGTCCTTTTCCAGCGCCGTGCGCGTGTCGCGAATCCAGTTGGCGCGCGAGGCCGGGTCGGTGTACGCGCGATAGGCGCCGAACTCGTCGCAGATGAGCGGTACGTGACGCGCGCGCGCCCAGGCAGCGGCCTCATCGATGAGCGCCTGAATGTGCTGCCCGTTCCAGTCATCGAGAAAGTAGTTCTCGAGATCCGAGCGATCCGCCGCGCCGGGAACCTCGGCAAGCAACGCCTGCATTCCCGCGGTTGTCGCCGGATAGGGGATGGAATGTGTTGCGCTCCACCACGTCACGCCCCAGTTCGCGCCCTGGTGGGTGAACTCGTGCGGTTCGTAGAAGTGGAAGTTGTAGATGACGTTGCCCTCCGCCAGCAGCTCCAGCCGCAGCAGATCGCGAAGGTTGGAGTAGTTGGCGCCCGTGGCAATGATCGTGGTGCGCGGCGCAACCTGGCGGATCGCCGCGGCCACATGCGCCTGAATGCCGGCCCAGCGATAGGCGTCCTCGGCCTCCGGCTCGTTGAGAATCTCGAAGAATACGCGCTCGGGATCGCGATTCGCGTAGTGCGCCGCCAGCTTCCGCCAGAGCGCGGTAAAGCGATCGACGGCATAGTCGCCGCCGCGCAGTTGTTGCTTCCAGGCATCGGTCGGATGCAGGTCAATCTCGACCGCCAGCCCGTCAGCGAGTATCGTATCCACGGCGCGATCGAGACGTGGGAGAAAATCGGTGTACGGCCCCCCAGCGCCGTCGAATGCCTGCTCCAGCGCGTCCGCGTCGATGCTGAGGCGAACATGATCGAAGCCCAGATGCGCCATCAGCGCAATATCCTGCGCGTCCGTGTAACGATTTGTGCGCGCCGCCGAGTAATCCCCGGACTGCGCAAACCACTCCGAAGCGTTGATGCCGTGGCGCAGGTGTTGCGCGCGGGCAAACGCCGTCTCCACTCCCGCCCGATCCTGCGCCGCGGCCGACGCGGCCAGCACAATAAGAATTGCCGTGACTGCCAAGCAGCGATGCACCATCTGCCTCCTGAGATACCGGCTCGTGCCCACCATATCACGCGCGGCCCTTTTGTCCTCTTGCCGCGTGCGAACCCGATCTCGGCGGGTGCTCTGTGCGGCGCCAGGCACGGCCGTATATTAAGATGCTTCCAGTACACAAGCGCGGCCCTGCTGGCGCGCGGCGACAGTTTTGGGAAGGAACAGCCGGTTTGGGCGAGCAACTCGCCGCACCGGCTGCGCAGAGGAGAGCACGAACATGGCCAAGAGCGTCAACAAAGTAATTCTTCTGGGAAATGTGGGCAAGGACCCCGAGATCCGCACCGCGGGCAGCGGCACCATGGTGGCAAACTTCACCCTTGCCACAAGCGACCGCTTTCAGGACGCGCAAGGTAACTGGCAGGACCGCACGGAGTGGCACAGTCTGGTCGCCTTCAAGCGCACCGCCGAGATCGTTCGCGACTACGTGAAGAAGGGCTCGAAGCTCTACATTGAGGGCAAGATCCAGACCCGCAGTTGGGACGACAAGGAAACCGGCGCCAAAAAATACCGGACCGAGATTCTCGTCAACGACCTTTCGCTGCTCTCCGGTCGTGAGGACGGTGGAAGCTATAGCGGCGGCTTCAGCCGCGCGGCGAGCGCGCCGGCGAGCAACAGCAACAGCAACATGGATCAGCGCCAGCCTGCGGCAAATGAGGACTACGGGCAATCGGCCGAGATCTCCGACGAAGATATTCCGTTCTAGGAGTGCGTCGGGCATAAGCATTTGAGATTTTGTAACCGACATGGAATCAACAACATACCAAACATGGTAGA
>JBMFHB010000083.1:0-14052 GCA_049977045.1 Occallatibacter sp.
GCCATTCCGGCTGAGGGTGGCTTTTACGTCTGGGTGCGACGCGGGCTCGGTCCGTTCTGGGGCTTCCAGGAAAGCTGGCTTTCGCTCACGGCCAGCGTCTTTGACATGGCGCTCTACCCCTCTATTTTTGTGCTCTACCTGGGCAAGTTCGATCCCGCGCTTACGGCCGGTTCGCGCGCTTATCTCTGGTCGCTGGCGGTTGTCGTGGTTTGCTGCCTCTGGAACCTGCTTGGGGCGCCGGAGATCGGCAAAGACTCGGTGTGGCTCTTCGTTCTGCTGCTCGCGCCATTTGCGATTTTTATTGCGCTCGGCTTCTGGCATGGGATCATGGCGCATCCCGTCATGCATTGGCGCCGCACGGCGACGGCGACCGGCACGCAGATGGGGCTTTCAACGGCGATCCTGGTGGCGCTCTGGAATTACATGGGGTGGGACAACGCCTCCACGATTGCGCGTGAGGTCGAGAATCCGCAGCGCAACTATCCGCGCGCCATGATCGGCGCCGCGCTGGTGACGGCGCTCAGCTATGTGCTGCCGCTGGCCGCGATGGCGGTGGCGGGACTTTCGCCGGAGGGTTTTTCAACAGGCTCGTGGGCGGTGGCCGCAATCTCTCTCGGTGGGCCGCTGCTGGGTTTTGCAGTTATCGCAGGCGGCGTCATCTGCGGAGTGGGCATGTTCAACGCGCTCATGATGAGCTACACGCGACTGCCCGTCGCCATGGCTGCTGATGGCCTGTTGCCGCACGCCTTTCTGCGCCGCAACCGCCGCGGCGTGCCATGGGTCAGCGTCTTCGTGTGTGGGTTGGGGTGGGCGCTTGCACTGAGCCTGCCCTTCGAGCGGTTGATCTCGATCGACCTGATTCTCTACGGTACGAGCCTGATTTTGGAATTCGTCTCGCTGATCACGCTGCGTCTGCGCGAGCCCGAATTGCCGCGTCCCTTCCGCGCGGGCAGCTTCGTCTTCGCCTGCCTCTTGGCGGTCGGGCCGACCATACTGATTGGATATGCGCTCTACGCCTCGCGTTTTGAGAGGCTCGGCAATCCCGGTACGGTATTCGCCGGAGTTTCTTCGTTGCTGTTTGCCGTGGCAGTGGCTCTGCTGGGACCGCCGCTGTATGCACTCACGATGGTTCGCGGCCGGCGACGGCAAGTTCTGCAATCACATGGCGAATTGCTGCCTGCGAAGAATGAATCGCCAGGGGACAACTGACAGTCTTGAAACAAGCGGCGCTGGCAAAGCTGGAATTGCCGCAGCGGACGTGGCCGGTTGGCGAGTTGTCAGGTTGGCGGCTTCATCCAATGCGGGCGGAAAACACCTGAAGGGGCGAGCATGTGGCAGTTGCCAGATCGCGACCAGCGACCGGCTTGTCGCCGGTCACCGATCGCTGGCTGCTCATTTCTCGTTTTTTGCTGCCTTCGCAGCGTGCGCATCTTCGAACATCTTGATGGCTCGCGTCACGCGGTCGCGCGCGTAGCCGGCGTCATGCCAGCCCTTGATCTCCACGCGCTTGCCTTCCAGATCCTTATAAATCGAGAAGAAGTGCGTGATCTCCTTGAGCATGTGGGGATAGATGTCGGTGAAATTCCAGATATTGGAGAAGCGGGGATTGTTTTTGCCGACCGCGAGCACCTTTTCGTCCAGCGTGCCCTGGTCAAGCATCTCCAGCAGTCCGATCGGCCGCACTTCCTGCACGCAGCCGGGAAAGCTCGAGTCCGGAACAAGCACGAGCACGTCGAGCGGATCGCCGTCATCGCTCAGCGTCGAGGGGATAAAGCCGTAGTCGCCCGGATAGTGCACCGGCGAGTGCAGGTTGCGGTCCAGCTTGAAGACGTGCAGATGCTTGTCATATTCAAACTTCTGCGTTCCGTCCTTGGGGATCTCGATGACTGCCCGAAACACCTCCGGTGCGCGATCGCCCACCGGCAACTCCAGATAATTCACCATTGCGTCCTGTTTCTCCTTGGGGAATACGAGCGGTTCTCGCCACTCGTCCCTGATTGCCTGTCACGGTCCTGCTGAAAGTCGAGCTTGGAAGACCTGACAACTGGTCCCAGCTTTTATAATCAGGGATCATGAAGGCGCATGTCTATGTCACTTTGAAGGCGTCTGTCCTCGATCCGCAGGGCCAGACCATCCACAACGCATTACGCAAGCTTGGATTTGCCGGGGTCACGGCAGTGCGCCAGGGCAAGTACTTTGCGCTTTCGCTGGCCGAGGGGCTCTCGGCCGACCAGGCGCGGGCCGAAGTGGAACGTATCGCCCGCGAGGTTCTGACCAATCCGGTGATTGAGGAATTCACTTACAAAATCGAAGAGTGATGCGGGCTGGGAACAGGCCGCGGAAGAACGGCGAATGGGCGGTGAGAGCGCCTAAGAGCATTCCTCTGATTTTCAGGGGGCTGGTGGCGGGAGGCGGGATCGAACCGCCGACCTACGGGTTATGAATCCGTCGCTCTAACCATCTGAGCTACCCCGCCGGAAGGTGGATAAACGGCGCAGACATGCGCCTGATTTCTCTTATTCGATGATACGGACGCACGCGGTTGAGGTCAAACGCAGCGGCTCTCCCTGAGACAATTTCTTCATCGCCTTTTTGCTCGATGCCCGAGAACGCAAATGCCTACTTTGCTCCATATTGACTCCAGTCCCCGCGTGGCTTCGGTTTCAAGTTTTTTGTCCAGCGTCTTTGTTGAGAAGTGGACGCAGAGGAACCCAGCCGGCAGGGTCTTCCACCACAACAGCTCGCACGAACACTTCCCCTACCTGGACGAGGCATTTATCAACGCGTCTTTCACGCCGGAAGCGGAGCGGACCGCGGCGCAGAAGGCGGCGCTTGCCTTTTCTGACCAGATGGTAGACGAACTGCTGGCCGCCGACGTGGTGGCACTGGGCGCGCCCATGTGGAACCTGTCAATTCCCGCGTCGCTCAAGGCGTGGATCGACCTGATTGTGCGTGAAGGGCGCACGTTTGCTTTCACCGACCAGGGGGTGGCGCCGCTGGTGCAGCCGGGTAAACGGGTCTATGTATTTTCCGCGCGCGGCGGCGCCTACCCCGCAGGCACGCCGTTCCAGGACTGCGACCAGCAGGAACCGTATCTGCGCAGAATCCTGGGCGTCATTGGACTGACGAGGGTGGAGTTTATCTGCGCGGAGCATCAGAGCGACGGCCCCGAGGCCGCGGCGCAGGGACTGGCGCGCGCCAAGAGCGCCATCGACGCGCTCGCGGAGTGAATCCGGCGGACGCGCCCGTGTACACTCGACAGCATGAGTTCCTATCGCATCGCAGCCGTGATTCCGGCGCGGCTGCAGTCGACGCGCATGGCGCGCAAGGTGCTGCGCACCCTTGCCGGACGGCCCATGGTGGAGTGGGTGTGGCGCGCTGCCAGCGCGAGCGGCCTGATGGATCCCGTGGTGGTTGCAACCGATTCCGAGGAGGTGGCCGAGGTCTGCCGGGCGCGATCCATTCCCGTGGTGATGACCTCGCCCGCGTGCCCGAGCGGCAGCGACCGGGTGCGTGAGGCGGCTCGCCAGCTCGACGCCGACATTTACGTGAACCTGCAGGGTGACGAGCCGACGCTCTCCACCGATTTTTTCCCGCCGCTGCTGGATCTGTTTGCACGGCCGGAGGTGGAAGTGACAACGCTCTCCGTGCGCTGCCCGGCCGAGGAGTTCGCAAATCCCAACGCGGTGAAAGTCGTGACGGCGCTCGACGGGCGCGCCCTTTATTTCTCGCGCGCCACCATTCCCTGCGATCGCGACAAGACGGGATTCGCTGGCTATCGCAAGCACCTGGGCATCTACGCCTATCGCAAGGCCGCGCTTGCGCGCTTTGCCGCGCTGCCGCCTTCGCCGCTGGAAAGGCTGGAGCGGCTGGAGCAGTTGCGTTTGCTTGAAAACGGCATTGCAATATACGTGGCAGAGGCGCCGCGCGACACGATTGGCGTGGACACGGAAGAGGATCTGGTGCGGGCCGAAGCGCTGCTGCGGCAAATGCAATCGAGTTGACGAACCGGACCGGTTGCACAGGACGCGGGCGCCCGATCTTCGTTTCTCACATGTGGATCGCTAACCCGCTGTCGTGCCCCTGCCCACTTCGAGGATCTGGAAAGAATGCGGAATCATGGGCGGGCGCGGTCCACGCATGAATGCGGGCGGCCCTCCCGCGGGTGGTCCTCCGGCGGGCGGCGCTGCTCCTGCCGGCGGCGCGGGCGTTGGGCCAAACTCGGCAGTAATCAGAAAGAGATTGCCCGTCCTGGTGTCGAGCGTAATGGTCTTGGCGCGCAGCGGCGTGGGGACCGTCTGTTCCACGGCGAAACTCGTGGGCGAATCCTCCTTGATTACGGTCAGGGTGCCGTCGCCCTGCGAACTGAAGGCTTCCATCGTCTCGGGATTGAACGTGGCGCCGTCGCAGCCCACGCCGATCGGCAGGTCGGTAATGATGTGCCCATCGGCCGCCGAGAGAATAACCATGTTGTTCTTTTCGCGGCAGGCGGCAAACAGGATGCCGTTCTTCGCGTCGAGCGCGAGGCCTGCGCAGCCGCCGCCTCTGCTCGACAGGTCGTAGCGGCCCACCATCTTCATCGTGCTGGCATCGATCACGGCGATCGCAGCCTTGTTCACGATGTCCACGTAGATTTTGCCGTGGCTGTCGATTGCGGCCTGCTCGGGCGCGCCGCCGATGTCAATGGTGCCCAGAATCGAGCCGTCCTTATCGTCGAGCACGGTAATGTTAGGCTCGGAGTGGCTCAGGATGTAGAAACGGTGAAGGTAGGGATCGTTCAGGTAGCCATCGGGATGGCCTTGCACGTCGATCTTCTTGATGATGGCGAAGGTCTTCGCGTCGAACATCGTCACCGGGTTCGAGGTGGCGAATCCATGTCCCGTGGCCGTGTCGACTGCTGCGCCGTGCGCGCTCGTTCCCGGAATGTCGCCCACCTGGGCCAGAGTGTCGAGGTTGAAGACGCCGATGTGGCCGTCCTTGCCGGAGCGCGCCACATACAGGTTGCGGCCGTCGGGATCGGCGGTCACGTAATCGAATCCGCCGTCACCACCAACGATCTGGATCTTCTGGACCCTGTAAGGACCGTTGGCCTGGGCACGCGCGAGGCCGGTAAGCAAGAACGGCAAAGCGAGCGATGCAAGAGCAAGAGACTTGAGCGACATGGGTGTGCCTCCGTTGTTCGGATCGGCACGGCCGTGGGCATTTCGCCCGTAGAGCCGGTGGCCGATCGTTAATTTCTCGGCAAATCGACTATACATGGTCGCGACGGCTAGTCTTATGAATACTTTGTCCGGGCGGAGCAAGATCGTCTGTGTCCGCGAAAGGCCAACTGCGGCGGGAATTCTTGTTCCGCTGTGAGGCGCGCGTGCGCGGCTCCGATTGTCACACCGCCTTTCGCCGGAAGACTCTCATGCCAAGGAAGACAAACATTCGCAGCAGCGCTAGCGCCCCGTAGAAAACGAGAGCGACGGAGAGGGTGATGTGCAAGGTGGTGAACAGCTCTTTCCATTGCGTGTGGAAGGCGGCGATTGCGTAGACGTTGACGCAAAGGGCTGCGAGGACACATCCGGCGTAGATCCACAATTCGCGGGCGATGCGGCGTCCCGAGATGACAATGTCTTTCATTCTCTGAATCCCTCCGGCCAAGCGATCTCTTTCTGCTGTTCCATGGCATTGTGCCCCATCAGCACGCTGACTCCCGCGCGGCAGGCCTGTTCCATCATGCCGGGGATCGGTTTGCCTGCGCGGATGGCGTTGGCGAAGGCGGCCATCGAGATCGCGGTGCCATCGTCGGCGGTCTGCTCGCGCACGAGATAACTGCCCCGGGTGTCTTTTTTGAGCTCGGGCACCCAACTAGGACCGCCGATGGGAACGGCATCAAAGAAACCGTGCTCGATCTCGTTGATGAGCTGCACGATGCCGGGCGCGGGCGGTGGATTCTCGGAGAAGATCTTTCCCGTCTCCCCCTCGATGGTCCCTTGGGGGCCCATGATCTGCACTTCCATGCCGTAGAAGCGATTGCTGATCAAGGAGTCGTAGACGACCTGCGTGCCGTTGTCATAGCGGTACACCAGATTCACGTTGTCGTAGACTTCGCGGCCATCCTTCCAGTAGTTGATGCTGCCATAGCCCGCGCAGCTTACCGGGCGCGCGCCGAGGAACCAGTTCGCCACCTGCATGTGATGCGATGCAAGCTCGGTCATCAACCCGCGTGAGTAGTCGAGATAGAGCCGCCAGTTCAAGCGGCGTTCGAGGCTCGGGAATGGACTTGGGTCCGGTCCGGTTGCGGGCACGGGATTGCGCCAGTTGCCGTTGCGATGCCAGTAGGCGCGAATCTGCGTGATCTGCCCGATCTGGCCATCGCGTATCAATTCCAAAGCGCGCAGAAAAACCGGGCTGAACATGCGTTGATGGCCGATCTGGAAGACTTTGCTGCTGCCGCGATGGGCATCCGCAATGGTCTGGCACTCCTCGATTGAGTAGGCGAGGCTCTTCTCGCAGAAGACATGCTTGCCGGCGGCGAACGCGTCGAGGCACATGCGCGCGTGCAGAAATAGAGGCACGGCGATCAGCACGCCGTCGAGGCCGGGCATGTCAAGCATCTGCCGGTGGTCGGAGAAGCCCCTGGCGCCTTTCACCTTGGCGAGAGCGGCTTCGAGGTGCGGCGGGTAGTCGTCGCAGAGGGCGGCAACCTCAACGCCTGGCGTGCGCAGCAAGTTGGCGAGGAGGAAACTTCCGCGCGAACCAACGCCAATGACCCCCAGGCGCACGCGATCCGACGGCGAATCGCTTACGGGCGCGGCGCGCAGTGGCGACCACCACGGCAACTCGGCGAGCAGAGCCGACGAACCCGCGACCATGGCAAGCCGCTTGAGAAATTCGCGACGCTGCGCGCGGGTTTCCGGCTGCAACGAAGAAAGAGATGCGAGTTCAGAGTCCATATTGCCATTGAATGCGAGCCCCGAAATCCCGCTCGCCGGGGTGGTAGGCAATCTCCACTGCCGAGATTGCGGAAAAACCGGAGAGAAGCGCGGCGCGGTCTCGTTCCGGCGTCACGAGCAAGGCGGTCGAAAGCACTTCGGCCTCCGTTGCGGTTGGACTTGCCACCGACATGGTGCGAAATCCTTCGATGGGCCGTCCGTTGCACGGATTGATAATTTGCCCGACGATGGGGCTGGCGGTCTGGCCGAGCGATTTGAGGCCGGTCATGCAATTGAAGGGCGCTGTTCCCGAGGACGAGAGCGAGGCATCCTTCAGATGGAACGTGTGCACGGCACGCGCGGGCTCGAAGATATCGGCGATGCCCACCGGCCAGTCGGGCCCGTGGGGATGCGCGCCGAGAACGGTGATGGAGCTTTCGCCGAAACTCAGGAATGCCTGCTCCACGCCTTGCGCGCGCAAGCTGCCGGCCACTCGATCGAGCGCATAGCCTTTGCCGAATCCGCCGAGATCGAGGCTCATTCCGGGAGTCTCGAAGCGCACCGTGCAGGCTTCCGTGTCGAAGTGAAGGCGATCCATGCCGGTTTGGCCTCGCGCCTGGGCGATAGCTTCCTGGCTCGGCTCTTCGCCGCGCTCAAGATGCTCGCGCCACAGGCGGCTCAAGGGCCACAGGGTAATGTCGAAGGCGCCGGAGGTTCGCCGCCAATGATCGCGGCACAACAGGAGAATCTCCCAAAGCTCCGCGGGCGGCGCAACGGCCTGGTCCGCGGCGCGGCGATTCAGGCCGGCGAGCGGCCCCGCGGCGTCGAAGCGGCTCATGGTGTGCTCCTGCGTGCGCAGTTCGCGCTCTGCCGCCGCGGCAAGAGCTTCCGCGCGATCGCGATCGACTCCTGCCAGAACCATCGAGAATCGCGTGTTCATCGCGAAAAGAGAGCGATGAAAAACCTCGATGCGGGAAGCCGTACGGGGTTCCAGAACCGCTTCCACGCACAGACCCCCTTGTGAACTGGAATTTACGAGATAGAGGCAAGATACAACACCACGGGCGGCGAAGCAAAATGGCCCGCACGGGCTCGGCCGCGCAGGATGGGAATTGCGCGCAAGAATCGGGGTGCGCATGCGGCGCGTTTCAGGGAATATGATTTTCATGAGCAGTTTGCAGTTCGCTGTTGCCCAAGTGATGACGCCCGCAAAGCTTCCGTACAAGCCGCCGGTTTTGCGTCTCGATGCCGAGACGGCCTGGAAGCAACTCGCCTCACGCGACTCGCGGGCGCAGTTTTTCTACGGCGTCACGACCACGGGCGTCTATTGCCGGCCCACGTGCGCGAGCCGTCGGCCGTTGCGCGCGAATGTACGTTTCTTCCGCACGGCGGCCGAGGCGGAGGCTGCGGGTTTTCGCGCCTGCAAGAGGTGCGGGCCGAGCACTCCTGTTGCGCGCAGCCCTTCGGGCATTGCGTGCGGCAGCCTGTTGGACGAGATTCGCAAATATATCGAGCGCAACGTGGACCGGCGCGTAAGTCTTGAGGAACTGGGCCGCGTGGCTGGGCTGAGTCCGTTCACCATGCAGCGGCAGTTCAAGCGCGAGATGGGCGTGAGTCCGCTCGCCTACCAGAGGGCGCTGCGGGCATCGCGGCTGCGCGGCGCGCTCAAGCAGGGAGGCAATGTGACCGATGCCATCTACGAGGCGGGCTTTGGCGCGGCGAGCCGCGCCTACGAGGCGAACCAGCTTGGCATGACGCCGCGGCGTTTTGCCCAGGGCGGCAAGGGCGAAGAGATTCGCGTCTGTTCTGCGCCTTCACCTTTCGGATGGGTGGTTGTGGGAGCAACCAGGCGCGGCCTGTGCTGGCTTGCGCTGGCGGCGACAAAGGCCGAGGCAGAGGCAACGGTGCGCGCGGAGTTTCCCCTGGCGGCGCTACGGCGTGATCCGTCGCTTGCGCGCTGGGTTGAGATAGCGGTGGAGAGCGTTATTTCAGGCAGGAATCTTGTCCAAGACCAGGCCCCCGCGGAGCGGTTGGATTTGAGGGGGACGGTGTTTCAGCTTCGCGTCTGGCAGGCGCTCAAGCAGATTCCCCGCGGCCAGACGCGCAGCTACTCGCAACTGGCGCGTGAGTTGGGCGATGCGAATGCCGTGCGCGCCGTGGCCCGCGCCTGCGCTACAAATCGCGTGGCGATTCTGGTGCCGTGCCATCGCGTGGTGGGCGCCAGCGGCTCGCTCACCGGCTACCGCTGGGGCGTAGAGCGAAAAAAGAAGCTGCTGGAGACGGAGCAGGCCTGATCTTGATCCGGCCTGCCCGGCTGGGATCGCGCGTTCCCGTCCTTTCAGCAAGGAACGCGGAAAGAGGCATCCAGACCAATTCCTTGCCAGGTGTTGGCGTTTCTGTGATGAAGGAGCGATGCCTTACGTTGTGCCCATGCTATATGGGTAACAGCCTGTGGTGAAAGCCGAGATGCCACGAAAAACGTCCCTCGGCGGCTAAAGCCGCGTTGATTTTGCAGCCCTTACGGCACGGCTGAAGCCGTGCCCTTTCAAAACCTGACTTTCACCATAGGCTGGTAAGATCTCCCTTTTGAAGCCGCGGCACTTGTCAGGTTCCTGCTCCGGTCAAGCGTGGACCACCAACTACCGTTTCAGCGTGCGCAGATAGGCGATCACCGCATCCACGTCCTGGGGCGGGAGGCGATGTCTGAACCCAGCTTCTTCGACTTCGACAGGCGGCATTTTTTCCGTGCCTGCGGTGATAATCGCTCGCAGTTCGGCATTCGCCTTGCTCTGCACCATCGGGCTGTTGAGCCGGGGAATGGTCACGCCAAAGTAGCGATCTGCTTCAGGATTTCCACTGCCTCCCTGGCCGTGGCATCGAGCGCAGGTCAGTTCGAAGGCAGTCTTGCCCGACGTGCGGCTATTCATCGACAAACTCGAGAATGACACTACGTCGCGGTTATGGCCCTTGGGAATCGCGTGGAGCAGAATGCCCGTTTGACCGGGTAGCCAGACTTCCGAAAGAGTCTTTTTGTCGCCAGTGCTGTCAAAGACCAGAGCGCCAGCTTGCAAAAAGGAATTTGGCCCGGTCAGCCGGGTACTGATGAGCTGCGTGACCTGCTGCCCCCTGATGGGAGCCAGGACGAGAAAATTCGAGCTCGACGAGATATTGTAGGATCCGGCCGGCAACGGAACCTTGCTGTTATGGAGGGTGAAGGAAAAGGGGATATTGACCATCTCGCGCCCTTGTCCTAGAACCGGGGTGGCAACAAAAGCTGTAGCGGCAACGCAGGTGAGTAGCCTGATGGCTGTTCCAAATCGCACAATCGATCGTTTCATTTCGGATTCCTCATTTCCGTGGTATGTGCTACTTGAAAGTTCAACCACCGAGAAAACTCCGCTGACCCTTGAACCGGCGTCGAAGACGATGTAGCGGTCAAGGGGCGGTGCTTCTCGTTGTATGTCTCTTGAATGAGCGGGGAAACTCCGCAATCGGCATTGATGGGGGGGGAGATCCCGTTCAGGTTCGGAGTACCCTTTGGGGCTTTTGCGACACGCGTCACACCTCCCTTGGGACGAGAGCGGATCAGTGGAATTGCCGCCGGAGCAAAGCAATCCCGTGACCGCAGACTCGGGTTGTATCTTCCGCTAAAGCACAGCTCAACCAGGTTCCTGACAGCATGAATTTGTTCCTTGAAGTTCGTGCTTTCCCACCCTTTCACCCAAAGAACGGGCGAAAGGGTGGGCACGGAAGGTTCTTCTTCATGCGGTCAAAGGCTTAGGTATCGAAATGCGAAATACGGCGACATATGCCTCGCATTTTGAAATCAAGAAGCTGCGTCGAATCGAGGCCCGTAAATCCTGGCAACATGCTGAGGCGCACTGCGCTGTGAGACTCAATTTGCGCCGGTCACGAGCACATGCCGAGCCACTGAACTACACCCCAAGTGGACATCTCGCGTGCGCGTGATTCGCCGAGAATCGGAGCGGGGAGGGGAAAGTGAGAGGTGAAACCGGGGAATCTGCTTCTCGGCAGTTTTTACGTGTATCACACGCATATGTGATTGTCAATACATCTTTTTTAGTGTGCATATGATAAAGGAGGGAGATTTGCCCCTCGCGAGCAAACGTCGCCCTCCTTTTGTGGCGTTTGCAATATGGAGGTTCAAACCGGCCTGCTGACTGACCTCCGCTTCAAATCCGGCGAATGTTATTCTCAAAGCATTGGGGGAGACTCTATCTATGGCAACCGCAACGCTTGAAGGCGCGAAGGCCGGAGAATACAAGGTGGCCGACCTCGGCCTGGCCGATTGGGGCCGCAAGGAGATTGACATCGCCGAGCAGGAGATGCCGGGGCTGATGGCGATCCGCAACAAGTACGCAGCCGAGAAGCCGCTGAGCGGTGTGCGCATCACCGGCTCGCTGCACATGACGATTCAGACGGCGGTGCTGATCGAGACGCTGGTCTCGCTTGGAGCCGAGGTGCGGTGGGCGAGCTGCAACATCTTCTCGACGCAGGACCATGCCGCCGCGGCCATTGCCGCCGCGGGCGTTCCCGTCTTTGCGTGGAAGGGCGAGACGCTGGAAGACTACTGGGAGTGCACCTATCGCGCGCTCACGCACAAGGGCGGGCTGGGGCCGCAGCTTGTGGTCGACGACGGCGGCGATGCGACGCTGCTCATCCACAAGGGCTACGAACTGGAGAACGGCGACAAGTGGGTCGAGACGCCTTCGGGGAATCACGAAGAGCAGGTCATCAAGGATTTGCTCAAGAAGGTTTATGCCGGGGACAGGCAGCACTGGCACAAGGTTGTCGCCGAGTGGCGCGGCGTTTCAGAGGAGACGACGACGGGCGTGCACCGGCTCTACAAGATGATGGAAGCGGGTACGCTGCTGACGCCGGCGATCAACGTCAACGACTCGGTGACCAAGAGCAAGTTTGACAACCTCTACGGCTGCCGGGAGTCGCTGGCCGACGGCATCAAGCGCGCGACCGATGTGATGGTGGCGGGCAAGGTTGCGGTGATCTGCGGCTACGGCGACGTGGGCAAGGGATCGGCGCACTCGCTGCGGGGCATGGGCGCGCGCGTCGTGGTGACGGAGATTGACCCCATCAACGCATTGCAGGCGGCGATGGAGGGCTTCGAGGTAACGACGGTTGAAGACACGCTGGGCCGCGGCGACATCTACGTGACCTGCACCGGCAACACCGACATCATCACCTTCGAGCACATGCAGAAGATGAAAGACCAGGCCATCGTCTGCAACATCGGCCACTTCGACAATGAGATTCAGATGGACCGGCTGAACGCGGGGCCCGGTGTGAAGAAGCTGAACATCAAGCCGCAGGTGGATAAGTATACGTTCCCGGATGGCCACGCGATTTTCGTTCTCGCCGAAGGGCGGCTGGTGAACCTGGGCTGCGCCACGGGCCACCCGAGTTTCGTGATGTCGAACAGCTTCGCCAACCAGACGCTGGCGCAGATCGACCTATGGAAGAACCGCGAGACGTATAAGCCTCGCGTCTACGTGCTGCCGAAGAAGCTGGATGAAGAAGTGGCGCGGCTGCATCTGGAGAAAATTGGCGTGAAGCTGACGCGGCTCTCGCAGAAGCAGGCCGACTACATTGGCGTGCCCGTGGATGGGCCGTTCAAGGCGGAACACTACAGATACTAGGTATCAGGGAGCGGGTTTCAGGGGTCAGGAAAACTCGTGTTTCGGTGAACTAATCAGTTCGCCAAGCAGAGTGCCCTGATCCCTGACCCTGATCCCTAACAGCCTATGGTGAAAGTCGAAATGCCACGAAAAACGTCCCTCGGCGGCTAAAGCCGCGTTGATTTTGCAGCTCTTACGGCACGGCTGAAGCCGTGCCCTTTCAAAACTCGACTTTCACCACAGGTTGCTAACACCTGACACCTATGAAAGCTCCTCTCACATTTTCGTTCGAGCTGTTTCCGCCGCGCACGCCGGAGGCGCAGGCCAAGCTGCCGGGTACGATTGCGCAGTTGGCGGCATTGCGGCCTAGCTATTTTTCCGTGACGCAGGGCGCGGGCGGCTCCGATCAGGAGGGGACTTACAAGACCCTGCTGACCGTGGTGAAGGAATGCGGTGTGGAGACGGCGCCGCACCTTACGTGCATCGGGTCGACGCGCGCGAAGATTGCCGAGCAGCTCCAGCGCTACCGCAAGGCGGGCGTGAGGCGCATTGTGGCATTGCGCGGCGATCTGCCGGCCACGGCGCTGAGCCCGGCAGCGCCCGGCGAGTTCCGTTACGCCAATGAGCTGGTGAGCTTTATCCGCGCCGAGCATGGCGGCTGGTTCAGGATCGCGGTGGCCGCCTACCCCGAGATGCATCCGCAGGCCAGCCGGCCGGGCGAGGACTTCGACAACTTCCGGCGCAAGGTGGAGGCTGGCGCGGACGAGGCGCTTACGCAGCTTTTCTACAATGCCGATGCGTACTTCGACTTTATGGAGCGATGCACGGCGGCCGGCATCGCGATTCCCATCGTGCCGGGCATCATGCCTATTACGGGTTACACGAACACGGTGCGGTTCTGCTCGGGCTGCGGCGCCGATTTGCCGCGCTGGGTGCGGCTGCGGCTGGAAGAGCTCGAGGGCGACAAGCCGGCGCTTGTTGACTTCGGCATCGGGGTGGTGACGCGACTATGCGAAACGCTCTTGCGCGGCGGCGCTCCGGGGTTGCACTTTTACACCATCAACCAGGCCGGCCCCGCGCTGCGCCTCTGGAAGAACCTCGGACTTCCCGTGCGGTTGTGAATCTGCTGCGCTCCAAGCCTCGTTTTCCGGTCCTCCTGCCTCGTCTTTGACTCAAAAAACCTCGAAAGCTGGCCAGGCGAGTGAATATCCCTGTGCCATGAATCCCTGCGTTTGCGGCGTGAAGCGTATGGGGAGAATTTGATCCGCTATCCGGCAGTTAAACCGCTCATTTGCCGCTAACCGCTAGACTGAGATCATCTTGGTTAGCAGGAGGTTATCACCCGACGGAGATTTCTCTTGGAAGAAAGCGTAAATTTTCTTGCAAGTGATTGAAGGGATTCGAGATGCTCCAATCCGCAGTGTTGAGGGTGACTGCCTACAATCTGGGTAGGCTGACATGCAACGCTTGCAGAATCT
>JBMFHB010000084.1:0-13698 GCA_049977045.1 Occallatibacter sp.
GTTCCGGGTCCATCTTATTTTCCGCTACCCGCCTGAAAACCCCTGCAATCCCTCGGTGACATCAGGATGTCTGAACTTAGTCCGAGAAAGTTATGGGAGATTCTTCGTTCCAGCTTCTCCGGTTCGATGACCAGACGAGCTGGAATGATAGGCGCCCCGAGGGCCAGCAACTTTTTGGAGTTGGCGACAGTTACTGCGGATGCGCCGCCTGCGATGAGGAACTCTCTTCGATTCATATTCCTCGTCCGAATGCAGAGTCAAAGGGGCCGTGTGGCCGCGCCGCTCGCCAGATGAGTTGGAAGATGCGGTCAGGCATGTGCTGCCTGAGCTTCGCGCGAGGCCGCCAAGCCTGACCGCAATGGCCTGAATCCCCCGAGGCAGATTCAGGCACCCCGCAGTATTGGTTCCGGTCGCACGCGAGAGCCATGGAAAGCATCAGCTGGCCGGGCTCTCGCTGGAGCGCCTGCGCTTAGAAGTACACCTGGGCGTAGAGCTGCATGGCCCTGCCACCGACGGTAACGCTGGTGATCTGAGCGTTATGCCCCTTGCCGATCGTGTTATCGGGCAGGTTAAAGCTCGGATGGTTGAATACGTTGGTTGCGTCGCCGCGTATCTCCATCTTTGCGCGTTCCCAGATGGAGAATGTCTTGCCGACAGAGAGGTTAACATTGGTCAGCCCAGGGCCGTAAAGCGGGTTGCGGCTTGAGTTGCCGAAGGTTGCAGGCGCCGGCGCCGCATAAGCCGCCACGTTGAACCACTCCTGAATGGTGTGATGGGGGCCGGACAACGGGTTTCCAGCGACATTTGGGTAGAGATTTCCAGCCTGGCTGTAGGAGGTATTCGATTTCATGGTGGGAGTGAACGGGTTGCCGCCCTGGACGAGGATTGTGGTTGCGGCGTGCCAGCCGCCGATCACTTCGTCAAGCAGTGTGCTGTTGTTGAGGAACTTCATTCCCCTGCCGAAGGGCAAGGCGTAGGTGACCGTTCCTTTGAACATCTGGCGGATATCGAAGTTAGACGGTCCGTAGTTGGCGTCGGGTGAATAGGAGGATTGGTAAGGCGTGTTGCCCGACTTGCCGCCCCATCCGGCGGAATCCTGATCGTCGAGGAAATGCGACCAAGTGTAGTTAAAGTTGAACTCCAGGCCGTAACTCAATCGCTTCTGAAGCGACGCCTGCAGGGAGTTGTAGTTGGAGATGGCGTTGTTTGTGCTTCCGCCGATGCCCTGGTACTGCGGGTACGGCCTGGCGTTGGTCGAGCCGCTGGCGTCATTGGACGCGAGTTTGCTGGCCGGTACCTGGTTGATGTCGACCGGGAAGGAGAGATTGAAGCCATGGCTACCGACATAGGCAATTTCAGCCATAAAGTTCTGGCTGAGCTGACGCTGAATATCCAGATCCCACTGGTAGATCTTGGGAACCGGGGTGTGGTACTGGCTGTAACTCACGGCCTGCCCGTTGAAGGCTGTCGGATCGGTTGTGGCTGCAATGTAGAGCGAGTTGATGCTGGAGCCTCCCGGGCCCTGGTCGTTCGTGTTGCCGTCGGAGGAGAGCAGCACGACGGGAAGCACACCGTTGGTTGTGTCGGTATAGCTGCCCTTTGAGCCAAAGGCCGCCCCCAGGCCGGTTCCATAGGTGTCGGTGCTCAGGATGTAGGCGTAGAGTCCGAAGCCGCCACGGATGGTAGTGGTTGGTGTGAGCAGATAGGAGGCTCCGATGCGCGGCAAAAACGTATCCCACATGGGTGCCTGCAGGGAGGTCCGTCCGTTGGCGGCGGTTGATCCGTACCAGATGGCGCCGTTCGATCCGGAGGCGGTGTTCATGATGGTCGGGTCGAAGACCATCTCGTTGCCGTGTACTTCGGACCATCCGGTCATTCCCTGGTAGCGGAGTCCGACGTTGACGGTAAGCGTCGGGCGCAGTTTGATATCGTCCTGGGCAAAGAACTGCGCGCTCTTGAGCCGTCCGCCGAACTCAGGCGTCACCTGCGCCGACCACTTTTGTGTCCAGCCGAGGAGGAAATCCGCCAGCCCCATCCCGGTGCTATTGCTGGTTCCCTGCGTGGACGCGGTATATACGCCTGTGTAGTACATGGAGCCGCCGTTGATGTTCCCGCTGCCGCCGGTCGAGTTGATCTGTTCGTCCAGGAATTCGCCGCCGAAGTGAAGCACGTGCCGGCCGCGGATCCATGTGAAGACGTCGGACGGATCGTAGACGAACTGCTTCTGGGCTTCGTTGACCGCCGGCTGAAGCGTGTATTCGTCGGTGATTGCGACGGTCGGGAAGATATTCGCTTTGGAGAACTTCCAGTCCAGGGTGTTGGGGAATCCCTGGTTCAGCGAGTAGGGAGTGACAAAGTAGAACTCCTGGGTGAAACCGAAGCGGGCTTCGTTGATCTTGTTCTGCCCGAGTGTCCAGACGTCGGAGATCTGGGCGTTGTTATGGCTTCCGTCCTGGCGCTGGCAGTTGATCGGGCAGATTCCCTGATTCAGGTTGAGTTGCGGGCTGTCGCCTTCTGTTTCAGAGATCGTGAGCCTGTGTTTAGGATTCACGTCGTAGTCGAGCCGGCCAAAGAAGGCCGTGGTCGAGGAGGTGCTGGGGACGTTGTAGAAGTAGTTGTTGGTGGGGAGGCCGTTGACCAGGGTTCCCGTCAGGTTGGGAGCCGGGAAGTAGGTTCCGATGATCTTGGCGACGGGATCGATCATGCTGGCTGGAATCTTGTTGCCGTTGTTGTATTCGCTGGCGAATGATTGCCGGTGCACCACGCCGTTTGCGTCGACGGTCTGCGTCGTCGGATCGTAGATGGTAGGCATGCCCGTGAAGTCACCGCCCAGCATCGCGGCCGTGGGAACGCTGATGAATCCGTTGGCGGCTCCGCCATGATCGAGGGTCTTGTCGAAATCGAAGAAGAAGAACATCTTTCTCTTCAGAACCGGACCGCCGACATTGAAGCCGAAATTGTTGTAGCGGAGGATGGGAACCTGACCTGTTGCGCCGAAGGAGTAGGGAGCGGCGTTCAGGGCGTCGTTCTGGAAGTACTCGTAGGCCTGGCCGTGAAATTGGCTCGTGCCGCCCTTGCTGATCTGGTTGTAAATGATGCCGCCGATTCCGTATTGCGCAGAAAAGGAAGAGTCGCTGACCTTTACCTCGGCGATGGTGGGAAAGATGGAGACGTCGGCGTTTTCGCTTCCCGGCAATGTCGCGGTCGCTCCGTCATTGAGGATATTGCTGTAGGCAAGGTTTCCGTTGATCGCGGTGTGCTCGCCTGGATTGACCGTGCTGATTTCTTTCTTGGCAAAGGGAATTCCCGAGGCGCCGGGCAGCAGAACGATGAAGTTGGTCCAGTTGGCGCCGATCTGAGGTAACTGCGCCATGGTCTTGCCCGCCAGAGTGGTGGACTGGTCCCCACTCTCACTCTGCAGTAGCGGTATATCGTCGCTGACCACCACCTGCTGTACGGTTGCTCCCACCTTCAACTGCACGTTGACCGTGGAATTGCCGACAAGAACGGTGATGGGACCGCGCACGTAGGTCTCAAATCCATCTTTGCTGAACGTGAGCTTGTAGCGGTCGGGAACGATGGATCCGGTCTCGTACAGGCCTGCATCGTTCGTTACGTAGGTGCGGGTAACATTTTTGTCGACGTCTTCGACGTTCACCTGCACGCCCGGCACCACCGCTCCGCTGGCATCGGTGACAGTGCCGCGGATGTCGCCGGAGTTCGTGTTCTGGGCGCGCAGGCCTATGCCCGCGAAGACGCCCAGCAGCAACAAGACAAAGAGTCGTGCGATGCGGCTGCCGGAGCCTGGCGCCGCCGGCCTTCCTTGAGGGTTATTTTCGAATGCTCTCGCCGTCTGCTTCATACTTCATCCTCCATTTAGGTGGTCCCGGAGGGACCGTATCTTGCGGTTCCTTGCCAGCCAGTCTTCTGTTGTTCACTTCTTCCCCGCAGGGAACTGGCTCGCGACAGTGCATGCTAAATTCACGCCGCTCGGTGCGGCCGAGCACGGACCTTACTCTGCAAGCGCAGTGCAGGCTTTGGGAAGTGAATGAATGTCACCGTAACGCTACCGTAATCAAGAGGCCCCGCGGTTACGTGAAATGTCTTACGAAACAACAAGATGCGCACCGGCCTCAGTAGCATTTCTTGCCAATTCGCTTCTGCCTCGCCGATAATGGCGTCATCCTGAAGGAGAGGCGCATGTTGACAGATTTGAGCGGCAGTCAGGTTTCGCAAGGAACCGACGCGCAAGCTCTTCTGGGCGACCCACGCTGGGAAGTAGCGGAAAGAGCGGCCCAGAGCCATGCCCTCGGCCGCGCCACCCAGTTGCGCTCCATCCTGCTCTATATCGTTCGTCAGGCCATTTTCGATCCCGAGAAGTCGATCCACGAATTCGACATCGCCTATCGCGTTCTGGGCCGCCAGAACGACTTCAATCCGCTTGACGACAACATCGTCAGGGTGCAGATGACGCGGCTGCGCAAGAGGCTCGATGTCTATTTTTCAGAGGAAGGCAAGAACGAGGAGCTGGTGATCTCGGTTTTGCCGGGAAGTTATAAACCCGTCTTCAGCCGTCGCAAGGAACTGGATCCCGAATCAAACTCGGAGCGTGAGAACTCAACGGAGAGCGGCAAGGCGGATGCATCCGAAGGGATTGGGGCCGTACCCGTGGTTGTCGAATCGCCAGGGATGGTTCGGCACTGGGACAACAAATATCTCATGGCTGGAGTTGCGGCTCTGCTTGCGCTCATTGTGGGTGCTCTCGGCGGCTATTTGTACCGCCCGCCTGTTGAGCGCGGCCAGAAATCTGCCGCCATATCGAACCCAGCGATCCGCCAGATCTTTGCTCCCGGGGCCGTTGTCAATGTGGTGGTTGCCGATGGCTCGCTGGTGCTCATCCAGGATGCTGTCCACAGCGATATCTCATTAGCCGAGTATCTCGATCGGAGTTATCCGGACAAACTGCTGGCGACGACGGCGGATCCGGTCTTGCTGACCACTTTGAAGGCCGTGGCTCACCATAGTCTTACGAGCCTGATTAATGCCGATGTCGCCGGTGAGTGTTTCCGGTGGGCAGCGCTTCTGGGTTCAAGGGTCTATATCCGCTACGCACGGTATATGCACGTTCGGGATTTCGAGCGGGGAAACTTTGTCGTTGTCGGTAGCAGGCGATCGAATCCGTGGACAAGCCTCTTCGAGCGCAATTTGAATTTCTCTCTTGAAGAGGATCCCACGACGCACACCTTTCATTTCAGGAATCGCAGGCCCCATCTGGGAGAACCGGAGATCTATGCCGCCCAATACGAGGGTTCGGGCGTCCATATTGGCTACGTCGATATCGCCATACTCCCCAATTTGACGGGAACGGGGACCGTCTTGCTGTTCAATGGCCTGAGGATGGAGAACGACGAAGCGGCCTCCAACCTGATTTTTTCCGGAGATACTCCGCCCTCATTGACCCACGCATTGGCGTCGGTTTCGCGCACCTCCACAACAGAAATCCTGTTGCGCGTTCGCAGCCTTGGCGGGGCAGAGAACGGTTGGGAAGTCGTCTCAGTTCACTCCAGCAACCATTGAAGCTCGAAGACATTTCTCCGGAGAAGATACCGCATCCCGCAATATTGTCGCACAAGTCATTTTCAACCGCATGTTGGCAAATGGGTCGCGATTCGCAACATTACATGCAGCCTGGACTTTCGGCCTGGACTCGGCGGCAACAGCGCTCAGCATCTTCTTCTCAATGGTCTCCATGTCAGGCATCGGCGTCCACCAAGGAGATGACTGGGAACAGATACGCACTCGATTGGATCGTCTGCAACACAATCATCGCCGAGCAGCCTTGCCAGCGTGCAAATGCCGGCGCTTCATCGGCAGGAAGAAGACCGGCGCCAGGATCGGCACGTGAATGGTCGAGGTAATCATGCCGTCTGCAATCGGCACGGCGATCGGCTTCATCACATCGGAGCCGATGCCGGTTTCCCATAGGATCGGCGCAAGGCTGAGGATGACGGCTGCGACGGTCGTCGGCTTGGGGCGCAATCGCTGCACGGCGAGATCAGGCCGGCTCTTGGAGGTAGCCGCGTTCGCAATCAAGGAATCCGTAGAGCGAGGCAGAAAGGCAACGGATTGCGTGGCAGGCGCTGGGGCCTCGGGAGCGACTGCGGCGTTCGCCTCATGCGTTGGGCAGCACATGCCGCTGATGCCTGCGCTCTGCATCGGGCAATCCTGCGCCATGCGCGGCGGCGCTCTATAGCCCCGATGCGTATTACCTGACGCAGCATTTTGTATCGGGCATCGTTCAAGGACGCGACGCCATTCAGGCCTATGTCAAGCGCGGCGTGGACGCGGGGTATCGTATTGATTCGCTTCGCATTCTATCGATGGGATGCAGCGCTGAGATGATGTATGTAATCACCCGGTACGATGCGAATAACGCCGGGCGGGCGGTATTCGGCGTGAACCTGGTGGTGCTGCGTAAGGATGCCCAGAATTGGCTGATTGTCGCACATGAGGCCGCAGTTCCCGATCCTGCGACCGCAGTGCAACATCTGGATATTCCGGGATCTCCGCAAAGAAAGCCCTGAAGCTCGCGCGCGGTGACTACTCTGCTACGATTCCGCCAATCGCAGGCCCATCATTTCGATTTCCAACCCGCCGAAGTCGGGATGGTCGTTCTCGCGAATGCGGTAGGCGACATCGACGCGGCTGCCTTGTTCGAGGCGCAACTCCATGGCGCGCTGGGCCAGGTTCCAGCCTACGGCGCGGATTGAACTCTGGGGTGCGGCGCTTACGGGCAGGGCTGTGCTCATGGTTGATTGTGCCGCCGCCTCGCCCGATGCGGAGGACGCGTCCTGCGCGAGCGAGAGCGCGAGGTGACGGGCCTTCATGATCTTCGGCGCAGCCACAAGCCGCGCATTGCGCGCCAGAAAGAGCGGCTCGGGATTGCCGTGGCCGAGCGGCTCGAGTTTCTTGAGCCATCCGGCAAGTACCGGCGTGATGCGGTCGAGAGGCAACTCCGCGTGAATGCGCACCGGGCGCTCCGGTTCGCGCGCTGCCAGGTGCTCGGCGGCGTAATCGCGAAGCCGTCGCTTCAACTCCGGCAGGTTTTTCGCGGGCAATGCGAAGCCCACGGCAAAGGCGTGGCCGCCGAAGCGCGTGAAGAGATCGGAGCAGCTCTCAATCGCGGAGAGCAGGGCGAAGCCGTCCACGGAGCGGCCGGAGCCATGGGCTACACCGTCTTCGATGCTGACCACAATGGCGGGTTTCGCGGTGCGCTCGACCACGCGCGAGGCCAGAATGCCGATGACGCCGCGATGCCAGCCGTCGCCGTCGATCACGAGCAGGCGGTCGGCGGCGATCTCCGCATCGGATACAAGCCGCGCTTCAATGGTCGTGAGCGCGGCGGATTCCACGTCGCGGCGCTCGCGATTCAGCCGCTCCAGCTTGTTGGCCAGTTCCGATGCGCGATGCGAATCGCGTGTGGTGAACAGCTCGACCACGTCGGAGGCCACGTCCATGCGGCCCGCGGCGTTGATGCGCGGCGCCAGGCGAAAGGCCACATCGAAACCGGTGAGCTGCCGGGCCGCCGGATCGAGCGCTGCCGCGGCGAAGAGCGCGCGGAGTCCGGCGCTCGCGGGGCGGCGCAGCTCGCGCAGTCCGATCGCGGCGATTGCGCGGTTTTCGCCGCGCAGCGGCACGGCATCGGCAATGGTGGCGATGGCCGCCATCTTGAGAAAGCTGGGCAGAGTCTTTTCGCGCAGGCGCTCCGGCTGACGCCGTTCCAGCAGAGCCTGCGCCAGCTTGAGGGCAATCGCTGCGCCGCACAGCGATTTCTCCGGGTACGCGCATCCTGGCTGATTCGGGTTCAAGATGGCGAGCGCCGCGGGAACCTCGCCGTGCGCATCGCCACTCTTCGCAGATGGTGACTTGTCCGCGTGGGCCGCGGCGGGCAAGTGGTGGTCGGTAACGATCAGGTCCAGACCCAGCCGCCGCGCCGTCTCGGCTTCGGCAAAGGCGCGCATTCCGGTATCGACCGTGACTACCACACGCACACCCTCGGCAAAGGCCGTCTCCAGCACGCTGGATTGCATGCCATAGCCCTCAAGCAGCCGATGCGGCACGTGAAAGCGCGCCTCGCCGCCCAGCATCTCAATGGCCGTCTTCAGGAGCACAACCGCGACCGTGCCGTCCACATCGTAGTCGCCGTAAAGGAGAATGGGCTCTCGCGCGGCGATAGCGCGCTCCAGACGCGCCACGGCCGCCTCCATGCCCAGCATCAGGAGGGGATCGTGCAGATGCGCGGGATCGGGATTGAGAAAGGCGAAGGCCTCGGCAGTCCGCGTGATGCCGCGCGCCACAAGCAGTTCCGCCAGTACCAGAGGCAATCGCGCTTCCTGTGCCAGCGCCGCCGCAGCCTCGGGTTGGGGCTCTGCAATCATCCAGCGTTCGCGCGGCGGCGTGCGCTGCGTTCCCAGATTCCCGCTGTCAGCGCCGGACGTGCCCACGCCTTCTATTCTTCCTCATCGTCTTGTGTGTGCGCGTCGTCGATCACGATGTCGTGGAAGCTCTCCAGGTCTTCGAGCAGCGTCTGGTATCGCTCATACCACTCGGTCGTGGATTCGTGTATGAACGCGATGCCCTGGTAGACGAAACCGAGCTGGATGTAACCCAGCTTGTCCGCGTATTTACGCAGCCACTTGGCCTCGACCAGCTCCGGAGCCTCTTCGTCGGGGAAGTTCATCTCGCCGGCATCGTCGATCAGAGCGTCGAGCTCGTCGCGGTCCAGCGTCATCTCACTGAAAGTGACAAAGGGAGAGCCCACGTGTTTGGCCATCTCCACAAAGTCCTTCCAGGCGTCGGGGTTGCCGTGGTCCTCCCACAGCACCGAGGGGATGTCTTCGGTGACGTAGCCGGGCAGGCGCTTCATGCCGTGGCCCTCAATGAAGGCCACCATGTCGTCCTTGAGCGAAAGCAAATTGTCTGTGCTCATGTTCAAACCCCTATTCTCGCAGATGGGGGTAGGGTGGGAACAGGGATGTGGAAAGCGATTCCTGGGCAAACGCATTTCAATTCGCTGGACGCTTTACGAACCATGCTCTTCGCGCTGTCATTCCGAGGAGCGCAGCGACGAAGAATCCGCGGCTGCTTTTCGGGTCTATTTCTCACGCAGACCTTGGGTTTGGCAGGCTGATTTCACCCGACGACGCGGCATAGAGAGAAAGACAACCGCAGACGCTCACTCCGTTCGGGATGACACTGCTCGATGAGTGGAGTCGGGATGCAAGGCAAGCAGGATTCCTCTCCAAATGCGTTTGCCCTGAAAGCGATTCGCGCCTGGACCGAACTGACGCAAACACCAATGCCAATGCCGGGACGATAAAATGAGCCGTAAAGAGGAGATCGAGCACTTGCCGCCATTTGAACGCCACGTTTTTGTTTGCCTTAACACGCGTCCTGCCGATGCGCCGCGCCCCTCCTGCACAAGCGAAGGAACCAGCACGCTGCACATGCGTCTGCAGCAGCTCACGCGCCAGGCCGGGCTCGACACGAAGGTGCGCATCAACAAGTCCCTGTGCCTGGATCAGTGCGAGCACGGTCCTGTTGTGGTCGTCTACCCTGAAGCTGTCTGGTATGGAAACGTGCAGCCTGATGACGCCGAAGAAATTGTCAGGGAACACCTGGCCGGCGGCCGGCCCGTCGAACGGCTGCGCATCGCCGATGCATGTCTGAACACGAAGAGCTGCGCGCATCGTTCCGGCACGTAGGCGATGGAGGATGCGGGGATCTCCCGATCCAGCAAGGGCAGCAAGCCGGAACCGGGCTATGCGCATCCCATTACGGATCGAACAGCCCGGGACGCGAAGAGAGGTTCCACGGTGAAACGCAGGGAGTTTCTGAAGGCGGCCGGAGCCGCATCGGCAGTAAGCATGGCGAGGGGAGCGAAGCCCGCGGCCGGCAAGGGCGTGACGATTGTTGTAGATCGCCGCATCGCGGTTCTTCGGCAACCCGGCGTGCGGTGGGCCGCCGAACAACTTTGCAGCGCCATCGCCGCGAAGGGAGTTCCTTCGCAAGTCGTTGACTCCCCGGACGGTGTTCAGAACCGCGCCTTCTGGGTGTTCTTTTCGCAGCCCTCGGAGAAGCAGACAGCGGGGCATTGGCAGACGAACGGAGCTGCCGCGGCATCAGATAGCTTTTACATGGCGGCGGCGTCTCTTCATGATGTTCCCGGAGTGGAGATTGCCGCAGGGAATGCGCGAGGATGCGTCTATGGGCTGCTGGAGCTAGCGGAGCGGGTTCGTTACGGGCGCGATCCCATGGCCGCATTGCATCTGGATCAGCCTCTCAGAGAGGCATCGGCCAATGAGGTTCGCAGCGTCAGCCGCTACTTCTGCAGCGAACTGGAAGACAAGCCGTGGCTCTACGACAAGAACTTCTGGCCAGGCTATCTGGACGTACTGGCCGCGAGCCGGTTCAATCGCTTCTGCCTTGCCTTCGGCCTCGAATACGACTTTCCCAGGGGTGTGACCAGCGACTATCTGCATTTTCCCTACCCCTATCTGCTGGATGTGCCGGGGTTCGATGTGCGCGTGATGCAACTGGCCGCGCCGGATGGCAAGGTTCTGCCAGCACCGGTTCCCCTCAGCGCCGTGGAGCGGGAAAGAAATCTTCAGGCGCTGAAGTTCATCGCCGCGCAAACGGCGCTGCGCGGGCTGCAATTCCAACTGGGCATCTGGACGCACGCCTACCAGTGGACCGATAGCCCCAATGCCTGGCATCGCATTGAGGGGCTGACGCCGCAGACCCATGCCGCCTACTGCCGCGAGGCGCTCGCGGGGATTCTAAAAGAGTGCCCGCAGATCACGGGGCTGACGCTGCGCGTACATGGCGAGAGCGGAATCCCCGAAGGCAGCTACGATTTCTGGCAGACTCTGTTTGAAGCGGTTACGGGATCAGGGCGCACAATCGAACTCGACCTGCATGCCAAGGGCGTCGACGAGAAGATGATCGACATCGCTCTGGCGACCGGCATGCCCGTGAAGCTGGGGGCAAAATATTCGGCGGAGCACCAGAGCCTCGGCTATCAGCAGGCCGACATCCGGGAACTTGAAATTCCCAAATCAGGGCGCGTGGGCAACGGGCCGTTCATCCTGAGTTCGGGAGCGCGCTCGTTCACGCGCTACGGCTACGCAGATTTTCTCAGGGCGGGAAGTGCGTACAAACTGCTCTTCCGCCTGTGGCCGGGAACGCAGCGGCATCTGCTTTTGGCCGATCCCGAGACGGCCGCGGCCTATGGGCGCACGGCGCACTTTTGCGGCGCCGTGGGAATGGATTTGATGGAGCCGCTCACCTTCAAGGGCAGAGAAGGCTCCGGGCAGCCGGGCGGACGATGCGCCTACTCCGATGCATCGCTCACTCCGAGGTTCGACTGGCAAAAGTTCGAGCTCTACTATCGCGTGTGGGGCCGGAAGCTCTACGATCCGGAAACAAATCCTGAGTCGTGGCGGCGCTGGATGCGCACGGAGTTGGGCGCCAGCACCGTGTCGATGGAGACCGCGCTCGCCCGCGCAGGCCGCATGTTGCCGCTCGTGACCTCGGCGCATCTGCCTTCGGCGTCGAATCACTCCTACTGGCCGGAGATCTACACCAACATGCCGATCGTGATCGGCAGTGAGCCCTCGCCTTACGGCGACACGCCAGCGCCAAAGTGCTTCGGAACCGTGAGCCCGCTCGATCCTGAGATCTTCTCGACTGTCGAAGAACATGCCGGCGATCTGCTGGCGCGCCGAGCGAATCCAAAGTACTCGCCGATCGACGTGGCGCAGTGGCTGGAGGACTCGGCCGCCGCGGCGAACAATGCGCTTGGCTCCGCGCGTCGAGATGCCGGATCGCCCAATGCGCCGGCGTTCCGGCGAATGGAGGCCGACGTTCTGATCCAGGTTGGTCTGGGGCGATTCTTTGCCGCAAAGCTGCGCGCGGGCGTGTTGTATTCCATCTTCCAGCAAACTCAGGAAAAGCAGGCGGGGCTGAGATCGCTCAGTTGCTACCGCAAGGCACGGGAGTCGTGGGCCGCGGCGGCGCAGGCCGCATCGGTGTATCGCAAAGACGTTGCCTACGGGCGCACGCCAATGCGGCGCGGGCATTGGAGCGACCGTTTGCCCGCCATCGACAAAGACATCGCGGCGCTGGAGGCGCGGGTCAATGCCGCACTGGAGAATGCAGCACCATCGGTGGAGATCGGACAGGCGATTCTTGCCGCCACAGGCCGGCCGGCGCACTCCGCTATCGTCTGGGTCCATACGCCGCCAGGCGAGTTTGCGCCGGGAGCCACGCTGCCGCTTGCGATCTCGTTTCCACAAACGGACCCGGAGCCGGGTCTGACGGAGGTCTTTCTGCGATACCGCCACGTGGACCAGGCGGAACGATGGCAGCGCCTGGCCATGCGGACGAATGGAAAGGCGTTCAGCACTGAGATTGCAGGCATCTACACGCAGTCGCCATTTGCAATCGAGTACTGTTTTGAGCTGTACACGAAGGACAATGCCGGATGGCTAGCCCCGGGGTTCAACGCGGCCCTTTCGAGCCAGCCATACTACACTGTGATGCGCGCAGGAGCATGAGGCTGCCCCTTGCCAGAAGCCGCGGAGTGGGTTTCCTCCATCGCGACTCGCCTTCTCCCACACGCATGTGTACACTCCGTACCCCCATGCGTTATCCTGACACTTAGCCCATGATCTTTTCCCGCGACTACATCGGCTACCTCGCGCGCCGCACGGTCAAGCACCTTGTCGACGCCAAGATGATCACCACTAGCGACTCGAAGGTGACCGAAGAGCGCGTCAATGCTGCGCTCGTCGATGAGCTTTCCCTCGAAGATCGCATCAACGAAGAGGTGCGCGTCATCCTCGAGGCGTATTCCGAGGAAATGCGCCGCAGCGGCGCCCAATATGCCGAGATGTTCAAGAAGGTGAAGAACGAGCTGGCCAAGAAATACAAGGCGGTGCTATGAGGGTCTACGAGGAAGAGCGCGAGCGCAACGGCGGGATGAGGATCAGCCGCGACAAGCTCAACAAGCTGGCCCACACCGTAGCCGACGCTCTCGCCGAGGTCGATCAGGTAGGCTTTCTTGAGGACCGCAACACCATCCGTCAGGAAGCGCGCAAGGCACTCGAAACCCTGCTCACTGAAGAGGCCAAGATCGACGCAGCCGCCCGGCTCAAGATCGCCAACCAGCGCAAGATCATCCTTGAAGGCTCCCAGGAGTGGGACATCCTCTACCGCAAGTACTACAACGACGAGGTGCGCAAGCTGGGAATCTGAAGTGGAGCATTCTCTTTGGCCGAAGCTCCGATTTTTGTTAAAGTAAGTGAAGTGCCCGCACCCGCAGGCACGCCCCGCAAAAAAGTGGCGCTATCGTCTAGGGGTTAGGACGTGAGATTCTCAATCTTAAAACCCGGGTTCGATTCCCGGTAGCGCTACCAGTCAAGACACGCTAAAGCCCGCTAAATCAGCGGGCTTTTCCTTTGCCCGGAAATCCTCTTAGCGCGTGCTGGTGGCACAAAGCGCGAATTCTGTGGCACATCCTGTGGCACAGTCCATCGGGTGAGATTCCGCTTCGCTGCCAGCGCTTTTCCGGCGATCTTTTGCCCGCTGTCGTCAGGCCGTACCGCAATGGCTGAGTGGCGCTACGCGGCCTTCCCG
>JBMFHB010000085.1:0-13516 GCA_049977045.1 Occallatibacter sp.
CTACCATGTTTGGTATGTTGTTGATTCCATGTCGGTTACAAAATCTCAAATGCTTATGCCCGACGCACTCCTAGTCCTTGCTCCCCGACACCTGTCTTACAATCAAACCATGAGTTTCCCTATCCAGCGGATGCGCCGGATGCGGCGCAGTGAGGCCATGCGCGCATTGGTGCGCGAGACGGTGCTTGAGCCCGGCGACCTGATCTATCCCCTCTTTATTTGCCCCGGCAAAGGCGTGCGCACGCCTGTCAGCTCCATGCCCGGCGTTTGCAACCTTTCGGTGGACGAGGCAGTACGCGAGGCCGAGGAGGCCGCGCAGCTCGGCATCGGCGGCCTGCTGCTCTTCGGGCTGCCCGAGACGAAGGATGAGGTGGGCACCGGCGCCTGGGAGGATCACGGCATCGTGCAGCAGGCATTGCGGGCGCTCAGAGCATCGGCGGCGGCGAAGAAACTGGTTCTGATCGCCGATGTATGCCTGTGCGAGTACACGAGCCACGGACACTGCGGCGTGGTGGTGAAATCGGGCGACGGATTCGACGTGGACAACGATCCGACCCTCGAGTTGCTGGCGCGCACAGCGGTGAGCCAGGCCCGCGCCGGCGCCGATGTGGTCGCTCCCAGCGATATGATGGACGGCCGCGTAGCAGCCATCCGCAAGGCGCTCGATGCCGCGGGATGCGCACACACGCCTATTCTCAGCTATGCATCAAAGTTCGCCTCGGCGTTTTACGGACCATTCCGCGAGGCCGCCGACTCCGCGCCGCAGTTCGGCGACAGGCGCAGCTACCAGATGGACGGCGCCAATCTCCGCGAGGCGATGCGCGAGATCGACCTCGACCTCGAAGAGGGCGCGGACATGATCCTGATGAAGCCCGCCATGCCCTACCTCGACGTGGTGCGGGCAGCGCGCGAGCGCGTCGACGTGCCCATCGGCGCCTACCAGGTGTCGGGCGAGTACTCGATGCTGCACGCAGCCTTTCAAAAGGGCTGGCTCGACCAGAACCGCGCCATGCTGGAATCGCTTCTCGGCATACGCCGCGCGGGCGCGGACTTTATCGTGACCTATTTCGCCAAAGACGCGGCCAGGTTGCTCCGAGGAACCATCCCATCCCGCGATTGAAGGCTGAGAAGACGGTGGAAAGAAATCCTACCGTAGAAGCACTGTGCCGTTGAGTTTCGCGGGAAGTGTCCAATCGAGCATGACCAGTGTGAGAAGCCCTGCTTCGGCATAGGCCGCGAGGTCGCCATCGATTGCTCTCCAGGGCGCAGCGCCACATCTCCATCGCATTTTCACAGAGGATTCATCTCTCTGAGCCGGTTGATTCAAGCGTTCGTCTCGGTCCTTTCGTCTACTTGCTTTAGGGCTTATTGCCGGAGATTCAAAGGCCGAGGGCTGACCAGCAATCCTTTGGCCATTGCGCGGATTGGCCGCTGGATAAACCTTGTCCAACCAGTCCAATACCGAGTCGTGAAAAATTCCCACTACGGGTTATTGACAAAGAATCAGCGATAGGCCTATTGTGACTAGGTTTTTGAGTAGCAACAGAGAGGAAGGAAGAGCAAATGGTTGCCTACTTTCAGCTTCAGCCTACGGAAGCAGAGCTGCAGCAGTTGGCAGAGGAATATTGGCGGACAATCGGCGAAAAGGAGCACGAGCTTGAAAAAGCGGCCTTTGAGGCCGGCGAAGCGATCCGCAATGGCGATTACACACTGGCCAATCTTGAGGCGATCGTGCGCTGGAAGTCGGAGCGGCTGGTGCAGTATCTGATCGGCAACAGCAACGAGAAGATCCGGCGCGCTTTGGCCGTCGCCGCCTCGCCCGAAGCGACCACGGAGACCGCGGTGAAGGCGCTGACCGAACTGCACGGCGTGGATCTTCCCGTGGCAACGGCGATTCTGGCCGCGATCTACCCCGAGCGCTACACGGTGCTCGACTATCGCGCACTGGAGGCGCTGGGGCACGCGCGGCACGACGTTCATTTTTACGAGGAGTATCTGGACTTTTGCAAGCGCCTGGCCGAGAGCAATATTGTGAGTCCGCAGAGCAATCTGCCTGCGCCCACACCGCTGCGCACGCTCGACCGCGCGCTATGGGAGTGGTCGCGGACCCACATGGGATAATGGCTGGTTCCTTTGACTGGAATCTGCCGGCTGCGCGTTCTTTTTTGACTTCGCGACGAAGGGAGACGCGCGTGCCTGGATGCCAGCTTCTCACTGACCACCGGGTGTCTGCCGCGATAGAATCAGCCTCGTGAGTGCTTCGTTCGAGATCGGGCCGGTCGAGGTGGGCGCGAGCCGGCTCTTCCTGATTGCGGGGCCGTGCGTTATCGAGTCGGAGGCGCATGCTTTTCGCATGGCCGAGGTCATTCAGCGCATCGCAGCCGATCTTGGGATTCCCTACATCTTCAAAGCCAGCTACGACAAGGCCAACCGCACCAGCGTGAAGAGCTTTCGCGGTCCCGGCCTGCATGAGGGCACGCGCATTCTGGGCCGCATCGCGAGGGAAACCGGCCTGCCGGTGCTGACCGACGTGCACGAGGCCACGCACTGCGCGGTTGCCGCCGAGGCTGTCGATGTGCTGCAGATTCCCGCGTTTCTCTGCCGTCAGACCGACCTGCTGGTCGCTGCCGGCCTCACCGGGCGCGCCGTGAACATCAAGAAGGGCCAGTTTGTGGCGCCGTGGGACATGAGCCACGGCCTCGAAAAGGTCCGCTCCACGGGCAACGGGCGCGTCTTCCTCACCGAGCGCGGATCGAGCTTCGGCTACAACAATCTGGTGGTCGATTTCCGTTCGCTCGCCATCATGCGCCGGCTGGCTCCGGTGGTCTTTGACGGCACGCACTCCGTGCAGCAGCCCTCGGCGGCCGGTGGCGTCAGTGGCGGCCAGCCGGAGTTCATTCCGGTGCTCGCGCGCGCGGCGGTTGCCGCCGGCATCGACGGACTCTTTCTCGAAGTCCACGACGACCCGGCGAACGCGAAGTCCGACGGCGCCAACGCGCTTGACCTTAAGCTGCTCAAGCCGCTGCTGGAGACGCTGCTGGCGATTCACGCCGCGGCAGGACAAGAGAAATAGGCGAGTGGGCGGATCACCGCAATCCCCTCGGCCCTTCCCGCTCGCCACGAGAGTGCAGGTGCTCACTGCTTCGCGGAGCCTTGCGGAAGATGCAGGCGCAGGTCACGCCGCATTCACCGCCGTGGCGCACTCAAACAGATCGCGGCTCAACGCCTCCATGCGGCGGGTATCGCTATCCCACGCAAACATGAATCGCGCCGCGCCGCCGATAAACGTGTAGAATTTCCAGCCGCGCGCGCGGAGCGCATTCAGCATCTCTTCCGGCGCTTCGATAAACACCGCGTTGGCCTCCACCGGATGCGTCACCTTGATGCCGGGAATCGCGTCGATCAGCAGGGCAAACTGCTTTGCGCAGCGGTTGGCATGTTCGGCGTTGCGCAGCCACGCGCCACTTTCGAGCATTCCCACCCACGGCGCCGACAGAAACCGCATCTTCGAGGCCAGTTGACCCGCCTGCTTGCAGCGGTAATCGAAGTCCGCGGCCAGCGCGCGATTGAAGAACAGCACCGCCTCGCCCAGCGCCATGCCGTTCTTGGCGCCGCCGAAGCACAGCACATCCACGCCGCGCTTCCAGGTCATCTCCGCCGGCGAGCAGCCCAGGCTCGCGCAGGCGTTGGCAAAACGCGCTCCGTCCATGTGCAGTGAGAGCCCCAGGGCACGGCACTCCTCCGCAATGGCGTTCAGTTCGTCGAGCGTATACACGCGCCCCATCTCGGTTGATTGTGTCAGCGTGACCACGCGCGGCTTGGGATAGTGAATGTCGTGCCGCTTGGTGGCAAGCTCGCGAATCGAAGCCGGCGTGAGCTTGCCTTCGGCGCTCACGGCCGCCAGCAGCTTCGATCCGTTCGAGAAGAACTCCGGCGCGCCGCACTCATCCGTCTCCACATGCGACTGGTCCGAGCAGATCACGCTGTGATAGGACTGGCAAAGCGACGCCAGCGCCAGGGAATTCGCTGCCGTGCCGTTGAAGACAAAGTACACCTCGCAGTCAGTCTCGAACAGTTTGCGAAATGCGTCTGCCGCCCGGGTTGTCCACGGATCGTCACCGTAGGACGTCACGTGCCCGCGGTTGGCAACTTCCATCGCCTGCCACGCCTCGGAACAAACTCCCGCATAGTTGTCGCTGGCAAACTGCTGCTGCAAATCCTGTTCGGCGATCTCAGTCATCGTGCGACCTCGCTTCGGCAGGGCAGACGCGTGCCCCGCGATTGGTTTGAATCAACGGTGCAATGTCGATGGAATTGGAGGCGCGGGCCGGGATCGAACCGGCGCATAAAGGTTTTGCAGACCTTTGTCATAATTCGTAAACCTCAGTATTCATGCTGGTTCCGCGCCATAGTCCTCTAATTTGGTCCGACTTTGGTCCGACCCCCCAAAGAGCTAAGAGAATCTTGTGTGGTTCGAATCCGCGTCAGTTTGTACTCCCGTGGTACGGCCGCTGGTTGCCCTCGAGGTGGACAACTTTACGCACCCTCGCATACAGTTCCACCGCATACATACCTCCGGTGTCGAGCGGATAACACAACTCTCTATGGCTACGAACCTGGTCCGTTACCGCCTCGAAGCCCAGTTGTCCGTGTAGCCAGAATCTGGCGGTGACGCGATCTCGACGACCTGTACGGGGCAGCTCGAGATACGTCTTGGCTCAGGCGACTTGTATTGGGCAACACAGGTCGCGCTTCATGACGATCCGGTCAGGGCCGTACAAGAGGTCGCCAACGCTGAATGATGCTTCCCAAAAAGCATCTGATCGAGTCAAAACGGTCATAGCCGAGAAATGAGGAGAGTGGAAGATGTACGAATGACTCAACCTGTGCCTCGGCAACCCAATGGCGATGTTCTTCTGGGACTTCCGCATGGTTCTCGTCGGAATCGTTATTGGAGAGTACTGGCATTCCGCGCGCATGCCCGCAATGTCGATTGCGATCGTCGCCGGGATATTCAGGTTGGTCCATGAACTGAGGTGTTGTTTCGTGTGGAGTTCTCTGTCGGCGTCGTGGCTCGGGCAGCGAATGGGAGAACTCAAGGGCGGCCGCTATCGGTTAGGGCACCCGAAGCAGCGGAATCCCGCCATAGAATGAGTTGGCAACGGAGGCCTCTTCATCCCCAGCTGGGCGGACCCGAATGTAAGTGGCCAGACAAAAAGAAGGTTAGGTGAATCAGGCGGCTTTGACGGCAATGCGCGCAGAGCGATAAGTTGGCTTAGACTTGACGACGATCTCTACGTCTTGCCCGAGTGCCACCAGAAAGTGCATCAAGCGTTCGACGGAAAAGCCTTCCAGTTTGTAATTCAGGAGAGCGGAGACCTTCGGCTGGTTGATGCCAAGCGCAGTCCCGACTTGAGCTTGGGTGAGCCTCTGCCGTTTAACAATCAGGTTGAGGGCGGCTCCCAACCGGGCCTTGGTGTCGAGTTCCGCCGCATTCGACAGTCCCATGTCAGCAAAGACGTTGCCGCCGCTACGAATAACTCGTTCCGGGATGCTCTTAGCCATATTTTTCCTCGTAATCCCTCCGTGCCAACCTCAAACGCTCTTTGACCAATGCCATGTCGGATTGCCGGGGCGCAATTCCATGCGGTGACTCCTTCTGAAAAGCGTGCAGCACATAGATTTCATTTCGAAAGCGGACGGCGTAGGGCCCCTGCAGGTGTCTCCGTCATGGTCTTTGATAACCTCCGGACTTCCCGGCCCTTCGCCCTTCCACGGTTGTGCCGACGGACGCTTCCCGCCGTATTAGGCCGCACTGAGAGCAGAGCCGACAGAGCGCTGAACCTCCGATGGGAATCGAGTGATGTCCTTGAGTCACGATCCAATCTAGAAAAGAGGCTTTTCACTCGGAACAGGCTCTCGTGCCTTTATTTATCCCATTTTTGGGATGATCGTCAAGCACAATCGCATCTTCTCTAAAGTACTCAGCGATCAAGCCTCGCTGCGGTGCTCTGCACCGCAGCGGCCAGGAAAGGTGAACCATGAACCCAAATGAATATCTGCTGAAGTTCTTCGCGGAACTGGAGCGCCTGGTGGACGGCCATGACACCCGGCACGCTATCTCGACGACCCGCACGGGACTGCTCGAAATACGTCTTGGCGCTGGCGACTGGTACTGGGCGACACAGGTTTAACTCAACGACGATCCGGTCAGGGCGGCAAAAGAGGTAGCCAACGCTCAAAGATACTTGCCGATCAGCATCTGACCGATCCACAACGGCCATACCGAATCAATGAGGAGGATAAAAGATGAGCGAAAAACTTAACGTGCGGCTCGGCAACCCAGTTCGCACCCTGTGCAGGGCTCGGACTTGCAACCCTTCGGTTAACAGCTATGATCGTCGCGTTCTTGCGTGCTGCTTCCTATTGAGATAAGTCACTACAGGCTAGCAGTTTACAAGCATTCTTTCTCCCTTCTCTTTGTGCTGGATTACGACAAATTACTACTCATTTTGAGGTGGCTACGGCACAAAATCCACCACACTGTTTGTCAGTTCCGGGGAGGATCTTTACCTCGGAAATGAGCGGCCATTTGTCCAAGTGTATCGCTTAAGAATCAATGCAAGCACCCCAAGATGGCCATAAGCTCGAACCGCCCCGGCAGTCTCTAACCGAACTTGGTGCAGTCGATAGGTTCGATGAAGACGACCAGCGCAGCGTTGGTCGCCATCGAAAAGGTGGCGATGCAAAGTGACACGGCGAAATATGGTCCAAGTCTTCCGGGTCGGAAACAGGCAGACTTTCCATTTATCAACACTATGGAAACAGACGGCAGACCGCATGATTCCGCGCCTTCACGATTTAGCTAGCGCCTGCCGCTGAGCAGGAGTCGCGATCTGGCGCGCTTCTGCAAGCAACTCCGCACGCTGGTAATTGCAGTGGCGGCCGACAAATGCTTCGAAGCGCCGCGCAAATTCGGCCGGATCCGCCATAGCCGCTAGAACGCGAAACCATGCAGGCAGCACTTGCTTCCAGTCGATGCCAACCATCCACGACCCTCCCTCGTCCGCAAAAAAAAACATCCTGTCGTCCGCATCGTCGAAGCGGTCCAGAAGTTCGAACAGAATATCAAACGCGCAGCGCACGCCGGCTAAATTCCGCTTCTTCGCTTGCTCCACGCAACGGAAGAGCAGCCGCCGAAAATCGGCAATCCAGGCCAGCGTTCCCAGGGAGCTTTGCGTGCAATTCTTCGAGTTGACGTCAAAGGCCTCGTAGTAATCGCCAGCCAGGCATGCCTTCTGAAATGCTTGGACATCGGTAAGGAGGTCACGCTTCACCGCGCCCTCGGAGACGAACTGCTCCGTTTTCATATATTGCGCGATCAACTGGCGGAGCTTGGCTGGAGGAAGAATCGAAAGGGCGTCATCGAGCAGAAAGAAGATGGTCTCGTTGCCGCTCCTGCGGATCGCCCTGCGAATTTGTTGCAGATCAAGTTCGCCGCCGCGCATCGTCGCCTCGGGTCACTGGTTTTCATTTCAGTGACCATCCTATCGTCCTGGACGCCATGTACACTGGAGTGCGGGGTTGATCGCGACGGCACGAGCGCCAGCCGTCGTCATTCTCCGCACTGTGCAAGCCAGAATCGCTCGTCCTGTGTAATCCATATCTTCCACGAAAGTTGTCTTCCGTTGATGCCGAAGATACGCGCCGATGCAACTCCTACTTCCCCCGATCTGTTCTTCGCGAAAGAACTCGCGGGCGAGGAACCGCCTTCATTCACCGCCATGAAGAGGCTTTATGATCGGGCCAGCGATCTCTTCGGATTCCGCCCCTGGAAGATACTCAATGAAAACGAACTGGTCGTTACGCGCGACAGCAAGAGCGGCGAGTCGTGGTACTGCTCGGTGATGGGTTCAATGGGCGAGGTCTACTCGATGCAGGCCTATCGCGGCGAGGAGGGCCTGAGCCTGTTTCGCTCCATTGCGGCTGAAGATCTCACCGACCCCGGCGAGGTTCTCGCTTCAATGCACTGCCTGAGCGTGGAGTTCGTTCCGCGAAAGGAACTGAAGCGCCAGGATCGCGATTTGCTGGCCGCACTCGGCCACCCGCAGGGCCGGGGTCTGGCATCGCCGATCTTTCGCGTGATTCGTCCTGGTTTTCATCCCTGGTTTGTCAATGCCGAGGAAGCGCGCACGCTGGCCGAGTGCATTCGCTCGGTGGTTGTCATCTGCGCGGCCATCGCCAACCAAAAGGACGTGCACTTTTTGGATCAGGCTGATACCTATCCCATCGTGACGCGGGCCGACGTCGCCGAGCCGCGCTACAACATCGACTTGATCAAGCCGGTGCTGCCTCCGCAGCCTCCCGTCACGCCACTCAATCTGCCGGAGGAGTTGTTACGTCCGCTACGCGGCTGTGACTACGCCGTGCGCGGAGCGATGGAGCTTGAATACATCTTCAGCGGCGCAGCCGTAGGCAAGGCCAATGAGCGCGCTGCCTACGTTGCGATTGCTTTGGCAGTCGATGCGGAAACAGGTATTGTCTATGCGCCGGAGGCGATCGACACAAGCGTACCACCCGCCGAGGCGCTGGCCCGCGTCTTTCTCAAAGCGGTTCAGAGCAACCGCGTGCTTCCCATCGAGGTGCGTCTGCGCAATCAGAAACACGCCGCGAGCCTTGGCTCGCTGATGGAATCCCTTGGCGTCAAGCTACGCATTGCAAACCATCTTCCCGCCGCCGAAGAGGCCCGCGCGCATCTGCTCGGCTTTATGGGTGGAAAGCTATGACGCAAGCCTTGTACTTGTAAGCGACCGTCACACGGATGTTAGCGGCCATCAGAAAACGTCGGTTATAGGCCATCTGCCGCCGCTTCCCGGTCTTGCGTAAGCAGATGTGAATGTCCAAGCTGAGTAATCGAATAAGCCCCATCTTTCAGCTCCACTAACCCAGCCTCACACATCTCTCGTAATCCGCCACGCACATGGAACAACGGCAGTTCCGTGTGCGCTGCGACTTCCTCAGGCGTTGCTGAATTCTCCAGCGCCGCCAGCATCTTATGTGCGGACTCTGTGAGTTCTCCATTGTTGCCAACACATGCCATCGCGCCCCCTCCCTCACACAGTTTTCTTGCAGAAGTACCAATCCGCACACTCGAATCCGGCCTTCAGGCGCGTTTCCACTTCTTCCATGGTGCTGGGTGGCGGAACAATCACCTTATCTCCCGGTTTCCAGTTTGCAGGTGTGGCAACCTTGTGCTTGTCAGTTATCTGCAACGCATCGATCAGGCGAATGATCTCCTCGGTGTTTCGGCCTGTGGTAAGTGGGTAATAAATCATGGCGCGCACGATCCCAACCGGATCGATCACAAACACGCAGCGGCTGGTTTCCGTTTTGCTTTCTCCCGGCATCACCATGCCATAGAGAGAGGCTACATCCTTATTCGAATCGGCAATGATGGGAAACGGAATGTCGATTCCGAACTTCTCCTTGATATTGCGGACCCAGGCAATATGGGAGGTCGGGCTGTCGATGCTCAGACCGAGCAACTCCACATTGCGCTTGCGCAGTTCCGGAGCAATGGCCGCAAAGGCCAGAAACTCCGTGGTGCATACCGGCGTAAAATCCGCCGGATGCGAGAAGAGAACCACCCAGCCGCCGTGGTAGTCTTCCAGGCGAATCTTTCCATGAGTGGTAACCGCTTCAAACAACGGAGCGGCCATCCCCAGACGCGGCAAGGATGCTGACGTTGCAGATTCCATAAGAGCCTGCGGTGGCTCTTGTGGCGTACTTTCTACTTGAGTTGGCATACTTTCCCTCTTTTCCGCCGAGTTGTCGCCGAGCAATCACGCAGGACCTTCAGTGGCCCACGTCCAGGCTGTCGGCGAGCGAGCCGCATCGCGGCGGATTGCAATGCGTACCGCAAGTCCTCCATCAGGGCAATGATGGAGTTGAAAGAAGCTATTGAGGCACTTATAGCTGGCACGTCCTTTCATTCCCGCTACAGCGCCAACTCACCCAGGTTCAGCCCTGATTCTCAGGTTTTCGCTATGCCGTCGATCTGGTCAGGCTCAGGCCAAACAGCACGGCTGAGACCATGATGATCGTGGGGGCAACGCTGAGGCTGTGAAATACATACATATTCAGCAGAAAGCCGATCCCGACAGCCAATACACTGGCGAGTGAAGAAGCCAGCAAGAAATTCGAGATACTGTTGGCCATTCGGCGACCCGTCGCGGCCGGGATAATGATTAAAGCTCCAGCGAGCAAGGCACCCATGAATCGGAGTCCGATCAGCACGGTCAAGCTAAAAACAAGCAGAAACAACAGATTCAGCCGATTCAGTTTGATACCGGTTGCCGCCGCCAATTCAGAAGAGAACAGATTCAGAATAAGTTCACTCTTGAAGCGCAGGACGAAGTAGATAATCAGGGCAACCGCAAGGACACCAATCAAAAAGGTGAGGCCCGAAATCTGCTCGAACTTGCCGAAGAATGCTTCCACGAGGTCCTCTGTTGGTGTCAGGGCCGCTCCAATTGCAACGGAGCCCGCGAACACCACGCCAATGGCAACCTCGGTAGACAGGCTTTCCCTTTTCTGCAATTGCCAGATCAGCAATTACACCAGATGATTCAAACCATTGCCCGATGGGCCTAAAACCTCAGCAATCGTTCAGAACAGGCTGCGCGCGGCGCGCGAGATGCCCTCCGCAGACATGGGATGCTGATCGGGGAAGTTCGCAATATCCCGTGCGGTCAACTGGCCCGCCACGGCAAGACCGATTTCACCGATAAGACTGCCAGCATCAATACCCACCACCCATCCGCCTACAAGGCGCAGACTTTCTGGTTCAAAAAACAGATGGATGCCGCCGTCCGTTTCACCCATGATCTGGGCGCGTGAATCTTCGGCGAAACGATAGCTTCCCGTGACCAGACGCACCCCGTCCCGGGCCGCAGCAGCGCCAGTCATACCCACATAGGAAGCACCCGGAATGGTGAAGATGGTTGTTGGGACCGATGCGCTGTCAAAATAATCGCAAGGCACATCCCCGCCCAGGATGTTATGCGCGGCCACCAGCGATTGGCGCACCGCCGCATGAAATAGAAGAACCTTTCCGTTCACGTCCCCACACGAGTAAATATGAGGGGCCTTGGTCTGCATGGCCTCATTGGCCACAAGATAGCCGGCAGAAGTAAATTCCACATCGCAAGCGCTCAGCCCCTCTGGAACTACAGGATGCCGTCCTGCGGCAAGGACCACCTGCTCTGCCTGCACGGTTTTTACCGTATCTCCCACCTGGTAGCGCACCTGAAGTCCATCTTTCAGTTTTTCCACGCCCAGGACCTTGGTGCGGACAACGATTTGTATGCCAGGGTCTAACAGTGGAGTGAGCGTCTCCACCATCTCCGTGTCCATCCGTGTAAGGACGTGTTCACTGCGATGGAGCAACGTGACCTGGGTGCCGAAGGCCGCAAAAAAACTTGCCGTCTCCAAGCCGATGTATCCTCCGCCAATAATCACCATGGAACGGGGCCGCGCGGTAACGTCCGTATGCAGTTTGTATAGGTCGGTACTCGTGAGACAAAGCTCTGCACCGGGAATGGGAGGAATAGAGACCTCTGTGCCAGTTGCCACGATGATGGAACGCGCACTGTAGCGTTGCTCGCCGCTGCTTGTTTCTACCAGTACCGTGTGCGCATCCAGCATCCGCGCCCGCCCTTGGATGAGGGTGACGAGTGGCGCTTGCTTTAATTCCTGCGCATGTTGAGCATAGCGGATTTCTTGCACTTGGTTCTTGTGCTCCACGATTGCGGAATAATCCGCCACCGCAGCACCACGGATACCGTAATTCTGGAACCGCTGGTGCCGGTGCAAATGCAACGCCATCTCCCGCACGGCCTTGGAGGGCACGCACCCTTCTGAAAGGCAATTGCCGCTCATGACGCCTTTGGTATCGACCATGACCGCTTGGCGTCCGGCCTTGGCCAAGCGGAAGGCCGCGGGATAGGCTCCGCCCCCCGCTCCAATCGTGATTAGATCGACAGTCTTTATTACACTCATCGCGACTCCTATATATCGTGGATGTTCAAAAGACGATAACGACAAGATCAGGTTTAAAATGCCTGTTACTTCAGGGTTTCTTGTCGCTGTTTAGAGCCGCTGTTTTTTCATTATGACCGCCAAATCCAAATCGAAATGCGGAGAGCACTTTGTCGGCGAAGTCGTCCTCGCCGCGCGAACTGAAGCGCTCGAACAATGCTGTGCTGAGAACCGGCGCAGGAATAGATTCGTCGATGGCCGCCTTGAGCGTCCACCGTCCTTCGCCTGAGTCCGAGACGTGGCCCTCAAACTTGGCGAGGCCCGGACTGTCGAGCAGCGCTGTTGCAGCGAGGTCCAAGAGCCATGACGCGACGACGCTGCCCCGCCGCCAGACCTCTGTGATGTCGGTTAGATTCAGGTCGTACTGATAGTACTCCGGATCGCGCAGAGGCGTGGTCTCGGCATCGAAGGATGCCTTTTCCTTACCCACATTCGCGTGGCGTAGGATATTCAGTCCTTCGGCATATGAGGCCATCAGGCCATACTCAATGCCGTTGTGGACCATCTTGACGAAGTGTCCCGCGCCGTTCGGACCGCAGTGCAGATATCCATGTTCTGCCGTGCTGGGCGCTGCGCTGCCGTCCAGCTTCTCGCGGCCGGGCGTGCGCGGCGCTTCCTCGATTCCTGGGGCCAACGCGGCAAAGATCGGTTCGCACCGCTTCACAATCGCATAGTCGCCGCCAATCATCAGGCAATAGCCCCGCTCCGATCCCCACACTCCACCGCTGGTGCCGGTGTCCAAATAGTGGATGCCCTTTGGCTTCAGCTCTGTGGCGCGTCGTATGTCGTCGTGGTAGTAAGAGTTGCCGCCGTCGATGATGATGTCGTCCGGCTGGAGCAGTGGAACAAGCTGTTTAAGCATCGGATCTACCACGGCTGCGGGAACCATCAACCAGATGGCGCGTGGCGCGGTCAGTTTCTTCACAAACTCTTCAAGCGAGGTTGTGCCGAATGCTCCCTCTTTTGCAACGGTTTGCACCTTTTCTTCCTTGCGGTCCCAAGCGACGCAATGATGTCCCGCCCTCTGCAAACGGCCGACCATATTGATACCCATTCTGCCCAGCCCAACCATTCCAAGTTCCACGGAGTTCCTTTCACTTCGTATCTTTCCTCGACTATGGGATATTGTCAAGGGCGGAGTAAAAGGAGACCACTGTGGCGGAGTAAAAGGGAGCCAGTAGAGTCAAGAAGGTGATGTTTCGGGGGAGGAGGGGCGCCGGAGCGTAGCGGAGGCGGCCCTCCTCCCCCGAGGCGCGTTTGGGCGGGTGGTTCAGACGCGTTTGCGGCGGCTCTGCTTGAGTCGGTAGGAGTCGGCGTTCATCTCCAGGATGTGGACGTGGTGTGTGATGCGATCGAGCAGTGCGCCGGTCAGGCGCTCGGAGCCGAAGATTTCGGTCCACTCGTCGAAGGGCAGGTT
>JBMFHB010000086.1:0-13346 GCA_049977045.1 Occallatibacter sp.
CCCCCGGGGGGTCCCGCGGGGCATCCTCTGTGTCCCCCTGCATGTCCCCGTGTACCGATTCCGGGTCGACCGCCATCGGTGCTCACACCTAGCGGGGTTCCAACCATGATCCTGTTGGCCGCAACCCGGGGCGGGAGGCGCAAATGCATCTACATGATACTCGTACATGGAGATCCTCCTGAAGGAGTGGAATGTTAGCTGTAAAACTATCACAGATCCCGCAGAGGATAAAAGGAGGGTTTTGTTCCCTTTGTTGTGGGAAACAGAATCACCTGGCGCTACCTGGGCACCTCTCGCAACTACTCGTCGCCTCAACTCTTCAGCGCCACGCGAATATGCAGCTCCTTCAACTGCTGCTCGCTCACCGGGGTGGGCGCTTCGGCCATCAGGTCGATGGCTTTGGCTGTCTTCGGGAAGGCGATCACCTCGCGCAAATTGGCGGCGCCGGCCAGCAGCATCACGATGCGGTCCAGACCCAGTGCGATGCCCCCATGCGGCGGCGTGCCGTATTCGAGCGCGTCGAGGAAGAAGCCGAATCTTGCTTTGGCCTCCTGCTCCGTGATTCCCAGCGATGCGAAGATCTGCTGCTGCACGTCCTTGCGGTGAATGCGGATGGAACCGGAGCCGAGTTCAAGCCCGTTCATGGCCAGGTCGTAGCAGTTGGCGCGCACGCTGGCCGGGTCGCTGACGAGGTTCGGCATGTCGGCCTCGATGGGCGCGGTGAAGGGATGGTGCGCGGGAACCCACTTGCCCCCGGCGAGATCGTACTCGAACATCGGGAAGTCTGTGAGCCACATGGGATGAAACGCCTGGCTGCCGTCGATGAGCGCCGCGCTCCGCGCCATTGCGCTTTGGACGACTTCATCGGTAATACGAAACGCACCGTGTTTTTCGGCGTACTTTTTCGCCAGCTCGGCGCGGAAGTTGCCCGCCGCGGCGTAGACGTTGATCTCGCGCTCGGAAAGGCGCCCCGGAAACTTGGTGTCGCTGGCCTTGATGTGGTGCGCCGGATCGCCGGCCACAATGATGACGAAGTCCTCATCGGCCGCGCCCGCAAGCTCGCGCGCCTTCGCCGCCGCCTCCGGAAAGCTCTTGGCCAGGCGCTTGAAATCGTCGATGAACTTGGCGCCCTTTTTCAGGTCGAAGAGCGGATGGTTGTCTTCGCGCTCCTTGCGGCTCAGCTCGCCCACCTTGGGAATGCGCAGCGCCACAATCGGCAGCGCGGGGTCGACTTGCAGCGTGGCCAGCGCCTCGCTGGTAAAGGCCGAATGTACGTCGGTGAGGCCGGGCAGCCGCAGGTCGGGCTTGTCGGTGCCGTACTGGCGCATCGACTCGTCGTAGCTGATGCGCGGGAAGGGAACCGGCAGGTCGACGCCCGCCGCGGCAAAGGCCGCCTTCATGAACTGCTCGACCACGCCGAAGACCGTTTCCTGGCGCGGAAAGCTCATTTCAAGATCGACCTGCGTGAATTCGAGCTGGCGGTCGGCGCGAAGATCCTCGTCGCGGAAGCAGCGGGCGATCTGAAAATAGCGGTCGAAGCCGGAGATCATCAGAATCTGCTTGAAGATCTGCGGCGACTGCGGCAGCGCGTAGAACTCGCCGGGATGCACGCGGCTGGGCACCAGAAAATCGCGCGCGCCTTCGGGCGTGGACTTGGTGAGGATCGGCGTTTCGATCTCGAGGAAGCCCTGCTGGCTGAGGTTGTCGCGGATGGCAAGCGTGATGTCGTGGCGCAGGCGGAAGTTCTGCTGCATCTCGGCCCGGCGCAGATCCACGTAGCGGTACTTGAGGCGCACTTCTTCGTTTTGGATCGCGTCATCGGAGGGTGAAAACGGCGCCAGGCGCGTGTCGTTGAGCACGCGCAGCTCGGTGGCCTCGATTTCGATCTCGCCGGTCGGCATTTTAGGATTGATGGCGTCCTTATCGCGCAGCCGTACCTTGCCCACCGCGGCGACTACGTACTCCGGCCGCACCTGCTCGCCCTTGCGGTGCCCTTCGGGGCAGAGTTCGGCGTCGAGCACGACTTGCGCGATTCCCGTGCGGTCGCGCAGATCGAGGAAGATCAGGTTGCCGTGGTCGCGGCGGCGGTTCACCCAGCCCATCAGAACCACTTGCGTCCCGGCGTCCGCGGCGCGCAGCGTGCCGCAGAGATGCGTCCGTTCCAGATTGCCTAAAAAGTCGAGAGACATTACTTTTTCATTGTAATGGAAGGGAATTGCGATCCTGAAAACCGCCGCTTCGGCGCTCCTCTCGCCTCTATTCCCTCCCCATCCGTATCGCGCTATGATGTCTCATAAGGAGAGCGAGATGGCAGCCGCACCGGTTTTCGTGCCCGTTGAAGAATATCTCCGAACCTCCTATTCGCCTGACGCCGAGTACATCGACGGACAGTTGGTGGAGAGGGAGAGCACGATGGGAGAGAACGAGCACTCGGCGTGGCAGAAGGCGCTTGTGGTCTGGTTTGAGATGCAGGCCGCGAAAGCAGGCATACGGGTCCGCCCTGAACTGCGTGTGCAGGTGGACGCTTACGCCTTTCTGATTCCCGACGTGACGCTGCTCGACCGTTCGCGGCCGGCTGAGCCGATCGCCACGCATCCACCGATTGCCGTGATTGAAGTTCTCTCGCCCGGCGACTCTCTCAAGCGGCTCATGAAGAAGGGCGAGCGCTACGAGAAGATGGGGATTCGCACCATTCTGGTTCTCGATCCCGACGGGCCGGCCTATCGTTTTCGCGAAGGCAAACTGGAGCCGCTCGCGGAACGCGCCTTCACCCTCGAAGGCAGCGAGGCGCGTTTCGATCTCGACGAGATCGCGAAGCTGGTGGATTAAGTAGAAACGCCGTCAGCGGGTTTCTGTAAGTATGCGCTCAGTTCTGCGCGAGGGACTTTCGCTTGTACCCCGCTTAGAAAGTCTTTTACCGTCAGAATGCCGGATTTTGCTTCGTCTTCTCCAAGGATGACGATTCTCCAGGCAAGTTTGTTCGCAATCTCGAACGATTTCTTTAATCGAAAAGATCCGTCGCCTATTTCAATCCGAAGATCGGACTTTCTGAGTTCTCGAGCCAGAGCCAATGCTGCTGCATTTTGGCCCTCGCCGAGCGGCGCTATGTAGGCATGACACGGTGTCTCGACACAAATCGTGTCCAGAGCGATCTTCGGTTGCCCCTGCAAAGTCAGCACCAGCCGGTCGAGTCCGATCGCAAAGCCGATTCCCGGCGCCTTCGGTCCGCCAATCGCCTCGCTCAGGCCGTCGTAGCGCCCGCCGCCGAGCAGCGCATTCTGCGCCCCCAGGCCGCCATGCGTAAACTCGAAGGTCGTGCGCGTGTAGTAGTCCAGGCCTCGCACCAGGCGCGAATTCAATTTGTAAGGAACGCCCGTTGCATCCAAAGCAGCCGTCACGGCGGCAAAGTGGTCCTTCGACGCCTGATCGAGCGCGTCGCCGATCCTGGGCAGAGCCTCAATGATGGGCTGGTCCTCGTGCGCCTTGCAGTCCAGCACGCGCAGCGGATTCGTCACCGCGCGCCGCTGGCAGTCGGCGCACATCTTTGGCGCCACCTCGGCCAAAGCATTGCGCAGAACCTCGTTATAACGTTCGCGGTCCGCTGTCGAGCCCACGGAGTTCAGCTCCAGCGTCCAGCCCTCGATGCCCAGCTCGTCGAGCAGAGTCGCAAGCATTTCGAGGATCTCCGCATCGCGCAACGGGCTTTCGCTGCCGGCCGAAGGCGGTCCAATCACTTCGGCGCCGATCTGCCAGAACTGCCGGTAACGGCCCTTCTGCGGCCGTTCGCGCCGGAACTGCGGGCCGATGTAATAGAGCTTCTGCAACTGCCCCGTCTCGCCCAGCTTGTGCTCGATGTAGGCGCGGACGACGCCGGCCGTGTTCTCGGGCCGCAGCGTGAGCGACTGCGACTTTTCACTCTGCGCCCGCGCGCGGTCCTCCCAGGTGTACATCTCCTTCGACACAATGTCGGTTTCTTCGCCCACGCCGCGGGCAAACAGGCCCGTATCCTCGAAGATCGGCGTGCGAATCTCGCCGAAGTGGTAACGGGCAAAGACCCGCCTTGCGGTTGCCTCGACGCGGTTCCACAGCTCCGTCTCCGGAGGCAGCAGATCCCGTGTCCCGCGCACAGCTTTCAGAGTGGCCATAACCTGTCTAGTTTAAATGGCGCGGCTCACGCCCTCTTCCTGATTGCCTCTCGCAACGCGCCATCGATCCGTGTCTGCCAACCCGGCCCGCCTGCCCTGAAATGGTCGATTACCTCCGGAGACAGACGCAAAGATACCAACTTCTTCGTCGGAGCCTTCTGCGGCCCGCGCTTGCCGCGCCGCACCACCATTCCGTGACGAATCAGATCGGCCTGCGCAAAGAAAGCTCGCGTCGCCTCGGCGTCGTTCGGGTCGTAGGGACCATCCTCGGGCTCGTAAGGAATCGAATCGCCTTCACGGTAGGCCAGCACGCGATCCCAATCAGTTCGACTTTGTGTCTTCTTCATATTGTTTGCGCTCCGTGCGTGAAGCATGACGGAATGAGATCACGCGTACTTCATCGTCTTGCTCTGCATAAACCAAGGTCAGTAGCCTGCCTTTGACCACGGCCAGCGCCACATCCATCAAACGATATTCATCGTCGCGGCTGGCGTCATAGGTGCATTTGTCGGGATTCTCATAGACCAGGCCGGCATCCTTGAAATCAAGTCCATGTTTCTTCAGGTTTGACTTCCGCTTGGCCTCATCCCAGACGTACACAATTTAATTGTAGATACAATTTGTTGGGAATGCAAACACGATTTCAATTACGGCCGCCCGAGTTCTTCCCGCAGAACCGAATCCACTCATGGCGCGCGAAGAGATAGACGTTCCAGGACGGATTCGTCAGCAGGGCCATGTCCTGCGGACTTGCATTCCGCTGGCCGTCGTCCTCTAATTCCTTAGCAGTGGACACCGCCAGCCAAATGACCGCAAGCCGAGAGGCCCGAGGCCCGTTCACGGCCGCTCGCGTCGCGCTCGCCCTCTGCGGTTTCACGGCCGTCGTGGGCCAGATCGTGCTCATGCGCGAGCTGATCCAGGTCTTCAACGGCAACGAGATCGCGCTCGGCATTCTCCTTGCCACGTGGCTCCTCTGGACCGCCTCCGGCAGCGCGCTGGCGAGCCTCTTTGTGCGTTCACCCGGCGCGCAAAGCGGCCGCGCGCGGCTCGCCGTCGGCGCGCTTGAGGCCCTGCTCGCCGTGAGCCTTCCCGTAACCATCTGGGCGCTGCGATCCTCCAAGTCCGTGTTCCAGACCGTTCCTGGCGAGCTGGTCGGCCCCGTGCCCATGCTGCTTACCTCGCTCGTCTGCCTGAGCGTCTTCTGCGCCGCCGTGGGAGCGCTGTTTGTGGCCGCTGCGCGCATGGCCGCCGATGAAGGCAATCTCTCCGCCCGCTCCGCGGCCAGCGCCTCCTATCTGCTCGAAGCGGTGGGCTCCGCGTTCGGCGGAGTGCTGGCCAGCGTTCTCTTCGTCCGCTTTCTCGATGCTTTTCAGATTGCCGGCATTGTGAGTCTGCTCAATCTTGCCGTAGCCGCCGCTCTCCTGTTCCGGCTCAGGCGCGCGCAGGCGGCGCTTCTTGCCGCGGCTGCCGTGGCGGCCGCCATTCCCTTGCTGATCTGGATCGCTCCACGCTGCAATGCCGCTGCCAGCGCCCGCCTGTGGCGCGGCTTCCACGTGATAGCCGCGCGCGACTCCATTTACGGCAACCTGACCGTGACGCAAACCGGCGAAACCGAGACAGGCGCGATCCGCAGCCTCTACGAAAACGGCTCCATCCTCGCCAACGCGCCCGACCCGGCCTCGGCCGAGGAGGCGGTCGACTATGCGCTCCTGGAACACTCCGCGCCGCGCCGCGTCCTGCTCATCGGCGGCGGCGTCAACGGCAGCGTGGCCGAGGCGCTGAAACACCCAACCGTCGAGAGCCTCGACTACGTCGAACTCGATCCCGCCCTCATTGCGATGGCGGAGCGGTACTTTCCGGCGCAGACCGCGACCTTCCGCCCCGGCTCGCGCAAACTCGATCCGCGCGTGCATCTGCATCTTCTGGACGGGCGGCGCTTTCTCTCCGAAACCAAAGACAAATTCGACGTCATCATCGTCGACGTGCCCGATCCGCAGACCGCGCAACTGAACCGCTTCTACACGCTGGAGTTCTTCCGCCTGGCGTGCGCGCATCTTGCGCCCGGAGGGCTGGCCGCCGTGGAGCTGCGCTCGTCGGAAGAGATCATCAGCCCCGATCTTGCCGCGTTCCTGCGCTCCATCCGCGGCACGCTTGGCCGGGTCTTTCCGTACCAGGCGGCAATTCCCGGCGAAACCATTCATTTCTTCGGCGCCGTCGAGCCCGGCGTGCTGACGCAGGATCCGCGGGTGCTGGTGGCGCGGCTGCGCGAGCGCCATCTTCACACACAGTACGTCAGCGAGTACATCCTCCCGTTCCGCATGACGCCGGACCGCATGGAACAGGTGGAGACCGATCTCGCGCCACGCGCCACAACGCCCGTGAACCGCGATTTCACGCCCGTAGCCTACGCCTTCGATGTGGTTCTCTGGAGCGCGCAGTTCAAATCGAGCGTTGCCGCCAGGTTTGACGCATGGTTTCGTTGGGCCGAGCGCGTTCCCTTCGCCAAGGTTGCCGGCGGACTAGGCCTGACGCTGCTGATTGCGGTGGCCTTGCTCGCGCTTCTTCCAGGCCGCGAGCGCCGTGAACGCGCCGCCGCCGGAGCCTGTGTCGCCGCGACCGGATTCACCCTCATGGCGTTGCAGATCTTCCTGCTCCTCGGCTTTCAGGCCGTCTACGGCTACGTGTACACCGAACTCGCCGCCCTGATCGGGCTTTTCATGGCGGGCATCGCGCTGGGTAGCTGGCTGGGGATGCGGCGCCACGGGCCGGGCTGCGGCTGGACGCTCACGGCCACGCAGCTCTTGATGGCGGTTGCCTGTCCCGCGCTGCTGCTGGCCGTGAGCGGGATCGGAGACGTCTCCTCGCACGCCGGCGCGTGGCTCGCCGCGCGGATCGTCTTTCCCGCGCTTGCCGCGCTTGCCGGAGCCCTCGGCGGCTTTCAGTTTGTCACCGCGGCGGGAATCTTCCTCGGCGGCAGCGGCGCAGGCGCACGTCTCGGCCTGCTCTACGCCATCGATCTTCTTGGCGGATGCGCCGGCGCTCTGGCCCTGAGTACATTTCTGATTCCGGTCTTCGGCTTCTGGCGCACGGCGTGGCTAACGGCAGGGGTAAATGCCGCCGCGATGCTCCTGGCGGCGTGGGGCGGGCACACTGCCCGTCGAAGACCCTGCTGCGAATCCATATAAAATGGACATCAAACGATGCTATGATAAGGCATTGAGAGGATGCGATGAGAACCACGCTTGCACTTGACGATCAGTTGCTTGCCACGGCCCAGGAACTGACGGGCGTGATCGAGAAAACAGCCTTGGTCCGCACGGCGCTGCGGGCGTTGATCGAGCGGGAAAGCGCAAGAAGGCTGGCCGCGCTGGGCGGCATCGCACCCAACTTTCCCGATATTCCCCGCCGGAAGGTGAACAGGAATGATCCTCGCGGACACAAGCGTATGGATTGATCATTTCCGGTCGCCGGACCCGGAACTACAGAAGCATCTCGCCAACGGCGAGATCCTGATGCATCCCTTTGTGGCCGGCGAATTGGCGCTGGGGCCGCTGCCGAACCGGAAGAAGATCCTCACTTACCTCGATCTTCTTCCCCGCGTTCCGGCGGCGCAGCAAAGCGAAGTGCGGCAGATGATCGAGGCGAGAGCCCTGCATAACCGCGGCATCGGGCTGATCGATGCCCATCTGATCGCGTCCGCGTTGATTCTTCCCGGCACGCGGTTGTGGACCCGAGACAGATCGTTGCGGAGGATCGCCAAAGGGCTTGGCATTCTTGCCCGGTTGCCGTAGCTGGCGCGCCGCGCCGCGCCGCTACGAGCCATGCTTGCGAATATCTTTCTCGTTGAACACCACCGCCGTGAACTTGAAGATGTCGGTGTTTTCATCCTTCCAGCAGTCCGTGTCCATGCCGGCCTTGCGGCAGGTCTGCTCCAGAAACGTCTCCCGGTCCCAGTGTTGCTCGACCGGAACCTGCGGCAGCAGCAGGCCCTCGTACTGGCCGTTCTTCATGATGAGCCCGTCGCGGCCCACCTCGATCTGGCTCACGTCGGTCACGCGGCGCAACGGCGAAAGCACGGAGATCTCGTAGGCAAGTTTCGGCAGCTCCGTGACCGCTACCGGCGCAAAGCGCGGATCGCGCAGCGCGGCCAGCGTCGCCGTATCTCGCACCGTCATGTAGAGAGGCTTCGCCGGCGAGGTGTAGCCGATGCAGCCGCGCAGTTGCTTGTCCTCGGTCAGCGTCGTGAAGGCGCCATACTCGCGGTTGAGTGTTTCGTCGGCGGGCGGCGCGGGCGCGTAGGGCTCGTTGTGCTCGATCATGTACTCGACCGACCTTCGCGCCAGCGCGAGCAGCTCGGCCTTTTCCTCGCCGGTCAGCGTGAAGGGCGTCTCCGCCGCGTCCGCGCGCTCCGACTTCACAAACACATCGGCGCTGTAACCCACCACACGCGATTTGTCGCCGGTGATGTCGCCCGAGTTTGCATACTTCAGCACCTCGGCCTTGTTCGCGCCCCGCCGCTCGGCGTAGATCATGGCCGCCACAATCGGCCCGCCGCCGCACGCCTCCCAGATTCCCGGCTCGCCCTGCCCGCGCCACTGGAAGTTGCGCGACATGCTCAAGTAGTCGTACTCCGCGAGCGCGTGCAGGGTCTTGTGGTCGATCGTCTCCGCTTCGGCGTAAGGATGGTAGTGCGAGAGATCGGAGCTGGCCAGCACCAGCGTGCCGGGATCGTCGCGCAGCAGTTTGGCCAGGGCCACGCCCAGCGCGCGGCTGGCCTCGTAGCTCTGATCGCCCATCACGATCGGCACCAGCTCAAAGTGGCCCAGAACCGTCTGCAGCCACGGCAGTTGCACCTCGACCGAGTGCTCCGGCGCGTCGGCCGTGGCCTGGTGGCCCTTGTCGGAGAGCTGCATGGTGGGGCTCATCTTCGCCAGCCGCCGCGCGAACTCCCTGTCCACTGGAACCTCGCCGAGCGGCGTGGTGTACGCGTCGCCGTCGTAGACGGATGTGAAGCCGAAGCCCACATAGTGCGAGGGCGCAATCAGCACCACGCGCGTGTACTTGTGGCCCGCCTTTACCTGGCTCGCGATCTCCGCGTAGGTCCACGCCGCCACCGGCCCGGAGTACTGGTAGCCGGCGTGCGGAGCCACCGCTGCAAGAATTGTGCCATCGACAGGCGGCGGCGTGGCCCTAGCCAGCATCTCATCGATCATCTGCGATAGCGCCTTGGGATCGGCGGGATAAAACGCGCCGGCGACCGCGGCCTGCCTCACCTTTTGCCCCGCGGCGCCCTCCGCGGCCCGCACGTGCAGGATGGGCACGCTGAGCGCGAATGCGATACATTGCATCATGAACCAGGCCATTCTTGTGCTCCTTTGCATCTTCATCGTTCCAGACCTCCTGGGGGCAGGCATTAGACGCGCCAGATACCGGGAATGTGGTGATGGCAGTATGGGCACGTCGAGTCCTTGCGGATCAGCATCTGGCTGGCCGTGAACCCCACGCGCTCCACCAGCATCTTGCCGCATTGCGGGCAATAGGTGTTCTGCGCCGGGTGGCCGGGCACGTTGCCGATGTAGACGTAGTGCAGCCCCTCGGCCATGGCGATCTGGCGCGCCCGCTCCAGCGTCGGGACCGGCGTGATGGGCAGGTTCTTGAGCAGATACTCGGGATGAAACTGCGTAAAGTGCAGCGGCACGTCCGGACCCAGGTTCGTTTTGATCCAGGCGGACAGCCCTCGGAATCCCGCATCGTCGTCGTTGAGCGTGGGCACAACCAGATACACAATCTCGGTCCACTTGCCCATCTTGCGCAGAGTCGTCAGCGAATCGAGCACCGGCTTCAGTTGCCCCGTCACAACCTTTGCATAGTAAGACTCCGTGAAGGCCTTCAGGTCGATCTTCACCGCATCCATCCTGCCGTAGGCCTCAACCAGCGAGTCGTGCTGCATGTAGCCATTTGAGATCGCCACGCTGCGCACGCCCTCCGCGTGCCCTGCGTCGGCCGTGTCCATCGCATACTCGGCAAAGACCACCGGCTCGCTGTAGGTGTAGGCGATGGTGGGGCAGCCGTAGCGGCGCGCCACTTCGGCCGCCTGGTGCGGCGAAAGATATTGCGCGGGAATCTCCTCGGGCCGCGACTGCGAGATCTCCCAGTTCTGGCAGAACTTGCAGTTCACGTTGCACCCGGCCGTGGCGATCGAGAACGCCGTGGTGCCCGGCAGATAGTGGAACAGCGGCTTCTTCTCGATGGGATCGATGTGCGCCGCGCACACCCGCGAGTGAACCAGCGTGTAATACGTGCCCCCGCGATTCTCACGCACGCCGCAGTAGCCGCGCTCCTTGTCGCCCACCACGCACTCGCGCGGGCAGAGCTTGCACTTGATCTTGCGGTTGTCGAGCTTCTGGTAGAACTTCGCTTCGTAAGTGAATTGCGCGTCGTTCTGCGGCTGCCCGTCCGCCGCCGCGGCCGGCGCGGCAAATTCTCCCACGCCCAGCGCGGCCCCTGCCGCCAGCGCGCACTTCATAAACGAGCGCCGGTCGAAAGCGTGGCCGCCGATGTTCTCCGCTGCAATCCATCCGCTGCTCATCGTCCATCTCCCAGGGGCGTCGCCTAAACTTCGATGACCGCAATCCGCGTCGCGTCCGCATGGCCCAGGGCGTGTTCGCTGTCGGCCGCCGTGGCAATGTAGCGCGGCGCGCGCTTCTCCTGGGCGAGCGGCTTCAACCCCATCTCCGCGCGCTTGCGCTCGATCGTCTGCCAGCCCGTGTAATCGTGCGCCACCGCGTCCTCGGCCACCAGCAGCCCATTGTACTGCCAACTGAACTGCGGCTTGAATCCCGGTCCCCCGTCGTACATCGCCGTGGTCGCATCGCAAATCACCAGCTTCATGCGCGTGCGGATCTCCGGCAGCATGTTCACATCGGCAACGTAGGGGTCGCATCCGTTGGGGTGGTACTTGTTCGGATTGTGAATCGTGCCATACATGTTCTTGAGCGCGAGGGTGACGCCGGCTCCGTCATGATCCTTGAGCACCGGCATGTTGATCAGCACACTCGACGAGCGCGTCAAAATCTTCGAGAGCCGGCTGCCCACGCTGCCCCACGCCGAGAGGTCGTCCTCGTAGCCCACGCGGTCGGTGCCGTAGCATTGCACGCGATCGCCGCCAACCGCGATGTGAAAGCCCGCCCGCCGCATCTCTTCCGTGTCGCGGTCCCATACGGTGATGTTGCGCGCCGCCACGCCTGCCTGCTGCAACCGTTCGCACACCGCCGCGACCAGGTCGACATTCGTCGCGATGCCGCGCCCGCCGAGCGTGTTCACCTTCAGGCTCACCGTGTCGCCGGGGCCCGCGATGCGCCGCCACACGGCCGTCATGCTCTCGCGCGATGCCGGAAGGCCGAAGTACGCCAGCATGGCGCGGTCCAGAAGAGCCTGCAAGCGCCCCGCATCGATCGCCGCGCCCGAGCCGCGCAGTTGCGCATCGCGGGCCGCCACCACGCGCGACTTTGCCGCCGCCGCCCGTCCCGCGCTCCTTGCCGGCAAGCCAGCCGCGCCCAGAGCCGCCGCGCCGCTCAGGCACCGCGCCAGAAAACTTCGCCGGCTGCAACTGCGCAGGTCCGTCAAGGGGAAACTCCTGCGGAAGTCCGTGGGCTGCGAGGATCGAATCCGGCAGGGAGATCGCTTCGGCGGGTCGCGGCAATGCGGCTCAACGATGGAATTCAGCTCCGAGGTCGATCCTCGGCGGCCAGGTACACTCCGCCATTTTTTATGGTGAGCGCAGCCCGGCGGAACATTCTGTGATGGGAAACACCATGCGCTGTCCATCGGCCGGTCGCTCGATTCAGGTGGTAGCTCAGTTTGAAGTTGTTTTGAAAGGGCACGACTTTACAGGCTGCTGAAAAACTCGACAGGCTGCTGAAAGACTCGCAGGAAGAACGATTTGTAACAAGGGCACGACTTTAGTCGGGCCGCTAAGTCGCTGATAAGAAAGCGCCGGGCTTTAGCCCCTGCTTCGCTCCATGCGCGATTCAAGCCGATTTATCGAGTTTTTCCGCAGCCTGTTTAATCGTGCCAATAAAGCCAGCAAAATGAGTGGGGCCTTACCCCCCCCCCGAAGGACGCCGTTTTTCATACTGACTCACTACGCTCAATTCCGGCTTGCCGCCCCGATTGCGTACTCTGGATGCAGGGACGGCAGGTAGCCAGGCCGGCCCGGCAGGAGAACGGCATGAAGGCCAGCGCAATGGAATTTCGCCTGCGGATGTGGATTCAAATCGTCATTCTCGTCCTGGGTTTCTGGGCGCCCTGGGTCAGTTCGGCCGATCTGAGCCACAGGTATTCGACGCTGGCCTGGCTCGCGCTTCAGTTGAGCCGCTCCGGGCTTGCCAGCTTCAGCGTGGCTACCGCGGCCGTGATCGTTTGCGGCGCGCTGGCTGCGCTTGTGGGCGCGGTGCTGCGTGTCTGGGGCGTCGCCTTCCTGGGCTACGGCGTCGTGCACCACGGCCAGATGCAGGGCGCGGCGCTGACGGTCGCCGGCCCCTACCGCCATCTGCGCAATCCCCTCTATGTGGGCGGATGGTTTCTGTTTCTGGCGCTGGCCCTGCTCATGCCCCCCTCGGGCGCGCTCTTCACCGTCGTCCTGGCCACGATCCACTTTCTGCGCCTGATTCTCGGCGAGGAGGCGTTTCTCGCCCGGAAGCTCGGCGAGCCGTATCGCGAATATTTGCGCGCCGTGCCGCGGATTCTGCCGCGGCTGCGCTCCAGCCTGCCGGCCGTTGCGGCCAGGCCGCGCTGGCTCGTCGCTCTCGGCACCGAACTGAATCCGATCGGCATCTTCTTCACCATGGCCGTATTGTCCTGGACCTACGACAACCTGCTCATGATCAAGGCCATCCTCATCGCATTCGGCCTCTCGCTCATCGTCCGCGCGCTCCTGCCGCCGGGCGCCCAGGCTGCCGGGGAAGAAAATTGAGCATCACCACCAAAGATGGGTGCCCCGTGTGCCGGAGATGAAAAGTGAGCATCACCACCAAAGATGGGTGCCCCGGCATCACCACCAAAGATGGGTGCCCCGGGTGCCTAGCCTTTGGGCACCCGGGATACCTCTGCCCTCACTCAGCCCCTTCCCGGTAACGCCGATATTCCGCCCGGGAACCGGAGAAAAAAGTGAGCATCACCACCAAAGATGGGTGCCCCGGG
>JBMFHB010000087.1:0-13245 GCA_049977045.1 Occallatibacter sp.
AGCGGAGCGCAGCGGAGTCGAAGGATCTGCGGTTGCCTTTCGCGGAATCTGTGCAATTCCTTAAGGGCCGGATCAATAGGGGGCCATTCACCAAACCGAATGGCCGAAGACGGGATGATTCGTGCCGAGTTAGCCTCGCTGAATCATCCGGGAGCTGGTCCTGGCAGTACTGCGGCATCCCAATCAAAGGAGATCCACATGAGAGCAGTTCCCCAGCCTAGTGGGAAAGTAATTGCCTTTTCCTATGCAAATCATTGCCGAATTGCCTAATGAATAATCTGCAAGTTATTGAAAATAAACATGCGACAATTGGCCCCCTAGTTGCAAATGACCATATACATGCTCTACGTGTCGGCCGAGACGTGGGCTCTGGATTTCTGAGAGGTCGGCTGGAAACACATGAGCGAAATAAGAAACGAGGCTTTCTAATTATGACTCCCCGAAAACGCCATCAGGCTTTCGCAACATTCTCTTCTGTGCTGGCTTTGGCAATCCTCGCTTCTGTTACTGCGATCCCGGCCTCGGCGGACCAGCTCGGCTGGACGCCCCCATCTCCAGATTCAATGCTGCCCAATCCCGATGCGACTGGCGACTATATTAACGTTGGCGATGTGTTCACGCCCAATGTGAATGAAACTGCGACACAATTTGGTTACTACTACAACGGGTATGGCAGCTATATAGACCTGACGCTCTATGATTCTCAAGGCAATCTTCTCTCCCAAGGCGCGGTCAATCCTGGAACCCTCGGCTGCCTGGCGGGCACCTACTGCTACATTCCAATCACCCAAATCACCGGGCAGGGTGTTTATGTATCCCAGCTCCAGGCGGGACAAACGTACGTCCTCGATCTCTATACCAATGGAGTAACGCCAGGATTTTCCTACAGCAACACTGCTGCGACCTCGGGGTGGGCTACAATCCTGGGCACCAACGCATCCGCCTCTTATCCCCACACCGACACGAATTCCCTGCCCAGCGGCTTTGCCATGGAATTTACGGGTACCAGCTACTCTCAAACAACCCCAGTCTTTTACGGCATGAGCATTCAAGGCGTTCCCACGACGCCGGAGCCGGCGTCGCTTCTCTTGCTGGGAACCGGGCTGGTTGGCCTCGCGGGGTTTGTCAGGTTTAGGCTCCGCAAGGGGTAACCGGGACATCGATCCAAAGCAATACCTTTAGCCCTGGCTGGCCTTTTCAGGCGTCTATAGTCAGGGCTTTCGTGTCTGCCCATGGCGAATCTGGGCCCGGTTGGAAACATGCGATTGTCTGCAAAGCCCCCCACCGCTGTCTCCGTCCCGCCGTGGATGAAAGGGCCAGCTCGCCACATTCGTTGTGATGGACGCGATCCTGCCCGATACTTGTCTGAGGCGCACTTCCCTCATCCCGCGGACGCGGGCTCTGCCGGGGATCGGCTTCAAAGGACGTATTGAAAATTTCGCCGCTCTACTGGTTACTGCGAGGAAGGCTGCGGCTGCCGAGCGAGAGAACCTGGAGGTCGACCTTGGCCAGTCCGTCCCAGGTCATGCCGAGTCTCTCCGCTGCGCCATACGAAAGGTCGATGACACGCCCTTTCTTCGCAATGTCGCCGCGGTCGGTAATGCGCACGACGACGGAGCGGTGATTCGACCGGTCCACAACCCGAACGATCGAGCCGAAGGGCAGCGTTGGATGGCAGGCGGTCATGGCATACATGTTGAAGACCTCTCCGCTGGCCGTCGTGCGTCCATTGAAGACGCCTCCATACCAAGAGGCAATGCCATGGATCTTGCTGCGCCACCTCCGTGCCGCGCGGGATGGGCCATTGGGGGGAGCCGTCGGCTCGGCATAAGCCAGCGAAGCCGGGGTCGCGTCAGCGGCGCCACTTGCGTGCGCAGCGCTCCCCGCCCTGGAAAGGATGGCGTCCGCCTGCACTGCCCGCGCCGAAAACAGCGCCAAAAGCGACACCAGGGCCGCGGCCGATACTCCCGCCGCGAGGTATATCCATAGCGGAGTTCGTCGCTTTAACTTACGTGTTTTCCTTATGATAAGCATTCTTATATTTTACTAAGCCAGCCATGATGAAGCCTGCTCCCTGTCAAGATCGCGGGCGCGAATTTTGTTGAAATCGCCCTGACCCCGAAGCGATTTCGATAAAGTGTTTTACATCTGCGGGTTACGAACGTCACGATGCCGACGCATTTGTCCCATTTTGGGCCAAACTCGCCTGCAAACATCGCGAATCCCCGGAAGGCGCCACGCCGAGCCCCGGATCTGATGTCATAAGCGTCTGAAAATAAAAATCTTGCTTTTTCGGGAAGGATATCTCCGGCAAGATTCGCAGCCCGATGTTTGAACCGGCCCGACTGTCCGCACTTTGCCGATTAATTCCTCCCGCCCTGCTAATGTCACCCCAGGGCCTGTCGAAGGGAACTTCGCCGGGCCATTCGTGTTTCTGGCCGGACTCCGGCTGAAGGGTTTGCTTATGCAACTGAGCGCGCAGGGGTTGGACCTGATCAAGCGGTTCGAAGGGTTTCGCGATCATGCTTACACGGACGTGGCCGGGCTGTCGACCATCGGCTATGGACATCGCATCGTGCCGCCCGAGTCGTTCCCGAACGGTGTCACCGAGCCGCAGGCCTTGGCGCTTCTGGCCAGCGATGTCTCTGAGGTTGAGCGGTCCGTTAATCGGTTGGTCAGGGTCACACTTACCCAGGGGCAATACGACGCGCTGGTAGACTTCTGCTTCAATCTTGGTGCGGGACGGCTGGCCGAATCGACCCTGCTGCGGGAGCTTAATGCCAGCCGCTACAACACCGCGGCAGAGCAGCTTCTCCTGTGGGAGCACGTAGGAGGCAAAATCAACTTGGGATTAAAGGCGCGCAGAGAAGCCGATCTCAGGCTTTGGAGATCGGAAGTGCAGGCGACGCGGACCGCCGCATCGAGGCAAGGCTGAGCGCGAGCGGCAGCCGTTTGCCCACAGCTCACTTGTTCTCTGTCAATGCCAGACGTTCTCCGGCCTTCAGATAGCCTTTGCGCCGGAACCAGTCCTCCATTGCGCTGTGCAGCCGATCGAGCGGTACGCGATGACCAATTTCCAGCAGTCCATCTCCGGCGGGAAAGGTATCGTCGAAGACCGCGTCGGCAGTGAAGTTCCGCATGGCAAAGTTGTCGATCTGGCGGATGAGACAGGGGTGGCGTGCGCCGGCGGCGTCGATACGTTCGACAGTGATGCGTCGCGCAAACATGATTCCACTGTATATCGAGCCAGTGCGCGAGGCGGCCAGGCCTGAATTTTACCGGCCAGCGATGTTGCGCGCAAAAGTGGCGCATCGATAGGGTAAACTCAGTAGACTACGGAGCTGGCTTCCTGCCGTGCGGCTCCGAAGAGAGTTCAGCGGGGCTTGCCATGATGCTTCTAGTGCAATGGTTCCTCTACGCGCTCGCGCTCCTGATTGTTTCCAGGATCGTGCCGGGCTTTCACGTTTCTGGGTTGTGGCCCGCGCTCATCGCCGCGCTGGTGATCGGCCTGCTCAACGCCACGGTCGGCCTGTTCCTGAAGATCGTCACGTTCCCGCTCACCATCGTCACGCTCGGCCTCTTCCTGCTGGTCATTAACGGCCTGATGATCCTGCTGGCCTCGCACGTCGTAAGAGGATTCACCGTGCGTGGATTCTTCCCGGCATTCTGGGGTGCGGCGGCGCTGGCGTTGCTGGGAATGCTCATCAAGGCTGTGACGAAGTAGGCGCGGACTTCCGCGTCCCTGCCGGAGCCGCTGCGGTCTGGCTTCCCGAGCGCGGCGTCACGCTGCCTTGAGCGCGCAACTGCTTCTTGGGCGCCTCGGGCTTTTTCGCCGGCGGTTTTACCGTCGGTCCCGGCAGCGTCTGGGGAGTTCGGATGGCTCCCGCACCAGAAAATCCTCCTGAACCCGGCATCTGAGCCGGCATGACAAATCCCTTGGCTGGCTGATTCTGCTCAACCCGGCTGTAAACGCCCCATCCGCCGCCCACAACTGCAAAGACAATCGCTGCCGCCGCCGTGGCGCGCACCCAGTCATGATCGAGTGCGATCCTGGCGCGGAAACGCACGGGCCAGGTGAGAACGCGGCCGCTCCGTGGCGCTCCGCGCAGCACCTCATGCACGCGCTCTTCGAGTTCTGCAGGGGCGGGAAGGCTGGCAATCAGCCGCAGCGTCTCTTCTCCGGGACCGCTTTGCGGCACGGAACTCATCGAATGGTGAGGGTTCGAGTTCATCGCAAACTCCTCTCATGATTGAGCAGATCGGCCATCAGGTTGCGCGCCCGAAAGAGGCGCGACCGCACGCTCGACTCCGTAATGCCCAGAACTGCCGCAATCTCCACGCTCGAGAGCTCTTCGAAAGCCGAGAGCTGCAAAACCTCGCGCTCCTTGGAGGGAAGCTTCTCCACGCAGGCGAGCACATGCGCATGATGTTGCGCGGCGGCTGCCAATTCTTCCTGAGAAAGTCCCGCCGAAGGCAGAACCCGTGCGAGTTCCGTCACATCGTCAGTCTCCGGACGAGTCTTGGCCCTGCGTTTGCGGTCCAGCACAATGTTCCAGACGATACGGATGAGCCACACGCGGTGGTCGCGCACTTCGGCAAGAGTGTGCCGGTGCTTCAACACCCGCAGGAAGGCCTCCTGCACGGCGTCTTCAGCGTCAGAGGAATTGCGCAGGACGGAATAGGCGACGCGATAGAGGGCTCCGGCGTAATCGTCGACCAGCGTCGAGATCGCCGCGTCTTCCGCGCGCTTGCGCGCTTCGTCATTCACCGCGCTCGTGGGAATCTTCATCCATCCTGCGGTTATGGCCGGGCTGGTGCTCATCACTCACCAGACGCAGGCAACCGGAGAAATGCTCGTGCTTGCCCTGCCTCGCACCGGAGAGCCGCATTCGACCGGACTGAACCGCCCCGCATTTGTGGCGGGCTCCAAGGCTATTTGGTAAGTAGCTTCTCGGCCGCGATCTGGCCTGCCGCGCCTTCCTTATCGGCGTCGCGCACCTTGGCCCAAAGCGCGCGCGCCTTGTCCTGCTTGCCTTCCGAGGCGTAGAGATCGGCAAGATCCAGTTGCGCCACGGAGGTGGAAACCGTGGTTGACGGCTTCTGGGCGATCTGGTTATAGAGATCGATGGCCTCGTCGTCACGGGCTGTCTGGTGGTAGATGCCTGCCAGCGCGAGCTTGGCCAGGTTGGCCACGTTGCGGTCCCAGGAGTGCGACGCAGCGGTCAGCTCCTTTTCGGCCGATCCATTCTCGCCCATCTCTTCGTAGGTGATGCCGGCAAAGTAGCGAGCCCTGGCTGCCTCGGGCAGCCAACTGAAGTCGTGGGCCACGGCCACAAACTGGCGGTTTGCCTCTTTGGCGCGGTCGGATGCGGTCGAATAGATCCCCGGCTCCGGCGGCGCCCCGGGAATAGCCAGAGGCGACGTGTACACATCCATGGCCGCTCCCAGAGCAGCTTTGGCAGCCGACGAGCGCCAGATCCAAAATGCCCACGAGCCGGCGACTAATATGATCGCCACTCCTGCCGTGATCGACCAGCGCGTCACGCTGGATTTATGCTCACCGATCCAACTGGCGCTGGATGCGGCGGCCTGGGCAAACTTGTCTTTCTTCAGGGCGTGACGGGTTTGTGTGTCCACGGCTTCTTTGTTTCCTTCGCTGATTGACTTGCAGGCGGGTCCGAACAGGTGAGGGCAGCGCCACTGCAACCCAAGTAGTTTATCAGTGTGGTTTGTGCAGGGGCAAACGCCCGAGTTGCCGCAAATGTGCAGGCCGCCTTGCGGCGCCGCGTCGGGAACGGTAGGCTTAATGCATGTACGACGATTTTCACGTCACTGACCGTTGGAGCGGCGAGGATCTGCACTGCCGCTGGAAAGCAAACATGGTGGCCATTGCCACCCGCCACGCCGACGCAGTCGACATTCGCTTCGACGTGAACGGGCGTCCCATGTGGATCGCTCTGCCGTCGACTGCCTGGGTTGAGCAAAAGCAGCGTAGCGGCAAGGTGATTACCGACCAGCTTGCCGCCCAGATTGCCGGGCGCTATCTGAAGCAGCTCATCGAAGAGGGCTACGACGCGCACCGCGAGGTCTACACCATGACCGTTCCCGAAGTGCTCGCGCACCTTGACGCTGTGGTGGCGGAGGCCAAGTCGCAGGGCACACTGCCCGCAGTGCCGGTGGGACCTGCCAGCTAATTTTCCGGCGTCAACCATGGGAACCAGGCGAGTCTCCTCATCGTAGTGCATGACAGGCCCGTCTATTCCGGAGAGCCGCTTCGATGCGCCACATTCCTGCCGCCTTTTTTCTTGCCGTCTCGTTATCCGGCGTTGCGCAGCTCGTTGCGCAAACCAGGGCTCCCGCTCTCGACGCGCCGCTGCCCAACGCTTCGGATCTCTGGCAGCGCGCACTTGCCAACGAACGCAAACTCGCCGCCGAGCGTGAGCGTTACGAGTGCCGCGTGACCGACACGCTTCTGCTCACCGACAGCAAAGGCAAAACCAAACGCTCCAACACCTGGGTCAAAGATGAGTTCTTCGTGAATGGCATCGAGATCGACCGGACCCTCCAGAAGAACGGCAAGGATCTGACACCGGAGCAGACAAAGAAGGAAGACGAGCGTGTGATGAAGGAGACGCTCAAATACAGCAACCAGGCGGCTGCGAAAAAGGAAGAGACCGAGCAGGAGCAACAGGCCCAGGACTTCATGGAAGCGATGATGCTGGCCAACGGGCATCGTGAACTCGTCAACGGCCGCAGCATCCTCTCCTTCGACATCGTGCCCAACCCGCACTTCCAGGCCAGGAACCTCAACCAGCGCATGGCCCGCGTGCTCCAGGGCAATGTCTCCATCGACGAACAAACGGGCGAACTCATCGACATGGATGTGAAGTCCGTTGCCGATCTCAAGCTTGGCGCCGGCATGTTTGCCAATGTGCATAAGGGCTTCTGGCTGCACATCCACGCCCATCCCCAACCCGATGGGGTTTGGCTCGGCGACCTTGCCGAAGGCACGGGCGACATGCGGGCGCTGCTCTTTTTTCATCCCTACTTTCGCTTCAAAGAGACCACCGATAGCTGTCATTTGTACACAGCCACAGCCGTTCAGGTGGGAGAGCCCAAAGTGGTCAAGACGAATTAGATTTGTCTCTTCGGCCAATCACGCTGGCATCCAGAAGCGCCTTCCCATAGCTCCGTTCAAAAACCTTGGCGTGGACCTCGCGACTTTTCGGCAAGTCCGCGGGAGCGCCCATCGCGTAATCTCATGGAAAGACAATGAGAGTTTCCGGCGCATACAAATGGATGGTGGTGGCGATGCTCTGGTGCGTCTGCTTCCTCAACTACGCCGATCGTCAGCTTCTCTTCACGGTTTTTCCTCTGCTCAGCGCGGAGTTCCGTTTGAACGATGCGGCGCTCTCCGTCATCAGCGCGTCGTTCATGTGCGCCTACGCATTGTTTGGCCCCGTGGCGGGATTTGTCACTGACCGCGCGGGCCGGCGCGCGGTCGTCCTGGGTGCGCTCGGACTGTTTTGCGGTGTTCCGTTTCTGCTGCTGAGCGGCTTCGCTGCGACCATCGCGGCGGTGCTGGCAGCGATGATCGGCTTCGGCCTGTTCAAGGGCGTCTACGAATCGAACCTGTGGGCAGCGCTCTACGACGTGACCCCGATCGAGCGGCGCGGCGCGGCCCTCGGCATCATGAACTCTCTTGGCTGGCTGGGCGGCGCAGCGGCGCAACTCTCCATCGGCCTTGCCTCCGAGCGCTTCGGCATGAGCCTCTGCCTCAGCGCCACGGCCGCGATCTATCTCGGCATCGCCATCCTGCTTTGGGCCGGAGCGCGGCGGCTACGCCGTCCGCCAGCCTCCGAATTGCTATAGCTCGGGCTCTGCGTGCCTGCGGCGGCCCTTGAGCAGCCGGCTCAGAATCACGTAGAGCACCGGGATAAAGATCAGATTCAGCACCGTCGAAAGCAACATGCCGCCAACGATCGTCGTTCCCACCGAACGGCGGCCCAGCGAGCCCGATCCCGTGGCGAAGACCAGCGGAAGCACGCCGAGAATAAAGGCAAACGACGTCATCAGAATCGGGCGCAGGCGCAGTTCACCGGCTTCAATCGCAGCTTCAGCAATGGAGCGGCCTTTTTCGCGCAACTGCTCGGCAAACTCGACGATCAGAATCGAGTTCTTCGCCGAGAGGCCGATCAGCATGACCAGTCCGATCTGACAATATACGTCGTTCGCGTAACCGCGCAGTGACACCAGGCCCAAGGCGCCAAGCACCGCCATGGGCACCGCCAGCAGGATGATGAACGGCAGCGCGAAGCTCTCGTACTGCGCAGAGAGCGTGAGATATACAACCAGAATGCCGAGGCCGAAGATCAGAATTGCCTTGCCGCTTGATTCGATCTCGTCGAGTGTCAGGCCCGTCCATTGGAATCCCATGCCGCGCATCATGTGGTCGCTGGCCAGCTTTCCCATGCCTGCAATTGCCTGGCCGGAACTGTAACCGGGAGCCGGCGAGCCGTCGATCTCAACCGAGCGGAAGAGGTTGTAATGCGAGATCACGGGCGGACCCGAGCTTTCCTGTACCGTGATCAGATTGTCGAGCGGAACCATCTGGCCGGAATCGGAGCGCACATAATAGCTGTGCAGATCGCCGGCGTTCATGCGGAACGGCTTGTCGGCCTGCACAAAGACGCGATAGGTGCGGTTGTTGTAATCGAAGTCGTTGATGTACTCCGAGCCCATAAAGACGTTAAGCGTCGTGGTAATCTGCGAGAGCGAAACGCCCATCGCCTTGGCCTTTTCGCGGTCGATCGCGACCAGTTCCTGCGGATCGTTGGCTGAAAAGGTCGTGAAGAGTCCCGTCAGTTCCTTGTGTGTCGGGCCGGCATTCACGATCTCGTGCGCCACGCGGTCCAGATCGCTTAATGTATTTCCGCCCTGGTCCTGCAGCATGAACTGGAATCCGCCAAAGCTGCCCACGCCCTGCACGGCGGGCGGCTCGAACGCTTCTACCAGGCCGCCGTTGGGAGCGAACATCAGCATTTGCAGCTTCGGCGCGGCCGCTTGAATGATCTGGGCTGTGGAAGGCCATTTTCCGCGGTGATCCGGCGGCGGGCTTGTGTTCACAAACATCATGCCCGCGTTCGACGAGCTGCCCGCCAGGCTGAAGCCAACCACGGAGAACAATCCGCCTACACCTGGATTTTGCGCGATGATGGCCTGCGCCCGGTCGGCCAGCGCGGTCGTATAAGAGAGTGACGACCCCGGCGGCGCCTGCACAATCACCATGAAATAGCCCTGATCCTCCTGCGGAATGAAGCCTGTCGGTACCGCACGGTAGATCCACACTGTCGCGCCCAGGCCGGCGATGAACAGCAGGAGCAGCAGATAGCGCAGCCGCAACGCCACATGGATGATCCGCGCGTAAGTGTTCCCCAGCCACGTGATAAAGCTGTCAGCTCCATGAACAAACGCGGCAAAGGCGCGCGATACGAAACCGATGTGCAGAAAATCCAGCTGGTGCGGCCGGGCCTCTTCGCCGCGCAGAAAGAGCGCCGAGAGCGCAGGTGACAGCGTGAGCGCATTGAAGGCCGAGATGGCAATGGAGAACGCGATGGTCAGCGAGAACTGCCGGTAGAGAATGCCCGTGGTTCCCGGGAAGAACGAAACCGGCACAAACACGGCAATCAGAACCAGCGAAGTGGCGATGACCGCGCTCGTGACCTCGCCCATGGCGCGCGAAGTGGCTGCGTGGGCATCGGAGTGCTCCATATGAATGTGCCGCTGCACATTTTCAATGACCACAATCGCGTCGTCCACCACGAGGCCCGTGGCCAGCGTGATGCCAAAGAGCGTGAGCGAGTTGATGGAAAAGCCGAAGAGCCGGATAAACGCGAAGGTGCCGACGAGCGAAACCGGAATCGTGACCGCGGGTATGATCGTGGCGCGCCAGTCGAGCAGAAATAGAAAGATCACCCCGATCACAATGATGATGGCCTCGACCAGCGTGACCAGCACCTCGCGAATCGATTCGCCGACCGCGGTCGTGGAGTCGAATGCAATGGCGTATTCAAGACCGGGCGGAAAACTCTTCGCAAGCTGCGCGAGCATGGCCTTGGCCTTGCGGTCCACTTCGAGAGCGTTGGCGTTCGAGAGCTGCTCCACGCCAATGCCCATCGCCTCGTGGCCCCCATATTCGAGCAGCGTACTGTAATCTTCCGCGCCGACTTCGGCGTGGCCCACATCCTTGAGCCGGACCAGGCCGTTCGACGAATTCTTGACAATGATATTGTCGAATTCCTCGGGGCTCGAGAGACGGCCCACCACGCGCACGGGGATCTGAAATGCCTGTGTGGAGCTGGCCGGCGGCTGGCCGAGCTGACCGGCCGGAACCTCGACGTTCTGCTCCATGAGCGCGTTGACCACGTCGGTTGCGGTCAGGCTTCGCGCGGCCAGGCGCACCGGGTCGAGCCACACGCGCATCGCGTACTTGCGCTCGCCGAAGATCATCACATCGCCAACGCCGGGGATGCGCTTGAGTGCGTCCTTCACATAAACGTCAAGGTAGTTGGAGATGTACTCGCTCGAATAGCGGCCATCGCGCGTAAAGAATCCCGCGCCGAAGACGAAGTTGTTGTTGGACTTTACGATGTCGATGCCGGTCGAAACCACCTCGCCAGGCAGCCGCCCTTCGACGCTGGCCACGCGATTCTGCACGTCCACGGCCGCGATGTTCAGGTCGTAGCCGGTCTGGAAGGTGATGTCGATCTCGCAGGTGCCGCTGTTGGTGCTGGACGAGCTGATATACCGCATGCCCTCCACACCGTTGATGGACTCTTCAAGCGGAATCGTCACCGCTTTTTCAACCGTTTCCGCATCGGCGCCCACATAGTTTGCCGTTACCGATACCACCGGTGGCGCCAGCGTCGGGTACATCGAGATCGGAAGCGTAGGGATGCAAACCGCGCCTGCCAGAATAATCATCAGGGCGCATACCGTGGCAAAAACCGGGCGATGAATGAAGAAATCGACGAACACGGCTTGATGTCTCCTCTTTCACTTGCAGCCAGCGGCAAACAGCAGACAGTTCGCGCGCATTGGAGTGTGGATACCTGGCTGAGAGCTGTTGCTGCTGGCTATCCGCTGTCTACTGTTTGCTGTTTGCCGTTCCGCCGCCTAGCGGAATCACCGGCATGCCATCGACCAGAAACTGCGTGCCAGTGACAATCACCCGCTCACCGGCGCTCAGCCCCGAGACAATCGAATAGTTATTGCCCACAGTCTCGCCCAGCACCACTGGCACGCGGTGCGCCATGGCCATTCCGTTTTGCTGCTGCATCACGAAGACAAAACTTTGCTCGCCTTGACGGATCACAGCCAGCACCGGCACCACTGCCATTGGCTTTGTGCTCCAAATGACTCTGGCCTTCACGATCTGGGCATTGCGCAGAATCTCCGGTCCCGAATGCACAGGAGCCTTCGCCAGAATTCCTTGCAGCATGCTGTCCACCTGCGGCGAGACGAAATACACCTGCGTCTTTTCGAGCAGTTTGCCGCTGTTGTCCGTCAGGTCGACAGCGAGTCCCGTGCGCACCTGGGCGGCGCGCTCGGTGGGAATGTAAATGTAGGCTTCCAGATCCTTGTTCTCATCGACGGTGGTCAACACCGTCGAACTGGTCACGTAATCGCCCACATGCACCGGGATGTCGCCCACCACGCCGTCAAAGGGCGCGCGCACCGTATAGTAGGCCAGCAGTTGTTCCTGCGTCTTGCGCGACTCCACAGCCGCTTCGTAATCGGCCTTCGCGTTCTTGAAAGCCTGCTGCGCCTGGTCGTAGGCGTCGCGGCTGGTGACGCCGGCCTGGTAGAGCTTGCGCTGACGGCCCAACTCGATCGTGTCGTAGTCGTAGAGCGCCTCCTTCTGCCGCTCGGTGGCGCGCAATGAGGCCACCTGCGCCTTCTGCTGCCGCGGATCGATCTCGATCAGCGGCTGGCCGGCCTTCACACGGTCGCCCGAGTGGACATAGATCTCCGTCAGCGATCCACTCACCTGCGGCTGCATGGTGGCCGAGCGCCGCGATTTGATCGTGGCCACATAGTCGTTGCTTTGCTCCACTGGCGCCATGGTCACGGTCGCGATCTGCACGGGCAAACCCTGCATCTTCGGCCCGGCCGCCGTCGCTGGCTTTTTCTGGCAGCCTGTCGCCGCCAACACCAGGACAAAACAACTCAAGGAAAGAGAACGGACTAATCTGTTTTGCGTCACTTGATTCTTCCTCTGGCTACTCAGATTCGCCGCGCACGGACGGCGGGCGCGAACCTGCAAGTTCTGTCTTTTAGCCGCACACCAGCTCCCATGGCCCACACCGCAGATTGCCTTCTGCCCTGCGCGGGCAAAGCATCGCGTGATGCTTTGAAACAATGGGTCGCACCAAGGCTGCTGGCGATGCCGGGGTGCTGAAGCGCATCTTCCAGAGCGGCCACGATGTGCGCCATCTCCTGCTCCAGCGGACAGGCCAGGCTCCCTTCCGCAAGAATAGGTTGCAGCTATTACCAGGCTCAGCCCACACGCAGAACTGGTGAATGAAAACAAAAAAACAATACGCCACACCCCGCCGCGGCGACCTGCGCAACCCCCCGCAGCCTCTATCGAGGATAGCGCACACCCCGCTTCTGTTGTCCTATACGTTCTTTCAGGGACTCAGGTTCCGTGTCAACGCACGTGTTGGGCGGGTCCGCGCCTGGACGGTAGCCTCCGGATGCGTTCATCGCATGCAGAGGAAAGCCGTGACACATCGCCTCAGACGAGCAGGGCGTTCTCTTTCCGCCCGCTTTTTTTGACACCCGTTAGCCGAGTTGATAGCCTTGAGAAGGACGTATCAGCCGATCTTTCAGCCGCTTTCAGCTCTCCCAGCCGTCCCCGTCGTCTAGCCCGGCCTAGGACACCGCCCTTTCACGGCGATAACACGGGTTCAAATCCCGTCGGGGACGCCATGAAATCAATAACTTACAGGTGATTTCAGCGATACCCTGAAAAGCGGGGACGCTAGGGGGACTAACGCAGATGCACGCTGTCCCCAACCATCCCCAAACCGCCTCACTTTGGTTCCGGCAATGATCCGGCAAACACTCCGTCCAACTTGTTCACTGCCGCCGCCATGTATCCGGGCGAAAGGTGCGCGTACCGTTGCGTCATGCGCGGCGTTTTGTGTCCGAGAATCCGGCCCACGGCGTAGAGGTCTACAC
>JBMFHB010000088.1:0-12445 GCA_049977045.1 Occallatibacter sp.
AAGCAACCGCGGATTCTTCGTCGCCGCGCTCCTCGGAATGACAGCGCAAAGAGCATGGTTCGTAAAGCGTCCAGCGACTTGAAATGCGTTTGCCCTGGCTTGTGACCGCTGCCACACGGCGATCTGAAGCCCCATTTGCTAAAATTCGAAGGGACATAGTAATTTTTCCGTATTTTTCCTGCACGACGGAGAGTGCCGATTGAGCGCGCAGGGGTTCGTACACACCATTCAAAATGCGGCCGGAGAGTTTCTTGCCGTCGATCGCCGTCCCCGGCTGAACGACCGGCTGCAACACCACATTGTGAGGAGCGATATGACTGAGATTGTTGCCATTCGTGCGCGTGAAGTTCTGGACTCGCGCGGGAATCCGACCGTTGAGGCGGACGTGATTCTGGAAAGCGGCGCCATGGGCCGCGCCATTGTGCCTTCGGGCGCTTCTACAGGCGAGCATGAGGCCGTGGAACTGCGCGACGGCGACAAGAGCCATTACATGGGCAAGGGTGTTCTGCAGGCGGTTTCCAATGTGGAGACGGTGATTGCGCCCGAGCTGGAGGGCATGGACGCCTCGAACCAGCGGCTGCTCGATCAGACAATGATCGCGCTCGACGGCACGCCGAACAAGGGCAAGCTGGGCGCGAACGCAATTCTGGCCGTTTCCATGGCTGCGGCGCGCGCCGTGGCGCAGACGCTCGAAGTTCCGCTCTACCGCTACCTGGGCGGCGTGAACGCAAGCGTGCTGCCCACGCCCATGCTGAATGTTCTGAACGGTGGCGCGCACGCTGATTCGAACGTGGACTTCCAGGAGTTCATGATTATGCCCGTCGGCGCCGAGCGCTTCAGCGAGGCGCTGCGCTGGGCCGCTGAGACCTTTCACACCCTCAAGGGCGTGCTCAAGAAGAAAGGCTACAACACTGCGGTTGGCGACGAGGGCGGATTTGCGCCTTCGCTCAAGGCCAACAGCGAGGCCGTCGAGCTGATTCTCGAAGCCATCGAGCAGGCCGGCTACAAGCCCGGCGAACAGATCGCCATCGCCCTCGATCCGGCGTCAAGCGAGTTCTACGACAAGGAAAAGAAAAAGTACGTCTTCAAGAAGGGCGACAAGAGCGAGCACACGAGCGAGCAGATGGTGAGTTTCTGGGACAACTGGACCCGCCAGTACCCTATTGTCTCGATCGAGGACGGCCTGGCCGAGGACGACTGGGAGGGCTGGCGCATGTTGACCGATAAGCTGGGCAGCCGCATCCAGCTCGTTGGCGACGACCTGTTCGTAACCAACGTGAAACGCCTGCAGCGCGGCATCGACGAGGGCGTAGCCAACTCGATTCTCATCAAGGTGAACCAGATCGGCTCAGTCACCGAGACGCTGGAAGCCATTGAGCTCGGACGCCGCTACGGCTACACCTCGGTGATCTCGCATCGCTCGGGCGAGACCGAAGACACCTTCATCGCCGACCTCGCCGTAGCCACCGGCGCGGGCCAGATCAAGACCGGCTCCGCCAGCCGCACAGACCGCATCGCCAAGTACAACCAGCTTCTCCGCATCGAAGAAGAACTGGGCTCCGGCGCCGTTTACCTCGGCATAGAGAGCCTGAACTACGGCGAGTAGTTGAAGTTTTCAGCCAATGCAAATAGCACGAGGGGACGGTCGTCCCCTCGTGCTATTTGCGCGGCGTAAAACGAGGTTTACGCCGCGGAAGTGAATCGGTTAGGAGGCGTCACTTGGACGCAGAAGAGTCCTCTGACGGATCGGAGACGAACAAAACCTCAGGCCAGCACCTTCAGCCCGTGCTTTTGCACCACGTCTAGCAGCTTCAGCGCCATCCCGCTCGGCTTTTTCGCGCCGCTCTCCCACTTTTCCACCGTCGACTCGCTCGTGTTGAGATAACGCGCAAAAACCGGCTGGCTGACGCGCAGACGCTCGCGAATTTGTTTAATCTTGCGCGGCGCAAGCGGCTGAGGCGCGGCAAGGCAGGATTCGTCGAAGCTGCGCATGGTAGCTTTATCGATCGTTCCCGCCCGAAACATCCCTTCGACAGCACTATGGATCGCCTCGAATGCGTCGCTTTTGTATTTGCGGCTATTTCTCATTGGCATATCTCCGTCAACTCGCCCCATTGCAATTCCATTGCGATATCGGCATCCTTCTTACCACTGTAAAGATCGGCAAGAGCGCGGAAACTCACCAGCTCACGGTTGCTTATATTGGCCCGATCCTTCTTCGCAAAGAGATAGACATAGACCCAATACCTGCCATTCTTTGCCACAAGAATTGACCGATACTCGTTCTGACCCAGACGCTTCTTGAATACGCCTCCACCGAGATCGACCGCCTGGCCCAACATGCCCTGCCCGATCGCCGAGCAAAGCTCCCGATCGGAAAGCAGCGCCTTCCGCGCCTCTCTGGAAAACCACTTCGTCTTAAAGACACGATTTCCGCGAGAGGGAGCGTTTGCCATTCATCAATGGTAGCACCTGGTGCTACGGATAAAGACGTGCCGCGCCTCAGGCAACGGCCCCCGCACGGCGAGAATGGAAAGATTACCTCGCAGCGCGGTCTTACCGCGAGCGCAGGAATTTGATCGCCGCTGGCAGCCGCTCCTCGATCAGCCGCGCACGCGACTGGGCAATATCGCTCAGGTAGGACGGCGCCGACGTAGCCATCAGCACCAGCGCCAGGGCAATTACGGAAAAGACAAGCCCCGCGATCCCGGCTGAAATCAGCATGTGATAGGTGTCCTGAACATCCAGCCCGAAGACATTGAAGGCGACATGCTCCAGAGGCCTGATGTGCTTCAGGACCGCGAGCGCGAAGAGGAAGAAAAGAGCCGCGAGCGACGTAAGAACCGCAAGCGCGACATCGAGGCTACGATGGAATTTTTGCCGGGCTCTGCAGCGAGCGCATTCAGCAAAATGATTTTCGTAGTCTCTGCGCATCTCCGGGGAAATGCCGGAGATGTCATATCGCCAGCTTGCCAGAATTGCGCCTACGACCCTGTCTGTGCATTGCATTCTTGCCGTAGACATAAGAACCACCCTGCAAAGAACTCACTACAACCGTTGAGCTTCCGCGTGGAGGTTATGAACAGAAGCTGTTTCTTTGGACGTGCTGCCGAGGGAACAGTTGCAGAATATTCACAATGCGCAACGGCTCCGCTTTGCACAGCGCCGAACAACGGCCCATCCTTCTCCTTCAGCTACAGGCCGCTACTAACTATTGTAACCTTTTCTTTAGAAACGAATAGCGGAAAGTGGCTGGTGCTGTTCGGCAAGCAGTAGCCGATTCGCCAACAGGCTGGTCCGCCCCGTCAGCGCGCGCTCGGCCGCAACCCTTGCCAATTCTGGAAGATTATTGTTTTCAGAGAGATGGCCAAGAATTATATATGCGGCCTGGCCGTCATAGTCCTCGGCAAGGAACTGCGAAGCGGCGTCGTTCGAAAGATGGCCGACCCGCGACAGCACCCGCTGCTTGACCGACCACGGGTAAGGCCCGTCGCGCAGCATTTCAAGATCGTGGTTGGATTCGAGCAGAAGCAGATCCAGGTTCCTGAGATGTTCCCTGACGTTTGGCGCGACGTAGCCGAGATCGGTGGCAAAGCCCAGGCGAACTCCCTCTGAAGCAAAGACAAAGCCTACGGGATCGGCCGCATCGTGCGGAATCGTAAAAGGTTGCACGTCGATGTCGCCAATCGAAAACGCTTCTCCCGGGCGAAAGTACTCAACCGCTGGAAGCCACGAGGGATCGTCCCTGGGTGCAGCCTGGCGATCGGAGCCCTCGTCAGGAGCCAACTCCGGCGCCGCATCCGGGAGGATGGCCGCGGAAGATAGAGCCGAATCGTCAGCCAGCTCCTCCTCGGGATCGTCCGCGGAATCACTCTCTTCCACGGATTCCGCCTCGGCCTGCCGTTCCGCAGCCTGCTTGTGGCACATTTCCAGCCATTGACGATAGGTCATCTGGCGCCGCGGCGAGAGCCAGCGCATCCACGCGCGATGCGTCGCCTCCGCAAAATACACCGGAATCCCAAGCTTGCGCGCCGTCACGGCGACGCCGTTCACGTGATCCTGGTGCTCGTGGGTAATGACGATGGCATCGAGGGTTTGGGGATCTTCGCCGGCCAGCTTCATGCGCCGGAAGAGTTCACGGCAACTCAGCCCCGCATCGACAAGAATGCGTGTGCGGCCACCAGAGAGAACCGTGCTATTGCCCTTCGAACCCGAAGCCAGCACCGTGAAACGAACCATGGATTGAGCATACCGCGAACGGCTGTGTGCAAGGTCCGTTTACGCCGAGCCGCTCAAATCCACGGGAATCACAATGGAAATCACGGTGCCGCGCCCTGGATTCGACACCACATTAAAGCGCGCCTGATTGCCGTAGAGCACTTCCAGCCGCTCCTGCACGTTCTTCATGCCGATGCCCGCGCCGCCGCGGCGCAGCGCAGAAGCGGGGCGCGCACTCATCCCCACGCCGTCGTCCGCTACTTCGATGGAAATGCGGTCACCGTCAAGCCTGCTGCGCAGCGTGATCGTGCCGCCGTGGAGACGCGGTTCCAGACCATGCTTGATGCTGTTCTCAATCAGCGGCTGCAACAGGATGCTCGGCACCAGCACGTCGAGCGTGCGAGGGTCGATCTCTTTCTCCACACGCAACTTGTCGGCGCCGAAGCGTACCACCTCGATGTCGAGATAGTCGTCGGTGAAGCGAATCTCCTCGCGCAGGGGAACGTAGGTATCGTGGTCTTTGAGCAAGGCCCGGAGAATGTTGGCGAGCTTGACCGTCATGGTGCGCGCCTGCTCGGGCTGGCTGCGCACAAGCGAGGCGATGGAGTTGAGCGTGTTGAACAGAAAGTGCGGATTGATCTGCCGCTGCAGGGCGTCGAGACGGGCTTCGAGCAGCAGGCGCTTCTGCTCTTCGAACGACATCTCCACGCGCAGCGCGTTCCATACCTTGAGCGCGATACCCACGTTGATCGGCGCAGCCAGCCAGACCAGCGCCTGCAGCCAAAGCTGATCGGAAACGAGCGCGAACAGGCGATGCGGGAAAAGATGGTGAATCCAGTCGCGCGCCATCTCCAGAATCGCGATCAGAAACAGCATCATGATCTGGCGGTCGATGCGCGGCTTGATCAAGTTGCGCCTCACCCAGCGATAAAGGCTCAGGTCGATAAACGGCGTGAAGGACCAGATCTCTTCCTTCTCGACAAAGCGGCCAATGACGCCGGCGGCAAAACCGAGAAAGACATTGAAAGGAGCGGCGAGAAACTCGTGGTGGAGAACGGCGGGAATCGAAAGCACGGCGCCGCCCAGCATGGCCCAGCCGGGACCGATGAGCAGGCCGAGCAGAACCACGGTCTCAAACGAGATGTCGGCGGCAAGAAAGTTTGGCACCCGGATGCGCAGCCAGACACCGATGGTCAGGGGAACCAGAAAGAACGCAAGCAGCGCAAGCGTCTGCGTGCGGCGGCGCTTTTCGGCAAAGAAGAGCTGGCGGAATGTGGCGACGCGTGCAAGCACGCTGGCCACCGAGGCGACCACGCCCATTTTGACCAACAGCGTAATCCAGATGAGATTGTCGGTCACACCACAACTGTATCGCGCCGCGCGGGACAGTGGCGAGAAGCAAAACCGCGTGGAACAGAATGCGGCGGAGAGCGATGAGCGGCAGCCGCGCTGAGACAGGGATTTTCGATCCAACGTAAAATAGAAGCATGGGATTGAAGAGCGTGACAAAAGTTGCGGAGGCTGATTTTCCCACGCGGTGGGGCGCCTTTCGTATTCTGGGCTTTGAAGGCGTGCGCGGAGAAGATCAACCCGGCAGCGCGCCAGCCCCATCGGTCGAGGGCCTGGTGGCGCTGGTAATGGGCGACGTGCACGCGAAGCCGCCGCTGGTACGCATCCACTCGCAATGCCTGACCGGCGATGTCTTCGGATCGCTGCGTTGCGACTGCCGGTTGCAACTCGAGCTCGCGCTCCGCAAAATCTCCGCGGAGGGCGCGGGAATTCTGCTCTATGAGCAGCAGGAGGGCCGTGGGATTGGCCTGATGGCGAAGCTCCAGGCGTACCAATTGCAGGACCAGGGACTCGACACCGTGGAAGCCAATGAAGAACTGGGCTACGCCGCCGATTGCCGAGGGTACGAACTGCCGGGCGAGGTGCTGAAGCTGCTCGGTGTTTCGCGCGTGCGCCTGATGACGAACAATCCCGATAAGATCGCGGCTCTTGAGTCAGCTGGTATTGAGGTCACAGAGCGCGTTTCGGCCGAAGTCGAACCGCAGGAAACCTTCGCCGGTTATCTGCGCACCAAAGCCGAGAAGATGGGACACATTCTGGATCAGATCGTGGACGAAGAGCAGCGGCGAGTTTAGCTACGCAGCGCCTTCAAGACTTTCGCCGTCGTCACCGTTTGGCCCACATGCCGCAGCGTGTGATCGGCCACATGAATCAGCGCGCCGCCTGCTGAAGTGGGCAGCCGCCTGCGGCCCACAAAACGTGGCGTATCGAGATTCGACCCAGCCAGAGCACGGATACGTTCCGTTGCGCGGGAGAAGGATGTTTCGACCTCGGCCAGCAGTTCGGCCAGGGATTCCTGCTTTTGCTCACTTTCCTGTTCCGCTTTGAGCGCAGCCAGTTGCCCGGCCGTAAGCTCACCGCCCTCGGCGTAGGTAAGGATGCGGTCCGTTGAGCGCGCAATGTGGCGCAGGTGGTAAGCGATGGACGTAAGGCCCAGCGGCTGCGCGTGAATCTCGGCATCAGTGAGACCGGCGGTCCACTTGGTAAGGTCGTCAAGCGCAAGTTCAAGTGCATGGAGAACGGCGCGCGCCGCGGCAGGAACATCAGTATGCGTGCCCCGGAGCCAGGGCTCGGTATAAGGGGATTGCGATGGGGAAGTCGTCATGGATTCTACTACCGATTATTGATCCGGTCCTTATGATTTGCATCAACTCGAAACTGTCATCCTGAGCGAAGCGCAGCGGAGTCGAAGGATCTGCGGCTATTCTTCGGGACTTTCTGCCGGAGCGGCCGAAAAGCAACCGCAGATCCCTCGTCGCGGCGCTCCTCGGGATGACAGAGGGTTCCAACTCACCTGGATCGGATTCGGAAGCCTGCGGAGTTACTACCCCGCGCTCTTCACCCGCACCACGGTGATCTTCTCGAACCCCTCCTCGAAGACCGGCGGTTTGAGCTTCTCGGCCATCTTGCGCATGACCTCTTCGCTCACTGAGCGGTCGCGGTTGCGGTTGCGCTCCAGGCACACTTCCAGCGGCACGTCGAAAAAGACGGCCTGCACCTCGTAGCCGAAGCTCTTGGCCATCTTGATCCACTGGCGGCGTTCGTGGGTGGAGAGGTTGGTCGCGTCCACATAGTTCATGGGCATGCGAGCGATGAGGCGCGCGCGCAGAAGCGACCTCAGCGTGGAAAAAACCAGTCCCTGATAGCGCTGTTCCTCGACATCGTCGAAGAGAATGCCGCGCAGCAAATCGCTTGAAAGCGGCGTGATGCCGCGGCGCCCAAACCACGTGGTCTTGCCCGAGCCGGGCATGCCGATAGCCAGCACCACGAAGCCTTTGGGGCCCTGCGCGCTAGCCCTGGGAGGGGCGACGGACGGCATCTCGGGCTGAGTTTCCACTTCCAGCCGCCCGGATTCGGACGGCTCATGCCATTGCGCCCTCTGGGGTTCCGATTCGCGCCGGGCATGCTCGCGCGCCGGGCGCGCTGCCGGAGCCGCTTCGCCATAACTGGGAACGAGCGGAGCTGGTTGATTCGCTGGGATTTCCGCGCCTGTTTTGCCTGTGGATTCCGAAAGGTTGGGACCGCGTTTGGACCGTCTTCTCATGTTTCGTTCTACCCTTGCCGATAACCTTCTCTCCCACCCGAATACCACATCGGGCGCAGGGGCGGCAAATCGTGTGCACTCCGTCACATACAGTTCTGCCGCTGGAACCTCATCCTGACGGTAGGGAATCGTGTAGGCGCGAAAAGCGAATCGCGTTTCGTTGCCGCCACTCGAAATGTTAGGATGAAGAGTTTGGTGGAATTCATTTTCAGACACCACCCAAGCCCCCGGTTCCAAAATCAAAAAGCCTCACCCAATAGCGAAGGAGAACATCACTCATGGCAGTAAAGGTTGGAATTAACGGCTTCGGCCGCATTGGCCGCAATGTTTTGCGCGCCGCGCTCGGCAACAAGGAAATCGACTTTGTCGCCGTCAACGACTTGACCAGCCCGGCAACCCTGGCTCATCTGCTCAAGTACGATTCGATTCTGGGCAACCTACCCAACAAGATCGAGGCCGGCGAGGACTTCATCGCGGTCGATGGCAAGAAGATCAAGGTCTATGCCGAAAAGGATCCGGCCAAGCTGCCCTGGGCCGAGGTGGGTGCGCAGGTGGTTGTCGAGTCGACCGGCCGCTTTACCGACGCGGCGGTTGCCAAGGTCCATCTGGGTTCGACCGTGAAGAAGGTCATCATCTCGGCCCCGGCCAAGAATGAGGACATGACCATTGTTCTGGGCGTGAATGACGACAAGTATGACGCGGCCAGGCACAACGTGCTCTCGAACGCAAGCTGCACCACGAATTGCCTGGCGCCGATCGTCAAGGTGGTTCTCGAGACCTGCGGCATCGTCTCGGGCGTGATGACCACCATCCACAGCTACACCAACGACCAGGTGATTCTGGACTTTCCGCACAAGGATCTGCGCCGCGCCCGCGCTGCAGCTCTGTCGATGATTCCGACCTCGACCGGCGCCGCCAAGGCCCTCAAGCTGGTCATTCCCGAAGTCGCCGGCAAGCTGGACGGATTCGCCATCCGCGTCCCAACCCCCAACGTCTCGATCGTCGACCTGACCTTCATCGCTGAAAAGCCGGTGACCGTCGAGGCCGTGAACGCAGCCATGAAAGCAGCCAGCCAGGGCAAGCTGAAGGGCATCCTGGGCTACGACGACAACCAGTTGGTCAGCTCCGACTTCAAGGGTTGCTCGCTGTCGTCGATTTACGACGCGCCACTGACCAAGGTCGTCGGCCAGAGCGTCAAGGTGCTGAGCTGGTACGACAACGAGTGGGGTTACTCGAACCGCGTCGTCGACCTGATCGGCTTCCTGGCCAAGAAGGGACTGTAAGAGCAGGCTTCAGGGGTCAGGCGCCAGGGTTCAGGGAAAAGCGCCCAATTCGCACCGCCTGACCTCTGATCCCCGCTCCTGTCCCTGACACCTTACCCCTGAACCCTTGAAGGAATGCACCTCATGCCCAAGCTATCCATCAAAGACATCGATCTCGCCAACAAGCGAGTGTTCATCCGCGTCGATTTCAACGTTCCGCTCACCGAAGACGGCAAGACCATCACCGACGACACGCGCATTGTGGCCACGCTGCCCACCATCGAGTATGCACTGCGGCACAAAGCCAAGGTGATTCTGGCCTCGCACCTGGGCCGTCCCAAGGGCAAGCCCAATCCAAAGTACTCGCTGCGTCCCGTCGTCGACCGCCTCCGCGAACTGCTCGACAAAAAGCTCGGCGAGAGCGTCAACGTCGCATTCTCGCCGGATTGTGTCGGCGAAGTGGCTGGAGAAATGGCGCGCCAGCTCGAATCGGGCCAGGTCTTGCTGCTTGAAAACCTGCGCTTCCACGCCGAGGAAGAAGCCAACGACCCCGCCTTTGCCAAAGCGCTCGCTTCGCTGGCCGAGGTCTACGTCAACGACGCCTTCGGCTCCGCGCATCGCGCCCATGCCTCGACCGAAGGCATCACGCACGACCTCAAGCCGGCCGTGGCGGGCCTGCTGATGGAAAAGGAGATCACGTATCTCGGCAAGGCGCTCGAATCGCCTGAAAAGCCCTTCGTGGCCATCATTGGCGGATCCAAAATCTCCGGCAAGATCGACGTGATTCAGAACCTGCTGGACAAGGTCGACACGCTGGTCATCGTCGGCGGCATGGCCTACACTTTTTATCGCGCGCTCGGCGTCAAGACCGCCAAGTCGCTCGTCGAAGAGGACAAGATCGAACTCGCCAAGGAGACGCTCGCCAAGGCAAAGGCCAAGGGGGTCAATCTCCTGCTGCCCGTCGACAACATCATCGCCGACAGCTTTGCCAACGACGCGAAGACCCGGGTTTGGGATAGCTCGAAGGACTTCCCCGAGGATTGGCAGGGACTCGACATCGGTCCAAACTCAGTGGCGGCGATCGAGAAGGTGGTCACAACCGCAAAGACCATTGTCTGGAACGGCCCGGCAGGTGTCTTCGAGTTCCCGAACTTCGCCGTAGGCACCAATGCCATTGCACGCGCCGTCGCGGCAAACCGCGCGGCCACGTCGATCATCGGCGGCGGCGACTCGGTGAGCGCGGTGAACAAGGCCGGCGTGGCTGACCAGATCACCCACATCTCCACCGGCGGCGGAGCCAGCCTCGAGTTCCTCGAAGGCAAAAAACTTCCCGGCGTCGAAGCGCTGACAAACAAGTAGATCTGTCCGTCATCAGTAGTCAGAAAGCCGCACCCGGCATAAGCTCCGGATGCGGCTTTTGTTTTCCCCGCTTGATGTCAACAGACCTGCACTCGAAATGTGAGCGCTATCTGAACCCCATCTTGTATGGCGGTGCAGGAAGCGTCAGGCTGGAAGGATGAGACAGCGCAAGGCGGAAGAGTGGGCGAAGTGGCGAGGATTGGTTGCGGAGCAGATGGCGAGCGGTCAGAGTGTAGCGGTGTTCTGCCGTGAGCGGGGGCATCGCGACTGGCAGTTCTACGAGTGGAAGAATCGCTTGCGGCAGGCGGAGGCGGGGCAGTTTGTCGCCGTGGAGGTACGGTCTGCCGAGCCAGCGGTTGAGCCGGCGCCGGGCAAGGCGATTGAAATCCGGCTGGCGCGAGGGCGCAGTCTGGTGGTGGAGCCTGGATTCGACACGGCTCATCTACGCGCGCTGCTGGCGGTGGTCGACACGCTGACGGAGGGCGAAGCATGATCGGACTGCCCAGTTTGCATGCGCTGGATCGTGCGCAGGGGCCGCGCATTTGGCTGGCGGTGGAAGCGGCCGACATGCGCTGCGGCTTCGATCGTCTGGCCGAGCGGGTGCGCGCGGTGATCGGCCGCCGAGGGACGTTTTTCGGGGCATCTCGACTTTCACCACAGGCTGTTAGGCCACTGGGCGGAGCTGAACGTGTTCTGCGCGGACGGCGCCGTGCCCATGGATAACAACGTTTCGGAGCGCGAGATGAAGCGCGTGGTGCTGAATCGGAAAAACTCACTCTTCGTCGGCAACGCGCGCGGCGGCCGTACCGCTAGAATCGTCCATATCGCTTGAAATATCTATGCTTTACGCTGGTCGGGGCGGAGGGATTCGAACCCCCGACCCTCTGCTCCCAAAGCAGGTCAGGCCGTTTATGGGAACATGTTGAAATCTGTAGAAAATAACTGTTTTAGATTGAAAGAGTTACAGCCTGCCGTTTGCCTCTTGTTGAATCTTGTAGCCCTTGGATGCTTTGACAGCTACAAAATCGACTACAGTCCTAGTCGCCTCCGTGGTCGAGACTAAAATCCGAGGTTTGCGCGCCAAGCATTACCGCGAAAAGCTGCGGGAGCGCGCGGGCCCAATTCGGCAAGAAATGGACTTGCCGGAAGTGTTACCCTTCCATATTGCTTGCCGGGAGACACCGGAATGCCCATCTGCATTGCCTCTTTGCGAGGTATGTAAACAGCACTGCTGATCACAAGGGTCTCCGTGCTGCGGGTGAGTCCTACGTAAAATAGTCGCCGTTGTTCTTGTCTCTGACGGTTCTGCTCTTGTGGCGAAGCATGTGAATCTATCGTTGGCAGGATACCTGATACGCATCCGGCGATTACTACAAGCCGGGCAGTCAGCCCCTTGGACTTGTGAAGGCTCATAATGCGTATTGATTGTCCTTGTGTTCCCGGCAATTCTGGCTGCGTGATGTCTGTTCGCAGCTCATTCAGGAGCTCCTGCGGGGTATGCACATTCGGCGCAACCATCAATACGGCTTGACGCAATGGGGCGAGGTCTGGGCTTCCATCGGGAAAAAGCGCGTCAATAAGCTGAGGGATGCCGAGCGGCGCAAGAGTCGTGAGTCGTGCCGTGAGTTGGTTGTATCGAACGACCAAATCTGCTGTGCGGGGAATAGTCAGTGTACCGGTGGCGAGCGCTGCCAACGCCTGGTTCGGGGATACCCCGCTCTGCTCGCAATGGTGACGGAGTCGCGCATAGGCGCGATGGCGACAGTCAGGACGACTCTCACCCAGCCAATATCGAAGCGCCGGACGATCCTCTGGGTTGACGAGCAGGGACAACAGGGAAAAAGATTCTGCTGCTGCGGGCGCCTTCAACGCATCTTCGAAATAAAAACTTTCAGCGCGCCAGGTCTTGTTATTCTGCTGTGCCTTTGCATTCAGTACGTCTCGAATTCCATTGCCGATTGCGCGCCGATTGGCGAGTACTAACACTTCGCCT
>JBMFHB010000089.1:0-12411 GCA_049977045.1 Occallatibacter sp.
CACGGCAATGCACTTTGCGTGTTCCATCACCTCTTCCGGAATACCTTTATCCGGCGTGGCCATAATCTGGTGCAGTACCAGCGCAGCGTTGTCCAACCGGTTCTGCGTATCTTCGCGCGACTCTGCCTTGGCTGCGATGGCCGCACCCAGACTCAGGATTGCCACAAATGTCATAACGGTTTTCATGTGTCTCACCATTTTCTACCCATGTGCAGCGTCTCCTGTTCTCCGCTTACTGAGGCGCACCAGGTATTTCCACGCTAACCGCATGGCGCCTCAGCGTCTGAGCAATACAGCACATGGGCAGTAATAAACCCTCATGGGACAAGAGCGATCTCCGGAGCTCTGTATCGCCAGATCCTTTCACGGCTCCCGGCAACGGCTCGGAACCGGCGACATTGGGCCCTGAATGTATCTCGCGACGTGGGAGTGCGGGTCGATCCTTAAACACCCGCATGGAGAAATTCCTGGAAATGTGTGCAAAAGGGAACAGACTTTTAACCTCGTGGGGCGCAAACTAGTCTTCTTGGAGTTGTATCAGTGCCTACGGCGCCCGATAGTAGACGAGATCTCCAGCACGGCAACGCCCTGATCGTCGCAAATCAACTTCGAGGCATGTCGGCATTCTCGCTGTTCGTCTTTGGAACCGCTTGATCGAGCTCACATTCGCAGCCCTCGTTCGCCGGCATCACATCCGAAAGGTATCCTCCGCTATGGCTGAGCAGAACAAACCCGCATTTGATCCCGGTCAATATCTCATGAGCGCAGGCCTGGGAAGAAGAATCGTCTACCTGGAGCCAAAGCAGAACTTCTTTTCGCAGGGCGATCCAGCCGACGCAGTCTTCTATCTTCAAAAAGGCCAGGCGAAGATCACGGTTGTCTCCTCAGTCGGCAAGGAAGCCACCATCACATTCCTTTCCCCAGGCGACTTTGTCGGTGAAGAGACGTTGGCGGCAATTGCGGGACCGCGCCTGTCCACGGCCATCGCCATCAGCGCCTGCACCGCCCTCAAAATAGGCCGCGAAGAGATGGTTCGCGTTATGCACCAGGAGCACGCCTTCTCTGATCTATTCCTCAAGTTTCTTATCGAGCGCAGCATGCGCATTCAGGCCGATCTGGTCGATCAGCTCTTCAACTCCAGCGAAAAGCGGCTGGCCCGCCTCCTTCTATCCATGGCGGAATTTGGCAAGCCAGGTGAGCCAGACGGGCAACTCCCAAAGATCTCGCAGGAGACCCTGGCAGAGATGGTCGGAACCACGCGATCCCGCGTCAGCTTCTTCATGAACCGCTTCCGCAGGCTCGGCTTTATCGACTACAAGAGCGGCATCGTGGTCCACAAATCGCTGCTCAACGTAGTCCTCCACGATCAACTTCCGCCCGGCAACGCTGCAAGGCAGAAGCCGGCCCAGGACCGGATCCAGTAGCCCACCCGCCGTGAATCGAAATGCGCCGCGCCTGTGCAAAATAGACCAGACAATTAAGCGGATGGATGTCACTCTCGCTTCAGATGCTAAATCCATTTTGGCAGGTGAGATCGCTTATGCCCTACCCAACCAGGAAACTCCTCATCGTGGACGCCGAGCAGTGGATTCGAAAAACACTTTCGCTCTTTACTGCCGGGTTGGGATTTATGGTGCGTTCTTCCCCTGACGGCCTCTCCGCGCTGCGCGAAATCCGCCTGGACCAGCCAGAGGTTCTACTGGCCGACCTCAACCTGCCAGACATGTCCGGACCTCAACTGCTCTCCGTGGTCAGACAACGGCTTCCAGCAACTCTGGTCATCGCCATGAGCGGAGCGTCCGGCGGCAGGGACGCGCCATCTTGCATTCCCGCGGATGCTCTTTATCAAAAGGGCAGTGGTCCAGCCAACCTCTCCAGGTTATTGAGTACACCACCCGGAATAAGACGGCAAACCCAGCCGGATTCCGATTGCGCGCCACCCCTGTGGATTCAGCACCATCCATGCGGCTCCAATGGGACCGCGCAAGCCAGAATCACTTGTCCAGAATGTCATAGGGCGTTTCATGTTGCTCTTGATCGTCTTGGGAATCTCACGTGCAACGTGGAATGTATCCATTGTGGCTATTCGATTCAGTGCCTAGCCTCCATGGTCACGCCACTCGACAAACTGCCCTCGCAGGCAGTGCGGCAAATCGCGGGCCTGGCAGCAGCCTGCAAGCCCGGCAAAACCCCTGGTCCGCAGTTGATAGCAGCAGGAAAGAGTCCGATCTATGCATACCACGGCAACAACCAACCTGCTCCTTCGCGCGAGCATCGAGTTACCCGAAGGCCTCAGCCTGGCGACGGAACAATTCCACCAAGGCTGGAATTTCTCGCGGTCGGTCAACGCAAACCACCTGGAAAAGAGACTGAAGAGTCGTGGATGGAACACCGTCAAGATCGAGGCCGACGGTAGGACGCTGAGAAGCGGCGTGGGAGATACAGCGCAGCAGGCGATCGCCAGTGCGCTCAAACTAGCCCTCCGCCAAATCTCGGAGCACTTCAATGCGGTGGAGATTGAGCAAATTCAATTGACGCAGTATCCCTGGCTCTTTCTGGCCAGAGTCAAAATCAATCCTTTCCGCATTCAACAAAGTACGATGTCGCCTTGGCCGGACCACATGGAGCCGCCGCCGCCCAAGCCCCGGCGGGCAAGTTCTTCCCTCAATCCATCCCTGCCGCATCTACACTCTTGCAGCATCACGCCAAGGCTCAAGGAAATACTGCTTGTCTCCAGAAGCGAACACAAGGAAATCGAATGATTCTGGAAATAGTGCTGATCCTGCTTATCACGCACAGGGCTCTCCGCCTCATTGGGGGACGACCGTAGCAAGAGCAGGTCAGCGCTTCCTTTCCTCGGAGCGAATCCCTTCCAGCGCTTACACCACCCGTCCGCCGATACCGCAACCATCCGCACGTTCTTCTAGCGTCTGGGCCGCACAACGCAAACCAGTACTACCTTCATCGCCAAAACATGCAGCGAACGAGGCACAGAAAGAACAGAGCGGACAGGCCATCTGCCGGACGCAACCCCGCGGGCTTGGATTTGGCTGAATGGCAGCGCGCACCCCTATGCCATAGCGACAGCAGACATGGTCTATCAGCCGGTCAATTCCTGGTTGCGCTGTCTACGCTGCTCCTCCCTCTTCGGCATGTGACCACGCCGGCTCTATGGCGGCAGCCCCAGCCGGGCCTGAATTCGCATCCAGCCAGGCCAGCAGACGGCGAATGCTGCCCGTAGCCAAGGCCACGCAGGAGTCGGCCGCCCCGTAATACATCTGAATCGTGTCGCCATCCGCGCCGATGGTTTGCCCACAGGGGAAGACGACGTCTTTCACATCTCCGCCCCGTTCATATGCCTCTTCCGGCCCGAACATCCATGAGTTGCCGCGCTGCAGGCAGACCGTCGGATCTTCAAGATCGAACAGTGCAAGGCCCAGACGATAAACGCTTCCCGACGCCGTCTGCCTCACCCCGTGGTAGATCATCAGCCAGCCCTTCTCCGTCTCGATCGGCGGAGAACATAGCCCGATCTTGTTTGCATCCCACCAGCCGCCGCGCCGTGCTTCCAGAATCATCTTGTGGCTCCCCCAATGCCTCAGGTCCGGTGAGTAGGAGATCCACATATGCGCTCCCAGCGGCGTGACTGGCCGATGGATCAGTGCCCAGCGCCCTCCAATCCTCCGCGGCAACAGCGCCGCATCTTTATCCTCTGGAGGCATCACGACGCCGAATCGCTCGAAGCTGTGAAAATCCTTGGTCAGCGCCAGGGAAACTCCCGGTCCTCCGCGCGCAAAGGATGTATAGGCCACTGCGTACTGATCCAACTCCGGGACGTACGTGATACGCGGATCTTCTATACCCCAGATCTCTTCGGGATGCTCCACCGGATTTGCCATCAGCGTCGGCTTCCGCTCGATCTGCCAGGCATCCACTCCATTGCTGGAGCGGGCCGCGCAAAGATGCGAGAGGCCGCTTCTGTCTTCCACGCGGCAAAGCAGCAGCGTGTCCCCATTGGGCAGGCGTACAGCTCCTGCGTTGAATACGCTATTAATCGAATACGGCCAGTGCTCCCGGCTGAGAACCGGATTGGCCGGATGACGCGTGAACAAGGGTTGATCAACACATGCCGGAAGCTTTGCATCTTCCAGCACGATGGCTTCCGGCGACTTAGCCGGCACGGCGGTCGGTTTCACAGTTGGTGCTCCATTTCCTGCTGCGGTTGCTCTGCGTTGGCGATATCGACGGCCTGCATCTCCAGCAGGGACATCAGGAAGGAAAGTGTTGATTCCGCTCCTTCGTTTTCATTCACACGATCCGGATGGAGCCCATCCCTGCATCCGCCCGTTCCTGGATCGTAAAGCGGAGCCTGCAGGTCGTTCTTCCCCAGGTACCACCGGAACACCCGCCTCGCTTCCTCATGCCAACGGCTCTCCTCCGTCAGCCTGTACACCTCAAGACATGCGGAGATGGTTGCGCAAGCCTCAATGGGCTGCTGATCGAAACGCATCTTCCGGCTTCCTTCGATGAAGAATCCATTGGATCCAATCGGCACGAAGATCTCTTGGTCGTCGCGGTGCTGCTCGGCCACAAGCCATTGCAGAGCCTCCACTCCCGCTTCGATCATTCGCTGGTTTTTACTCCTCCAACCCGCCAGGATCAGAGCCTGCGGCAGCCTCGCATTCGAATAGGAAAGGCTCTTCTCGAACCAGCGCCAGCTCTCGGAGTGGCTGCGCTCGTAAATGTCCAATAGACGATTGGCAAGCGTGTTGCGAATGCCCTGCATGTCTCGGTCGCCCGGAAACCAGTCAAGATAGGCCTGCAAACCAAGTACACTGAAAGCCCACGCGCGCGGACTGCTGAATCGAAGCACCGCCGGCACGGCGGCCTCAAAGAGCCTTCCCGCTGCTCCGCGCACTCCCGCATTCCGCGATCGGCCCAGAACAGTTCCCAAGGCCCACAATGACCTGCCATGACTGTCTTCCGAGCCAGTCTCCTCAAGCCATCTGCGGTCGTACCCAAGAAAGTTTCTGAACCTTCCGCTGTCGGAATTGAAGGCGAGCCAGAGAAAGGCCAGATATCGGCGAGAAAGATTGGAAGGCTCAATCTCATTGCCGGCAATCTTGCGTTCATCCTCAAGTGTGGTCACAATCAGCGCCCGCGCGTTGTCGTCAGTCGTATAGCCCTCTCGCGCGTTGGGCACGGAGTAAATGGCGTGCTGCAATATGCCGGTGTCATCAGTCATATGGCGCAGGTGCGTTGTATTCAACTCCGGCAACCTATAAACCGGGGTCTCCGTGAGAACCTCATGCGGCTTGGCCTTTGGCCTAAGTGTTCGTTCGAAGCGCGCGCGTTGAAAGCTCGCCATATACGCTCGTGCTGCTTTGGGCCATGTCGTTCCCCGCGAATACAGATAGGCGCGCTTCCGCATGGCGTGGCGCTCTGCATCGTTTTCCAGCAATGCAACCACTTGATTCGCGATAGAGTCGAAATCGTCGAAAGGGACAATCACGCCCCTTCGATCCGCCAGCAACTCCTTGGCATGCCAGTACGGTGTGGAGATGATTGCCTTCCCCGCACCCAGTGCGATGGCCAGCGTGCCAGACACAACCTGAGCCTCCTGCCGGTAGGGCGTGATGTAAATATCCGCCGCGCCTACCTGCTCCATCAACTCCTCGGCGCTCACAAACCGGTTGTTGAAGATCACCTGGGAGGAAACGCCAAGCCGCTCGGCCAGGGCTTGTACCTCCTCGCGGTAGCGCTCGCCCTCATGCCGCCTCAAATGGGGATGCGTCACCCCAGAAACGATATACACCACATTCGGATGCCTTGCCAGAATTGCGGGCAGAGCCCGAATCACGTTTTCAACACCCTTGTTCGGAGACAAGAGGCCGAATGTCAGCAGTACGGATTTGCCCTCCGTACCAAACAGGTCTTTGAAGTAGTTGGGATCCATGAAGGGCATATCTGGCACTCCATGCGGAATCACATCGATCTTTCCACCGGGAGCCAGATAGACGTCGCGCAGCAATTGCCCCGCCAGTTCACTCATCACCACCAGCCGATCGGAGAGCCGCGTAATCTCTTCGAGCACAGCACGCTGATCCGCGTCCGGATCGCGCAGCACCGTGTGCAGCGTGGTCACCACAGGCATCTTCAACTTCCGCAGCAAAGCCAGAATATGCCCGCCTGCCCTCCCGCCGTAGATGCCGTATTCATGCTGCAGACAAACCAGATCGTTGCCGTTGAAGTTCAGGAAATCCGCGGCCCGCACGTAGGAAGCGCAATCTTCCTGGTCAAGCTCAAGACGCACCTGCGCGGGGTAATTGTAGCTCGATTCCGGGTCGTTGACCGGAATCGCAAAAAGCCGCCCTTCCCCATACTCTGTCGTCAACGCGGTACACAGGTCGGCAGTAAATGTGGCAATCCCGCACTCTCGCGGCAGATAATTGCCGATAAAGGCGATCCGCGTCGGCAACGGTAGGTTGCATGGGTTCGACGCGCTTGGCGCAAACGCCGCCGGCCCTGTCCCGCCGGCCCCGTCCTTGCAACGCGTTGACTCCGAAAACAACATCTTCCCCTGCCTTCCCTTCTATCCGTCAAGTTCACACGCTCGCTGCACTATGTTTGTTCCGGCGCCGCCGCCTGGCTCAGGCCGAGGCCTCATGCTTTGCGGCGCCTGGCCCATCTCACAGCGCCCGTCCGTGCATGCGTCTCGTCGAAAATTTCCCCCAACCCATGTTCCTGAGATCCGGCAGGGCCGCAATCCGGCTTCCGCGACCTGGAAGCCCGGACACTTCATGCCCAAAACAGAATCGAGCCTCGCGGCATTCACTCGCCTCGCGATCCTTGCACCCTCGACAGGCATCCACGCCTCGCCAATCGATCTCAGAAGCCAAGCCGGGTCATCCGATAGACTGAACTCTTTCCGTAGAAAACCGCATCCAGCTTCGACCTTGCGCCCCTTCGAATGCCGCCGGCGCGTGCGAACCCTGGAATCATGGAGCCAGCCAACCAATCGCTGCCGGCATCGGCGCTCCCAGAAAGCGAAGGCTCCGTATGCAAGCGTCTCTCGCAATCCGACGGCTCCACTTCGCAGAAGCATCGCTGGACACCGCAAAAGCCGGCCGTATCCGGCTGGCCTTCCGGTGTGCCCAGAGCGAATCATTTACAGTATCCGGCAGAACCCTGACGCATTACCGCGCCGTTCTTGCCAGAGCACACGACAGTCCCAACCGTTCGGTTGCGTACTTAACTAGATGCCTACGGTTGAATAGGCAATGACCATGGGCGGCAGAGGAAGCTAGCGCAAGCTACCAGTCGTTACGTTCGCTGGACTTCCAATCGCATCGCCCGATACCACCAATTCTACTCTTCGGTTCTCTTGACGGCCTGCCGAGTCATCGTTCGAGGCTACCGGCGAACCTTCGCCAAACCCCTCTGCGGTCACAGAGCTGCCAACCACGCCCTCTTCCACTAGGTAATCGCGCACAGCGTCCGCGCGGCTCTCAGACAACGTCTGATTCATCTCATCGCTGCCGACATTGTCCGTGTAGCCGCCCACTGCGATGTTCAGGCTGGGATACCCAATCAGAATTCCGGCCACCTTCGCCAGCTTCTCCTTTGCGCCAGGCGTCAATGCGTACTTCCCGGTAGCAAACAGCACATCGGACATACTCACAATCAGACCGCGCGCACTATCGCGAGTCTCAAGTACCTTGTTGAGTCGCGCTGACAACTGCGCCCGCAGAGCTGCCTTTTCACTATCTGCTTGTTGCACAGTCTGCATCGCCATAGCCCGGGATTGATCCGCATCCGCCTGCGCCGCGTTGATCGCCACTGCCGATGTCACCTGATTCACCGCCATCTCGGTTTGCGCCTCTGCCGCATCAGCCTGGGCTTGCTCCTTTTGCATGGTCGCCTTATCAGCTTGCGCCTGCGACTGTGCCACTGCCTCCGCTGAAGCCTGGCGCGCCTTCGCCCTGCGATCCTCGCCAATCTGCTTTACCGCGATCTCACGTGCATCTTCCGCCGTCTGCACGGTCTCACGCGACTTCAAGATCAGTTGTTTGGTATCCGTGTTGCCGTCAGTAGCATCCCCATTGGCCGTATGCATCAACTGCACGGCATGCTGATACGTTCCGCCGGCGTACCTCTCAGCTCCTTCGGATCGCGCAATGCGCATTGCATTCCGCGCCTCCAGAAACTCCAATGGCAACTTCGCATCCAGTACCACAGGATCAAACTTGTATCCCGTAGGAATGTAGCCGCCGCGCTCTACCAGCTCATACTTCGTGCTCACTGCCTCGCTGGCCAATCTGCTGCCTGCCGCCACCACGTCCTCCAACACCACAACATCGCTCGGCTGGCGAACTGCAAAATAGGGCTCCGCGGTAACAATCAGCGCAAATGCCTGTAGATTAGTGGTTGCGGTCAGCTTGCTTCGATCATTGCTGCCCACCAGTACTTCTCCCAGGTTCACCGCACTGCCATCCGGCGAGATCGCCCAAAGCACGTAGGTAAGATATTCCTCGCCAAATGTCTTCGGACTCTGCAAGTTCCCAAACTCCGCTTCTACTTCCATCGTGCCGCGCTTGCTCCGCACCTTCGCTGTTCCTTCGGCGGAAGGCATCAGGTTGGTGCCGGCCAGATTCACCTTCGTTGTCCCTCCGCGCTGCCCGTAATTCAGAACTTCCACCGTGCGACCGGTCTGGCTCATAATCGATACGGGCATCCGGCTCACCGGATCCAGGGGAATCGAGTTCTGTGTGCGTGCTTGGGCAAACGCGCTCATGCTCAGCGCGCTTCCAATCACCAGTAAATAGGAAGGCTTCATAATCTCTCCTTTAGAGAAAAAACTGCTGTACTGCGTTGTTATCTGAAGAGAGCCGGCCAAGCCAGGCAGGTTTCAACCGGGCGATGGATCAATGACCAACCCGGAAATGCTTGAGCTGGTCAAATAGACCGAAAAGATTTCCGATCCACAGGACCAGGATAATCACTACCAGACCATTGAGAATCGATTTCACCTGGCTCTGCATCGGAATAAACCTGTTCACGAGCCACAGCAACACTCCTACTGCAACGATCGTAATGATCACGTTGGTTAGCGGCATATTCTATTCCTCATTTCTCGTCGCGCACGCTGTGTTGGCGCAAAGCACTCTCAAAACCTCAGAAGCATTCCAGTCACCTATCGCACCAGACCATCAGAGCGAAGAGAGTGAAGATCGGCTTCATTCCGATTCTTTCAAGACAAGGAGGAAAAAACTGAGCGAAACAGCACACCACGGAGGAATATCCCGCTGAACCGGACGAGCGGCGCTCCGCCTGTATTTGGATCAAGTTGCAGGCAGTCCCAGCCATTCGCAGCCTCGCTCGGCCACATACAGCGTCGCATGGAGCAATTGCAGGTTGCCCAGCTTCGCGTTGCCAATCTCGCGTCGCCGGCCTCGCGTTGCCACCCTACTCCGGCATGGCAGCCTTGACGCCGTTGATCCTGCGCTTCTGTCAGTTCCTCCGCCAAGCGCAACTCAACAGAATCTTAGCCGGTAGCAGGAACACGCCAGGGGAGTTCCCTCAGCGTTTTTCCCCATCCCCCGGCTCCTGGGACGGTTCTTGCTTTGCGCCGGAGTGGCTTGAAAGTACAGGGATCCCGCTGATAAGGCCCTGATACTCTGTCAGACGGTTGCCAAGAATCACAAGTCCCTTAGCGGTGATCTCATATTCGCGAATATCCTTGGCATGATTTCCGCCCCGCATCTTGATCACCACCATGATCTTGCGAAGCTGGCCATCGATCGATACGTACCGCAGCCTCAGAATGTCATCGCACAGGAAGGAAATAGAGTAGGTGCTGAACGGAAACTCCGTGAAGGACTCATCCACCTCAACCGTGCTCAGAATCGTCACTCCGATTCCCGTCAGTGCGAAGATCATTCGGTACAGCGATTCGCGAAAATCCGCGCGAAATCCGGGCGAGAGAGCCATCTCAAAGCCGGCCAGAGAGTCGATCACCAATCGCTTGGCGCCAATCTTCTGCACCGCGTCCAGAATCGACTGCATGGTCTCATCCACTGAGAGATCCAACGGCCGAAGATAGAGAATCGTGAGTTTTCCACCCTCTTGCGGCGTTCCCAGATCCAGGCCTAAACTGGTGGCCCGCTCCGTATAGGCCTCCGGGCCTTCTTCAAACACCGCCACAATTCCCGGCTCTCCCTGTCGGATGCCTTCCGCAATGAACTGCGTGGCGAGCACGGATTTCCCAGTCCCCGAGGATCCTGCCACCAGCACGCTATCACCCTCCCTCACGCCCCCATCCAGCATCTCGTCCAACTCCGGCACGCCAAAGGAAAGACGCTGGCGGGCCGGAGAATTTCTCTTGCTTGCGGTCAACCCAAAGGTGCGGGAAAACGCCCGTATTCCGGCCTCGGTAATCCGGAAGGTATGCAGCCCCGGTACGGAATTCTGGCCGCGCAATTTCATAATCTGCAGCTTCCGCACAACGGAATTCCGCTCTATCGTCTGGCGCAACCAGAACAGCCCATCCGCGACCGTGAAGATCGCATTGTCCCGCAAATCTTCCTCGGCGTATTCACCGATCAGGAAGGTGGTCGCCTGCCAGCTCGCCAGAAACAGTGCCAGCCTTTGCAGAAACGATTGCAGGTCCATCTCACTCTGCGGCTTGCGCACCATGGTGCGGAAAGAGTCCACCACCACCACGGAGGGGTTGGCCCGCTCCACCTCCCGGGTGATCTCCTCCAGAACTGCGCCCAGATCCTTATCCAGCACGACCTGGCTCAGGTTGATAAAGCGAATGGAATCGGGCAGCTTGGCCGGATCGAAGAAGGTGTACTGCTGCTGGTACCGCATCATCTTGATGGCGGATTCGCCCAGAACCGTGAAATAAATCGCAGGGCGCTCAGCGGTCGCATTGGCAAAGACAAATTGGTGCGCCAGTGTCGTCTTCCCGCTCCCCGGCGCGCCCGCGATGATGTTGAATGAGAACTCCGGGAGTCCGCCGCCCACGATCTCGTCAAGCCCCGGAACTCCCGTCGGCAGTTTGTTGATCTTCACTTTGTCTTGAGTGCTCAAGCTTTTCTCCCGTTCTCCGAACTGCGATCGTCGAGGGCGGCTACTGGCCACGGAACGCGCAGCAGGCTCAACGTCAAACTTTCACCAAGAAAGATAAGGAGTAGGCTGAGTAAGTGGATGATCAGGATCTCTACTCCCTCGCCTCCGGCACACCCGTCAGCGTGATCCTTCCCCGAGCCCATGGAATATTCCATCTCGCCCAGGCCATGTAACGATCCGTCCCTGGTAAGCTGCACTCCGCCAAGGCTGGGTTCCTCCGCCTTGGCCAATGCCATGGCGCGAGATGCGAGCGACAAAAATCCGCCAACCCCGGCAAACTCACACAGACTCCGCCGCAGCTTCTCATAGACAACAAGGGTTGCGGGCTCTGAAGACCCTAGCGTCTTGCCCAGATTGGCTTCGTAAGCAAGCAGCCGGTCGGCTAGCGCTCGCATCTTTGTGTCGGTCATCATGTTTAACCGTTCATGGTTTCATGCGGAAAATCTCGAAACCTGTCCCAGGCTTCGCCGGGACCCGTCCATCCACTCCATCTCCTCCTGAAGCCGCTCCGTCAAAAGGCGTTCCATCTCATGCGCCTCTCCGGACCTTGCCCGGCAGAACTCAATTCATATAGCGATTCGTTTCTGAGGCAGGCGCATCTTTTTGCGATCCACCGGCCTGGCTTCGAATCAAGGTGAAAACATCCAAAATCGAGGCAATGCTGCGAATGTTCCCCGCAACACGTATAAGCCCATCTTCCATGTCCGGATGTCTGGCCGCCAGGATTTCAATATGTTCGCTCACGCTCCTCAATCGATCAATCTCCAGCAGAAGATCCCCGAAAATCGCGGCGATCACCAGCCGATCCGCCCCTGAGTCTGCCGTGTCTGCCGTGGACGCTGCCGACCCAACTTTGTCGTCAAGCTGAAGGCGTAGATCTTCTATCAAACGCAGCGTTGTTGCCTCGCCAAGAAAGGTAAGAAACAGTCCGAGCAACTGCGCAATCAGAATCACTCCGGCCTCGCCGTCCTCATCCGCTCCCGTCCGGGATTCAACTTCGTCGAACCCCCGCAGGCCTCCATTTGCGGTTATTTTCACCGCGCTGAGCCGGGGAGATTCCGACTTGGCCAGAGCCAAAGCACGGGAGGCGAGCGCCTGAAAGCCGTCAACACCCATCGTCGCGGCAAGTTGACGGCGCAGCTTCTCATAGACGCGTACCGTCGCAGGTTGCGTACGCAAAGGAGTCGCAGTCGCCTCGACTTCGCGAGCAACCAGACTGCGAGCCAATTCACGCGTTGTATGTGGAGGCATCGATCCCTCTTTCCATTGAGTCTACGC
>JBMFHB010000090.1:0-12411 GCA_049977045.1 Occallatibacter sp.
GTGCTCCAGATCGAACGGCAGACCTGCAAACCGCTGCATCTTCCTTGGCAAAACGCTATGCCCGACATACACCTAGAGTCCAGAGCCAATTTCGCACGCGCAGGCTGACCGACTATCCAGGTGACCTTCTCCGGCTGAAAAGGGCCTTTTTTTTAATCGCGGCACGAGCTTCCGGACGCGAAAGGTAACCGGTGACCGCAGGCACACGGATCAAGGAGATTAGGGGGCGACCAGATGATCATACGCAATGGAGCGATTCGTTGTAATGCGGCAAAGACGGACCAGGGTACTGGTTATACTGGCGCGGATACGGTTGAATCACGAGTCCCAGCCGGTAGCCTTCCGGAGACGGTCACCACCCCGGTTGCCGCGAAGATCGTTGGGCGCTCTGCCGACACGCTCAAAAGATGGCGCTACGAAGGCGTGGGCCCGGAATACATCGTATTCCGTCACCGCGTTCGCTATGATATTCGTGTTCTCACTCGCTTCAACGAGGAGAACACACGTATGCCTTCCGTGCGGGCTGCAATGGAGGCAGATCGTGAAGCTTTTTAGAAAGCCTGGGTCCCCATACTACTACTACGACTTCCGGGTCCGGGGTCGGAGGTACCGGGGCTCCACAAAAGAAACCAGCTACAAACGTGCCGAGGGTGTTGCGGATGCCAAACGCGACAAGGCTCGCGGCGGCAAGAAACCAAACTCAGAAAAGGTCCCGACGCTGCGCGAGGCGGGCAAGAGGTTTGAAGGCTGGGTCGAGAGCGCGCACCTCGACCCCGATACCGGCCGTTACTACAAAAATGGCTTGCGGCTCCTGCGGGCGCACGAGGAGTTTCTCGACATGCAGTTAGACGAGATCGAGAGCGACGACATCGACGCGCTGGAGTTTCCCGGTTCAGGCTCCAACGCCAACAACGCTTTGCGCACCTTGCGCCGCATCTTCAACAAAGCAAGAAAAGACTGGAAGGTTATCCACGAAACCCCTGCCATCAACCTGCTCGAGGAGCGCGAGCGCACGATGCTTCTCGACCAAGATGCCGAAGAGCAGTTGCTCGCCGTCGCCGAGCAACCGCTCGCCGACATTATCAAACTGATGCGCGATCTCGGGGTCCGTAACGGCAAAGAACTCTACCCGCTGCGGATCGAGCACATCCACTGGCGCAAGCATCTGGTCCAGATCCCCGACTCGAAAACCAAGGCCGGCCAGCGTCTGGTCCCCATGTCCCATCGCGCAGAGGCGATCCTGCGCGACCGCTGCGGCGACCGCAAGGAGGGATGGGTGTTTCCTTCCTGCCGGAAGGGTGCGCATATCACAAGCGGGCTGGTTAACAAGCAATGGGTGCGCGCACGAAAAAAGGCCGGGCTTTCAAAGGACCTCGTGCTTTATTGCGGGCGCCACGACTATGGTACGGAAATGACTGAACGCACCGGCAACCTCAAGGCCGTCATGGAGGTTATGGGACATGTCGACGTCAAGACGGCGATGAAGTACCAGCACCCCGGACTGCGGGTTGTCGGAGATGCTATCCGAGCCCGCTCTTAGGACGGGAGAGGCGTGGGCACACTTTGTGCACAGTGCCTTTACAGTAACCCGGCAAGCACTGATTTAAAGGAGTTATCTGGCTGCCCCCCAGGGATTCGAACCCCGATATGCTGATCCAGAGTCAGCTGTCCTGCCGTTGAACGAGGGGGCAACACACGCGCGCCTGCTGCGATGACTTGCAGCCATGTGGGTATTCCTGGCGAAAAACCCACCACGCCATCTTCTCCATCTTAAGGGGCGCTTACGGGCGAGGTCAACGCCGGGGGCACGATCTTTCGACGGCGCATCCCCAAAGTCGCCAATCGACGTCCCAAGGCACGAGGCCATTCCCCTGGAACGGACGGGGCGGCGGGATCCGTTCCGGATAGCAGACTTGGCGTATTTTCCGTTGCGCCATGGGCCGCGGCCGAAGCGGTCTTTCTGAAGGGCCACAACATCCTGAAAGAGTGAACGCCCCGATCCGAGAACACTCTCCTGATAAGCTGAGGATGAGATTGCCGGGGATCGAAGGTTCCATATAGGAGCCAGGTGCTTCCCGGAATTTGCGCACCGAGTGCTTTCATGACAGCATCGCCGAATCCCCACCAGAATTCAGCAAACGCGCACTCACACATCCTCAATCGCGCCAGACTCACGGTTCTCGCGGCTCTGGTGACGCTGCTGGCTGTGTGTCTAGCGAGTTTGTGGGTGACTCGGGGCGCCATGGCTCACCTTGCATTTCTCCTGCAAAATGGAAAGGCTAATGGCCCCGGCGGTAATGCTGCGGTTCTCGTTGATTTGCGTCCATGGCAGACGGCGCAGGCATTGGCTCCGCTGGCGGTAACTCAGGAGGAGTACGAATACGCTCGCGCGGCCGAACGCCTGGCCGACCATGAGGTCGATCAGGCATTTGCGACCGCTCTCCGGCAGGCCAACCTGGCAGCCGAGCATCGCACATTTACCGGCAAGGCTCTTGTGTTGGCGCAGAAGGTCCAGCAACTGCAGCAGCTTGTTGTTCAGGATCAGGCGGCGGTGCAGCGCCTCACGGATTCCGCCACATCGCAGGGCGCAAAGGGAGCGCAAAACAGGAAGCCTGTTGCCGACAGCAACGAACTCGCAATCGCCAAGGCGCAGCTCGGTCTCGATTCGGATGAACTGGCCGACGCGCAGCGTAATCTTGATCGGGTATCAGGCGACCATCGGGAAGAAATCCAAGGCGAACTTGCCGCGCACGAACAGTCCATGCGCAAGTATGACAGCGAGGTGAGTCAAGGCGGGGAGATCGCTGTGATCGCGGTAGCCCGGCAGGGAACGCTGGCGGACCGCTTGAGGGGTTGGTTCAGCCAGAAGAACCGGTATCAATTGCTCCAGCAGGCTCTCCAGGGAGCCGAAGACGACATACGCGCGCTGACCGCCCAGTACAACGCTCTTGAGGCGAAGGCCAACGCTGAGACCGGCACAGCAACGAGCCAGACTTCTACGCTTGCAAGCCTGAAAGATCGCAGCGCGGAACGCGAGATTCTTAGTATTTATGACGACCGCATTGAGACCGAGCAGCAACTGGCCACGGTTTATCAAAAGTGGTCGGCGCAGGTTCTTCTGCAACATCGCATCCTTTTCCATTTGATTCTGCGGTCTCTGTCGCTGATTCTCTTCATTCTTGTGTGCATGGTTCTTGGCGATGCCATGGTGAGGCATCTCACGGCCACTTCCGTGCTGGGCCGCAGACAGATGCACACGCTCCGCAGCATCCTCGAGCTAGGCATTCAACTGGTGGGGATTGTATTGATTCTGCTGGTGGTGTTTGGCTGGCCACGGCAGATGCCCACCATTCTAGGTCTGGTCACGGCCGGCATCACGATCGTGTTACAGGATTTCATTCTCGCGTTTTTTGGATGGTTTGTTCTGATGGGCAAGAATGGGATTCATGTGGGAGATCGCGTTGAAATCAACGGAGTCACCGGCGAGGTAGCCGAGATCCGACTGATGAACACGACTCTGCTGGAGACCGGAAACCCCGCCGATATGGGGCTTCTGACCGGCCGCCGTATCTCTTTCAACAACAGTTTCGCGATCCGCGGCCAATACTTCAACTTTTCCACGGATGGCCAGTGGATGTGGGACGAAGTCTCGGTGAGCCTGCCGTCTTCGGCTGATCCCCGCATGATGATCAAGCGCGCGCAGGAGATTGCCACAGAGGAGACGCAGGAAGGCTCGGCCATCGCCTTGCGGGAATGGGAACACTCGCGGCATCGCGCGCATCTTGCAGGTCTCAATACAGATCCGGTGGTGAGCCTTAAACCGACGTCGATGGGATTCGACCTGCACGTGCGGTACGTTACGCGGGCATCGTCGAAATCCGACGTCCGGCTTGCATTATATCGGCGCGTCTCCGACGTGCTGCTGGAGCCGAACAATACTCCCCCAAAGAGCGCATGACCGCCGCCGGCGTGGAGCGCGGCCGAGATCAATGGCGCCTGTCTGCATCCTGCAAAACTGCCGCGCCCTCTTCACGCTTCCGCGCTGAACACGAGAGCCGATGCGCCGTCTCAGTTTTCCAGGCGAGCCGGATGGTGTAAAAACATTTAAACGGCGAAAACAACCATTATGACTTCACAAAATCTCTCGCGCCGTGCTTTTATCTCTGGCGCCGCGCTTTCCACTCTTGCCTTGCGCACTGCCGGCGCGGGCACGCTCGCACCCGCTTTACCCGTCACGCTCCGCACGCCTCTTGGATCGATTGAAGGCGAGGAATCCGCCGGTGTTCGCGTCTTTCGGGGAGTGCCCTTTGCGGAGCCGCCCGTCGGCCCGTTGCGTTTCCGCCCACCGGTTGCCGCCAAACGGTGGTCCACTCCGCGCAATGCCACCCGCTTTGCGGCAGCCGCCGTGCAGGCGGGGGCAGCCGACGCTCCGCACAGCGAGGATTGCCTCTACCTCAACGTCTGGGCTCCGGCCGCCAAGGGCTCCTATCCGGTTTACGTCTGGATTCACGGCGGCGGCTTTGTCGGCGGCCGTTCCTATGTGCCCGTTTTTGACGGAACCCTGCTGGCCGAAGAAGGGATCGTCTGCGTCACGGTGGCCTATCGGCTGGGCGTCTTTGGTTTTCTCAATCTTGGCCCGCTGCTCGGCTCCAGCTACGCGGGCAGCGCCAACAATGGCCTGCGCGACGTAATGGCCGCACTCGACTGGGTGCAACAGAACATCGAAGCCTTCGGCGGCGATCCGTCGCGGGTTACGGTCGGCGGTCAGTCCGCCGGCGCCAAACTCACCGACATCCTGATGGGCGCTCCCTCTGCGCGTCCGCTCTTTCGGCAGATGGTCTCCGAAAGCGGCGGCGCGGAGCGGGTTTGGACCGCGGAGCAAAGCGCCGTCGTGGCTGAGGGTTACGGGAAACTCTGGCGAGCCAGTACCGGTGATCCCATCTCCGTGCTGGCCACGGCGCCCGCTCAGTCGCTCATTCCGGCGCAGACGCAGCTTATGCAAACATGGCCGCATCATTTTCCGCTGCGCCCCGAGATTGACGGCTCTCTGCTGCCGCGCCTGCCGGTTGAAACCATCGCCGCCGGCTCCAGCCGCGGCAAGCGCCTGCTCATCGGCACCAATCGCGACGAGAGCGCGGCCTTCATTGGCCCGCATCCGGAGCACGATGCGGACGCGACCGAACTGGGCAACATGCGTCCCCCGCAATTCCTCAATGTCTATGAAGAGTACAAGAAGATCTATCCGGAGATGACGGTCGAGCAGCGTCGCATTCGCGCGCTTACGGCCGAGGAGTACTGGGTTCCTTCAGTTCGCGTCGCCGAGTCGCACGACAAGGGCGGGGGCGAAACCTGGATGTACCGGCTCGACTTCCACGAAGGCAGCGGACATCTGGGCGCCTTTACGCCGCACTCGCTCGAGCTACGCCTCGTCTGGGAGCATCCTTCGCCCCAGGTGGCCAACGCCGCCGCTGAAGCTGCTCTCGCGCGCCAGATGCACGATGCCTGGTGCGCATTCCTGCGCGGCGAAGCGCCGGCCGCCGCGGGGCTTCCTCGCTGGCCGGCTTACACGCCCGGCGAACGGCGTACGATGATCTTCAATGTCGAGAGCCGCGTGGAGGCCGATCCTCAGGCCGCAGAATTGCGCCTTTGGCGAGGAGTTCTCTGAACCGCGCCGCGGGCTGGGGTGTGCGCGGTCTTCACGGGCATCTTCGCCGCCCGCTTCCGCGTCTTCTTCCGCTGCGGCACAACGGAGAGGCTCAGGCCCACCATGCACTTTCCGAGTCCCGCGCTCGCAGTTTAAGGTTGGTGATGAAGCAGGATCGGCTGCTCGCCGAAGCCTGCCACCACCACCAGCCAGAGCGGTTCGTCGCGGCCCACAAGACGGAAAAGCTCTGCACCGTAATGCAGTTCGTAGCTCTTCTCTTGCCCCTTGTCGATCTTCACCACGCGCGCCTGATGTCGCAGTCTACAACGCGCGGCCAGTTCGGCTATGCTGCGCAAGCGCCCCCGCCGGTCGCGCACCATGCGGTCTCCGACCGCGCGGATGACAAAGCGCATACCCTTGTCCATCAAGGGTTCCAGCAACTTCTTGCGATCGCAGCCGCGATCCATCGTCCAGATACCGCGGCCCTTGAGATGCCGGTTCGCCTCGTCGACAACAGAGAGAATCTCGGCGTTTTCGCTCACGTATTCCCTGGCTTGGGTCGAGAACAGCTTCTGGCATACAGGCACGATGTCGCTGCCGTTTACTTCGGCTGCGGTCACGTCCACCAGCCAGTAGCCGGCGTGCGTCTCCTCGTCGAGCCGTCCCAGACCGTCGCCAGGTGTTCCATTTTCCGGGCATACTCTTTGCGAATATCGGTCAGGTCCAGCGCCACCACGGCATCTGCGCCAATGCGTGTGCTGGCCATCGCGACTAACTTCGAAGTAAGTTCCGTCTCGATCTCTGCGTGCTTCAAATTACGCGACAATCGCTTCTCGGTGCGGATCAGGGGAATAGCCTCGCCCAGTGCGCGGCCGATGTTACTGAGCTTCACGTCCTGGCTGGACTGGATGCCATAAAGCATTTCGGAGACAAACTTCGTCAGTGGCTTCGACAGGCCGCCACACAACTCCGAGGTGAATTTCGACAGTTGGGCTTTCAAACGGGAACGGACTTTGCTATCGTGCATCGGGGGCGCCTCCGGGCAGACAGATTTTCTTGGCTGAAAATCCCATCTACCACGAATCGCGCCCCTTCCACTTCCCGATCAAGACATCCCACTCGTTCCACAGCGGTTACGCTCCGAAGCTCGCAAATTGTGGGGAAAGTCCTGATACAACAAGATAAAGACGGTACAATACGGATCGTCCTTCCGAAGGAAAACGACCCTCCATCCCAGGCGCGCATTTCTCGACGAACCGTGCACGCACCAGCAATTTGGGGTGGGGCAACGGGCCCAATTCGAGGTACAGATTCGGGCCAATGGCACCAGCGGTCACTGAGGGCGCGTACAGCTAGAGCCTGAGCTTTCTCACTTCCAGCCTAATAAAACTCATCTGCGTTATACCAGCAAGGGTGAGGACTGACATCCTCCCCTTGCTGTCAGTGCAGAGAGTTGATTGACCCTCGCCACTAACAGTTCAGCACGTCCTGAAGCTTGCTCAGGGTGCGGTGCAGATCCTTGTCGGATCGGCGCTGCTCGTCGATTTTGGCGATGGAGTGCATCACCGTGGTGTGGTGCTTGTTGCCGAACTGACGTCCGATCTCGGGCAGGCTTGCTTCGGTCATCTGTTTGGCCAGATACATGGCAATCTGCCGCGGAACCACGACGTTGCGCGAATTATTTTTCTGTTTGAGGTCGGCGATCTTCATGCCGAACTGCTCGGCCACGGCGCGCTGAATCGCCTCGATGGTGATTTTGCGCACCTGCATGTCAATGAATTGCTTCAGGCACTGCTGCGCCGCAGCGAGCGTAATCTCCATGCGGTTCAACTGGCACCAGGCGATCAGCCGCACCAGCGCGCCCTCGAGTTCGCGGACATTCGTGCGCACGTTCGAGGCCACAAACAGCGCCACGTCGGTGGGCAGTTGCGCCTGCTCGCTCTCGGCCTTCTTGAGCAAGATCGCGACCTTTGTCTCCAGATCGGGCGGTTGAATGTCGGCGATCAGGCCCCACTCGAAACGCGAGCGCAGGCGCTCTTCGATCTCGGTCAGTTCCTTGGGCGGACGGTCCGAGGCGATGACCACCTGCTTCATCGACTCGTGCAGGGCGTTGAAGGTGTGGAAGAACTCCTCCTGCGTGCGCTCCTTCTGCGAGATGAACTGAATGTCGTCGATCAAGAGCACATCCACCGTGCGAAAACGGTCGCGGAAGCTCGTCATGCGATCGTTGCGGATGGAGTTGATCATCTCGTTGGTGAACTTTTCCGCCGAGACGTAGCAGATGTTCGACACGGGCTGGCGACGCTTGACCTCGTGGCCGATGGCGTGCATCAGGTGCGTCTTGCCCATGCCCACGCCGCCATAGAGGAACAGCGGGTTGTAGGCACGCGAAGGGCGCTCGGCCACGGCCAGGGACGCGGCGCGCGCAAACTGATTGCCGTTTCCAATGACGAAGGCGTCGAAGGTGTAGCGCGGATTCAGTTGCGCAGCGGTCGACCAGTCGAACCGTCCCTGCTCGGGGGCGCGGGTGACCGGCGGGGGCGGCGCCGTGGGCGCATGGCTCGGAACCGGACCGAACCCCCCATCCCTGCGCTGCGGCGGAATCGAAGGATCGTCCTCCGTCGTCACAAAGCTCACGTCGTCGAACTCAAGCCCGTGCAGATCGATCGCTTCCTGAATCAGGTCGCCGTACTTTTCGCCGATATGCTGGAACTCTGGCGATGGCACACGCACGTAGAGCGTACGTCCCGCGGCATGGCTGTAACGCGTGGGCTTCAGCCATGTCTCGAACGATTGCCGGATTACCTTCTTCTCAAGAGCTGAGAGGATCTGAAGCCAGGGGTTCATTGCCGGAGCCGGCGAAGTTGCAAATGCCATCGTACAATCCTTGCCTCAACCGCCAGCGGCCTAGTATGTCCGGCGGTTGCAAATACAGCTTTCAGGCGAACGTCCCCCGGCGCGCAAAGCTCAGTGCTTTCCGCTCACTTACCGGCGACCGGTTACCTGTCCGTAGCTGATGCGCTCCCTAAGACTTTCGACCCTGGGAGCTTTCTTGAATGAAACTCAAACGCGGGATCGTTGAAACCTCAAATGAAATTTCCTGATCGGTCCCGATAGTAGCACATCTTGATCCCGTTGCAATGCCTCTTTCACATAACTTTTCTTGCCTCACGAAAAGTTGCACCAAGCATGGTGAAAGTAGCATCGATTCCACGTCGCTTTGGTAATGTTACCGCGAGAATATCACGTCGAATCTCCGCGTGAAATGTTTCGCTGCATGAATTGCGATTTCGATCGATCTTATTGATCCGGCCCTTATGATTTCCATCGTGCTCTCCCACCCTTTCCGCAAAAAGCGCGGAAAGGGTGGGGCACGGTGCACGGTGTGGCTGATCTTTTGGCCGGATCGGTATCTTGCTCCAGCGCCCATCGCGCCGTGGCGCTGGATTCTGAACTCCGCCTGCGATATACTCAAAAAGTCGACTACAGGCAGATCTTTTTGAGAAACAGGAGCGGGTCACGATGCCCAAACGTACATTTCAACCCAACCGCCGCAGCCGCGTGAAAAAGCACGGCTTTCGGACGCGCATGAAGACCAAGGCGGGCGCCGCCGTGCTCAGCCGCCGCCGCGCCGCGGGCCGCAAGCGCGTTTCGGTCAGCGCGGGATTCCGCGACTAGCTTCGCCCGGCGCTCATCTTCGGGCGCACCGCGCCGCCGAGCGAAGCCGTACTTCCTTCGAGTCTTCCTCATGAACCCAGTTTCCAGACCTGCTCAACGCCAGACTCTGGCGGCAGCGCGTCTGCGCAAGCACGCCGACTATCAGCGCGCCTATGCGGTTGCGCGCAAGCGGCAATCCACCTCGATGAGCTGGTTCCTGGCGCCGCAGACGTGCGCGAAGCAGGGCGCGATTCTTCCGGGCGGGCCGCGCGTCGGTCTCACCGTCGGCAAAGTTCTAGGCAAAGCCACCGAGCGCAACCGCATCAAGCGCCGGATGAGGGAGGTCTTGCGTCGCCACGTCGGACTGCTGCCCAAGGGGTTCGATCTCATTCTGCATCCCCGCCGCACCGTGCTCACGATGGAATTTAAGCAACTTGAGGCGGAGATTGTACGTATCCTGAAACAGGCGGGGGATCTGGCCCAGAGCGAGGCCTTGCACGGGTTTCGATCGCCTGCCGAGCAACTTGCATCATGACGCGCATTCTGCTTGCACTCCTCGCGTTCTACCGCCGCTGGCTTTCGCCCGCGCTGCATATGCTGAGTCCTGGCCGGTGCAAGTTCATTCCCACCTGCTCCGAGTACGCATCCATCGCCATTGCGACGCACGGTCCCTTGCGGGGTTGCGCGCTGGCGGCGTGGCGTCTGGTGCGCTGCCATCCCTTTACGCCCGGCGGTCTCGATCCAGTTCCTCCGGTAAGCCGGCCTGTCTCTTCGGCGTCTACCCGGCCCGTTCCCCCTGCCCGCGAACCATTACCATAGAGGAAGTGGCGGCCAAAAGGCTGTCATTCCCAAACGATAGGACGTATCCTTTGCCCGAAATTCAGAATCCCAATCTTCAGTCGCAGGGCTCAGGCGGTGGCGGAGGCGATATGCGCTCCACCATGGCCTTCATGTTGATAGCTATGGCAGCCATTCTTGGCTACCAGTTCTTTTTTGCAAAGCCCAAGCCGAGCCAGCAGCCGCCCGCGCAGACGCAGTCCCGCTCTGCCGCGTCCTCTTCCAATGCTGCTTCGGCGGCGCAGGGCCAAGGCCCGGCGGCTGCCGCTTCGGCATCCGCACCCGCGGCCACGCCGGAGATCTCGGCCGCGACTGAGTCCCCCACGACAGTCGAAAACGAGTTCTACAAGATCGTCTTCACCAATCGTGGCGCGCAGGTCGAGCACTGGATTCTGAAGAAGTACAAAGACTCAGCGGGCAAGCCGCTCGACCTGGTGCAGCCGGAGGCAGCCGCCCGCTTCGGGCTTCCACTCGCGCTCTTCACTTACGAGCCTGCGCTCACCAAGCAGCTTAACGACGCGCTCTACCAGATTAGTTACAGCGGAGCACAACCCGCGGCGTCGGGGGTTCTGTTTGCACCCACGGCCATTACCTTTCACTACGCGTCGAATGGAGTGGATGCCGTCAAGACCTTCCGCTTCGACGCGACCTACGTCATTACCATCGAAACCGAGGTGAAGCACAACGGCGAGCCGGTGCGTGCGCTCGTCGAGTGGCCTGCCGGCCTCGGCGACATGGAAGAGTTCCACCAGACGGGGATGATGCCGTCGCAGGGACGAACCCCCTCATTCTTTGCCTGGTCCATCGGCGGCAAGTCGGATACTCTGACCGCGGCCAAGGTCAGCGGCAACAACACCATCGATGAGCCGTATCAGTATGCCGGCATCATGGATCAATATTTCGCCGCGGCGTTTTTGCCCACTGTGCCCGATCGCACCACTCTTGTTACGCTACACAACGCGATCGAACTGCCGGGTAGCCCCTCCGATCCCAGCAGCAAGAAGAGTCCAGCCGACGTGCTCGGCCTCGCCATAGGCGACACCAGCGGGATTACGCGCGTGCGTCTGTTTGCCGGCCCGAAGGCGACCGACCTGCTCAAGTCCATTCATGCCACGGGGCCTGACGGCAAACTGGATGGGCCATCCCTCGATCCGCTCATCGACTTCGGCTGGTGGGCCTTCATCGCCAAGCCGCTGTATCTGATGCTTCGCTTCATCGTCACGCACGGCATCAGGAACTGGGGCTGGGCGATCATCCTCTCCACGGTGCTCCTGAACCTGACCCTGCTGCCCACGCGTATCACGGCCACCAGGTCTTCCCTGAAGATGATGCGCATTCAGCCCAAGGTCGACGCCATCAAGAAGCGCTACGCGCATCTGAAGATGAACGACCCCAAGAAGGCTGAGATGAACACCGAGATGATGGCGCTCTATAAGGCCGAAGGCGTCAACATGTACGGCAGTTGCCTGCCGATGATGATTCCGATGCTGCTCCTGTGGCCTTATTTTCGCGTCCTGCTGAACGCGGTGGAGCTGCGCCAGGCGCACTGGTTGTGGCTGCCCGATCTCTCGCAGCCCGACCCGACGTATATTCTTCCCATCTTCATCATCGTGAGCATGTTCTTCACGCAATTCATCACGCCTTCGCCCGGCATGGATCCAGCGCAGCGGCGCATGATGGCTTTCATCATGCCGCTCTTCTTCGGGTTCATGCTGCTGCACTATCCCTCGGGGCTGGCGCTCTACTGGGGCACCGGCAACCTGATCATGCTGGCGATGCAGATCGGCATCAATCGCTCGCACTGGGGCCGCGAGATGCACGCCATCGCCGCCCGCCGCGCCGCAAGGAAAAAGTAGCGAAAGCCTGGCGCGGAAGTGACCGTTTTAGACGCGAAGCGGATGTTTCGTTCATTGGTTCAGACATCGAAAAAGACTATTCCATTCGGCAACCGCAACCGATATAGTTCTACAGAGAAGGGATTGGCCCTAACTTTGGGATGAGTACGAACTTTTCAGCGAGTGACTGGCTGTCGCGGCGTACACCGGAGTTCAAGAATCCTCCGGTCGTAGAAACTGCGCTGGCAATCGAGTTTGCGCCAATCAAAGGGTGGTCTGTCGTTCACTACGGCGCGCTGTGGGAGCGATTCAGGAGCCGCTATCCCAAGGTTGAGGTTCATCTGGCGCCGCAAGAGTTCCTGACCCGGCCCCAACTTGACCTCGCCAACCCCCAGCTTCGCTGCTTCTTCATCGCCGCCGCTGACAACCAACTGGTAC
>JBMFHB010000091.1:0-10578 GCA_049977045.1 Occallatibacter sp.
TCGACCTTGAGCACACCCTCCCCCTGAGCAGCCTCAAACCGGACATTTTTTGAACGGGGTATGTCAGGAGTTCTGAAGTTCGTGCAGTCGATAATGAGCAGCGAGAGCGCACGCACATCTCGGAGTTCCGACACCGGCATTGATGGAACTCCGGAGAGCGATGACGGACCTTTCCGCTTCTCGGCGATTTCGGAGCTCAATAACGCTCCCTATGATTTGCTTCTTGTATTTGCGCGATCCGGAACTATTGTCATACCACCTGAAGACCCAGACATCAGGGCGGCTTTTGCGCTCCAATTTGAATAGACTTCCTTGCTGAAACCTGCTCATGTCATCTCCTTTCCATCTTCTTAAGAGGCGTCGCCGACCGGAGGACTATGGCGATAGGGATCGATGATCGACGATGGGGAACGGCTCCGGCCACCCCGCGTCGCCACGATCGGCTAGATTGAGTTCAGAGCAGCAGAAATCGCATGAGTATAGCCCTTTCCATTTCCCCGCATGGCTGGTTGCTGGTTCTCGATGTAGTTTCCGAGCCGACGCTGCCGGACGGTTCCTGGTGCGAACGAGTCCGGCGGGCATTCTCGGAGTCGCAGGCGCAAGGCCTGCTCGAGCTGGGAGCGCGCGAACTTGCGTCTCCGTTACCGCCGGAGTTCGTCTGGGCGCGCGACTTCGCCTGCCGCTATCTGACCGCCGTCTGCCATACCCCGGAGATCTCCGGCGGGTCCGAACTGCCTGCTTTGCCGGCACCTGCCGCGGAAGAGTTTGCGGCCGCGACGTTGCAGGCCCCGCCCATGCGCGGGCTGGAGTATCTGAGCCCAGACTGCCTTGTCGAATGGTGGCAGGAGTTGGACCGCCTGGTTCGTGAACAGGCGCATGCCTCCGGGCTGAGCGCCCGGGACTACTTGCACCAGCTCAATCCCGCCTGGCGAACCGTAGGCCGCGTGACCTTTCACCTGGCCGAGAACAAGCGGGATCCGGAGGCTCCATTTGCTTTTCTTGCCACCTATGCCACGCGGCTCTCTGCGCAGGGCAAGGCGCAGCACCTGCCGCTGAACCGCGCGCTCCAGGAGTACGCAGGCGCGAGGAACCGAGCGGCGCTGCTTGCCCTGCTGCAGCCGATCCAGCAGGCAGCAGAATCCGTTGCCTGGGTGAAAGAGCTGACTGACTCAGGCGGAATCTATCAGCCTCTGGCCTGGACGCCCAGGGAGGCCTATCAATTCCTGCAATCCATACCGACGCTCGAGTCGAGCGGGCTCATCGTTCGCGTGCCCGATTGGTGGAAGGCCGCGCATCCTCCACGCCCGCGTGTGAGCGTGAAGATCGGCCAGCAACTGAAAGGGAAACTTGGCGTGGATGCGCTTCTCGACTTCTCGGTGCGGACAGTGCTGGACGGCGAAGCGCTCAATGCGCAGGAGATCGAGCAGCTCCTCGGGGCGGAGAGCGGACTGGTTCTCTTGCGTGGCAAATGGGTGGAGGTGGACCGGGAGAAGCTGGCCGAGGCGCTGAAACAGTGGAAGAAGGTGGAACGCGAGGCACGGGACGGTGGTCTCACGTTCTTTGAAGGGATGCGCCTGCTTGCCGGCATCCAACTGGGACCAGATGCAGCGCAAGAACAGGCGGAAACTGCGCGCGAGTGGGCAGGCATCTCCGCCGGTAACGATCTGGAGCAGTTGCTCCGCGAGTTGCGCGAACCGGGCGTAGGCCCCGATGTCGTTCCTTCGGATCTTCGCGGCGATCTCCGCCCGTACCAGAAGGCCGGAGTCCATTGGCTCCGATTTCTCACGCGGCTGGGCCTGGGCGCATGCCTTGCCGACGATATGGGGCTGGGCAAGACCGTGCAGGTGATCGCGCTGCTGCTGCATCTGAAGAAGGAAGCGAAAACTACACGCAAAGCCAGCCTGCTGGTGGTTCCCGCCTCGCTCATCGCCAACTGGAAAGCGGAGCTTGAGCGCTTTTCGCCGTCGCTATCGGTCCTCATTGCGCACCCGTCGGAGGGCATCACAGAGGCCGGCAATGCAGTGAACAATTGCGACCTGGTGATCACCACCTACACGATGCTGACGCGGCTGGAGTGGCTGCGCGGGCGCGAATGGCGGCTGGTGGTTCTCGACGAAGCGCAGGCGATTCGTAACTCCGGGACACGCCAGAGCCGCGCGGTGAAGGAACTCCGCTCCGAAGGCCGCATCGCGCTGACGGGCACGCCGGTGGAGAACCGTCTCTCCGACCTGTGGTCGCTTTTCGACTTCCTCAATCCCGGCCTGCTGGGAGGCGCCAAGGCATTTGGCCGCCTGGCAAAACAGTTGGCCGAAGGAGCTACGACAGGCGGCTCCAATCCCTATGGTCCGCTGCGCACGCTGGTGCGGCCTTATATTCTGCGCCGCCTCAAGACCGACAAGCGCGTGATCGCCGATCTGCCGGAGAAATCCGAGGTGAACGCCTACTGCGGATTGAGCCGGCGGCAGGCGGTGCTTTACGAGCAGGCGGTGCGGGAACTGGCCGCCGCGGTCGATCAGGCTGACGGCATCAAGCGCCGTGGCATTGTGCTGGCATCGCTGATGCGGCTGAAGCAGATTTGCAACCACCCGTCGCAGTGGACCGGCGACAACGGTTATGAGGTGGACGATAGCGGAAAGTTCGCGCGCCTCCGAGAGATCTGCGAGGAGTTGGCGGAGCGGCAGGAGAAAGCGCTGGTCTTCACGCAATTCCGCGAGATTACGGCGCCGCTGGCCGATTTTCTCGCGGGCATCTTCGGACGGCCGGGACTGGTCCTGCACGGTGAGATTGCCGTTGGCAAGCGGCGCGAGTTGGTGGAGGCTTTTCAGCGGGACGACGGACCGCCGTTCTTTGTGCTTTCGCTCAAGGCCGGCGGCACGGGGCTGAATCTGACCGCGGCGTCGCACGTGATTCACTTTGACCGCTGGTGGAATCCCGCCGTCGAGAACCAGGCAACGGACCGGGCCTTCCGCATTGGCCAGAAGCGCAACGTGCTGGTGCATAAATTCATCTGCCGCGGCACGGTCGAGGAGAAGATCGATGCATTGATTGCACAGAAGACGAGTCTGGCGCGCGATCTGCTGGATGGCGGCCCAGAGGCGCTGCTCACGGAAATGAGCAATGCCGACTTACTGCGCTTTGTGGCGCTCGATATCAGCAAGGCGACGGAAAAATAGCTCTCTTCAGCGCCGCTTTCACCGCGCAAAGCCCCATGATCGCTTCAGCTCTTCGATTACCTCGTAGACAATTGGGCAGGTGAATGTCCGGCTGATCATACCCATCGTGCGCGACGAGAATTCGGGTTCGTAAAGATACGGATATCCTTTGCAGTCGGCGGGACGGTCTTCATACACGCTGCAGCGGTTGTCCTTTAAGAACGGGCACGGGCTGGTCCGCGTTTGCCAGGGATTAGCGTCATCTCCGTTCGGCTCCAGATACGTATCAATCAACTGCAAGGGCGTCGTTCCCAGGCGCGCAGCGAGGCGGCTCACCTCTTCCTCGCTGAACGTCGGCCGGACCTCGCGGCAGCAATTCGCGCAGGTTGTGCAATCGATGCCGGCCCAGACGCGCTTCGTGGTTTCCCAAACCTGCCGGTCCATCTCTTTCTCCTTGAGCTTGCACCCGAATTTCACGAACTGGCGAAACTTCCAGTTCTCCTCTTCCTTTCGCTCCGCAAGCGCAAGGATTTGAACAAGATCGACGGCCATACCTACAAGATGGCTCGCCCTGCAGCGGAATGCAAGCCGAAATTCAGCCACGTTTTCCTCATGCTCCCTGCGCGCGCGATGTACAAAGTTCTTAGCGAGGGTTTTTCGATGGGTTGGGGTGGTGGATGGGGTTATCATCCATATGTTCCCGTAGCGCAGCGGCGGGCCAATGCCTTGCGCGAGGTTAGGCGGCTGGCCGCTAAAGGCACGCAGGTGTCGCCGGTCGAGATCGCGGGCCGCGCCATCGCTTCCACGTTCTGGGGCAAAGCCTGGTGCGACAACCTGGAGTCGTACAGCGATTTCTCGAATCGTCTGCCGCGCGGCCGTACCTACGTTCGCAACGGTTCGGTGGTCGATCTCCAGATCGAGCCGGGCAAGATTACGTCCATGGTCAGCGGTTCGAGTCTTTACCGTATCGCCATCCAGATTCGGCCGCTGGCCGCGCCGCGCTGGAAGAAACTCAAACAACAGTGCGGTGCCGGGATCGGCTCCGTGGTGGAGCTCTTGCAGGGAAGGCTCTCGACAAGTGTTATGTCCGTCGTAACCAGCCGTGACTGCGGCCTGTTCCCGGCGCCCGCGGAGATCGAAATGTCCTGCTCCTGCCCCGACTGGGCTGGCATGTGCAAGCATATCGCCGCCACTCTGTACGGCGTTGGCAACCGCCTCGATCGCGAACCCGAACTTCTCTTCAAACTGCGGCAGGTGGATCATCTTGACTTGATCGCACAAGCCGGCCAGCCTGCGCCCAAGCTGAAAGGCGCGGGCAGGAAGACGATCGCCAAGGATCAATTGGCCGATGTCTTCGGCATCGAATTGGAGACCGAAGGCGAAACGGGCGATGCCCAGCAGCGAATTCCGGCTAAATCGCCGCGCAGCAAGAAGGCCGCCGCAACTGGGACGAAAAAGAAGAAAGCAGTCCCCACCGGCGTTGGGAGCGCGTCAGAAATAAGGCCAGCGGTCAGCGGCAAATCAGCCGGATCGCGGCGCAAGACGCTCACAGCGGCAGCGAGGAAACGCATCGCGGAGGCGCAGCGGAAGCGCTGGCGTGAAGCCATGGAGAGAATGCGGTCACAGGAAAGCAATGGAAAGCAGCTTTCTCCGAAACCTGTGAAGAAAACCGCGAAGGCAAAACTGGCGCCATCCGCATCTGGCAAGCCTGCGCGTCGAAGTCGCGCAGTGTGAACACTCGGGTTACCGTTTCGTCTTGTCCGCCCACCGCTGGCGCGCCCGATCGAGGAAAGACGGCTCAGCGCGCATTTTCTTGCCTGCAAGGATTGCATTGAATCCGGGCATGAAGCCGGACTTACGAAAATGATCTCGGCGTATCTCGATCACCAGCGATTCCCACTGCTGCTCAAGACCGGCGACCAGGTAACAACGGCGGGCTTCTTCAAGGTGCGCAAGCGCCGCGTCGTAATACTTGCTTTTGGCCGCTTTGAGAATGCGTATTGAGAGCGCACGAAAGACCTTTGCCGCCACCGCTGGATACGGCTTTTTGAGAGCCGCTGCTGCTGGCTCGGTGACAGAATGGCTAAGGCCTTCGAGTTCACGATCCCCGGTGCATCCCAGGCGTTTTGCTAACCGATCGATCTCTTTTGTCTTTATGCACAATTCGATGAACGGCTCCAAGTTGCTTTGTTCGGCTGCCTCCATTGCTCTATCTTGCCAGGCAGCTCGATCGGCTCGGGGAACGTTGCGCATGAGTTCCTCATAACCCAACAAACTGGGGCGCTTTACGAAGTCCGCCCACGCCGATTCCAGCGCTTCTTGTTCGCGCCCCAGCCTCCGGAGCAGAGTGCGGCGCATCGCGTCGAGGTCATGTCCCTCAGCCGAATAAGAAGGCTGTGTCTTCCGCATCGCAATGCCACGTTCGGTCCAGAGCAGGGCGTCGCCGCATTTGCGTCTGGATTCCAATATGCGGGCGACAACTGCGCAATCGCCCGGCGTAAGCCCGGTACTTTCGGTGATGGCAATATACTTCTCAGCACTGCCCTGCTGAGCATAGATCGACCTCAGCGTCCGTGCCCAGGGCTCGGCGGAGTGACTGCCGCTTTGATCGCCTTGATTCCCGCAGGATTTTTCAAATCGAACATGCACTTCCGTCTCGAAGGCAGTTAGACCAGCCTGGTCCAGAATTTTCACCGCCTCCGAACCGAGATCGCTGAAAAATCCATAATCGTCGCGGTCGATCCATGACAAAAGGGTCCTGGCAGTTTCCGCGCGATCAGCGCCACCCGCCTGGCGCGCACGAATCCATCCGCGGGCAAGCTCGCCAACAAAATTGCCGAATTCCCACTCTGAGTGGATTTCGTCGGCCTTCAGGTAACAGGCTGCGATGAATGCTTCATACAAGTAGGCGGCACGAACAGGATCGCTGTCTGTCAGAGCGGCAACCCCGCGCTCGACCTCTTCCAAATCGGATACAAAAGCGCCCTCCTGATTCCAGGCAATAAAACGCCCGGGCTGAAGTGCCGATTCCATCGCACTCTCTACAGCATCGCGTTGCCTGACCATCAACTACGCTCCTTTGCAGGGACTCATATCTAGATTCTCTGCGCTATTCGGACCATATGCTCTTCAAAGGCACTCCGTGCAGATTGGCGGCAAACGGAATGACCTCGGTTCCGGAATAGAGCACTACGCCGCGGATCCAGCTTTTCCCAACTGCGTCTGCCAACGCCTTTAAGCCGCGTACGTCGTTGCTTCCCAGCGTTGCTGCCGCTTTCACTTCAATTCCGACCACTTTGCCGGTGCGATCCTCCAGCACAAAATCGACTTCCTGGCCGGACGCCGTCCGCCAGTAAAATAATTCTGGCCTGATCACGCTCCAACTGCACTGCTTACGCAATTCCATGAGAACGAAATTCTCGAGAACCGCGCCTGCCAAGCTGCCTTCTGTCTTCAGGCGCTCGACGGTGGCGCCAAGCGCGTGAGCCAGCAGGCCGCTGTCATTGAGGTATACCTTCGGGGTTTGAATCACGCGCTTGCCCAGGTTCCGTGCCCAGGGGCGAAGTAGTTGCACCAGAAATGTGTTCTCAAGCAAAGCAAAATAGCGCTTCAGTGTCGTCTGGGGCAGCCCCATGGTACGAGACAGATCGGCAAAATTGAGTAAGCTACCTGCGCGGGCAGCAACCACCGAGAGGAGACGTGGAATCGCGGTGAAATCGGCGATGCTGGCCAGGTCGCGAATATCGCGCTGGAGCATTGTCAACACATAGGACTGGAACCATGCGTCGCGGCGAGTTGGGGTGTGACGGGCAACGGCAGGCGGATATCCACCTGCGACCATGATCTCCAGCAGCTCTTCCCAAGACACAGAGGATCTTCTGCCGGGCTTATTTGCGTGACCCGTTGAAAATAGATGCTCAACGAAATTTTCTCTCACCCCGCGCAACTCTCCTTGGGAAAGCGGCCAGAGGGTGAGAACCTCCATACGCCCAGCCAATGAGTCGGAGAGCTTCGGTAGCAGCATGACGTTTGCAGATCCTGTCAGCAGAAACTGTCCAGGCTGACGATTCCGGTCGATGGCGGCTTTGATCGAGGGGAACAACTCGGGAACGTGTTGAATCTCGTCGAGTGTGACCGGCAGGTTTAGGCCGGCGATGAAGCCGTTGGGATCGCGTCTGGCGGCGGCAAGGATGCCGGGATCATCGAAGGTCAGGTACTGTCGATCCTGTGAGGCCAAGTCGGTTGATTGCACCAGAGTGCTCTTCCCCGTCTGGCGAGCACCGTTGATCAGCACGGCTGGCGTATCGGCGAGCGCATCTCGCAAGGGGTCGGCAAGGTGGCGATGGATCATAGGTCCATAATCAGCCATTTGTCGGATGATAATCAACCACAAAGAGGATGATTATCATTCCGCTCAGGGCCGGACACTTCCTGAAATGGCTGCGATTGCGATTCGCAGCAACGGAGGATAGGGGGGCTGACCCGCCACGTTTCAGCCCGCCTCATCAAGCCCAATCTGGTTGAAGGTCTTTGGTGTCAATTTGGCGTCAATTTGCGCCGACTGTGCCGGTTTTGCCGGCTGTACCGGTTCATAACCTCTTTGCCGTCTGTGCCGTAAGTTGTTGATTCTCCATGGCATGGAAGAGGTCGTCGGTTCGATCCCGACCAGGTCCACCAATAAACCCTTCAAAATAAGCGATTTAGGATGGTATACCCCTACCGGGTATCCCAAGTTTTGGTAGCATTTGGTAGCAAATTCCAAAACCTTGCTACAAAGTAGCTGCCAAAGTGCCCTGCATCGCGACTGTTTTCGGAGCGCTCGTCGGACCTTTTTTCGCCGCCATTCGCTCCCTGGATTTCAGCGACGCTTGCGCTCGCCGATCTGCTGTCCATCCCTTCGCTCGCTGCCGAGGAGCCGACTTGGCTCTCAGTTCGCTATGGATGGAGTTGACCGTTGCCTGCACGCTTTCGGGGATCTCCTGCATATAGACATCGGTTGGTGGTTGCCGTTCGAGAGTGCCGAAGCACACCCTGCACGTCCTTCACTGTGCCTTTCTTCTGAGCGAGCGTGGCAATCGTTCGCCGGATGACCTGGAACGTCAGCTTCGGCAGTCCCAGGTCTTTCGCCAGTTTGTGAAGAACCCGCTTCCGGTAGTTGTCCGTGTCCAAGAAGCCACCATCCTGATTTGGGAAGATGAAGGCTTCAGGAGACGGATCGGGAGCCTGCTGTCTCCACGCTGCAAGTTGCTTTGCCAAGTCTTTCGGTAGATGAACCGTGGCGAGGCTTCTCTGAGTTTTGCCCCAGGGACGAATTTTGCCCTTGTAGACAGTCTCCGTGACGCTCATGGAGGAAGCAGCTTCGTTGAAGCACTTCCACCGGAGCCCAAACAACTCGCTGGGACGGAGTGCATTCGTCATGTCCAGTTCGAGCAGTAGTTGATCCCGGTCATCCAACTCGGACAGTGCCTTCCTTAACTGATCCCACGTCAAGGTCGTCTTATCCGTCTCACGTAGCTGTGTTGGGACCTTTACCTTACGTGCGGGGTCTTTGGCGAGGAAATCCTGATCGGCGGCCTCGGCGAAGATGTCCCGCATGTATGCCCTCATCTGAAGCACTCTGTCTCTGGATCGGGTTTTAGCCAGTTTGTTGAGGTGGACCTGCAACGTGAATTTGTCGAAGTTCTCCAGCGGGACATCCTCGAAATAATCGATGAGGTCTTGCTGGATCAGCATCGTCTTCACCTTTGCAGTTTCTTCTTTCCAACTCGCCTCCTTCAAAGGAAGGAAGCGATTGCGAACGAACCATCCGAAGGTGACAAAGCCATCGTTTACAGCTTTGCCGCCCAGAGACTGTCCGGTCAGTTTGGCGATCTCTCGTTCCAGCGATTCGCGCGCCTCATATTTCGTCAGCTGACTTTTGAGGCCAAGAACAACCGGGACGATAGTGCTCTTGAGTTCACTGCTTACAGGGTCAATTACGTCACGGCGGAAGTATCCATACCACTTCTTGCCACGCGCAACGACCCATCCCTTCTGGTGCGATTTGCCCATCGCGTTCTCGATTCTGTGGGGGAATACGAGCGGGCACCTCTATTTTACCGAGGTGTTCGGTAATTTCAGCGCCGTTTCCGACGCAAAGAAGAGAGACGCTCGCGCTCATTGACGAACTCTTCGACTTCGCTCAAGCGATAGCGCAGGACTCCGTCGCTCATGCGAATGACTGGCAGATAGGGGCCTTGCGTGAGGAGTGATCCCAAACCCAGTCCTTGGTTACATTGAGCCGTTGCGCGACATCCTCAACGGTGAGCAGCGGTTCCCTGAGGGGCATCTGTTGGATCGTTGCATTGAGAGCCATCGGTGTCTCCAGAGCTGTAGCGTTGACATCGCGCGAACAGCGATGCTGCCCTCAGATTCTGATGAACTCCCTATCTCGTCTAATACTTTGCAGTTATCGGGTGATACGTCGCAGTTATCACATCGGGGGCCGTGACTTCTCAAGCTTTCAGTATCATCGCAATGAATTTTTGATGAAACGTGCAGAATCTAAGCAAGGTTCTGTTGAAAGCTAAGTCATATTTCGCAATAATTTCCACAAGTGTTAGGCGATTGCAATGCTGCATATCGCGATCGTTGCAGCCTTCGATCAGAACTCACTCGATAATCTCCTCCAGCTCTTGAAGACCGCTGGCGACAATACCGCGATGCCATCGCTCCTGGCTCCGGTCCAGATCCTTTGCTACTTCGTCGTGCAGGGCTTGTTGGGTATTGCTTCGGCCATCCTCTTCGTCATCAACTGCAGCGCATTCATCCTCTATGGTGTGACCGCGCTGTTTGGCCCCGTTTTCATTCCTGGCTCTACCGCAGAATTTGTGGGTAAGGCGAGGGGTAGAAGTTGATATGGAGGCGGCTTCGCCGCGTCTTGTTCGATGAGTTTACTGAGGTATGGCGATCTATCAATCCGGTGAGGATGTTTAGGCCGGGGACTCAGCGTCTGGTTGCTCGGTCCCCGGCTGCTCACCGTGTCGATGAGTCGCAGCCGGTTATTCCTTCGCGGGTCGGTCTCCACCGGAGCCCGCGTCCGCTTGGCCGGCTGCGAAGAAGAATAGCTGATCTCGCAGCTTCGATAGTCTTTTGTTGTCGAAGCAAAAGTCGAAAGGCGGGAATCAGCTATTCAACTTCAAGTTCAGAACTCCTGACATACCCCGTTCAAAAAATGTCCGGTTTGAGGCTGCTCAGGGGGAGGGTGTGCTCAAGGTCGAGGCTGAAACACGGTGCGCTGGGGAGTCCGGGAAGGCAAGCCCGATGAGCAGCGGTGGGCGCATCGCGAAGCGCAGGCGCAGCCGGGTTCCCGGGAAGACCGTGGCCGTCTGATCGAGCAGCGCGCAGAGAGCCTGCGCGGCGCGGGTGCGATGCGGCGAGCTCAACG
>JBMFHB010000091.1:10588-12167 GCA_049977045.1 Occallatibacter sp.
GAATTTTTGATGAAACGTGCAGAATCTAAGCAAGGTTCTGTTGAAAGCTAAGTCATATTTCGCAATAATTTCCACAACCTCGGTGATCACCCAAAAGCGGCCATAGATGATCAAGTGAAAAGCGGCCATAGAGAGAAGGCTTAAGGCAGAGCCGCCGCGGGGGGAAGTTAGCCTCTGTGGTCATGAGCCACGTCTTGAGCAGAGAAAAACGAGAACAAGTCATCGCATTGGGCCGGCTGGGCTGGTCGCTGCGGCGCATCGAGCAGGCGACAGGAGTGCGCCGGGAAACGGCGGGCGACTATCTTCGCGTCGCGGGGATTGCCCTGCGGCGTCCCGGCGGCTGGGGACGCCACAGTCCTTCAAAAGCGGCCATAGACCCGATCACCGACTCTGAGGCCGTAGATTCAAAACCGGCCATAGAGGTGATCACCGGCTTTTTGGCCAGGAAACCGGGTTGCGGACCGGCGAGCAGCTGCGAGCCTTACCGGGAACTGATTGCGCTGGAGTTGGAGCGCGACCGGAACGCGATGGGAATCTGGCAGGATCTGGTCGACCGCCATGGGTTCGCGGGTGGCTATCAGAGTGTGAGGCGATTCGTGCGCAATTTGCACGGTGCAGCAACGCCGGAAGCGCGGGCGATCATCGAGACCAAACTCGGTGAAGAGGCGCAGGTTGACTACGGCACGGGGCCGATGGTGCGCGATCCCGACAGTGGCAAGTACCGGCGCACGCGGCTGTTCGTCCTGACGCTGGGCCGGAGTCGCAAGTCGGTTCGGCTGCTGGTCTTCCGTTCCAGCGCGCGGGTGTGGGCCGAGCTTCACGAGAAGGCATTTCGCAGGCTTGGTGGTTCGCCGCGGATAGTGGTTCTCGATAACCTTCGCGAGGGTGTGCTGTCTCCAGACTTCTACGATCCGGGACTGAACCCCTTGTATCGCGATGTTCTGGCGCACTACGGCGTGACAGCGCTGCCATGCAAGGTGCGCGATCCGGACCGAAAGGATCAGGCTTCATACTGCACCTCGTTGGGCATCTTTGATGCAAGCTGAGGATAGAGGCGGCGATCGCGGAATCGTTTGCCAGGCTGGGCCTGAGGCAAAGGACCGCTTACGGGTTCGAACAGCAGAAGACCACTGTCATTAGCGCGGACGGCACGCAAGACACCCTCCCGGGCGAAGCGCTTGGCAGTGCTGGGGTGTACTTTCATCTGCATCGTGATCTCGGGTACAGTGAGCCAGCCGTGACTGCGAAGATGCTGGAGATAAGACGCGATGCCGTAAGCGCTACGAATGTGCCGGACGATGAGCCGCGTAAAAGGGTGCTTCCTGCCGGTGCGGAGGTACCGCGCGTTGAGGGCTCGTGCGATCTGGGCGTCGGTTTTTTCCGTGGCCAGGGAGCGAATGAGTTCGACGATCTCAGCCGGAGTACGAACCAGATCCGGCGCGCTGAGCGGCAACGGCCGTTCCAGAGAGGTCGTGGCTCCCGCTTTCCAACGGATATGAATCTGGGCCTCGTCAGCAAAATCTGTGGGTAGTCTCCGGTTCAGGTAATCGTCCAAGCGCGTGATATAGCGCTACTTCGA
>JBMFHB010000092.1:0-12043 GCA_049977045.1 Occallatibacter sp.
TCGACTCCGCTGCGCTCCGCTCAGGATGACAGTTTCGAGTTGATGCAAATCTTTTGGGCCGGATCAATAAGAACATCCGCGCAAGAAAGAGCAGGCGTCTACGCCGGTGTTTTTTGAGCGGATACGGGGGCCGGCCTGATAGGAGCAGGACAGCATCCCGCGCAGGCCGTGAACAGGATGCTCCAGCCGGCTCGCCGCCGCGATCTGCCTTTACCGGCCGCCGCGGTGCTTGTTGGCCTTGATGGCGGCGCGGGCTTCGCGGTCGGCCTCGCGGCGGCGCTCGGTTTCGCGCTTGTCCCAGTCCTGCTTGCCCTTGGCCAGGGCCAATTCGCACTTCACGCGGCCATTGCGAAAGTAAAGCCGGGTGGGGATGAGCGTATGACCCTTGATCTGCGTCTTGGAAAGTAGCTTGCGAACTTCTTCGCGGTGGAGGAGGAGTTTCCGCGTGCGCGTTTCGTCGTGATTGGCGATATTGCCGTGGGAGTAAGGCCCGATATGCAGGTTCAGGAGATACGCCTCGCCGTCCTTGATGAGTCCGTAGGCGTCTTTGAGGTTGGCTTTGCCCTCGCGGATGGATTTGACCTCCGTACCGCGCAGGGCCACACCTGCCTCGAACTTATCGAGAAGAAAGTAGTGATGGCTGGCGGCGCGGTTCTGGGCGGCGTCGCGTTGTCCGCTGGCAACCGGATCGCGCGGCTGGGCCGGCTTTTTCGCGGGCTGCGCGGAGTTGGCAACGGTCATGTGGCTGTTTTGACGGGGCACGGGCAAGCGTCCTTGAAAGTCCATCGTAGCATCGGAGCGGGCGATGGCGGGTGGCAGGGGCTTTGTTAGAATGAAACAGCGATTTTCGCCAATGATCGGCACGAGGAGTCTCACAGAGGCGCTCGCCGTAGCCCTGCAAACCGAGCCGCAAGAAGGCGCCCGGAAGCACGCGTGCGAACCCGTGAAAACGTCGGGGAGTAGGATGAACCGAAGCACGCCCGTTCCGGCCTCAGCCGGAATCATGAGATCGAGAGTTGTTTTTGCCGCCGTTCTGGTTGCCACGGCGGTTGGCATTGCCTTGTCCGCGATGCGGCTTTACGCCGAGTCGGCCAACAGCGATTACAGGCAGGGCCAGGCCGCCGAGGCGCGCGCAGACTACGACACCGCCTTCGCCGACTATCAGAAGGCATTCAACAGAAATCCCAAAGACACCCGCTTCAAGATCGCTCTTACCCGCGTGCGCGTCACGGCCTCCTCCGTCCACGTGACCAAGGGCCGCAAGCTGGAGCAGGCAGGCGACACCCAAGGCGCGCTGGCGGAGTTTCTTCACGCCGCCGAGATCGACCCGAGCAACGAGGCAGCGCAGCAGGAGATCGCCAATATTCGGCAGAAGCAGGGTCAGGCCGCGCCGTTGCCCCAAACCGCGCTTCCCGAACCGGCCTCCGAGGTCCAGGAACTTCAGACAGTAGAGTCCCCGGTGGAGCTCAGGCCGATGTCGAAAGAGCCGCTCTCGCTGCACATGGTCGAGGATTCCAAGGTGGTCTACGAGACGGTGGGCAAGGCCGCCGGCATCAATGTTCTGTTCGATCCCGACTATCACTCCACACGCATCGACGTGGAACTGAATAATGTTTCGCTGCTCGATGCCTTGCGCATCGTGAGCGTGATGTCGAACACCTTCTGGCGCCCGGTGACGAGCAATACCATTTTCGTGGCGCAGAACAATCCTACGAAGCGGCGCGACCTCGACGAGCAGGCGGTGCAGACCTTCTATTTGACCAACGCCTGGCAGCAGAACGATCTGAACGATGTGGCCACGGCCATTCGCAACGTGATGCCCACGGCGAAGGCCTTCCCCGTGCAGAGTCAGAACGCCATCGTGATGCGCGGAACGCCCGACGAACTGCTGCTGGCGCAGCAACTGATCAACAACCTGGACAAGCCCCGCGGCGAGGTAGTGGTCGACATCGGAGTCCTCGAGGTGAGCAAAAACTGGGAGCGGACGCTGGGACTGTCGTGGCCGCAACAATTTGGCGTCCAGTTGCAGCCGAACTGCGCCGCGACCAACTCCTGCGCCACCTCGACCAACACCACCACGGGCACGACCACAACCACAAGCCCGACCCTCTACGATCTGGCGCACCTCAACTCCACAAACTTCGCGGTAACGGTGGGAGCGGCAACGCTGAATCTGTTGCTGAACGACAACAACACGAAGGTTCTGCAAAGCCCCCGCATCCGCGCCACCGACGCGCAGAAGGCCGTGATGAAGATCGGCTCGAAGATCCCGATTGCGACCGGGTCCTACTCAGCGCCGGGCATCACAGCCACCGCAGCCATTGGATACGCTCAGACCCAGTTTCAATACCAGGACGTGGGCGTCAATATCGAAATGACGCCCAGCGTGCACTACGACCACGACGTGACGCTGAAGATCAAGATCGAGGTTTCGGCGGTAAGCGGCTCGTCGACGATCGAAGGCGTCACGGAGCCGATTATCAGCCAGCGCGTGGTGGACCAGGTGATCCGGCTGCGCGAGGGCGAGGCCAGCATCCTCGGCGGCATCCAGAACAATCAGGAACAGAACAATTGGAGCGGAATCCCGGGATTGAGCGCCATCCCGATTCTCAAATACGTCTTTGGATCGAGGGATCACATCATCCAGAACGACGACATCGTCTTCGTTGTGGTGCCGCACATTGTGCGCTCGCAGGAACTCAATCAGACGAATCTGCGCGTCATCGACACGGGCATGGGCCAGTCCAATGTCGAGTTGCGCTACGACAACAATCAGAATGCAACGGCAGGGGCTGCCACAGTGCGCGCAACTTACGCATCCGCGGCACAGGGCGCGGGAGTGGGATCGATTCCGTCCCAAAGTGCGATTGAAGCGGCGCCGCAGATGCTGGCTCAGTTGCGCAGCGATTTGGGGTCTATGGGAAGCACGACTGCTGCCGCGCAGACGAGGATGCAGCAATCCGCCGCGCCCGTGAATGCCGCGGCGGCGCAGACTGCCGGTGCGTCCGCGAATGCCGTCCCTGCAACCACACCTCCGAGTGCTGCTCCGGGGGCCGCGCAAGCGCCTGCCGCTGCGGCGCCAAAAACTGCGCCCGCTCCGCAACCTCCGGCGGCAGCAAGTCTGACTCTGAATGTGCCTGCAGCGCCCATGGCCGCAGGCGCCAGCTTCCAGGTGCCCGTGGTGCTCAATGGAGGAGCCAATGTTTCATCCCTCGCGCTGCAGTTGCGCTACGACCCGGCGAAACTGCAATTGGCAGGCGCGGCGACCGGGAGCCTGCTGAGCAGCGACGGCCAGCCGACGGGCCTCAGCCATGTTGACCAACCGCCGGGAACGCTGATCGTGAGCATCTCGCGTCCTCCCGGAGCGAAGGGCATTACGGGCGCGGGCGTGGTCTGCCTTCTCACCTTCCAGGCCAAGGCCTCGGGCACGAGCAATCTGGCGATCACGCGCGCTTCCATGATGAACAGTTCGCAGCAACAGATGCCGGTGGAGACAGGGCAAGCTACGATCGTGGTGAAGTAGGGAGCACACCGATGAATCAGGGCCGCTCCATTCCGATGCGCAGCGCCGAGCACGGCTTGACGCTGGCTGAGCTGATCGTCACGGTGGCCATCCTCACGATTCTCATGTCGGCCGCGCTGCCTCTGGTGCGCTTTCAGGTTAAACGCCAGAAGGAACGCGAACTGCGCTACGACCTTTGGATGATGCGAGACGCGATCGACAAGTACAAGGACGCAGCCGACCGCGGCGCCTTCCAGACGAAGGTCGACAGCCAGAATTACCCGCCCGACCTGCAAACGCTCGTCGACGGCGTGGACGTACAGGGCAAGAAACTGAGGTTTCTGCGCAAGATTCCCATCGACCCCATGACGGGGCAGGCCGATTGGGGACTGCGCTCGATGCAGGACGATCCCGACTCCGACTCCTGGGGCGGACAGAGTGTTTTCGATGTCCATTCCAAGTCGCAGGGCACGGCGCTGGACGGGACGAAGTACAGCACGTGGTGAAGGACAGTAGACAGCAGACAGTGGACAGTGGTCAGTGGTCAGTGGTCAGTCTCTCGCGCCAATAGCAGTCGATGTGGCTTGACTGCCGAAGTTTTGACTGATCGCTGATCGCTGACCACTTATAAGACATGAGCAACCGACGCACACAATCCGGCTTTACCCTCATCGAGTTGATGATCGTGATCGCGATCATGGGGATTCTCCTGACCCTGGCAATTCCCAGCTTCGTGGGCGCGATCAAGCACGCGCGCGAGGCCGCCCTCAAAGAAGACCTGCAGACCATACGCACCGCCATCGACACCTACACCATGGACAAGCAGAAGGGCCCGCAATCGCTCGACGACCTGGTGCAGGCCGGCTATCTGAAGCAGATTCCGGAGGACCCGATGACGCGCAGCACCGACACCTGGGTCACTGACTCCAGCGACGCCATGTACTCTCTCGATGAGACCGATCCCGGCATCACCGATGTGCACTCCGGATCGTCGGAGACGGGCAGCGACGGACAGCCCTATTCTTCCTGGTAGCCTTCCTGGTGAACTTCGATACCATGGTGCTATGGTTTCGATCCACACACTGGCGCGATGGGCATCGGTAGCCGCCCTTTGCGCTACCCTCCACGCGCAATCGCAAAACGTTGTGCATATCCGCATTCTCGACGGAAAGACCGGCCTGCCCGTGGATGCTTCGAACTTCCTCGTCCGCGTCGACCATCACCAGACGACGCACAACGAATGGGTGCACATCGGCGACGACGGAAACGTGACAGTCGCGCTTCCCGCCAGCGCCAAAGAGATCGCCGTCAAGGCTAGCTACGACTTGTCGTTGCAGACCTATATCGATTGCGACGCTGCGAAGGAAGACGACAAGGAAAGAGACATCTGGTACCCCATCTCTGCCATTTTGCAATCGGGCGTGGTGGCCCGCAACGAATGCGGCAAAACCAACTACACGGCCAAACCCGGTGAATTCATCTTCTTCGTCCGCAAACGCAACTGGCGCGAGCAGGAGAACTAGCCGCCGCGCGACTCGTTCTTCAGCCCCGCGAATCGATAGGATGGGCTTGTGCCGCTCTCCGCTCCAATCCAGAATGTTCCCGAATTTGCCTTGCGCGTAGCACACGCCTACGCGGAACTGACGGCGCGTGATGCCGATCCTGAATTGGGCCTCGGCGGGAGTTTCTTCTACGCAGGTGAACTCGACGGCGCGGGTCGCGCGCTCGTGGCGGCGGCGAACATCGCCGGAGCCGCAACGCTTGTGGCATCGGCCGACCGCACCGTGCAAAAGCAGGCTATCCACGACGGCATCACCGATTTTCTGGTGACTTCGCTCGATGAGGCCCTGCGCATTCTCAAGAACCAGCTTCGTAAACGCGAAACAGTCGCGGTATGCGTGGCAATGGAGCCTGCGGCAATGGAGCGCGAGCTGCGCGAGCGCGGGGTGTTGCCCGATCGATTGCGGAGCGACCTGCCCGATGCGGTAGATTCCGCATCGCCGCGCATCGACGAAAGCGCGTCCGATGGGTCCGATTCCGCCCGCGCGCCGGCGTTGATCGTCTGGCGCGTCGATTCGGGCCGTAACAAAGAACTGGCGCTGCTGGATGAAGCCGCACTGGCCTGCCTCAACGCGGATCAGTGGGCTGCGCGGCGCTGGCTGCGGCTTGCGCCACGCTATCTCGGCCGTCTGGCGCAGGGTCTGCGTCTGCTCCTCGCCAATCGTGCATTTGCCAGCAGGTTTGCCGAAGAGAGCAAAAGCCGCGTGGATCGCGGCGAGATTACGTTCCCGTGCGAGCTGTGCGTCTATACCCGCGGCGAGGAAAAGAGGTATCGGTTGGCGCCGGAAAAATCCTGATCCTTGCGCCTTCCAGTCCCTCAGTCCCTCAGTCCTTGAGTCCCTGCTTCCGCAATTCTGCGCCACAACTCTTTGATCCCGTAGCTGGTCTTCGCCGAGACTGGCAGAATCTCCTCGACCTCGAGCCCGCGCTTCAACGCCGCCAGGTTCCGCGTGCGTTCGTTGCCGCCCATGCGATCGATTTTGGTGGCAACCACGACATAGTTACGGCCTCTGGCGCGCAGCCACTCCAGCAACTGGCGGTCGTTGGGCCGCGGCGGCACGTTGGCGTCCACCAGACAGATGCACAACGCCAACGATCCGCGCTCGGCGAGATACGGCTCGATAAAAGCCGGCCACTCGGCCGAAATCGACTTGGAAATCTTTGCGTAGCCGTAGCCGGGCAGATCGGCGAAGATTGCGCGCCGTTTTTCCCGTTCGTCCGAAACCAGAAAAAAGTTAATGGCGCGCGTGCGGCCCGGCGTGGAGGAGACGCGCGCGGCTTTATCGCCGACGAGCGCATTGAGCAGACTCGATTTGCCGACGTTCGACCGGCCCAGAAACGCGATCTCAGGCGCGCTGTCCCTGGGGAAATGCGCCGGCGAAAATGCCGAGAGCAGGAATTGAGCCGTCCATGGCATGATGCGCAACCTCTCTCCTCAGTGTACGAGGCGGAAGGTGATGGGCGCCGCTATCGTCCGGCGATCGCGAGCGGTTGGCTGCGATCGCTGCGCAAGGTGGGCACTGCCGCGAGCAGTTTGCGCGTGTAGCCGTGCCGCGGCGCCAGCAGAAGCCGGTCCGCGCGCCCCGTCTCCACAATTTCTCCGGCGAGCATCACCGCGACGCGGCCAGCTACCTGGCTCACCACGGCCAGATCGTGCGAGATGAAAAGCATGGCCAGCGAGTGTTCGCGCTGCAGCGCCGCGAGCAGCGCCAGAATCTGCGCCTGCACGGTCACGTCGAGGGCCGTGGTGGGCTCATCGGCAATCAGCAGCCTTGGCCGGTTGATGAGCGCCATGGCAATGAGGATGCGCTGGCGCTGCCCGCCGGAAAACTGGTGCGGATAGTCGCCATAACGAAGCGCGGCCTGCGGCAAGGCGACCTCTTCGAGCGCTACAATCGCCCGCCGCTTTGCCTCCCTGGCGGTGAGCGAGGGATGATGCGCCGTGACGCATTCGGCCACCTGCCGGCCTACGCTCATCACGGGATTGAGCGCGGTCATCGGTTCCTGAAAGACCATCGCGATCTCGCGGCCGCGCATGTGGCGCATCGTTGCCGTGGGCTGTTGCAGCAGGTCCACTGGATCGGCCGGGGCCGCGCTTTGCCACAGGATCTGGCCGCGAACGCGCGCCGCCGGAGGCAGCAGACCCATGATCGCAAGAGATGTTACGCTCTTGCCCGATCCCGACTCGCCGACCAGACCCAGTACTTCGCCCTCATCGAGACGCAGGTTCACACGGCGCACGGCCTCCGTCGCGCCAAAGCCCACCTCCAGATTGCGCACATCGAGCAGAGCGCCCATAGGCCCATCGTAGACGATAGCGGCGGCGCTAGCTTTGGTTCTGTTGCGATCGCACGCGAATCTGAACCAGGCCTGCTCCGAGCGAAGAGTGGCGCGCCGCGATGAGAATAACGCCCGTGCGGTCCGCAATGGTCCTGATGTAGACAGCGCCCGCGCCGCCGTTTGGCTCCAGCGCAAAGGGATTGTCGCCGACGATTGTTCCTGGGCCATTGAGACGCAGAGAAACTTCGCCGCCGGCAAACGCCCGCGGGGCGCCGAACTTGTCGACGACCGCAAAGGCGAGCCGCGTCGCATCCGAGCCGTCGCCAACAAGGTCCGTATCGTCGGCATGGAGCCAGAAGCGGTCGGCTGCGCGGTCCGACGAGAACGAGCGCGAATGCGTAAGCTTGCCGCCAACGTAGCCGTCGATTCTCAACTCGGGATGCGCCGAGCCATCGAGCTTGAGATCGGCAAAGAAGGGAGGGAACTTCAGGTTCGGATAGTTCGCGCGATCGGGATGAAGGGTCGCGTGCGGCTTGCCGTCAAGGAAAATCTCAAGCCGGTCGCAATTCGAGAAGATGGCGGCATGGTTGCCAGGGCCTTCCGGCGTTTGCGGTCCAAAGTCCCAGTAAAAGTCGGGTTCAATGACCGGCTTCACCGAGGGATCCACCTGCGCAAGATAGAATGAGGCACCGAGCTTGGGCAGGCGGAAGACATCAGCGATGCCGGGGCATTTGACCGCTTCATAGGCGTTCAAGAGGCTGGCGTAATCGAAGGCGCACCAGGCAATGGTTCCCGCAATGCGCGGGTGGTCCGCGGCCCGGCTGTGAGCCTGCGCATGATAGATTGCCTGAACCGTCTGCTGCCCGATGTCGCCGGCTCTCCGGTACTTCATGTCGAAGCCTTTGCCGGTGGCGTAGTCGAACTGGCCCACGGTCTCCGCGAGCATGTAGGGGAAACCTTCGACTGGATCGGCAATGCCCACAGTGTGGTCCGGCGCGGCGTGATAGTCGTCGAATGCGAAGACGTCCTGATGCCACTCCTGCCGCCAGTTTTTTCTCGAACTCGGCGTCATGGTTCCCGAGGTGGGACGCGATCCGTCAAGCGTCATGGCCGCCTCGCGCGTGCGGCGATAGAACTCGGGATCGTTGCGCGACTCGTTGATGCGCACGCCCCAGATCGCAATGGCGGGATGATTGCGGTCCCGGCGGATCATGGCCTCCACGTCATGCACGGCCAGATCCTGCCAGCTTTCGTCGCCGATGTACTGCCAGCCCGGCGGCTCCTGCCACACCATGAGCCCGAGTTCGTCGCAGGCGTCGAGAAATGCCTCGGACTGCGGATAGTGCGAACAGCGCACGAAGTTGCAGTTGAACTGGCGGCGCAGAATCTCGGCATCGCGGCGCAGAAGCCGCGGCGGCGCGGCAAAGCCGAGATACGGGTAGAGCTCGTGACGGTCTAGCCCGAACAGGCGCGTGCGGCTCCCGTTCAGGAAAAATCCATCAACGGCAAAGCGAGCTTCGCGGAAGCCGATGCGCGCGGCAAATCGGTGCAATGGACGCTCGCCGGCAAGGAGCGTCACCACGACGCGGTAGAGATGCGGGCGATCCGGATCCCAGAGCTGGACGTTGCCCAGATCGCCAAGCGTCAGGTGAAATTCCTCGTCGGCCTTCTCCATCTGCGCGCTCTTCGTGGCGCGGGCAACGGTTTGCCCGCCGAACCGCAATTCAGCCTCCAGACGAATCCGCGCCGGCAGCGCCGCCGCCGTATCCAGGCGGCAGGTGACTTCGACGCGGCGTTTTGGATCGAGCACATCGACCGGCCTGGCAAAGACCTCGCGCAAAAAGATCGTCGGCAGGGCGCGAAGCTCGACCGAGCCCGTGATGCCACCGGGCAACAAGTAGTCCACGGCTTCAGGTCCGCGCGGCGAGCCGGCTGGGGGCACATTCAGCCAGCGCGCATCGACGGCCACGGCGAGCACGTTTTCCTTATCGTTTACGATGCTGGTGATCTCGCGGTCGAAGGGCAGAAAACCGCCAGCGTGCGGCTCTAGGCTGTGGCCGTTCACCACCGGAGTCGCGCTTGCCATCGCGCGGTCAAAGTGCAGAAAGACCCTCATGCCACTCCATGCGGAAGGCACAGTCAAGCGCCTGCGATAAACAAAGAGATCCTCCCACGTCGAGGGCGACCAGTTCCGCCAGGAGAGTTCGGTGACAGTGTGCGGCATCGTGACGTGCGCGAAGGCGCGGTCGTCGTAGCCGGGAGCCAGTGCCGCGGCAGTCGATCTGCCGCCAAAGAGCCACCCCTTATTCAGGCTGAGAATGCGTTGCGCGGGGCCGCTTGCTTCAGCGCCCCATGCCTTGGGCGTGCTCCAGCCGATGCAGGCCGCAAGCGGCGCCAGAGTCGCTGCGGCGCCGCAGCCCTGCACAAATTGTCTGCGCGATACGCGGGATGGCTCTTTTATCTCCATCATTTCCCCTCACAATGGTTGGTATGCGCGAGGATCGGTTCTCGCGCGCGGTGCAGAATCGAAAAAGCAACGTCGCATCGCCAATGAAGCCATCACCGAAGCGCCGAATCTTCTTACGGGATAAGTTTATCCTGTGGCAACGCGGGCTGTGAGAGCCCTGGGCAAACGCATTTCAATTTGCTGGACGCTTTACGAACCATGCTCTTTGCGCTGTCATTCCGAGGAGCGCAGCGACGAAGAATCCGCGGTTGCTTTCCAGGTCTATTTCTCACGTATACCTTCGGTTTGGCAGGCTGATTTCACCCGACGACGCGGCATAGAGAGAAAGACAACCGCATATCCCTCACTCCGTTCGGGATGACAATGCTCGATGAGTGGAGTCGGGATGCAAGGCAAGCAAGGACTCCTATCCAATATGCGTTTGCCCTGTGTGAGAGCCTACGCGGGGTTGCAAGGCGCCTCCCGCCAGAGTCCATCCCATTGCGTTTTCACCGACAGTCAAAGACCCAGTTCCGCCGACCTCTTTTTCATTGCTTCAATGCAGAATGCGATGTGCGCGTCGAGATCGACGCCCAGCTCTGCCGCTCCGTGTCGAATGTCCTCGCGGTTGACGGCGCGGGCGAAGGCCTTGTCTTTCATCTTTTTTTTGACGCTCGCGGTCTCCACATCGGCGATGGCTTTCGAGGGCTTGACGAGGGCGCAGGCGGTCAGAAAACCAGCCAGTTCGTCGCAGGCGAAGAGCACTTTGGCCAGGTGCGAGCCGCAGGGGACACCGGAGTACTGTGCGTGGCCGAGAATGGCGATGCGCAGCTCTTCGGGCCAGCCCAGGCGCTCCAGTTCGCGCACGCCCACAAACGGGTGCTCCTCGGCCGTGGGATGGCGTTCATAGTCGAAATCGTGCAAGAGGGCCGTCGTCGAATAAAGCTCGATGAGCGCCTGACGCGCCTCGCCTTCGAGGCCCAGCCGATCGGCTTCCTGCCCGCCGTAGGCGACGACACAGGCTTCCACGGCCAGCGCGTGCTTGCGGAGGCTTTCGCTTTGTGTCCACTCGGCGAGCAGGTTCCATGCCTGTTCGCGCCCGTATGCCGGATTGCTCATTTTTATATCTCCTGTTGATACTTATGGTTCGCAGATTGCAGGGGTTTGCCGGGTCTGCGCCGCGATTCTTTGGTTGGTGCCTATTTTTTAATTAGGGTGCGCGACCTAGCGAGTGGAATCAAGCGGCGCGGCGGTCCTCCCAATAGTCCTCGAAGTGTCCGTTGAGTTGGCAGCAGCGCAGGGCCACGATGGCGTTTGCCCCTCGGACGGTCCAGAACATGCCGGACTGCTTGATTTCGATCTTTCCCTTGTCCAGCAGGCGTCGCTGATGTTTCTTCAAAACAAAGGAAGTCAAAGATTGGCTCGATCAACACCCGCGCTTCCACTTTCACTTCATTCCCACATCGTCATCGTGGTTGAACCTTGTGGAGCGCTGGTTTGGAAAAATCACGACGCAGCGCATTCGCCGACGTACTTTCAAAAGCGTTGCCGAACTGATAGCTGCCATCAACGATTACATCCAGCACAACAATGCTGACCCGCAGCCTTTCATCTGGACGAAGTCCGCCGCCGAAATCATCCGCAAGGTCAATCGCGGCAGGGCAGCGCTGAAAATGCCCGCCCTGAAACAAAAAGTTTATCGTAACGCTTTGCAAGAGACACTACACTATGATGCGTCTCCGATACAGCAGGATTGGATCCGGCGCGCCGGCTGGTGCCTTGTGGCATGCCCGGAATGCGGTGCTGTCCCAGGCGTCGCCTGCACAGTAGAACACCGGGGTAGGGGGAAGAAATTCAACATTCCCGTGCACGATTCTCGCCGCGAATTGGCGACCGAGAAAGGATTTGGAAGTGTCGGTTTGGCACACCTTCCGACACACGTATCGAACCTTCCTGGGCGAGCTAAAGGCACCGCTCGAGGTCCAAAAGGCCCTCATGCGCCAAGCGGATATTTCGACCACCCTGAAGTATGGGCAGTCCTCTATGGAAAACCAGAGAACGGCGAACAGAATGGTGGTCCGGGAGATCTTGATCCGGCGATCACAGAAGTAGAAAACACCCCTGATCGGGTAGGAGGCGGGATCACTCCCGCCGTCCTCCCACACCACCGGACGTGCCGTTCGGCATCCGGCGGTTCATGAAGTAGACGGGAAGCGTTGTCGAGTTTCCAGCAACGAAACCAGCCCCATACGGTC